>JBBSLP010000001.1:0-262224 GCA_038255145.1 Acidimicrobiales bacterium
CACGGCGCAGCCCATCGACACGGCGCAGCCCATCGACACGGCGCAGCCCGTCACGCGGTGGCGGGGACCTTCAGGGTGAGGTTCTCCCCGGTGCCGGTGTCGAAGATGTGCATGCGCCGGGGATCGAACCACAGCTCGGCCTGGCTGCCGTGGGCGATCCGACTGGCGGGGTCGAGAGCCACCACCAGCTGGCTGCGCATGCGCTCGCCGTCGAGCTCCTTCTCGAGCTCGTGCAACCCGGCGTCGGAACCCTCGGGGGCGTCGTAGGGGACGTAGGCGTACTGCTCGTTGCCCAGCCACTCGATGACGTCCACCGCGGCCTGGAACCGCACCCCTCCGGTCACCTTGGACGCGTCCACGAGGTCGAGGTCCTCGAACTGCTCGGGGCGGATGCCCACGGTCACGTCCCGCCGGTCCCCCACCACCGCACGGTGGACGTCGAGCAGGGGGAAGGACACGAAGGGCAGGGTCAGGGTCCCGCCTTCGATGCTGCCGGGCACGAAGTTCATGGGCGGCGAACCGATGAAGCCGGCCACGAACAGGTTCAACGGGCGCTCGTAGAGCTCACGGGGGGACGCCACCTGCTGCAGGGAGCCCTTGCGCAGCACGGCCACCCGGTCCCCCAGGGTCATGGCCTCGGTCTGGTCGTGGGTGACGTACACCGTCGTCGTCTTCATGCGCCGCTGCATGCGCAGGATCTCGGTGCGCATCTGGCCCCGCAGCTTGGCGTCGAGGTTGGACAGGGGCTCGTCGAACAGGAAGGCGTCGGCGTCGCGCACGATGGCCCGGCCCATGGCCACCCGCTGGCGCTGCCCGCCCGACAGGTTGGCCGGCTTGCGCTGCAGGTGCTCACCCAGCTCGAGGGTGGCGGCGGCGTCCTCCACCTTGTGGCGGATGTCGGCGTCGGACATGCCGCCCCGCAGACGCAGGGGGAAGGCGATGTTCTCGAACACGGTCAGGTGGGGGTAGAGGGCGTAGTTCTGGAACACCATGGCCAGGTTGCGGTCACGGGGCGCCTTGTCGTTGACCCGCTTGCCCCCGATGAGCAGGTCGCCCGAGGTGATGTCCTCCAGCCCCACGATCATCCGCAGCAGGGTCGACTTCCCACAACCCGACGGGCCCACCAGGATCATGAACTCGCCGTCGGCGATGTCCAGGCTGACGTCGTTCACCGCCGGATAGCCGTCGCCGTACTTCTTGACCAGGTTCTTGAGCGTGATCTCGGCCATGGTGACTCCTTCGATCAGCCTGGGCTGCTCAGCCCTTGACGGCGCCGGCGGTGAGCCCGGCCACGATGCGGCGCTGGAACAGCAGCACCAGGATCACCACGGGGATGGTGACGACGAGCGATGCGGCCATGATGGCCGTCACCGGTGACTGGAACTGGGACTCGCCGGTGAACGACGACAGGGCCGCGGGCACGGTGCGGGCCGCGTCGGTCGACGTGAGCGAGTTGGCCAGCAGGAACTCGTTCCAGCAGAAGAAGAACGTGAGGATGGCGGTGGTGAACACGCCCGGGGCCGCCAGGGGGATGATCACCTTGCGGAACGCCTGCCAGGCCGTGGCCCCATCCACCTGGGCCGCCTGTTCCATCTCCCAGGGGATCTGGCGGAAGAAGGCCGACATGGTCCAGATGGACAGGGGCAGCGCGAACGTCAGGTAGGGGATGATCAGCCCGATCCAGGTGTCGTAGATGCCCAGGCCCCGCCACATGTTGAACAGCGGTCCCACCAGGGCGGCCTGGGGGAACATGGCGATGCCCAGGGCCATGGACAGGATCAGTCCCTTGCCGGGGAAGTCGAGCCGGGCGATGGCGTAGGAGGCGAACATGGCCACCACCACCGACAGCGCCGTGGCGATCAGCGCGATGCCGAACGAGTTGCGCAGGGCCGATGTGAACAGGCTGTTGGAGAACACCGAGCGGTAGTTCTCCCAGGTGAAGTCCTCGGGCAGGAAATGGGGCTTGGCACTGCGGAACGTCTCGGGGTCCTTGAAGGACAGCGACACCATCCACAGCAGGGGGAACAGCGCCCACACCAGGATGAGCAGGCCCCACACCGTCCACCAGTGGCTGGTCTTGCGACCGTCCATCAGTTCTCCCCCTTGACCTGGGACAGGTTGGTCTTGAAGCCCTTGATGAAGACGAAGGCGATGATGGCCACGGTGAAGAACAGCAGCACCGAGACCGCCGAGCCCGCCCCCAGGTTCACCAGCGTCACGTTCTGGCGGTAGGCCAGGAACGACAGCGTCTCGGTGTTGTTGGCACCCTGGGTCATCACAAAGGGGTTGTCGAAGATGCGCCAGGCGTCGAGCGTGCGGAACAACAGGGCCACCATGATGGCGGCCTTCATGTTGGGCAGGGTCACCTTCCACAGCCGCTGCCAGGCGGTGGCGCCGTCGACGGTGGCCGCCTCCTGGAGCTCGCCCGGCACCTGCACCAGGCCGGCCAGCAGCAGGAGCGAGATGAAGGGCGTCGTCTTCCAGATCTCCGACAGGGTGATGACGAACAGCGACGACCAACGCCCGCCGAACCAGTTGTAGTCACCGAAGCCCAGCCACTGGTTCACGAAGCCCGAGTCGAGCTGGAAGGCGTAACGCCACACGAACGCAGAGACGACGGTGATGATGCCGTAGGGGATGAGGATGCCGGTGCGCACCAGCGACCGACCCCGGATGATGCGGTACATGACCCAGGCGAAGCAGAAGCCCAGCACCAGCTCGACGACCACGCTGGCCACGGTGATGATGGCCGTGGTGACCACGTCGTTCCACCACACGGGGTCGCGCAGCACGGTGGCGTAGTTGCGCAGGCCGACGAACGCCTTCCCGTCGGGGTCGGTCAACCGGTACTTGTAGAGCGAGAGCACCACGGCGTAGAGCAACGGGTACGCCGTGACCAGGATCATGACGAAGAACGCCGGGGCCGACAGCATGAGGCCGAGTCGTCGCTCGTGCGCGGTGCGGTCCGAGGTGCGGTGCCGGGCCGCGGGGGCCGGCGCTGACGGGCGGGTCTCGGTGATCGTCATGGGCAGCTCCCCCTGGGCTTCGACGATTCGATCGGGTGGGGCGATGGCACCAGCGAGAGCGTCACAGGAGCCGCTTGCCCCGCAGGACCTGGGACATGAAGGTGTCGGTCTTCTCCGGCGTCGACGGGTCCCGCACCTTGGCCGGGGGGTGCCAGTTGCGTTGGACCGAGGTGGACACGTCGCCGTAGTACGGGGTGATGGGCCGGGGCCCGGCCGCGTCGATCGAGTCGCGGATGAGGTCGGCCATGGGGAAGTCCTCGCGCACCGCGGGGTCGTCGTAGGCCGCGTCGCGGGCCGCAGGGTTGCCCGACTGCACCATGTACTCGACGCTGCTCTCCAGCGAGGTGATGCAGCGCACCGCGGCCAGGGCTTCGTCGGGGTGCCGGGTGAAGGTGCCGATGCCCAGGTTGATGCCCCCGAGGGGTGGACGGCTCTCCTGGCCGGCGGTGACCTCGGGGTAGCGGGCCCAGGCGATGTCGTCGAAGTCGGACTGCGCCAGGGCTCCGGACGCGACCGAGGCCTCGGCGGCGGCGTACACGTAGGGCCAGTTGACCATGAAGGACCCACTGGCACCCTGGAAGGTGGATCGGGCCTCCTCCTCCCCCGCCGTGGACAGGTCGGGCGCCGCCGCCTTCGAGCGACCCAGGCGACCCACGACCTCCGCAGCGGCGTCCCCGGCCGGCGAGGCGACGGTCGGCGTGGCCTGGGCGCCCAGTTCGGCGTTCTCGACGATCTGGCCCCCACCCGAAGCGATCAGGGCGTTCACCCACACCATGAGGCCCTCGTAGCGGCGACCCTGCACGCCGATGCGCTTGCCCTGGTCCTCGGCGGCGTCGATCATCTGGTCCCAGGTGAAGCCGTCGGCCGTGGGATCGACACCGGCGGCCTCGGCCACCGACCTTCGGTACCAGAGCAACTGGGTGTTGGCCCAGAAGGGGGCCGTCACCAGCTGGCCCTCCCAGGACGCCGTCTCCAGGGGGCCGTCGAGCACACCCTCGGTGAAGGCGGCCACATCGCCGGGATCGGTGATGGGCTTGAGGTAGCCGGCGTTGGCGAACTCGGCCACGAAGGGCGGGTCCAGGCTCATCAGGTCGATGGACGAGTCCTCGGCCGCCAGGCGGCGCACCAGCTGTTCACGCTGGGCGTCGGCCTCGTTGGGCAGGATCTGGGTGGTGATGGTGAAGGCACCGCCCGACGCGGCCGAGCACTTCTGGGCCAGCGTCTTCTGGCCGCCGTTGTCGGGGTTGATGTACCAGGTGAGCTGGGGCACGCCGCTGTCACCGCCGCCGCAGCCGGCCAGGGCCACCGGCGCGACGAGCGCCATGGCCACGAGCAGCCCCCGCACACGGCGGACGCTTCGTCCTCTTGCCGACATCGGGCCCCCCCTCTTGCCGTCACCTGTACGTGTAGCACCATCCGCCCCTGGTAGGCGGCAGAAAACTCCACAACTGCATCAGGGAACGGGGCCTACCTCCAGATGTGCCCGGGTGAACCGCGCTGACCGAAGACGGTGTGACCACGGCCGGGAACGCCGTACCCTGCCCCCCATGCGCCGCATGTCCCGCCTCGTGCCCGTCCTCGCCCTCGTCGCCCTCGGGCTGGTCGCATGCGGTGGTGGCGACGACGACGCATCGACGCCGACCACCGGGGCCGTGACCACCACCACGGCCGAGGCCGCCACCACGACCAGCGGCAGTGGCAGTGGGTCGTCGACGACCGCAGCCGGTGGCGGTGGTTCCGGCAGCGGGGGCGACGCCGCCCTGGGCCAGACGGTGTGTGACCTGTTGACCAAGGTCAACGATGACCTCGGCGACGGCGCCGACCCCACCGAGTACATGTCCCAGTTCTTCTTCGCCGCCGCGTCCGAGCTCAGCGTCACCCAGTTGGGCCAGCTGGGCTCGGCCGAAGCGGGGGTGTCCTCCCGCTGCCCCGACGAGCTGAAGACGTTCCTCGACCGGGCCGACCTGGACTCGCTCCGCGGCATCTGAGCGAGCCTCGGACCGAACGCCGAGCCTCGGACCGGGCGCTGAGCTGAGGCGGGCGGGCTGAGGCTCCTGGCCCCGGTGGGTCCCTGCCCGCCCCCACCTGCAAGGCGGCCGCCCCGTACGAGCCCGGCGGCCCCCCACCTGCCCGTGGCCCGGGTCCTGGCCGGCGGCGGGGATGGCTGGCCGGGTGACCTCAGGGCCTTCGCCGACGCCGTGGTCGGTGCCGACCTGATGCTGTTGCCGGCCTGCACCTGCCCTCAGACGGCGGGCACGCCCTCGCTGAGCAGCTCGTCGACGACGGCGTCCTGGTGGGGGGCGACGACCTGCTCGGTGGCCGCCCGGTTGCGGTTGCGGCTCCAGCCCCAGCCCGCGGCGGCCATGGCGGCGACACCGCCGATGGCGACGCCGGTGCGGGCCCCGAACTGCTCGCACACCACCCCGAGGATGGGACCGCCGATGGGGGTGGACCCCAGGAACACCATGGATTGCAGGGCCAGCACCCGGCCCCGCATGGAGGGATCGGCCCGCATCTGCACGATGGAGGTGGAGGCGGTCATGAAGGTGATGCTGGCCAACCCGACCAGCAGGGCCACGGGGAAGGCGATGGCCTGGTTGGGGGAGATGGCCAGCAGCAGCATGGTGACCCCGAAGGCCGCCGCGGCCAGGGTGACGTCGCGGACGTCGATCTGCTTGCGCCGGGCCACGGCCAGCGCCCCGATGAGGGAGCCGGCGCTCAGCACCGAGAACAGCAGGGTGAAGGTGGTGCTGCTGCCGTGCAGGCTGCGGGTGGCGAAGAGCGGGAACACGACCTGGAAGTTGAAGGTGAACGTGCCCACGATGGCCATCATCACCAGGGGCACCCACAGGTCCCGGACCCCGGCGACGTACGTCAGGCCCGCCCGGACCTGCTTCTTGGCCCGCCGGGCCACGGGGGCGGGGCGCAGCTCCTCGTTGCGCACCATGGCCAGGCCGGTGAGCACGGCGATGTAGGAGAAGGCATCGATGGTGAAGGCCCAGCCGTAGCCGAAGAAGTAGATGAGGGCGCCCGCCGCGGCCGGGCCCACCACCCGTGACCCCGTCATCAGGGCGCTGTTGAGGCTGACGGCGTTGTTGACGTCGTCCTCGGGCACCATCTCGACCACGAAGGATCGCCGGGTCGGGTTGTCGAAGGCCGTGGCCACACCGCCGGCCAGGGCCACCAGGAACAGGGTCCAGATGGGCGGGGTGCCGCTGAAGGCCAGGGCGGCCAGGGCGAAGGACTGCAGCATGGCGAAGCTCTGCACGACGATGAGCAGGCGGCGCTTGTCGGAGCGGTCCGCCACCAGGCCGGCCCACGCCCCCAGGAGCAGCACGGGCAGGAACTGGCAGGCGGTGAGCAGCCCGACGTAGATGCCGCTACCAGTGATCTTGAGGATGAAGAGCGTCTGGGCCACGAGCGTGAGCCAGTTGCCGACCTGGGAGACGAGCTGGCCGGCGAAGAACAGCCGGAAGTTGCGGACGTGGAGCGAGCGGAAGGTCTCCCCCGCCCCGTTGCGCAGGCGGCTCCTCATCGCTCCACCCTGGTGGGGTTGCTCAGCCGTTCGAGCACGGCGGCGGCGGCGTCCAGCTTGGCCAGGTCGTCGGGGTCGAGCTCACCGATCTGGCCGACCAGCCAGGCCGTGCGCCGGCTGCGGTTCTCCTCGATCTGGGCCCGACCGGCGTCGGTCAGCACCACCCGACTGACGCGGCGGTCGGCGGGGTCGCTCTCACGCACCACCAGGCCGCCGTCCTCGAGCTTGGCCACCACCTTGGTCATGGTCGGGGGGGCCACGTGCTCGAGGGCGGCCAGCTCGCCCAGGGTGGGGGAACCGGTGCGGCCGATGGAGGCCAG
This sequence comes from Acidimicrobiales bacterium, assembly GCA_038255145.1. Lineage (GTDB taxonomy): Bacteria > Actinomycetota > Acidimicrobiia > Acidimicrobiales > CAIXPF01 > WHTX01. Next base: position 6,882 of record JBBSLP010000001.1, read on the forward strand.
GGCGGCGCCGGCGGTGGCCCCCAGGGTGCCGCGGTCCTGGTGGCGCAGGAGCCGGGCCAGGCGGGCCACGGCGAAGCGCAGGCGGCTGGACAGGGCCACCAGATCGACGGTGTCGGCGGCGGCGTCCGTCGGGGCCGCGTCGTCCCCGGGAGGGGTGGCGTCGACACCCGGGGGGCCGAGAAGGGGGGGTTCGGTCATCACGGACGTGACGCTACCGCAGGTACTTAGCTAGGGAAACTAACTGCTGGTCGACGTCGGAGGTCGTTCGTCACCGTCGTCCGTCGGACCTGGTCACCCACGGTGGCCGACGGAAAGAGACGGTCCGCTGGCGCTACTGTCCGTTCCCGGATGGATGCCTTCATCGCGCTGCTCGTCGCCGTGGTCATGGCGGTGGGGCTCATCGGCACCGTGCTCCCGTTCCTGCCCGGTCTGGGCCTCATCTGGCTGGCCGCGGTGGCCTACGGGATCACCACCGGCTTCGGTGCCGTGGGCTGGGTGTGCCTGGCCGTGGTCACCGTGGTCGGCGCCGCAGGCATCGCCGCCGGCTTCGTGCTCCCCCACCGGGCGGCCCGCCACGCCGGCGCCGCCCGCATCTCCATCGTGCTGGGCCTGCTCGGTGCCATCGTCGGCTTCTTCGTGGTCCCCGTGGTCGGGTTCCCCCTGGGCGGCGCCCTGGGCATCTACGTGGCCGAGCAGGTGCGCCTGCACGACCTGCGGGCTGCGGGCCGGGCCACGTGGGCCACCATCGTCGGCTTCGGCGTCGGCTCCCTGGCGCAGTTGGCCGCCGGCCTGGCCATGGTGGGTTGCTGGGCCGTCTGGGTCCTCGCCGGTTGAGCCGGCGGTGCCCCTGACCGGGGGCGGAACCCCTCCCGGGGGGTAGTCCTGCCTACTCAAGGGGGTCCATCGGGGCGACGATGACCTCTCCTGTGACCTCGTCTTCTCGCCTCCGTCGGCAGTCGGTGGCCATCGTGCTCGCCGCCGCCGGGATCGTGTCCTCCGTCGCCCTCCTCGACGCCGCCAGCGACGACACCCCGGCGCGCACCCCGGAGCGTGACGAGGTCGAGCTCATCCTCTCGGGCCTCGGTCTGCTGGGCGGGGGCACGGCCGCCCTCCTCCTGCGCCGCCGCATGTAGCCCCGCCGGCGGCGCCGTGCTGCTGACGACGCGCCTACGCTCCCGGAGCGGTGGCCCCGGCACCGGAGCCGGGATACCGGACCCGGGGGGGGGGTGCCGACATGGCGGTCGAGGGATTCGACATCACCGAACGGGTGCCCTACGACGAGCTGACCTCACGGGCGGACCTGGCCGACATCGGCCCCTACGAACGCATCGAAGGCGTGGCCCGCTACGCCGTGGACCCCACGCTGGCGGCCAACGCCGCCATCGTCGACCTGGCCCTGGTCCCCTCGGACGACGACGGCCTGGTGCGCTTCTCCGGCGACGTCAGCCTGCTGGTGCCCCTCGACCCCCGACGGGCCAACCGGACCCTGCTGCTCGAGGTCCCCAACCGGGGCAACCGCAGCGCCACCCGCACCTTCGACCAGGCCCCACCCGAGCTCCGGCCCACCGCCCGCATCCACCCCGGCGACGGCTGGCTGTTCCGGGCCGGCTGGACCGTGGCCTCGTGCGGCTGGCAGTGGGACGTGCCCCGCAGCCCGGCCCGCCTCGGCCTCGACGCCCCCCTGGTCCCCGCCGCCGCCCTGGGCCCCGACCCCGGGCGCATGCAGCTGCGCTTCCAGCTCCACGCCCCCGTCGACCAGGTGGCCCTGACCGACCAGCACGTGGGCGCCCTCAGCCCCCACGACACCATCGCCCCCGCCCGTCTCGACGATCCCGGGGCCGAGCTGCGGGTGGGCCAGCACCCCATGGGCCCGACGATGGTGCTCGACCGCGCCTCGTGGTCCTTCACCGGGGACGGCGCCCACGTGCGCCTGGACGGCGGCTTCCGGGCGGGCCTGGTCTACGACCTGCTCTACCGGCCCGCCCGCACCCCCGTGGCCGGGGCCGGCCTGCTGGCCTACCGCGACCTGGGGACCTGGCTGCGCCACTCCCCCGACGCCCCGACCGCCGGGCTCGTCGACCACGTCATCGGCCAGGGCCAGTCCCAGTGCGGCCGGTTCCTGCGCACCTTCCTGGCCCGGGGCCTCAACGTCGACGAGGCCGGTGACCAGGTGCTCGACGGCGTGCACATCCACATCGCCGGGGGCCGGGGCGGTGAGTTCGACCACCGCTGGGCCCAGCCCTCGGTGCAGCCCACACCGGGCTTCGGCTTCGTGCTGCCCTTCACCGACGACCCCGCCCCCGACGCCGGGCACCCCCGGGGCCTGCTCGACCGGCAACGGGCCCTCGGTGGCGTGCCCCGCATCGTGTGCACCGACACGTCAGCCGAGTACTGGCGGGGCGACGCCTCGCTGGCCCACGCCTCGACCACCGGGGACCGCGACCTGGCCCCCGCCCCCGAGGTGCGCCGCTACCTGCTGGCCTCCAGCCAGCACGGCTCGGGCTTCCCCGTGCTCGCCTCCACCAGCCTGTTCGGCAGCCGGGGCGTCAACCCCTTCAACATCATCGACCACCGCCCCCTGCTGCGGGCCGCCCTGCACAACCTGCGCTCATGGGTAGCCGAAGCCATCGAGCCGCCGGCCAGCCGCATCCCCACCGTGGCCGACGGCACGGCGGTGACCCGCGACCAGGTTCTCGGCGACCTGGCCCCCCTGGCCGCGGCCGGGGTGCTGGGCCTGCCCGACACCGAGGCCCTGCCCCGCCTGGCCCCCCTCGACCTCGGGCCCCGGGCCACCCAGGGCGTGGGCGACGGGCCGGCGCGGGTGGCGGGACCACCCCACACCTCGCTGGTCTCGGCCATCGACGCCGACGGCAACGAGGTGGCCGGCGTGGCCATGCCCGACGTGACCGTGCCCGTGGCCACCCACACCGGCTTCGAGCCCCGCCACCCCGACACCGGTGCCGCCGGTCAGATCCTCGACTACCTGGGCTCGACCGTGCCCTTCGCCGCCACCGAGGCCGACCGCCGACGCACCGGGGACCCCCGGCCCTCCCTGGCCAGCCGCTACGCCGACCAGGCCAGCTACCTGGAGCAGGTGCGGGGCGCCGCCGATGCGCTCGTGGCCCAGCGCCTACTGCTGGCCGCCGACGTCGAGCTCTGCGTCGCCCTGGCCGCGGCCCGCTGGGACCTGGTCACCGCCGGTTGATCGGCGCGCCCCGACCCACGCGCCCCGATCGTGGGGCTCGACGTGACCCCGGGGACGAGCTAGACACCGCTGCCCATGGCAGGCATCGACCAGCTCGTCGTCGTCGAGATCGCGGGATCGGCGGCCGGGGCGTGGGCGGCCCGCCTCTTCGCCGGCGCCGGCGCCCGGGTCATCAAGGTCGTCCCCCCCGGCGAGGTGGGCGCGGCGACGGACGCCGCCGCCTACTTCGACACGGCCAAGACCGTCGTCGCCGCGACAGGAGCCGAGCTCGAGGCCCTGGTGGTCGGGGCCGACGTGCTCGTCGAATCGGCCGCCGACGGCCCCCTGGGACCCACCGTCGCCCCCGGGGACCACCCCCACCTGATCCGGGTGCGCATCTCCCCCTTCGGCACCGAGGGCCCCCACGCCGGCTGGCGCAGCAGTGACCTGGTCATCCAGGCCGCCGGCGGTTACGTGTACCTGTCGGGCCAGCCCGGGCGGGTGCCGCTGCAGGGCCCCCGCGGCCAGGCCGACCTGGCCGCGGGCGGCTTCGGGGCCATCGGCGCCCTGGCCGCCCTGTTCTCGCGCCGACGCACGGGGGCGGGCCAGACCGTGGAGGTCTCGGTCCAGGACACCCTGGCCGCGCTGCACCAGTTCACCGAGCTGCGCTACACCCACGCCGGCAACATCCTCATGCGCATGGGCAACCGCTATGCGGGTCCGGGCAGCCCCATCGGCATGTACCCCACGGCCGACGGCCAGATGGCCCTCACCGTGGCCACCGCGGCCCACATGGAGGTGCTGCTGGCCGTCACCGGCCTCGAGCACCTGCTGGAACGGCCCGACGTCGACTCCATCATCGACGTCATGGTCAACGACCACATCGTGGTGCCGCCCCTGCTGGAGTGGTTGAGCACCCGGACCACGGCCGAGGTGGTGGAGCTGTTCCAGGCCGTGCGCCTGGCTGCGGGCCCGGTGCTCGACATGCACCAGTTGCTCGGGGACGAGCACCTGCGGGCCCGGGGCTTCTGGCAGCCCATGGAGGTCGACGGGCGTGCCGTGGAGATCCCCGGGGCCCCGTTCCACATCGAGGGCCGGCCGTGGATCAGCACCGCGCCGACGCCAGGCACGGCCGCCGACGTCGCCGCTGTAGCCGACGCCGCCCCGGCCGCCGGGGGCGAAGGGACGGCGGCGCCGATGGCCACCGAGCTCGCGTTCGCCGGCCATCCCGCCGCCGGGGGCGACGCCGACGCCCTGCCCCTGGACGGCCTGCGGGTGTTGGACCTGACCCGGGTGTGGGCCGGCCCCCTGGCCTGCCGCATCCTGTCCGACCTGGGGGCGGACGTGGTCATGGTCGAGGCGCCGTGGCAGCGCATGCCCAGGTTCGTGCCCGACTCGTACGCCCTGTCGACCCACTTCATGCCCGACGACGTGGTCGGCGCGCACCCGTGGAACCGCAACGGGTTCATCAACAAGTACGCCCTGGGCAAGCGCTCCGTCGGCGTGGACATGGCCGTGGCCGAGGGGCGGGCCGTCTTCGAGGAGCTGGTGGCCGCGGTCGACGTGGTCGTGGAGAACTTCAGCCCCCGGGTCATGCCCAACTTCGGCCTGGGCGAGGACCGGTTGCGGGAGCTGAACCCGGCGCTGATCTACCTGACCATGCCCGGCTACGGGCGTGACGGACCCGCCGCGGACTACTCGGCCTACGGGCCCGTGCTCGACTCCCACGCCGGGCTGTCCACCCTCATGGGGTACGAGGGCATGACGGCGTGGAAGTGCGGCATCGCCTGGCCCGACCCCGTCGGCGGCATCCACGGGGCGGTGGCCGCCCTGCTCGCCCTGTGGGACCGCGACGCCGATCCCGACCACGGCGGGCGCACCATCGAGCTGGCCCAGTTCGAGACGGCCGTGGCCATGATCGGTGACCGCCTGGTCGAGGCCCAGCTGACCGGCACCCTGCCGCCCCTGCCCGGCAACCGCCACCCCGACCATGCCCCCCAGGGCGTCTACCCCAGCGCCGGCGACGACCGCTGGCTGGCCCTGACCGTGCCCGACGACGACACCTGGGCCCGCCTCTGCGCCCTGGCCGGCCTGCCTGCCCACTGGGCCGGGCTGGGAGCGTCCGAGCGCCGGGCCCGCCACGACGAGCTCGACGCCGCCCTGTCGACGTGGACGGCGACCCGTGACCACCTCGAGCTGGCCGACGAGCTCCAGGCTGCCGGGGTGCCCGCGGCCGCCGTTCTCGACGGCGGCGAGCTGGTCGAGGACCGCCACCTCGGGGCCCGGGCCATGTTCGTCGAGCTCACCCACCCCGAGGCCGGCACCCACCGCTGGCCCCGGTCCCCCGCCCTGCTGTCGGCGGCCGACACCGCCCCCACCGGCCCCGCCCCCCTGCTGGGCCAGCACAACGCCGAGGTCCTCACGGCGTGGGCCGGCCTCGGCGCCGACGAGCTGGCCGCCCTCGAGGCCAGCGGCGTGGTGGCCACCGAACCCCCCGAGTAGTCACGCCCCGGTTCGCCGCAGGCCGGCGTCAGCGGCGAACGCCGCGTAGGCCCTTACGATGGCGTTCACCACGCCGTCCTCGATCATGGTCCAACCTCCTGCAACCTCTGAGTTGCAGGTGACCGTAGCCGACGCTCAGTGCACGGGGTGGGAGGTGTCGGCGCCGACGGGGAGGTCGCCTTCACCACCGCCCTCGACCTCGGGCTCTCCCGCCGGGGCCGCGGGCCGGGGCGGGGCACTCGAGGTGGTGGCCGGGACCGTGGCCTTGGTGGTGTCGGGCGTGCTCGTGCGGGCCGCGGCCGCTGGGGGGTGGGCCACGGGATGGTTGGAGGGGCTGCCGGCGATGGCGTCGCCGAGCCGGGTGAAGATGGGATCCCAGCGCCGGTCGAACCGGGCCGAGCGGTGCACGGCCCGCTGCATGCGCCGGGGGCGGCTGCGATAGACGTGGCGGGCCCAGGGCGAGGTGGGCCGAGCCAGGCGAATGGCGCCGATGATGGCCATCCAGGGCACGAACACCGACACCAGGGCCAGGCGGTACTTGCCCTTGGTGGCACAGACGATCACGGCCACGATGGTGATGGCGATGCCGAGGATGCCGTAGATGCGCAGGTTGATCTCGGTGTCGGTGGTGTCGTCCACGCCGAAGGGGGTCAGGCCCACGAGCAGGCAGGCCAGGCTGGCCGAGGTCAGGGCCACGGCCTGGACCGAGAGCTGTCCCTGTTTGGCCCAGTAGACGTCGTCGAGGTGGAGGATGAGGGCGAACTCGTCGAGCACGAGCGACGCCCCCACGCCGACGGCCACGGCCGCCACCTCGTGCCACGGCGAGTCACCGTTGCCGCCCACGGCCATGGCCGCGCCGATGAGCAGCAGGATGAGCCCGGGCACGCTGTGGTGGATGTGCAGCCCACCGGGGGTGACGTCCTTGAACGGTCCCCGGCCGGCCCGGATGAGCCGGGTGATGGCCCTGGTCAGCAGGAACGTGACCACGAAGGACATGAAGCACAGCAACAGGGGCAGCTTGTGGGGCTCGATGATGTTGCGGGTCCACCAGTCCCCCATGACGGCGAGTGTGCCACCGCCGAGGGCGTTTCGGGCGTAGGGGCCCGCGATCTCCACCACTCAGGGTGCCGAGGACCCGAGGGCGGCGGCGGCGAAGCGCCCCACGTCGAGCAGGGCATGGTCGGCCCACCGGGTGCCGACGAGCTGCACGCCCACGGGCATGCGCGCCGGGCCTCGGGCCCCGGGCAGGGACAGCGCCGGCACCCGCAGCAGGGTCCAGACCTTGTTGAAGGCGGGATCCCCGGTGCTGTCCAGGCCCAGGGGGGCCTCGCCGGGGGCCGACGGTGTGAGCAGGGCATCGAGGTCGAGACGGGCCAGGGTGGCAGCGTAGGCGGCCCGCCCGGCCACCGCATCCCGTTGGGCGGCGCCGTAGGCCTCGGGACTGACCAGGGCGCGGGCCTCGATGATGGCGGCCAACCTGTCCGACAGCAGGTCGGGGTGGGCCGCGTGCTCCCAGGCCAGGCTGGCGCCGATCTCGGCCGCCATGATGGTGTCGTGGGCGGCGCCGAGGGGGCCGAGCGCACCGATCAGGTCGACGTCGACGACCTCGGCCCCGGCGGCGGCCAGGGATGATGCGGCCATCTCCAGTGCGGTGACGGTGGACATCTCGGCCGCCGGCCATTGATGGCTGCGGTACCGCCCGATGCGGGGAGCGGGCCGATCCGCCCCACCGCGGCTGGCGGGGGGCTCGGCCGGCGGGCCGGGCGGGGCCAGGGCGGCGAGCACGGCGGCCACGTCGTCCACCGTGGTGCCGTACCAGCCCAGGGTGTCGAAGGAGGGGGCCAGGGGGTGCACCCCGGTCAGGGCGACCAGGTCGAAGGTGGGCTTGAAGGCCACCACCCCGCAGAACGAGCCCGGCCTGATGACCGAGCCCCCGGTCTGGGTGCCGAAGGCGACGCGCACCATGCCCGCGGCCACTGCGGCGGCCGAACCGCTCGACGAGCCGCCGGGGGTGCGGGTGGGGTCGTGGGGGTTGGTGGTGGGGCCGGGGCGGAAGAAGGCGAACTCGGTGGTCACCGTCTTGCCCACCACCACGGCGCCGGCGGCCCGGGCCAGGGCCACGGCCGCGGCATCGCTGCGGGGCCGGTGCCCGGCGTAGATGGCCGAACCCTTCTCGGTGGGCAGGTCGGCGGTGTCGATGATGTCCTTGACGCCCAGGGTGAAGCCGTTCAGCGACCCGGCCGGGGCCCCGGCCATGGCCGCCCGCACCTCGTCGTCGGCGCGCCGGCTGACCCAGGCGGCCACGGTCGGCTCCCGCTCGGCGGTGATGGCCAGCTCGGCCTCGAGGCGGTCCATGTCGACGGTGGTCACCCCCCCATCCCAGCGCGTCGCGGCCACCCGCGCCCGGGCTGGAGCGATGACGGCTCGATGAAGGGGTCCGTGAACCCGACGGCACCGGTGGGCCAGACTCCGCCCCCGGCCGCAGCGCGGCACGAGGACGCAGGGAGGCGACGATGCAGCTCGAAGGAGCCCGGGTGCTGGTCACGGGGGCATCCCGGGGGCTGGGAGCGGCCGTGGCCCGCGACGTCGCCCGCCGGGGGGCGCTGGTCGTGCTCGTGGCCCGCTCACGGTCCGAGCTCGAGATCGTGGCCGCCGAGGTCGGGGGTACGGCCGTGGTGGCCGACCTGACCGACCCGGCCCAGCTGCACGGGTTGATCGCCCGCTGTGAGGACGCGGCCGGCCCCATCGACGTGCTGGTCAACAACGCCGGCGTGCTCGAGGTGGGTCCGCTGGCCGCGGCGACGGCGGCCTCGGTCCACCGCCAGGTGGCCCTCGACCTCGAGGCCCCCATCGAGCTGACCCGTCAGGTGCTGCCGGGCATGCTGGCCCGGGGTCGGGGCCACGTGGTCATGGTGTCCTCGGTGCAGGGGGTGACGACCACGCCGGGGTGCGCGGTGTACGGGGCCACCAAGGCGGCAATGACCCACCTGACCGCCATCCTCCGCCTCGAGCTGCGCCACACCCCGGTGGGCACGACGGTGGTGGCGCCGGGCCCGGTCGACACCGACATGTGGTCCGAGCTCGGCGATGCCCCCTACCTGCGCAGCTACTTCCGCCGGCTGCGACGCCTGGGGATGATCGACCACACCGACGTCGACGAGCTGGCCCGGGCCGTGGGCGACGCCATCGAAGCCGGCCGCCGCCACGTGCGCCGCCCCCGACGCGCCGCCTTGCTCCACTGGCTGGAGGAGGCCCCCCGCCGGGCCGTCGAGCTGGCCCTGCTCGGCGTCCACCTCCCCCACCCCACCGCGTCGGGGACCGAGCCCGCGCCATGACCCCGACGCGACCCCTCGATGGCCGGGTGGCCCTGGTGACCGGGGCCAACCACGGCATCGGCGCGGCGGTGGCCGCGGCCGTGGCCCGCCGCGGTGCCGCCGTGCTCATCAGCTACCTGCGGCTGGCTCCCCTGGCCGACCCCGGCCTGCCCGAGGCCTACGACCGCCAGCGGGCCGACGACGCCCGGGCCGTGCTGGCCGGCATCGCCGCCGCTGGTGGTCGGCCGACACCTTCGCCGCCGCCGGAGCCGACCGGGTGGGGCGCCGGCTACCCCGGGTCGGTGCCGGCACGGTCGACCGCAACCTGGCCGTCGACGCCAGGGCCGCATCGTCGGGCTGACCTCGGGCGGGCGTAACGGCTTCCCCGAGGAGGTGTCCTACGGGGCGGCCAAGGCGGCCATGGAGAGCTACACGCTGTCCGCGGCCACCGAGCTGGCCAACCTGGGCATCACCGCCAACGTCGTGCACCCTCCGATCACCGACACCGGTTGGGTGACCGACGAGGTGCGGGCCGAGGTGGCCGCGCCCCGACCTCGGGCACGTGGCCGAACCCGCCGAGGTGGCCGACGTCGTCGCCTGGTTGTGCACCGACGCCGCCCGCCTCGTCACCGGCAACGTCATCCGCCTGCGCTGACGGCCACCTCGGACCTTCCGGGGGGGATCGTCAACCGCCACGGTCGAGGATCTTCCCCGGTCGCGACGACCGCCGCCGGATCTACGTCACGAGCCGCGAGGTGGCGGATCACCCAACGACCAGATGCGGACGTTGCCGTGTGCGGCGGCGAGGGCGCCGAGATCATCGGGGTCGGCGGTGGCGATGACCGCTCCGCCCAACCGGATGGCCGTCGCCACCACGATGGCGTCAACCGCCGAGCCCGTCCCGGCGCGGCTACGGAGGCGACCGGCCAGGCGGGCGACCGGGACACTGAGCGGCACGACCAGAGCGGCGAAACGGACGAGGCGATCGATGGTCGCGTCCGATCCATCACCCCGGTAGACCTCGGCAAGCACCACGATCGGAACCACCGGGCGTTGACCGGCTCGGGCCGCGATGCGGCTGATGGCCTGCGCCCGCAGGCTCGCCGATCCTCGTTCACGGGGATGAGCCAAGGCGTTCACCGCCTCGGCATCGAGGATCAGCTGGCCTGCCAGAACGCCTCCGCCTCGGCCAACAGGGCCTCGGGGATGGGGCCGGTCTCCTCAGCCAACTCGTCGAGCAGGTTCGACATCTCGACGTTGCCCAGGCGAGCCTCGATGGCGCGGACGACGAAGTCCTCGACACCAGCCTCGCCCGCGGCGACGACCACGGCGTCGGCCAATGCGACCGGGATGCGCACCACCCTGCTTGCCATGAGCGAAGCCTACGAGCCGGGAGCCCGACGACCCAGCACCTTGCTAGGGCCGTCGCTGTCCGGCTGCGGTCAGTTGACGAAGAGGCGTTCGAGGTCGTCGACGAGGGCCCGGGCCCACAGGTGGCCGAAGCCGGGCCACAGGTTGGCGTCCACCACGTGGACGCGGCCGGCCTTGACCGCAGGGATGGCCTGGTAGAGGGGGCTGGCCGCCACCTCCTCGTAGGCGGCCCGGGGCATGCCCTCGGATCCGGTCGCCTCCACCAGCCAGTCGGCGTCGATCTCGGGGAGGCGCTCCAGGCTCTCCTTGTTGACCGACGCGTCGGGGCCCACCACGGGCTGGGCCCGCCACGGCACCCCGGGCACCCGGGTGGCGGCCTCGAGCACGGCCACCATGGCCGGCGTCACCGGCACCACGGTCTGGTGGGCCAGGGCCATGCCCAACCTGTCGCCGACCTCGTTCCACAACCCGGCCCGACCGACGCGGGCCAGGCCGTGGCAGGCGGCCACCAGGGGCTCGGAGGCGGCGGCCAGGGCGGTGACCGTCCGTTCGAGGACGACGGCGGACGACGCCACCGCCTCGACCCCGGGCAGGCCGGCCCAGGGGTGGGTGGTGTCGACCACGACGATCGGTCGGCCGAGGTCGATCATGGTGGGCCAGCCCTCGGGCGCCACCTGCCAACGGACCTGGCCGGGGTCCACGACGAACCCCGCCCCGGCCGCGGCCACGCCGAAGCCCACGGGCCCGGCGAGCATGCCCGCGAACCAGCCCGACAGGAAGACGGCCCCCGCTGGTGCCGGCCAGCCCTCGGCGACCTGGTCGGCATGCGTGGCCCGCAACCGGGGGGCGTCGCCGGCCGCCAGGTCGGCCAGGGTGAGCGTGACGTCACCATGGGCGGTGCCGCCGTCGTGGTCGAAGTAGGTGGCAGGTGGGCGCCCAGCCACGCCGCCGCATCGGGGGCGTCGAGAGCAAGGACCAGCTCAGGTGCCGTCGAGCCTGCGGAACACATAGCGATAGGTTGGCCGAACAGCGACACGGGCAGAAGCGCCTTCGCTGCGCCTCGCCGGGCCCTCAGCTCGAGGTGCCGCCGGCCCGGCCCTGGCGCAGGACGGTACGGGCCAGGATGCCCAGGGTGGCCCGCAGGGCGGCTTCGGAGATGACGGGGAAGATGCCCCGGTCCTTCCACGTCTGATCGATGGTCGACCAGTCGTAGTACGAGGTCACCAGGGTCCCGCCCTCGACGGGTTCGAGGGTGTAGCCGTAGACGTGGCCGATGGGCGGGCGCACGGTGCCCTCGGTGGTCCAGGCGATCTCCCGGTCGGCGGCGAACGTGGCGATGTGGACGGTCACGTCGTACTCGCCCATGGGGAAGTCGTTGAGGGCCTCGCGGTCCATGTGGACCACGAAGGTGTCTCCCACCGCGGTGACCGGATCACCGGTGGCGTCGATCAGCATGCCCGTGGCGTCGATGGACACGTGGCCCTGGGGATCGCTCAGCACGGCGAAGATGGCCGCAGGCGCGGCGGCGATGGTCCGCTGGACCTCGATGCGCTCGATGGGGGTGTCGGCGTCGCTCATGGTCCCATCCTCGCCGATGAGCGGCGGATGGGGAGGGGCCACGGCGGCCCCTCCCCATCGCTACCGGCTCCAGAGCTCAGGGCTGGAGAGCCGGGGCTAGAGAGCGGTCTTCTCGTACATGGTGACGACGCAGGCGCCGCCCAGGCCCAGGTTGTGCTGCAGGCCGATGCGGGCCCCGTCCACCTGGCGGGCGTCGGCGGTGCCCCGCAGCTGCCACGTGAGCTCGGCGCACTGGGCCAGGCCGGTGGCGCCCAGGGGGTGGCCCTTGGAGATGAGCCCGCCCGAGGGGTTGACCACCCAGTCGCCGCCGTAGGTCACGGCGCCGGCGTCGATGAGGTCGCCGGCCTTGCCCTCGGCGCACAGGCCCAGGCCCTCGTAGGTGATCATCTCGTTGGCCGAGAAGCAGTCGTGCAGCTCGATGACGTCGACGTCCTCGGGTCCGTGGCCGGACTGCTCGTAGACCTGCTTGGCCGCGGCCGCGGTCATGTCGAAGCCCACCAGCTTCATGTCGCTGCCCTCGAAGGTGGAGCTGAAGTCGGTGGTCATGGCCTGGGCCACGATCTCCACAGCCTGGTCCTCGAGGCCGTGCTCACGCACGAAGCGCTCGCTGGCCAGGATGGCGGCCCCGCTGCCGTCCGACGTGGGGCAGCACTGCAGCTTGGTCAGCGGGTCCCACACCATGGGGGCAGCCAGGATCTCGTCGAGGGTGTAGACGTCCTGGAACTGGGCGTAGGGGTTGTTGGCCGAGTGGCGGTGGTTCTTCTCGGCGATGCGGGCGAAGCTCTCGGGCTTGGTGCCGTAGCGCTCCATGTACTCCCGGCCGGCGTTGCCGAACATCTGGGGGGCACCGGGGGCCCGGGACAGGCCGCGGCGGGCCTTCATGTCCATGAAGTGGCGACGCATGGGGGCGACCCGGTCGGTGAACTTCACCCCCAGGGAACCCTTCTCCATCTTCTCGAAGCCCAGGGCCAGAGCGCAGTCGGCCAGGCCACCCTCGATGGAGCGCTTGGCCATGTACAGAGCCGAGGAGCCGGTGGCGCAGTTGTTGTTGACGTTGATGGCGGGGATGCCGGTGAGGCCCAGTTCGTAGAGAGCGGCCTGCCCGGCGGTGGAGTCGCCGTAGCAGTAGCCCAGGTAAGCCATCTCGATGGCGTCATAGGCGATGCCGGCGTCGGCCAGGGCGGCCTGGCCCGACTCGCGTGCCATGTCGGGGTAGTCCCAGTCGCGGGCGAAGGGCTTCTCGAACTTGGTCATGCCGACCCCGATGACGAACACGCGCTCAGCCATGCCTGGCCTCTCTGTCTGGTTCGGCCACGGCGCAGAGGGCGCGGTGAACGATCGTTAGCAGCGGCGAGGTTACCGGGAGCGGCCGGACGGGTGCCAGCGCCGGTGCGCCCCCCGGGTCTCGGAGAGTCGGGCTGAACGGGGGTTCACGCTAGGGTCACGACGCCGACGACCCCCCAACGGTGGTGCCCATGACCAGCCAGCCCGACGACCACGTCACTCCCCGAGTGCTGCAGCTGACCGGCGCCGGCGGGCTGCGGTTGGAGGCCGACCAGCACGGGCCCCCCGACGGTCCTCCGGTGCTCCTGCTCCACGGCGGCGGCCAGAGCCGCCACGCCTGGAAGGGCACCGCCGCGCGGCTGGCCGCCCGGGGCTACCACGTGCTCGCCCTGGACGCCCGGGGCCACGGCGACAGCGAGTGGTCCGCCGACGCCGCCTACGCCATGACCGACTTCGCCGCCGACCTGCTGTTGGTGCTCGAGGGGATCGAGGGCCGCCCCGCCGTGGTCGGGGCGTCGATGGGGGGCATGACCGCGCTCCTGGCCCAGGGGGCAGCCGACCGTCAGCTGTACTCGGCCGTCGTGCTGGTGGACGTCACCCCCCGCATGGAGCTGGGTGGCGTGGCCCGCATCGTGGACTTCATGGCTGCCAACCCCGAGGGCTTCGCCACCCTGGACGACGCCGCCGCCGCCATCTCGGCCTACAACCCCCACCGGTCCAAGCCCCGGGGCAGTGCCGGGCTCGAGCGGGTGCTGCGCGAGGGGGCCGACGGCCGCTGGCACTGGCGCTGGGACCCCGCCTTCATCACCTGGCGGGCCGACGGGGCCGATCCCGACCTGCTGGCCGAGCGCATGGACGCCATGGCCATCGAGCTCTACGCCGCCGCCAACCAGGTGGCCGCCCCGACCCTGCTCGTGCGCGGCGCCCAGTCCGACCTGGTCAGCGAGGCGTCGGTGGCCGAGTTCCGGGCCGCCGTCCCCCACGCCGACTTCGTCGACATCACCGGCGCCGGCCACATGGTCGCCGGTGACGACAACGACGCCTTCACCGCGGCCGTCGTCGACTTCCTCGAGCGCAGCCGGGCCTGATCCCGGTCCGGCGGTCGCCGCCGACGCAGCAGCCGGGGCGCGTCGAGGCGGTTCCTCGATCGGTTCCGCATCACGGTGGCTTCCGCCCTCGCACGCTGGTCGTGCCGCCGTAGCCACCCTGGGGCGCCTGATGGCTCTCCTGCTGCTCGGCCCCGGCCAGGCCGGAGTCCGGGCGCGCCCTCGCCCACCGGTGGGCGCCCCCGCGCCCGGAAGGTCGGCGCCGACTCGCTACCGGCTCGCCGCGTCGAATCGACGTCGAATCGCCACCGAAGGGCTCGTCCCACCACTCCCAGGCCGCTGACCTGCGGCGTCCGCCCGCCAGGCAGGCGGCGCTCACAGCACGGGACGGGGGTGGTGATCGACGGTGGCCAAGCCCCATCGCATCGCCGCCGCCCGCCTCGCCGGCCGAGCGCCACTGACGCACGGTGAACCCCGCACCACCCAGCCGGAACGGGGACCAGAACAGGCCTGGAGCATGGTAATGCTGCAGTAACACAACTGTTGTGGAGCGCCCCCGGTCGTGCGCCATGCTGTGGCCCCGACCGCGGCGGCGTGCTGAGGGGAGTGGCCATGAACGTGATCCGTGCCGCTTTGGTCCAGGCGAGCTGGACCGGCGACCAGGAGTCGATGATCAAGGTCCATGAGGAGCGAGCTCGGGAGGCGGCCGCGGCCGGCGCCCAGGTCATCTGCTTCCAGGAGCTGTTCTACGGCCCCTACTTCTGCCAGGTGCAGGACGCCGGGTTCTACAGCTACGCCGAGACCGTCCCCGGCCCCACCACCGGGCGCTTCCAGGCCCTGGCCGCCGAGCTGGGCATGGTCATGGTCCTGCCCATGTACGAGCAGGAGCAGCCCGGGGTCCTCTACAACACGGCGGCCGTCATCGACGCCGACGGCAGCTACCTGGGCAAGTACCGCAAGAGCCACATCCCCCAGACCCAGGGGTTCTGGGAGAAGTTCTACTTCCGCCCCGGCAACCTCGGGTACCCGGTCTTCGACACCGCGGTGGGCAAGGTCGGCGTCTACATCTGCTACGACCGCCACTTCCCCGAGGGCTGGCGGGCCCTGGGCCTGAACGGCGCCCAGATCGTCTTCAACCCCTCGGCCACCTCCCGGGGCCTGTCGGCCTACCTGTGGAAGCTCGAGCAGCCCGCCGCCGCGGTGGCCAACGAGTTCTTCGTCGGGGCCATCAACCGGGTGGGCATCGAGGACCTGGGCGACAACGACTTCTACGGCACCAGCTACTTCGTGGACGCCGAGGGCAAGTTCGTCGGCGAGCCCGCCGACGCCCAGGAACCCGAGCTCGTGGTGCGTGACCTGGACCTCGACCTGCTGACCGAGGTGCGCGACCGCTGGGCGTTCTACCGTGACCGCCGCCCCGACAGCTACGAGGGACTGGTGCGACCGTGACGACCACCGAACCGCAGCCCACGGCGACCGCGCCCACCGGCGCCGCCGATACCGCCGACACCGGCGCCCCCACCACCGACGCCAACGATCCCATCGAGCTGGCCCGCCGCCACCGGGCCGTCACCCCCAAGTGGATGGCCCTCTACTACGACCAGCCCATCGAGCTGGTCCGAGGCGAGGGCCGCCACGTCTGGGACGGTGAGGGCACCCGCTACCTGGACTTCTTCGGCGGCATCCTCACCACCATGACGGGCCACGCCGTGCCCGAGGTCGTCGAGGCCCTCCAGGCCCAGGCGGCCAAGATGCTGCACAACTCGACCCTGTACCTGAGCCGGCCCATGGTCGAACTGGCCGAGCGGCTGTCCCAGCTGTCCGGCATCCCCGACGCCAAGGTCTTCGTCACCACCTCGGGCACCGAGGCCAACGAGACCGCCCTGCTCGCCGCCACCTCGTACCGGCGCAGCAACCAGATCCTCGCCCTGCGAAACAGCTACCACGGCCGTTCCTTCGGCACCATCGCCATAACCGCCAACGGCAACTGGTCCCCCACCAGCCTGTCCGGCCTGCAGGTCAGCTTCGTGCACGGCGGCTACCGGCTGCGCAGCCCCTTCCGCCACCTCGACGACGCCGGCTACACGGCGGCCTGCGTGCAGGACCTGCGTGACGTGCTCGACATGTGCACGGCCGGCGACGTGGCCGCCATGATCGCCGAGCCCATCCAGGGCGTGGGCGGCTTCGCCGTACCGCCGGACGGCTTCTTCGGGGCCATGGCCGAGGTCCTGCGCGAGCGGGGCATCCTCTTCATCTCCGACGAGGTCCAGACCGGCTTCGGCCGCACCGGGGACCACTTCTGGGGCTACCAGGCCCACGGTTTCGTCCCCGACCTGCTGACCGTGGCCAAGGGGGTGGGCAACGGCCTGTCCCTGGGCGCCGTCGTCGGCCGGGCCGACGTCATCGACAGCATCCCCGCCGCCGGGCTGTCCACCTTCGGTGGCAACCCCATGTCCTGCGCGGGGGCGGTGGCCAACCTCGACGTGCTCCTGTCCCAGGACCTCCAGGCCAACACCCGCCGCCAGGGCCCGGTGCTGGCCACCGCCCTCGACGCCATCGCCGCCCGCCACCCCTTCGTCGCCGAGGTGCGGGGCCGGGGCCTCATGCGGGCCATCGAGGTGTGCGTGCCCGGCACCACCGAACGCTCCGGGGGACCCGAGCCCTGGCCCGCCGGCGCCGCGGCCATGCTCGAGGCCACCAGGCGCCGGGGCCTGCTCGTGGGCAAGGGCGGCCTGTACGGCAACGTGCTGCGGATCGCCCCACCCCTGAGCGTCACCGACGCCGAGATGGCCGAAGCCATCGCCATCCTGGCCGACGCCGCCGACGAGGTCGGCCGGTGACGACCCTGATCACCAACGGCACCGTGATCAGCCCCACGGGCGCCACCCCGGCCGACGTGCTCATCGACGGCGAGCGCATCGTGGCCCTGGTCGAGCCGGGCTCCACCGCCTTGGGTAGCGACCTGGCCGCCACCGCCGGCCTGGTCATCGACGCCCGGGGGAAGTACGTCATCCCCGGCGGGGTCGACGTGCACACCCACATGGAGATGCCCTTCGGCGGCACCTTCTCGTCGGACACCTTCGAGACGGGCACCCGGGCCGCGGCCTGGGGCGGCACCACAACCATCATCGACTTCGCCGTGCAGAACACCGGCGGTCGCGTGCAGGACGCCCTCGCCCTGTGGCACGAGAAGGCCGGCGGCAACTGCTGCATCGACTACGCCTTCCACCAGATCATCGGTGGCGTGGACGACGAGTCCATCAAGGCCATGGACGAGCTGGCCACCTCGGAAGGCATCACCAGCTTCAAGCTGTTCATGGCCTACCCGGGCGTCCTCTACTCCGACGATGCCCAGATCCTCCGGGCCATGCAGACGGCAGCGGACAACGGCTCGATGATCATGATGCACGCCGAGAACGGCATCGCCATCGACCTGCTGGTGAAGCAGGCCCTGAGCCGGGGCCAGACCGACCCGAAGTACCACGTGCTCACCCGGCCGTGGGAGACCGAGGCCGAGGCCACCAACCGGGCCATCATGCTGGCCCGCATCGCCGGCGCCCCCCTCTACATCGTGCACATGTCGGCCCACCAGGCCGTCGAGGTGCTGGCCCGGGCCCGCGACGAGGGCCTGAACGTCTTCGGCGAGACCTGCCCCCAGTACCTGTACCTCTCCCTCGAGGAGCACCTGGCCGCTCCCGGCTTCGAGGGTGCCAAGTACGTGTGCTCGACGCCGGTGCGCTCCAAGGAGGGTGGCCAGCAGGACCTGCTGTGGCGCTACCTCCGTACCAACGACCTGTCCGTGGTCAGCACCGACCACTGCCCCTTCTGCTTCAAGGAGCAGAAGGAGATCGGCATCGGTGACTTCTCCAGGATCCCCAACGGCATCGGCACCGTCGAGCACCGCATGGACCTCATCTACCAGGGTGTGGTCGATGGCCAGCTGTCCTTGAACCGTTGGGTCGAGCTGTGCTCGACGACGCCGGCCCGCATGTTCGGCCTCTACCCCCGCAAGGGCATCCTCGCCCCCGGGGCCGACGCCGACGTGGTCATCTACGACCCCAACGCCACCACACGCATCAGCGTGGAGACGCACCACATGAACATGGACTACTCGGCCTTCGAGGGCACCGTCATCCAGGGCAAGGTGGACACGGTGCTGTCCCGGGGCCAGGTCGTGGTCCGCGACGACGCCTTCCACGGCAGCAAGGGCCACGGCCGCTACCAGCGTCGCGGCCAGTCCCAGTACCTCCTGTGACCGCGGTCGACGAGGTGAGGACCACAGCCGTCCGCCGGCCGATGGAGTTCGGCGTCGTGCTGCAGACCAACCCGCCGGCGTGGCGGGTGGTCGAGCTGACCCGACAGGCCGAGCTCCACGGCTTCACCCATGCGTGGACGTTCGACTCCCACCTGCTGTGGCAGGAGCCCTTCGTCATCTACAGCCAGATGCTGTCGGCCACCCACCGCATCATGGTCGGGCCCATGGTCACCAACCCGGCCACCCGGGACTGGACCGTCACCGCATCGCTGTTCGCCACCCTCAACGACATGTTCGGCAACCGCACCATCTGTGGCATCGGCCGGGGCGACTCGGCCGTGCGGGTGACCAATGGGCGGCCCACCACCCTGGCCACCCTGCGGGAAGCGATCGACGTCATCCGGGGTCTGGCCAACGGCGAAGAGGTCACCTACCGCGACCGCACCCTGCGCCTGCCCTGGGGTGGGGACAGCCGCCTCGACGTGTGGGTGGCGGCGTACGGGCCCAAGGCCCTGGCCCTGACGGGCGAGGTGGCCGACGGCTTCATCCTGCAGCTGGCCGACCCCGACATCGTGGCCTGGAGCATCGCCGCCGTGCGCCGGGCCGCCGAGGCTGCCGGGCGTGACCCCGCCGCGGTGAAGATCTGCGTGGCCGCCCCGGCCTACGTGGGCGGCGTGGACACCCTCGAGCACCAGCGCGACCAGTGCCGCTGGTTCGGGGGCATGGTCGGCAACCACGTGGCCGACATCGTGGCCCGCTACGGGGCCGACGGTGGCGCGGTGCCCGACGCCCTGACCAGCTACATCGACGGCCGCAAGGGCTACGACTACAACCAGCACGGCAAGGCCGGCAACACCCACGCCGACTTCGTGCCCGACGAGATCGTCGACCGCTTCTGCCTGCTGGGGCCCGTCGAGCACCACGTCGAACGCCTGGCCGAGCTGCGGGCCCTGGGGGTGGACCAGTTCGCCCTCTACCTGCAGCACGACGACCAGGACGCCACCCTCGCCGCCTACGGCGAACGGGTCATCCCCGCCGTGGTACGGCTCCCGCCTGCGGTGTCCGAGCTCCCCGAGCCGTGACCGGCACCACCCTGGATCCGGCCCCGCCCACCGCGCCGAACGATGAGGTGCCCCAGCCCCCCAGGCGTGGAGGCGGGCCCGTGCTGGCGGCGTGGGCCGGGCGCACGGCTCGCAAGGCCCTGGTCCTGGTGGGGGTGGTGGTGGCCGTGGGGCTGGTGTGGACGGGCTACAAGGCCCTGGGCCAGGCCACCGACGGCCATTGGCCGGGCACGTCGATCGACCTGCCCGTGCCCACCGACGACCGCACCCTGCCCCCGTTCTGGGACATCCTGCGGCGCTTCTTCGAGCCCCAGCGCCGCGGTGACGACACCCAGCTGTGGCGCTTCATCCTCGATGCCGCCGCCTTCACCTTCCGCGAGGCCGCGGTGGGCTTCGTCATCGGCCTGGCCGTGGGGCTGGGCCTGGCCCTGGCCATGCTGCGATCGGGCTGGCTCGAGCGGGGCCTGCTCCCCTACGTGGTCGTGTCCCAGACCATCCCCCTCATCGCCCTCGCCCCCCTGGTGGTGGCGTGGGGCAACCAGCTCGACGTGGGCTTCATCACCTGGCAGCCGTGGATGTCGGTGGCCATCATCGCCACCTACCTGACCTTCTTCCCCGTCACCATCGGCGCTCTGCGGGGGTTGAAGTCGCCCGCCCCCGAGGCACTCGAGCTCATGCGCAGCTGCGCGGCGGGGTGGTGGGCCACCGTGCGCAAGCTGCGGCTGCCGGCGTCGGTCCCCTACCTGATCCCGGCCATGAAGGTGGCGGCCACCGCCTCGGTGGTGGGCGCCATCGTGGGCGAGATCTCCGCCGGGGTGCGGGGTGGCCTGGGTCGGCTCATCATCGACTACGCCCAGCAGTACCTGAGCGACCCCACCCGCCTGTACGCCGTGGTCATCGGGGCCGGCCTGTTGGGCATCGCCGCCGTGGCCCTGGTCGACCTGCTCGACCGCGCCCTGATGCGCAACCGCCCCCGGGAGGCCCGATGACCGCCACGAGCCGACCGGCCCCGGCCGGGACCGACCCGGCCACCACCCAGGCCACCACTGCGGCCGCCATCACCGTGACCCGCGTCGACCAGGTGTTCAACGCCGGGCGATCCAACCAGGTCGAGGCCCTGCGGGGCATCGACCTCGCCATCGCCCCCGGTGAGCTGGTGTCGCTCATCGGGCCGTCGGGCTGCGGCAAGTCGACCCTGCTGCGGGTCGTCGCCGACCTGGTCGAGCCCACCGGGGGCACGGTCACGGTGAACGGCAAGAGCGCCCGCCAGGCCCGCATCGACCAGGACTACGGCATGGCCTTCCAGCAGGCCGGCCTGTTCGACTGGCGCTCGGTGGCCCAGAACATCGAGCTGCCCCTCGAGCTCGCGGGTTGGGACAGGACCAGGCGCCGGGCCCGCTCCCGCCAGCTGCTCGAGCTCGTGCGGCTGGGTGAGTTCGCCGACCACCGCCCCTGGGAGCTGTCGGGCGGCATGCAGCAGCGGGTGGCCATCGCCCGGGCCCTGGCCGTGGAGCCCCCCATCCTGTTGATGGACGAGCCCTTCGGCGCCCTCGACGAGATGACCCGGGAGCACATGCAGGCCGAGCTGGTCCGCATCAGCGCCGAGACGGGCACCACCGTCGTCTTCGTCACCCACTCCATCCCCGAGGCCGTGTTCCTGTCCCGCCGGGTGGTGGTCATGTCGGCCCGGCCCGGGGCCATCACCCACATCGCCGCCATCGGCCTGGGCGCCCGCACCGAGGACACCCGCGAGGACCCCGCCTTCTTCGCCGCCGTCACCGAGGTGCGCGAGGCCCTGCGCGGCCGCATCGGTGCCAAGGCCACGGCCACGGCCACGGCAAAGGCCGCCGACGCCGACGCCGACGCCACAGCCATCGCCGGAGAGGAGCGATGAGCACGCCCACCCTGGGCGGCGGCAGCTCGACGCCCGTCGTCGCCACCCGGGGCCGCCCGGCGTGGGCCCGACCCGCCATCGTGCTGCCCCCGGTGATCGTGGGCGTGGTCGGCCTGGTGGGCTGGGAGCTGGTGGTGGACGTGTTCCACATCCAGAAGTTCCTGCTGCCCAAGCCCTCGGCCATCCTCGACGCCTTCGTGGAGAACCGCACCGCCATCTGGACGGGGGCCAGGAAGACGGGCTGGGTGGCCATCAGCGGCCTGGTCGTCGGCGTGTTCGTGGCCGTGGTGGCCGCGCTGCTGTGCTCTCGCTCCAAGGTGCTGGCCGGGGTGCTCACCCCCCTGGCGTCGGCCCTGGCCGCCACACCGATCGTGGCCCTGGCCCCCGTGTACTTCAAGTGGTTCGGCCAGGTGGCACCCACGGCCAAACAGGCGGTGGTGGTGTCCGTCGTGGTGTTCCCCGTGCTCGTGGGCACGGCCCGGGGCCTGCTCGACTGCCAGGCGGTCCACCTCGAGCTCATGCGCACCTACGCGGCGGGCGAGTGGCGCACCATGCGCGAGGTGCGGGTGCCCAACGCCCTGCCCTTCTTCTTCACCTCCCTGAAGGTGGCGTCGTCCCTGGCCGTCATCGCCGCCATCGTCTCGGAGTACTTCGGCGGTGAGCAGGGCACCCTCGGCGGCGTCATCACCCAGTCCGCCGGACTCAGCCGCTACGACCGGGCCTGGGCCGCGGTGCTGGCCGCCTCCATCCTGGGCATGGGCCTCTACGCCCTGGTCAGCATCATCGAGCGCCTGGCCCTGCCCCGCCATCGCCCCATCCTGGGCGTGGGGTGACCCGCCGACACCACCACGTTCCACCGGATCGACCGACCCCCCGACCCCGACACCCGACCTGACACCGATGAACCCTGTGGGAGGATCCATGACCACCAAGCGGCGCACCAAGGTGTGCCTCGCCGTCCTCGCCCTCGCCCTGGTGGGCGCAGCGTGCGGGGGCAGCAACGACGACGATGCCGCCACCACCACGGCTGCCGGCGGCAGCGGCACCACCGCCACCACCACGGCGGGCAAGCCGGTCGAGGTGAAGCTGCAGCTGCAGTGGGTGGCCCAGGCCCAGTTCGCCGGCTACTACGCCGCCGTGGACCAGGGCTTCTACGAGGACGAGGGTCTCGACGTGGAGATCATCGAGGGTGGTGTGGACATCGTGCCCCAGACCCAGCTGGCCACCGGCGCCGTCGACTTCGCCATCGCCTGGGTGCCCAAGGCCCTGGCCTCCCGTGACGAGGGCGCCGAGATCACCGACATCGGCCAGATCTACCAGCGGTCGGGCACCCTGCAGGTGTCGTGGGCCGACTCCGGCATCACCGAGCCGGCCGACCTGGCCGGCAAGAAGGTGGGCAACTGGGGCTTCGGCAACGAGTTCGAGCTGTTCGCCGGGCTGAAGCAGGCCAAGATCGACCCCACCAGCGGGGTGACCCTGGTCCAGCAGCAGTTCGACATGGCCGCACTCCTGGCCAAGGAGATCGACGCCGCCCAGGCCATGACCTACAACGAGTACGCCCAGGTGCTCGAGCAGGTCAACCCGGCCACGGGCAAGCTGTACCAGCCCGACGACCTCAACGTCATCAACTGGAACGACGTGGGCACGGCCATGCTCCAGGACGCCATCTGGGCCGACACCGAACGCCTCGACTCGGATCCCGAGTACAAGGCCACCGCGGTCAAGTTCCTCAAGGCGTCGATGGAAGGCTGGGCCTACTGCCGGGACAACTTCGACGCCTGCGTGCAGATCGTGCTCGACGCCGGACCCACCCTGGGTGAGTCCCACCAGGCCTGGCAGCTGGCCGAGGTCAACAAGCTCATCTGGCCCTCGCCCGCCGGCATCGGGGTGATGGACAACGAGCTGTGGGACCAGACCGTGGCCGTGGCCACCAGCGAGAAGATCGTCAAGGCCGAGCCCGACGAGAAGGCGTACACCAGCGACCTGGCCAAGCAGGCCGTGGACGAGCTCAAGGCCGACGGCGTCGACGTCTTCGGCAGCAGCTACAAGGCCCCCACCGTGGAGCTGAAGGAAGGCGGCGAGTAGCCGGCCCCGATCCCCGGCGGTAGCCCCCATGGGCTCCGGCGGATCGGGGGTTGTCCCCGATCCGCCCGGGGCGGGCGAGGCGCACGATGGCTCCACAGACGGCGTTTCCGCCACGCCGCCGAACACAGGAGCTGACCATGGGATCCTTCCTCCGACGAGCCACCATCGCCGCCGCCGCCCTGGGCCTGGTCTCGGGTTCATTGCTGGCCGCCACCGCTCCGGGCGCCGGGGCCATCGTCGGCGGCTCGACCGCCCCCGTCGGGGACTCCGACTACGTCGTGCAGGTGAGCACCGGCTGCACCGGCAGCCTCATCCATCCCCGCTGGGTCCTCACCGCCGTGCACTGCGTCGAGACCATCACCCCCGCTCAGGTCGTGGTGAGGATCGGCAACCAGGACTACTGGTCCGGCGGCGAGTACCACGCCGTCGACGCCATCGTCCGCAACCCCGACTACCGGGGCGGGCCCAACGACGTGGCCCTGCTCTGGCTCGATGCCCCCTCGAAGAAGCCCACGGTCAAGCTGGGCAGCCCCGCCCGCAAGGGCTGGTGGGACGGGGTGGCCGCCGGTGGCATCGCCGGCAGCGACGTGGGCTGGGCCACCGGTTGGGGCTACATCGACACCAACAGGACCCTGCCCTCGACCATCCAGCAGAAGATGGTCACCATCGTGCCCGACGACCCTGCCGACGAGCTCGCCGCCATGCGCATCTCGGTCAGCGGCGGGCCCTGCCAGGGCGACAGCGGCGGTCCCCTGCTGGTCTCCACCCCCGAGGGCATCGTCCAGGTGGGCGTGATGAAGGCGGCCAACTGCGTCGACGGCGCCTGGTACAGCGAGGTCGGCTCCGGACCCAACCGGGACTGGATCCGCTCCCAGATCACCGACCTCGACGACCCCGACCCCATCACCGACCCCAAGGGCATCGAGATCGACCCCGGCGTCGGCTCCTGGTTCTGAACCAGGCAGCTCTGAACCACGCGGCTCGGATCAGGCGGCTCGGATCAGGCAGGTCGGATCAGGTGAGGCTGAGCACGCCGTCGACGACGCGGTAGAAGCGCTGCAGGTCGAGGGGCTTGGTCAGGTAGTCGAGCGCCCCCATCTGGGTCAGGCGGGCCACCTGGCGGGCGGTGGCATCGGCGCTGAGGATGACCACGGGGATGGCGGCGGTGGCGGGTTCGGCCCGCAGGCGGCGCAGCACCTCCTCGCCGCTCACGTCGGGCAGGCCCAGGTCGAGGAGCACCAGGTCGGGCTGGTGCTCCGCGGCCAGGTCCAGGGCCAGGCTGCCCTGCATGGTGGAGATCAGCACCACCCCGGGTCGGCGGTCGAGCAGGCGCTCGACGAGGTGCACGTTGGACACGTTGTCCTCGACGTAGAGCACGGTGTGGGTGGTCGGGGTGGCCGGGGGCCGGTCGGCGGCACCGGCCTCGGCCGGGGGCTGCGGGTCCCCCGGTGCGACCTCACCGGCGAGGTCGATCCAGAACTCGGAGCCCTCGCCCTCGTCGCTGCGCACGCCGATGGCGCCCCCCATGGCTTCGAGCAGTCCCTTGGTCAGGGTCAGACCCAGACCGGTGCCCTCCTCGCCGGACTGGTCGGCCATGAGGCGGTCGAAGGGCAGGAAGATGCGCTCGAGGTCCACGGCGGGGATGCCGATGCCGGTGTCGGTCACCGATGCCCGCAGGCGCCCCGTGGCCGACGGCAGCACGTCGACGCGGACCGAGCCCCCGTCACGGTTGTACTTCACCGCGTTGGAGAGCAGGTTGAGCAGCACCTGCTTGAGGCGCTGGTTGTCGGCCCGGACCCACCCCCAGCTGCCGGGCCGGGGTCGGCCGATGAGCTCGATGGACCGCCGCGCCGCCAGGGGGCGGACCATGTCGAGGGCCTCGCCCATCGACTCGGCCAGGTCCACGGGCTCGAGGGACAGCCGCAGCTGGCCGCTCTCGATCCGGGAGATCTCCAGGATCTCGTCGATCAGGCCCAGCAGGTGGCGCCCGGCCCGCAGGATGTGCTGCACGCTCTCCTCGTGGACAGGCTCGAGCTCGTCGAGCTCGAGGAGCTGGCCGAAGCCGAGGATGGCGTTGAGGGGGGTGCGCAGTTCGTGGCTGACCCGGGACAGGAACTCGCTCTTGGCCCCGCTGGCCCGTTCGGCCTCGGCCAGGGCCGATCGCAGGGCGAGCTCGGCGTGCTTCTGGTCGGTGACGTCCTTGACCGTGGCCACCCACCGCCTGGGGGCATCGACCCCGGTGCGGGCCGGGGTGAGCCGGCAGCGCATCCACCGCACCTCGCCGTCGGGCTGGAGCAGGCGCAGCTCGAGCATCTCGGGCTGGCCCCGGTCGAAGGCCCCCACCACCGAGCGCATGAAGGGGTAGCGGTCGTCGGGGTGCAGCCGGTCCACGAAGGATCGGGGGTCGGCGCGGAACTGGGCCCCGGCTGCCCCCAACAGGCGCTCGAGAGCGGGGTTGACGTAGAGCACCGTCAGGGGGTCGATGCCGATGAGGACGAAGACCTCGTCGATGGTCTCCGCAAGCTGGCGGAAGCGGTCCTCGCTGTCGGCCAGGGCCGCGGTCACCTGTCGGACCTCGGTGACGTCGGTGGAGATGGTGCCCACCGAGCGGATGACCCCGTCACGGTCACGCAGGGGGAACTTCAGCGACAGGAAGATGTGGTCCCCGCCATCGGCGGCGGGCAGGCGGTGCTCGAAGACGGTGTCGTCGCCGCTGGCCATGACCTGGCGCTCGGCCCGGAGCAGGCGGCTCACCGTGTCCAGGGGATAGACGGCGTCCATGGTCCGGCCCACGACCTGGTCGAACGGCAGGCCCATGGTCTCGCTGAAACCGCGGTTGACGTAGAGGTAGCGGCCTTCGGCGTCCTTGATGGACACCATGGCCGGGGTGGCGTCGAGCATGGCCCGCAGCTGCTCATCGCCGTCGTGCGCGCTGGGCAGGTCGGCCGGCTCAGCCGTCACCGGGCGCCCTACCGACCTCGTGGTCGAGGGCCACAGCCAGCTCGGAGAGGAACGCCTCCTCGGCCGCGCTCACCGCCTCGCCGCCTAAGCCCAGCACCCCGCCCTCGCGGGTCGAGCGGGCCACCCCACCGGCCAGGTCCAACAGCCACGCGCAGAAGACGTCGGCCTCGGCGGGCCGGCGGGCAGCGACGAGGGTGGCCACCTCGCGGCTGCGGGCCAGGGCTCTCGCCGGCAGGCCCCCGTCGGGATCGCCCAGTCCGCTGCTCTCCACGGCACCCTCGAGGGAATCCCCCACCAGGGCCCGGGCCACGTCGTGCACCAGGGCCGAGGTGGACCCGTGCTCGGCGGTGGACCGGACCTGGGCCAGGAGGGAGGCCAGCTCGTTGCGGCGGCCGAGGACCCCGCTGGGATCGGCCATCATCACGCCGACGGCCACCACCCACGGCGAAGCTCGGACCAGCTGCCACTCGTCGACATCGAGTTGAGCGGGGACCATGGTCGCCTCCGGGGCTGGGTTGGTTCGACGACGGTCTTCGGTCGGCGGTCTCGAGCAGCGCTGGTGACGCGCGGCGCGTGGCGCAGGAGTCTACGTCGCACCGCGGATCGCGGTCCCTGACCTCGGCAGGGCGGCCCAGGCCCACCCGTCACTGCCGGGCGGACTCGTTCACCATGCCCAGGACCCCGCCCAGCACCATGACCACGCCGGGGACGATGATCCACACCCCCAATGGCAGGCCGGCGGCGATCACCACCATGCCCGCGGCGGTGAGGAACGTGGGCAGGCTCGAGGTGGGGGGCTCGTGCTCGGACCCGGCCGCGGCCACCGTGCCCTCGAGGTCGGTGTGATCACCGGCCTCGATGTCATCGGGGTCCCGGGCCAGCTCCACGGCCACGAAGCCGCACAGGCCGGCCGAGAGCACGAGCATGACCGAACCCGACCACTCGCCGTAGGCGAACACGGTGTAGATCACGGCCAGGATCACGAACCACGCCCCCAGCACGGCGAACACCCGGGCCCCGACCGACATGCGGCCCAACAGGGCGCTCATGTCGCGCTCCGCTCGCCCGGCGCAGCGTCGGCCACGTCGGGAGCGTCACCCGTGGTCTTCTGGGCGTGCTTGGCGTCCCACACCGGCCGCTCCGAGCGGATGGGGGGCAAGGGGTGGTCGAAGTTGTGGGCCGACGGCGGCGAGGCCGTCACCCACTCCAGGGTGTGGCCGTCCCACGGGTCGGCCGCCGCCGGGTCGAGGGGACCCCGCCAGCTGCGCCACACGTTCCACAGGAAGGGCAGCGTGGAGATGCCCAACAGGAACGCGCCGGCGGTGGAGATCCGGTTCAGCGTCTCCCACCCGTCGCTGGCCTGGTAGTCGGCCACCCGGCGGGGCATGCCCTCGAGGCCGAGGATGTGCTGCACGAAGAAGGTCAGGTTGAAGCCCACGAACGTGAGCGCCAGGTGGATGTAGCCCAGGCGCCGGTTCAGCATCCGGCCGGTGAACTTGGGGAACCAGTAGTAGATGCCCGAGAAGAGGGCGAACACCGAACCGCCGAAGAGCACGTAGTGGAAGTGGGCCACCACGAAGTACGAGTCGGTGACGTGGAAGTCGATGCCCGGTGAGGCCAGCATCACCCCGGTGACCCCGCCCACGACGAACACGATGAGGAAGGCCATGGCGAACAGCATGGCCGGCTCGTAGTTGAGCTTCCCGCCCCACATGGTGCCGATCCAGTTGAAGAACTTCACCCCCGTGGGCACGGCGATGAGCATGGTCGTGGCCCCGAAGAAGGGCAGCAGGACGGCACCGGTGGCGAACATGTGGTGGGCCCACACCCCGACGGACAGGGCGCAGATCGACAACGTGGCCAGCACCAGACCCAGGTAGCCGTAGACGGGACGTCGCGAGAAGACGGCGAACACCTCGGTCACCACCCCGAAGTAGGGCAGGACCAGGACGTACACCTCCGGGTGGCCGAAGAACCAGAACAGGTGCTGCCACAGGATGGCCGAGCCCCCGTTGGCGACGTCGAAGATGTGGCCGTCGAGGTGGCGGTCGGCCAGCAGCATCACGCCGGCCGCGGCCACCACGGGGAAGACCAGCAGCACCAGCACACTGGTGGCCACCATGTTCCAGGTGAAGATGGGCAGGCGGAACATGGTCATGCCCGGGGCCCGCATGGTGAGCACGCTGGCCAGCAGGTTGACGGCGGTGAGGATGCCCGAGGTGCCGGTCAGCAGCAGGCCGCACAGCCACAGGTCCCCGCCCAGGCCGGGGCTGCGCACGGCCCCGGCCAGGGGCACGTAGGCGAACCAGCCGAAGTCGGCGGCACCGTCGGCGGTGAGGAAGCCCGAGGACATCACCAGCCCGCCGCCGAGGTACACCCAGTACGAGATGAGGTTGAGCCGGGGGAAGGCCAGGTCCTTGGCCCCGATCTGCAGCGGCACCAGGAAGTTGGCCAGCCCGAAGGCGAAGGGCCCGGCGAACAGCAGCAACATGATGCTGCCGTGCATGGTGAACAGCTCGTTGTAGACGCCGTTGCTGACGAGCTGCTGGCCCGTCTCGGCCAACTCGGTCCGCATGCCCATGGCCAGCAGGCCACCGAACATGTAGAAGCCGAAGGCGGTGATCATGTAGGCGAGGCCGATGACCTTGTGGTCCGTGCCCACCAACAGGTTCAGCACCCCTCGGGGCCGGCGGGGCTCGAGGTGGGGCAGGGGTTCGGACGCGGCCCCCGGCCTGGCGTCGAGCACCGTCATCTTCTGACCACGCTCATCGTCGGGCCCTCATCCTCGGGCCGCCTCTCGTTCAGCCCGCGTCGTCGCCGGCACCGTGCTCAGGGTCACGTCGTCCACCCGCCCCGCCGCGGCGTCGTCCAACCAGGCCTCGAAGGCGTCGGGCTCCATCACCTCGACGGTGAAGATCATGTCGGTGTGGTTGAGCCCGCAGTACTCGGCGCAGCGGCTGGTCCAGCGGCCGACGCGGGTGGGGGTGATGTCGATGGCGTTGTCGATGCCGGGCACCAGATCCCGCTTGGTCAGGAACTCGGGCACCCAGAACGAGTGGATGACGTCCACGGTCACCAGGTCGAACTGCACGGTCTGGCCCAGGGGCAGGCGCAGCACGGGTACGGAACCGGGCACCCCGGTGACGGCCACGCCCCGGTCGAGGTAGATGAAGCTCCAGCTCCACTGGAAACCCTGGACCTCGACCTCGAGCTGAGGGTTGGGGTCGAGGCGGGTGATGTCGGCGGTCCTGGCCGTGCTCAGGCCGAAGAGGATGGCCACGACGATCAGGGGTGACACCAGGTACGCCACCTCGAGCTTGCCGTCGTACTGGTGCTGGGAGGGTTCCCCCTCCGCCCGACGCCAGCGACGACCGCGGATGACGACGAGGAGGACGAGGACCCAGATGAGCAGCACCACGACGATGGCGATGGGCACGAAGATGCGCCACAGGAAAAGGAAGTCGTCGCCCTGCGTGGCCGCAGATTCGGGCACCCCGTAGCGGGCCGTGCAGCCACCGAGCCCGGTCGCGGCCAGGGCGGCTGCGGCGAGCACCAGCCCCCGGGGGGCCCGGCCGCGGCGTCGTGCCCTGCCCCTCCCTGACGCCGTCGGCCCGGTCACGGGGGTGACCCTACGGTGGCGGCGGCCTGCCGGGCCGCGGCGGCTTCGTCGAGGCGGCGGTCGTTGCGCTCGCCGGCCCGCTGCTCGGCCCGGGCCCAGGCCACGGCGGCCCCCAACGTCACCACCAGGCCGATGAGGTCGCCACCGATCCACAGGAACGACGCCCCCAGGCTCTGGTCCTGTGCGGCGCGGTCGGCGCCGAGCGCGGCGGGATCGGACAGGCCGACACCAGCGGCCAGCACGGCCATGGCCACCAGGGCGTGGGCGGGGATGGTCACGAACGACACCCCCACCCGCACCGTCGGCGGCACCCGCCACGCTTCGGGGTCGGCCCCGGTGACGAGCATGGCGAAGGCCAACCCCACCACCAGGGCGTGCACGTGCAGCAGGTCGTGGAGCCAGCCGTGGGCCCGGGCCGCCTCGACCACGGCGGGCATGTTCATGGCCGCCAGGGTCACGGTGAACAGCACGAGGACCGGCAACGGTCGGCGTGCCCCGCGGAGCACGGGCAGGCGCTGCAACTCGAGCACGCTCAGTTGGGTGCGGCGGCCGCCCGCCTGGACGATCAGGGTGACGGGGGCGCCCAGGGCCAGCAGCAGGGGCCCGACCATGCCGATGAGCAGGTGCTCGACGACGTGGGCGCTGTACCAGGTGTCGCTGGCCGCGGCGATGCCCGACTGGCTGGCCACGGCGAGGGACAGCAGGCCCAACCCGAAGGCCACCGCCCGCGACGCCGGCCAGGGACGGCCGCGGTGGGCCAGTCGGCGGATCCCGATGGCGTAGCCGACGGCCAGGGCCACGAGTACGAGGGCCACGCCGGGCGCCAGGCTGGCATCCCTCAACGGGCCCCAGGGCCAGAACGGTGCGAGCGCGCCCATCGCCGCGGACCGTAGCCGCCTCACTGGCCGCATGCGTGAACGGGCCACTACGGAGCGGGTCCGGTGCTCGGCCGGCGTGGACAGGGGTGCGGGAACGGCGCAAAGCGGGCCCTCGCTCGGACGGAAGCGCTCCCGTACTGCTACAACGTCGGAGGTGACCTCACCGTCCGTGGCCTCGCCAGCCGACGCTGTCGCCGCCGCCGACCGCAACCCCCTCGGCATCGGCCTGGCCATCTGGCTGGCGTCGGAGCTGATGTTCTTCGCCGGTCTCTTCGCCGCCTTCGCCTCGCTGGCCGCAGGTTCGGACCAGTGGCCACCCCCCGACGTGCACCTCGACGTGCTGCGATCCGGGCTGTTCACCGTGCTGCTGGTGGCGTCGAGCTTCACCATCCACCTGGGCGCCCGCGCCGCGGCCAAGGGCCAGCGGGACACGGCGTTGAGCTGGCTGGCGGCCACGGTGGCCCTGGGGGCGGCCTTCCTCACCAACCAGGTGCAGGAGTACGGCGACCTCGACTTCGGCATCAGCAGCCACGCCTACGGCACCATCTTCCTCGTGCTCACCGGGTTCCACGGCCTCCACGTGGCCGCCGGGCTGCTGCTCATCGTGCTCATGACCCGCCAGTTCGCCCGCCGGGCGCCCCGGGCGGCCGAGCACGTCCACCTGGCCTCGTGGTATTGGCACTTCGTCGACGTCGTCTGGATCGGCGTGTTCGTCGCCGTGTACGTGCTCTCGTGAGGCGCTCGTGACCACCCGTCGGGGCCGGTGGCGAGGGGTGGCGCTGGCCGTCGTGGCCAGCGTGGGCCTGGCCGGTGCCCTGCTGGCCCTGGGCACCGGGGTGGCCAAGGCCCAGACGTCCCGACCCGCCCCGGACGGGGCCCGGCTGTTCCTGACCGGCTGCGCGACGTGCCACGGCGCTGAGGGCCTGGGCACGGAGGACGGCCCCTCCCTCGTGGGGGTGGGGGCCGCGGCGGCCGACTTCATGCTGCGCACCGGGCGCATGCCCCTGGCCGCCCCGACCCCCCAGGCCCCGAGCAAACCGGTGGCCTACGACGACGCCGACATCGTGGCCCTGGTGGCCCACGTGGCCGCCTTCGGGGACGGCCCCGCCATCCCCGAGGTGGACCTGGACACGGCCGACATGGTCCTCGGCGGTGAGCTCTACCGGGCCAACTGCGCGGCGTGCCACAACGCTGCGGGCATCGGCGGCGCCCTCAGCTACGGCCGCGAGGCCCCGTCCCTGCACCACGTGGGTCCGGTGCAGATCGCCGAGGCCATGCGCATCGGCCCCGGCCAGATGCCGGTGTTCGACAACGCCACCTTCGACGACCACCAGGCCGACTCCATCGTCAAGTACGTCCGCTACCTGGCCGAGCCCGAGAGCCCCGGCGGCTCGGCCCTCGGTGGGGCCGGTCCCATCCCCGAGGGCTTCGTGGCCGTGCTCGGGGGCCTGGGCGTGCTCATCCTGCTGGCCCGCTGGATCACCCGGGAACGCGAGGAGGACCCCGTGCGCCC
The DNA here is from genome assembly GCA_038255145.1 of Acidimicrobiales bacterium. Taxonomy (GTDB): domain Bacteria; phylum Actinomycetota; class Acidimicrobiia; order Acidimicrobiales; family CAIXPF01; genus WHTX01. Next base: position 39,427 of record JBBSLP010000001.1, read on the forward strand.
CTACGCCGGCGGCCCGGTCGGCCCCCCCGATCCGGACGCCACCGCACCTGCGGCGCCCGCCGGCCCACCGGCGGCACCGCCCCACGCCGAGGAGCCCATCGCCCATGGCTGACCGCTCGGGGGCGGCCCGTTCCGCCACCCCCTCCCCCACCAGGACCGCCTCCCCATCGGGCCCGTCCATCGGCATGCCCCTGCTGTGCTTCGCCGTGTCGGTGGCCGCGGCCTTCGCCCTGACCGCGGTGTACGCCACGGGGGGCAACGCCCAGGCGGAAGGTGCCCTGCTGGCCGTGTCCCTGGGGGGCATCGGCATCGGGTTGGTGTCGTGGTGCAAGCGGCTCATGCCCAACGAGATCGTCACCGAAGACCGTCCCAGCCCCGCCTCCGCCGCCGGAGAGGCCGACGAGGTCGTCGACGAGCTGTCCGGGGCCGAGCAGGGCATGGACCGTCGCCACGTGCTCGAGATCGGGCTGGTCACCGCAGTGGCCGGTCTGGGTGTGGCCGCCCTGCTGCCCATCCGCTCCCTGGGTCCCCGACCGGGCAAGGGCCTCAAGTCCACCCCGTGGGCGGCGGGCAACCTGAGGGTGGTGGACGAGGCCGGGGGCATCGTCACCCTCGACCGCCTCGCCCCCAACGGGGTGCTCACCGTCTTCCCCGAGGGCTTCGTAGGTCGCGAGGACGCCCAGACCCTGCTCATGAACCTGCGGCGGGACGACTTCGTGCCCGTCAAGGGTCGCGAGGACTGGGTGGCCGACGGCTACGTGGGCTACTCCAAGGTCTGCACCCACGCCGGCTGCCCCGTGGGCCTGTTCGAGGAGCGCCTGGGCACGCTCTTGTGCCCGTGCCACCAGTCGACCTTCGACGTGCTGCACGGGGCCAGGCCCGTGTTCGGCCCCGCCACCCGGCCCCTGCCCCAGCTCCCCCTGGCTCTCGACGGCCAGACCCTGATCGCCACCGGCGACTTCTCCGCCCCCGTCGGCCCCGGGTTCTGGGACATGGACCGATGACGGGAACGGACGAGACGTGATCACCCGCAAGCTCATCCGTTGGTTGGACCAACGCACGGGCGCGGCCGGGGTGACGGCCAAGACGCTCGAGAAGGTGTTCCCCAACCACTGGTCGTTCCTGCTGGGCGAGGTGGCCCTCTACTCGTTCGTCATGCTGGTGCTGACCGGCACCTACCTGGGGTTCTTCTACGTGCCCTCGGTGGCCACCACCACCTACACCGGCAGCTACGCCCCCCTGCAGGGCGTCGAGGTGTCCCAGGCCTACCGCTCTGCCCTCGACCTGTCCTTCGACGTGCGGGCCGGCCTGGTCATGCGCCAGATGCACCACTGGGCCGCGCTGATCTTCGTGGCCGCCATCACCGCCCACCTGGCCCGCATCTTCTTCACCGGGGCCTTCCGCCGGCCCCGGGAGCTCAACTGGATGATCGGCGTCACCCTGATGCTGCTGGCCATCGGGAACGGGTTCGCCGGCTACTCGTTGCTCGACGACCAGCTGTCGGGCACGGGCCTGCGCATCATGTACTCCGTCATCATCTCCATCCCGTTGGCGGGGACGTGGATCGCCTCACTGGTCTTCGGTGGTGACTTCCCCGGCGAGGACATCCTCAGTCGGCTCTTCCTGCTCCACGTCTTCGTCATACCCATAACCATCACCGGGCTGTTGGTGCTCCACCTGGGCATGTTGGTGAAGCACAAGCACACCCACTTCCCCGGTCGGGGGGCCACGGACCACAACGTTGTCGGTGAGCGCCTGTGGCCCACCTATGCGGCCAAGGCCGGGGGCCTGTTCTTCATCACCGCCGCGGTGATCGCCGCCCTCGGTGGCCTGGCCCAGATCAACGCCATCTGGATCTACGGGCCGTTCCGCACGTCCAACGTGAGCGCCCTGTCCCAGCCCGATTGGTACATGGGCTGGCTGGAGGGGGCCATGCGGTTGATGCCGGCGTGGGAGATCTCGCTCGGCGGCTACACCGTGCCCAACCCCTTCTTCCCCGGGGTGCTCATCCCCGGCATCACCTTCACCCTGCTCTACGCCTGGCCCTTCCTCGAGGCCTGGCGCACCCGGGACCGGGCCGAGCACCACGTGCTCGACCGGCCCCGGGACCGGCCCGGACGCACCGCCGCGGGTGCAGCCACCCTGGCCTTCTACAGCGTGTTGGGCCTGGGCGGGGCCAACGACCTGCTGACCACGTTCTTCGGCCTGTCGCTCAACCAGGTGGTGTGGGTGCTGCGGGCCATGCTCGTGGTCGTGCCCATCGCCGCCGCCCTGGTCACCTACCGGTTGTGCCTGGAACTGCAGCAGCGCGACCGGGGTGATGCCGACGACATCGCCACCGGGAACGCCCACCGTGAGCTGGGCGGCGGCGCAGCTGGGGACGGGGGCTCGGCCAGCGGTGCAGCGGTGGCGCCGGTGGTGGTCGCCCGCACCGACTAGGTCGAGGTCGACGGCGTCGTGGTGGACACCCCCGGGCGCCTGTTGCGCCTGCTCTCCCTGCTGCAGACCCGGCCCCGGTGGTCGGGCCCCGAACTGGCCGAACGGCTGGCGGTGACCACCCGCACGGTGCGCCGCGACGTCGACCGGTTGCGCAACCTCGGGTATCCCGTGGCCGCGGCCCCCGGCACCGAGGGTGGTTACCAACTGGGGGCCGGTGGTCGTCTGCCTCCCCTGCTGTTGGACGACGACGAGGCCGTGGCCGTGGCCATCGGGCTGCGCCTGGCTGCGGATGGGAGCGTGTCGGGGCTCGACGACGCCACCCTGTCGGCCCTGGCCAAGCTGGACCAGGTGCTGCCCGCCCACCTGGGGGCCCGGGTCCGGGCCGTGCACGGGGTGACCCGGGAGTTGGGCCGGCGCCCGGCCGACCAGGTCGAGGCGTCGACGCTCGTGGCCCTGGCCCAGGCGTGCCGGGGAGGCGAGCGGGTGCGCTTCGCCTACACCGACCGCGCCGGGGCGGTCAGCGACCGCCTGGCCGACGCCCACCGCCTGGTGCGGGCGGGACCCCGGTGGTACTTCGTGGCCCACGACTGCCTGCGGGCCGACTGGCGCACGTTCCGGGTGGACCGCATCAGCGAGGCGGTGGCCATCGGGGTGCGGGCCGAGCTCGTCGATCCCCCCGACGCCGTGGAGCTGGTGGCCCGGGGGCTGGCCGTCGGCGGCTACGAGGTGGTGGCCCGCATCCGCCTGCCGTTGGGGCTCGAAGCCGCTCGCGACCTGCTGCCCCCGAGCGTGGCCACCCTGGTGGCCGACGAGGGGGAGTCCACGGTGTTCGAGCTCGGCGGTCCGGAGGCGGGCATGGCCGGCTGGCTAGCCGGGCTGCCGTGCCCGGTGGAGGTCCTTGCCCCCGCTGAGCTGCGGGAACGACTCCGGGCTCACGTTCTGGCCGTGGCCGAAGCCAACCGCTGAGCGTGGGGGCTGGGGCCCGGCCCGGGGGTGGACGTGGTTCGCGCCACCCGGGCACGGGGTACTGCCAGAGGTGCCCGCAGCCCAGGCTCCCTACCTGCTCGAGTCGCTCAAGCGCGTCGCCGCCGTCCTGCGCGAAGCCGACGTGCCCTTCGCCCTGGGCGGGGGGTTGGCTGCGTGGGCCCGGGGTGGTCCACCGACGGAGAAGGACATCGACCTGCTCATCCGGGAGGTGGATGCCGAGCGTTCGCTGACCGTGCTGGCCGCGGCGGGGCTCACCGTCGACCGACCGCCCGAGGGCTGGTTGGTCAAGGCCTACGACGGCGATGTGCTCGTCGACCTCATCTATTCGCCGTCGGGGCTCGAGGTGGACGACGAGCTGCTGGAGCGGTGCGAGGAGATGGGGGTGCACGCCGTGCACATGCGGGTGATGCCCATCGACGACCTGCTGGTGACCAAGCTGCTGTCGCTGACCGAGCACCACCTCGACTACGGCCCGGTGCTGGAGATCGCCCGGGCCCTACGTGAGCAGATCGGCTGGGAGGACGTGTGGCGACGCACGTGCCACTCCCCCTTCGCCCGCACCTTTTTCGCCCTGGCCGACGAGCTCGGCATCGAACGACGGACCGTGGAGACCACGACCGTGCCCCAAGGAGCGTCATGACACGAGGACAGGACGGCACCGTGCCGGGCGCAGCGCCCGCGGCGACCCCGGTGCCCGACGAATACGTGATCGGCCACATCGAGGAGGCCCTGGGCCAGGACGGCCGGGTCGGGGAACGGGGCCTGCACGTCGAGGTGCGGGGCACGACCCTGCTGGTGGACGGGACCGTGGCCAACGCCGCCCGCAAGGCGGCCGTGGTTCCCGTGGTCGAGGCCGCCCTGGGCGAGCTCGACCGCCAGCTGGTGGTGCGGGACGAGACCGTGGTGGCCAACGCGGCCCCACCCGTGGGCATGGAGGAGGTCAGGTGATCCGCATCGCCGCCGTAGGAGACGTCCACGCCGGGCTGGACTCGCAGCGCCAGATCGCCCCCGGCTTCGAGGGCATCGGAGAGCGGGCCGACGTGCTGTTGCTGGCCGGGGACCTGACCCGGTGCGGGACCCCGGAGGAGGCCAAGGTCTTCGCTGACGAGCTGGCCGAGGTCGCCATCCCCAAGCTGGCCATCCTCGGCAACCACGACCACCACGACGAGCGGGTGGACGAGGTCATCGCCGCCCTGACCGAGGGGGGGATCGAGGTCATCGACGGGACCAACAAGGTGCTCGAGGTGGCTGGGGCCCGTCTGGGCGTGGCCGGGGCCAAGGGCTTCGGTGGTGGGTTCGCCGGGGCCTGTGGCTCGGCCTTCGGCGAGCCCGAGATGAAGGCCTTCGCCCGCCACACCATGGAGCTGTCGGACCGGCTCGAGGACTCACTGCGCGACCTCGATGACGTCGACGTGCGGGTGGCGCTGTTGCACTACTCCCCCATCCCCGAGACCCTGGTGGGCGAGCGACTGGAGATCTACCCCTTCCTGGGCAGCTACCTGCTGGCCGAGGCCGTCGATGCCGCCGGCGCCCACCTCGTGTTGCACGGCCACGCCCACGCCGGCACCGAGCACGGCGTCACCCCCGGTGGGGTGCCGGTGCGCAACGTGGCCCAGCCCGTGATCGGCGCCGCCTACCGGGTGTACACGGTGGCCACCGACGGCTCCCTGCCCATGCACAGCGCCACCGTGCCGCCCCACCCCCACTGAGCGGTCGGCGGCGGGTGGCCGCTGCGGCCGGGCCACCTGGCGGCGGGCGCTCGGCCGGCGAACCGAACGCGTGCACCCGTCCTCTCGGGACGGGCTCATGCGTTCAGTCGCGGACAGCAACTCCATCGCCTGGCGCGTGTCGTGATGTGGTTCCACCAGGCGGGCGCGTCGGTCTCCGGGCGGACGCGGGCGAGGTACGCCGCCCGGTAGTCCTCGTCCGCGGTGCCGTAGAACACGCTGGCGAGCGCCACGGGCCACCGGGCCACCGGGCCACCGGGCCACCGGGCATATGGCGGCCGGCCCGTTCGGCCGAATCGATATCGAATCGGAGCAACGGACGGCGGGGTGATCTCACTCTGAGGAGTGCTACTGACCGTGGTCGACAGGTCATGGAGAAATGTCGAACATCTGTTCGTAATTGCCTCATAACCCTGCTAACATGGCCCACATGGCGGCCGGCGAAGACCTCGACATCGAGGCGTGGATCATGACGTTGGCCGCCGTCGACGAAGACGAGATCCGCCGCCTCGGCGTACGGCAACTGGCGTTGGACGCCGCCCGCCTGGTCAACGCTGCGTCCGCGTTCGCCGCGCTCACCAGCGACGCGCTCGACCGCAGCGACGAATGGGCCGCGGGCGGGGCGACATCGGCGGCCCAGTGGCTGGCCGCCCGCACCGGGAGCGCCCCACGCGTCCACCGGGGTCGGATCCGAGACGGGAAGGCCCTGCGCCTGCTGCCCTCGCTGGCCCCACCGGCCCGGGCGGGGACCCTGTCTGCCGAGCACGTGCGCTCAGTGTCAGCGTGCGTGGCCAAACACCCGACCCTGGCTGTCGAGGACGCGGCGGCCCTGGTCGGCCAGGCGCTCGAGCTCGACGCGCCGGCCTACGCCATCGCCACCCGCCGGTGGACTGAACAAGCTGACAACGCCGCTGAACTGCCTGGATCTACTCCTGATCCCCACTCCGAGCTCTTCCACGCCACCACGGCCGACGACTGCGGTGAACTGCAGGGGACCTTCGCCCCCGATGACAACGCCATCCTCGCCGCCGGCATCCAGGCCGGGTTCGACCGCCTCCTCCGCGCCGCCCATGATGGCGACCCCGCCCTCGCCGGCAAGTCCGCCTCCGCTCTGCGAGCCATGGCGCTCGTCGACCTCGTGGCCCAGTCCATGCGACGCGAACCGTCCGAACGCTCAGTGCCGGACAGGTACCGGGTTGCGGTGACCGTGCCCTACGACGTGGCCAGTGAGCCGCCCATGGCGACGTGTGACGCCACCATGTTCCGGGTCGTGCTCAACGCTGACGGTGAGGTTCTCGACGTCGGGCGGGACACCCCGCGATGGCCCCGTGGTGTTCGTCGGGCTGTCACCATCCGTGACCAGGGGTGCATCTTCCCCGGCTGCGATCGCCCACCAGGGCATTGCGACATCCACCACTGTCGACCCTGGGAACACGGCGGCGAGACCAAGGTCGACAACGGCGCTCTGCTGTGTCGAAGACATCACACCTTCCTCCACAAAGAGAGATGGTCCATCGAGTTCCATGGTCGACGGCCACAGGTCCACCGGCCGGACGGCAGCGTGTTCACCATCGTGCCCTGGCGTGCCGACGCGCCCGGTGACGGCCCGAACGAGGAGGCCGCATGATCCGGACAGCGGACGAGCCACCGGCCCGGCAGCAGCGGGGCGGCGGCGAGAACCCGGCACCCGGACGCCACCGGGGCCGGGAGCAGTGGGGTCTCCACACCCACACCGCTCCCGGCCTCGGCGATCGTGAGGCACCACACCCAGGGGGCGCCAGGCTCAGGCGCCGATGGCCTGCAACAGGTGCTCGGAGGGAGCGATGGCGCCGAAGACGCCGCCCTGCATGGTGACCATCTTGAGGGCGGCTTCGTAGTTGCCCTTGTCGGTGGCTCCGGTGCAGTCGGTCAGCAGCAGGCACTCGTAGCCCCGGTCGTTGGCGTCACGCATGGTCGTGTGCACGCACACGTCGGTGGTGATGCCGGTGAAGACCAGGTGGGTGATGCCCGCCGTGCGCAACAACAGGTCGAGGTCGGTGGCGTAGAAGGACCCCTTGCCGGGCTTGTCGATGATGAGCTCGCCGTCGATGGGGGCGACCTCGGGCACGATCTCCCAGCCCGGCTCCCCCCGTACGAGGATGCGCCCACAGGCACTGACGTCACCGATGCCGGCGTTGATGCGCTTGGAGCGCCACAGCTTGTTGGGCGGGCAGTCCGACAGGTCGGGCCGGTGCCCTTCACGGGTGTGGATGATGGTCCACCCCTCGTTGCGGGCCGCGTCCAGCACCCGGGCGGTGGGCTCGAGCCCGGCCCGGGTCAGGGACAGGTCGTAACCCATCGAATCCACGTAGCCACCAGGCCCGCAGAAGTCGACCTGCCAGTCGATGAGCACCAGGGCTGTCCGGGCGGGATCGATGGGACCGTCGTAGGGCCAGGGGTAGGGGTTGGCGTCGACGACGCGCTCGGTCATGGCTGCTCCCGGGTCTGCAGGGCGTTGGGCAGGTCAGCGTGAGGTTGGAGGAGGGCAAGGGCGGCCAGCAGCTCGGTACTGGTGCCGATGGCGCCGAAGATGCCGCCCGACATGGTGATGCTGGACAGCGCCCCGGCTGCGGTGTCGTCACCGAAGGGGGCGACGGCGTCGACCAGGGTCAGGCACTCGTAGCCCCGGTCGTTGGCCCCCCGCAGGGTGCACTCGACGGTGGCCTCGTAGCCGTAGCCGACCAGGACCAGCCGGTCGAGGCCCCGACGGCGCAGCTCGTGGTCGAGCGTGCTGCCGAAGAAGCCGTCCATGCCCACGGCTGCGACCACGACGTCGGCCACGCCAGCGATGTCGAGCGGGTCGGCCTCCGGGGTACCGGGCAGCGGGGGCAGGGCGGGGCGGGGGCCCCGGTCCAGCACCACTGTGGGGGCCAGATGGGTCACGACGACGATCTGGCCACCGGTGGCCCGCACCGCGGCCGCCACCCGGTCGATGACCGCAGCCACGGCGTCGACGTGGAGCGAGCGGCCCCGCCAGGCCGGCTGGGCCCCGGCCACCACCAGAGCGGTGCGTCGGGGGTCCAGCCGGCCGTCATAGGGCCACGGATAAGGATCGGTGCGATCGACCGTGTTCATCGCGGTGATGTCCGGGAGCCCAGATCAGGACTTGGGGATGTTGCCGACGACGCCCTTGATGAAGTAGCCCATCGAGTCGACGGCGGCGGCGTCCAACGTGGTCCCGGCAGGCACGACGGGCTTGCCGTCCTGGCCGTCGATGGGCCCGGTGAACACCGACTGGGTCTTGGAGAAGCCGGCCTTGGCCGTGTCCACGGCCTTCTTCACGTCGGCGGGCACCTTGGAGCCGAACTCGGACTCGACGAAGGGGTTCTCGCCCGAGGCGAAGCCGGCCCGGTAGTTGGCGTTGTACTTCGAACCGGTGAAGTCCCCGTCGATGGCCGTCTTCACGATGTCGTTGTAGAGGGCGTCCCACGACCACTCCGAACCGGCGATCCAGCCGTTGGGGGCCAGGCTGGAGGCGTCGGCGTGGTAGCCGACGATCATGGCCCCGGCGGCCTCGGCCGCCTTGACCACGGTGGCCTGGCAGTCCTGGTGCTGGGTCAGTACGTCGACCCCCTGGCCCAACAGGCTGGCGGCGGCATCGGCCTGCTTGGCCGGGTCACACCAGTTGCTGGTGTTGACGGTGATGGTCTCAGCCGCAGGGTTGACCGACCTGGCGCCCAACTCGAAGGCGTTGATGTTGGCCAGGGTCTGGGGGATGGGGAAGGCGTACACGTAGCCCAGCTTGTTGGACTTCGTCATCTTCCCGGCCACGATCCCCGCCAGGTACACCGGCTCGTACACGGTGCCGAAGAAGGTGCCCTCGTTGGGGGTGATGGTCCCGCTGATGGTGTTGCCCTGCTGCACCACGACCACGTCGGGGTGGGCGGCAGCGACCTGCACGGCGGCGTCGAGGTGGCCGTAGCTGGTGGCGAAGAGGACCTTGGCCCCCTTGGCGATCATGCCCTCCATGACCCGGGCGGCCTCGTCGGTCTCGGGCACGTTCTCGGCGGTGATGACCTCGATGTCGGGGAAGGCCTTCTTCACGGCCTGCGAACCGGCGTAGGCGGCCTGGTTGTAGCCATAGTCGTCCTTGGGGCCGACGAAGATGAAGCCGACGGCCTCGGACCCCTCGCCGGGGGCGGCGGTCGCGCCGTCCGCACCGGTGGTGGCCGAGGCGGCCCCGCCGTCGTTGCTGCTGCAGGCGCCGGCCACCAGGGCCAGTCCCGCGATCATCGCCACGGCGGCGCGTCTGCGAAGGGTGTTGCTCACGGTGATGTGCCTTCTTTCATGACCTGGTCTATGAGGGAGGAGACGCGGCAGGGGAAGCCCCCCGCCGCTGGTACCGCAGCCGCAGCTACGGCCGCAGCTGGTGCGCGGGAGCTGCTAGCCGAAGACGGCTTTGAGGCCTTCGGGGACCTGGGCGGCCCGCTTGCGGCCCAGGGCCACGAGCACGACGATGATGGCCAGGTAGGGGATCGACGCCAGGGCGAACTGGTTGTTCAGCACGGGGATGTCGACGTTGCGGGCCTGCAGGGCCGGGGACAGGGCCAGAGCGGCTCCGAACAGGTAGGCCCCGGCCGCCACCTTGAGGGGCTGGCGGGCGGCGAAGATGACCACGGCGCAGGCGATGAAACCCCGGCCCTGGGTCATGTTCTCGAACCACGAGTTGGCGTAGGCCGTGGACAGCTGGGCACCGCCGATGCCGGCGAGCATGCCGCCGAGGATGACAGCGATGAACTGCACCCGCAGGGCGGGGTGGCCGTAGGTCTCCAACACCTCGCTGCGCTCCCCCGCCCCCCGGATCAACATGCCCCAGCGGCTGCGGTACAGCACCCACCAGGCCGCCGGTACCAACAGGTACGACAGGTACGTCAGCGGGTCGTGCTGGAAGAACACCTCGCCGATGAAGGGGATCTTGGACAGGCCGGGGATGTTCCAGACCGTGAACGAGTTCACCGTCCTGGACACGTAGGCCGCCCCGTAGAGCGAGGTCAGGCCCAGACCGAGGAACACCACCACCAGGCCCGTGGCCAGCTGGTTCGACTTGCGGGTGAGCACGAACCAGGCGTGGATGGCGGCCATCATGCCGCCGCCCACGGCGGCGCCGATGAGGCCCACCCAGGGGTTGCCGGCCTCGGCCGTCACCGCGTAGCCGGCCAGGGCGCCCACGAGCATGGAGCCCTCGGTGCCCAGGTTGACCACTCCGGCCGATTCGGAGAAGGACTCCCCGATGGCCGCGTACATGATGCAGGTTCCGCCGGAGATGGCCCCGGCCATCACCTCGGTGACCAGGCTGCTCATCGAACCCCCTCCTTCTTCGCCGTCCAACCGAACACGGCCAGCAGCACCAGGGCCATCAGCACGTTCACCGTGGCCGCCGGCAGCTGGGAATCGAGCTGCAGGCTGTCGCCCGAGATGGAGATCGCCGCCAGCACCAGGGCGGCCACCGCCACCTGGATGGGCTTGTGACGGGCCAGCCAGCTGGCCAGGAAGGCGATGTAGCCGTAGCTGGCCAGGAAGCCCGGGCGCAGCTTGAACTCGGCCCCGGCCAGCTGGGTGAAGCCACCGAGACCGGCCAGGGCGCCACCCACGGCCATGGCGCTGGCCAGCAGCACGGCCACCTTGAAGCCCGAGCGGCGGGCGGCCTCGGCGTTGCCCCCCACGACCTGGAGCTTGAAGCCCCACCGGGTCGAGCGCAGCACCCACCAGATGACGCCCGTGGCCACGACGGCCAGCAGGATGCCGGCGTGCACGGTGGCCTTGCCCAGGCTGAGCAGGGGCAGCCGCTCGGCCACGGGCAGGGCGGCCGACGTGGGCTGACCTCCGCCCTTGACGTCCTTCCACGGGTCGTAGATGAGGAAGAACATGACGTTGAGGGCCACGTAGTTGAGCAGCAGGGTGGTGACGGCCTCGTTGATGCCCACCTTGACCCGCAGCAGGCCGGCGATCCCCGCCCAGATGGCGCCGCCACAAGCGGCGGCGACGGCCATGAGCACCAGGGTCATGGTCCCGGGCCAGGCCCCGTCCGACAGCCGGGCCACCCAGGCCGCGGCCACCCCGCCGATGATGAGCTGGCCCTCGCCCCCCACGTTGACCAGGCCGGCCCGGGCGGGCACGGCCACGGCCAGGGCGGCGAGGATGAGGGGGGTGGCCTTGACGACGATGCCCGACAGGGCGGTGTCCCTGGTCAGGCTCTCGAACATGGAGCTGTAGGCGTCGATGGGGTTGGCGCCCTTGGTCCACATGAGGACACCGAAGATGACGAGGGCGCCGAAGATGGCCGCCACCCAGCGGCCGATGGCGATGATGGCGGGGTGGACCTCGGTCTTGGCCGGGGCGAAGGTGGCCGTGGTCATGACGCCACCGCGGCGCTGGTGGCGTCGGCCATGACGGCCGGGTCCATGGTCGCGGCCGCAGCCCGGCCTTCGAGCATGAGGCGTCCGATCTGGTAGCGGTCGGCATCGGCCGGGGTGACGATGCCGGCGATCTCCCCCTCGTGGAGCACGACGATGCGGTCCGACAGGGACAGCAGCTCGTCGATGTCCTCGGAGATGACCATGACCCCCGCCCCGTTGGCCCGCTGCTCGAGCAGCAGCTCCTGGGTGCGGCGGGTGGTGGCGATGTCGAGGCCCCGGCTGGGATAGGCCGCCACGACCAGGGCGGTCTGGCTGCCCAGGGCCCGCACGAGCATGACCCGCTGGATGTTGCCGCCCGACAGGGTGGCCACGACGCGGTCCGGCGCGGCCACGCCGAGCTGGGTGGCGGCATCGAGCTCGGCCAGGTGCTGGCGGGCCTTGCGCCAGTCGATGCCCAGGCCCTTCTTGTAGGCGGGCAGGTCACCGAGGGCGATGTGGGCCACCACGCTGAGCCCGGGGACGACGGCTTCGGTGATGGGGTCCTGGGGCACGCCGACGCCACCGAGGTCGATGGCTTCCTGCACGGCGCCGTGGCCCAGCTCCTTGCCGCCGATGCGCACCTGGCCGGCCGATGGCTGGGCCAGGCCCAACGCCACCTCGTACAGCTCGCGCTGGCCGTTGCCCGACACCCCGGCCACCCCCACCAGCTCACCGGGGCGGATCTCGAGGTCGACACCCTTGAGGCAGCTCTGGGGCCGCCCCGTGGTGGCCACCCCGCACAGCACGAGGGCCGGGGCCTCGTCGCTCTCCGGCGGCGCCACCCGGTCGGCGGGGATGGGCTTGACCGAACGGCCGACCATGGCCTCGATCAGCTCCTCGTCCGTCAGGTCCCGGGGGTCGACCCCACCGAGGATGACCTTGCCCCCCCGCAGGATGGTGCAGCGGTCGGCGATGGCCCGGGCCTCGTTGAGCTTGTGGGTGATGATGACCACCGACAGGCCCTGGCGACGCAGCTCGTCCACCGCTTCGAGCAGGGAGTCGACCTCCTGGGGGGCGAGCACGCTGGTGGGCTCGTCGAGGATGACCAGGCGGGCGCCGGCCATGAGCACCTTGAGGATCTCGACCCGCTGGCGCTCGCCGATGGCCAGGTCACGCACGTAGGCGTTGGGGTCCACCTGCATGCCGTAGCGGGTGGCGGCCTCGGAGATGGAGGCGGCCAGGCCCTTGCGGTCGAGGCGGGGGCCGTGCAGCTCGAGGGCCAGGGCGATGTTCTCGGTCACCGTGAAGGCGTTGATCAACCGCATGTCCTGGAAGACCATGCCGATGCCGTTGGCCCGGGCCACGGCCGGCGAGGTGATCTCCACCTGCTGCAGGTGGATGAGGAAGGTGCCGTCGTCGGCCACGTAGGTGCCGTACATCATCTTCATGAGGGTGCTCTTGCCGGCGCCGTTCTCGCCGAGCACGGCGTGCACCTCCCCCGCGGCCACCGCGATGTCGACGGCGTCGTTGGCCACCAGGTCGCCGAAGCGCTTGGTGATGCCCTTGCCCTCGAGGCGGTTCCCCGACGGCCTGTCCTCGTCCGTTGCGGTGGCGGCCGGTGGACCGGTCGCCGAGGTGAACGTCATGGGTGCCTTCCTTCCTGTGCGCGGTTCACGGTTTGCGGTTCACGGTTTGCGGGGTCACGGTTTGCGGGGGTCGGCGGCCATGCGGGCCAGGGCCAGCAGCACCCGCTGCTCGACCACGGCCAGGGATTGCGCCACGTGGGCGTCGAAGCGCTGCTCGGCCATGACGAGGTCACCGTCGAGGACGGCGTCGAGGATGCCGAGGTGCTCGACGATGGTCTGCTCGATGCGCTCGACGGTGAGGAAGTCCTGCATGCGCACGACGCGGATGCGCTCGTTGAGCTGGCGCAGCAGGTCGACGAGCACGGGGTTGCCGGCCGACTCGGCCAGGGAGAGGTGGAAGGACTCGTCGACGAGCACGAAGCCGGGGTTGGGCTCCTGCTCCTCGTCGGCCAGGGCCCGCCACTCGTCGCGCAGGGCGGCCAGCAGCACGGCGTCGTGCACCGAACGGGTACGGCCGGGGCGGTGCAGGGCCTGCAGCTCGAGGGCGATGCGCACCTCGTACAGGTGGCGCATGCTGTCGACGTCGGGGGCCAGGGCCAGGTAGCCCCCGTCCTGGGCCCGCCGCACCAGGCCCTCGGCGTGGAGGCGCAACAGGGCCTCGCGCACCGGGGTGCGGGACACCCCGAGCTCGGCGGCCAGCCGCTCCTCACCGAGGCGGACGTTGAGGCCGAAGTCGCCGACGAGCAGCCGGCGCTTCAGATCCGCGTACGCCCGATCGCTGCGCAGCACCCCATCCGTTGTGTGCGACCCCGTATACACGCAGCTCACGGTTCCACTGGCGTGTTTCCGGCCCGTGAGTGGGCCGTTACGGCCTCGGATCCGCTTGATGCACCGAAGCTGTCACCACGGTCACAACGACGGCGGCACGTGGGCCGATCGCCGCCGCGCCGGGGTCAGACGGGAGGACGGCCGTCGAGCCAGGAGACGTGGGCGTCGACCACCTGCCAGCCCCGCTCCGTCCGCCCCCAGGTCTGCGTCTGGCGACCCACCACCCCGGGGTGGCCATCGGGCAGGAACTCCACGGTGACCACGGCGACATCACATCCGAAGGTGGTCACCACCCGGTGGCGCAGCCGGCGGGGCAGGGTCTGGAAGGCCAGGGCGGCGCGGTGGGCCCGGATGGCCTCGATCCCCTGTTGGCGACCCTCGGGTCCGAAGCGCACCACCAGGGGGCTGTCCCAGAACAGGGCATCCAGGGTCTCGAGGTCGTTGGCCACCAGTGCGGCCTCGTAGCGGTCGAAGACCTCGACCACCTCGGCCACCACGTCGGGCAGGTCCACCTCACCGAGCATGGCGGCAGCGTAGTTAGGCGCTCCCACCCCGCCCCGATAGCGCGGTGTCCGTATCATTGAGTGGTCGTTGACACACTTAGAGAGAGATTCGGTAGTCTTTTGACCAGCACGTCGACAGGACGTGTCCGCATCTCCGGAGGCTCCATGCTCAGGCGGCAACTCATCGGAGCGGCGTTCACCGTTGCGCTCGTCGTGTCCGGCCTCGTGTCGACGGCCACACCCGGCGGGGCCACGGACCTGACGCCCGTGGTACCGGCCCGCCTGTTCGACTCCCGCCCCGGCGCCGGCACCGTGGACGGCCAGGGCCTGCCCGCCAGTCCCGTCGGCCCCGGCCAGGCCGTCACCATCGCGGCCCGGGGACGGGCCGACATCCCCGCCGACGCCGGTGCCGTCATCCTGACCTTGACCACCACCAACGTCAGCACCTGGACCTACCTCACCGTGTGGGACGGCGCCACGGCCAGGCCCTACGCCTCCCAGGCCGTGCCCACCGCCGGCACCACCCAGGCCACCACCGCCATCACCCAGCTGGCCAGCGACGGCACCTTCGCCGTCTACAACGCCGCGGGCACCACCGACCTCGTCATCGACGTCGTCTCCTGGCTCCCCACCACCAGCCCCGACATCGTCTCCATCGCTCCCGCCCGCCTCCTCGACACCCGCCCCGGCGCCATCACCGTCGACGGCCAGGGATCACCCGCCACCCCGGTGGCCGAGGCCCAGACCATGACCATCCCCGCGGCGGGCCGGGGTGGGGTCCCGGCGGGGGCCACGGCCATGTTGGCCACGGTGACCGTGCTCGACGCCTCGGCCAGCGGCTTCGTCACCCTGTGGGACGGCATCCTGCCCCGGCCCGGCGCCTCGACCGCCAACCCCACCCCGGGCACCGTGGCCACGACCATGGCCGTCATCGGCCTGAACCCCAGTGGCAACTTCGCCGTGTACAACGGGCTGGGCACGGTCGACGTCATCGTCGACGTCTTCGGCTACCTCCCCCTCACCCCCGGCCTCGTCCCCGTGGCCCCGGCCCGCCTCCTCGACACGAGGCCCGGCGCCTGGACCATCGACGGCCAGGGCCTGCCCGGTGCCCCGGTCGGACCCACCGGCGCCGTGGCCGTGCAGGCCACCGGCCGCGGCGGCGTGCCCCCCGTCGCCGGCACGGTCATGGTCACCCTCACCTCGACCGCAGCCACCGAACCCACCTACCTGACGGCGTGGAACGGCGTCGGCGCCCACCCCTACGCCTCGGTCGCCAACCCCACCCCGGGCCAGACCTCGGCCACCACCATCGTCGTCGAGCTCGACGAGCAGGGGGCGTTCAGCGTCTTCAACCAGGCGGGCAGCACCGATGTCATCGTGGACGTCGTCGCCTGGTCCATGCCCCCCGGCCCCCAGTACGACGACCTCGACAGCAGCGGTCTACCCGTCGTCGGTCCGGCCAGTGCAGGCGACGGTCCCTTCACCGTGGTGCTGGGCCTCACCTCGGACCAGGCCGGCCTCACCGCCTTCGCCCAGGCCGTCAGCGATCCGACCTCCCCCATCTACGGCCAGTACCTCACCCTCGACCAGGCCATCGCCACCTACGGTGCGTCGGGCTCCACCGGCGCGGCCGTGGCCAGCTACTTCGGCGGCCTCAGCGTCACCCCCACCTTCGACCCCACCGGCACCACGGCCACGGTCGAGCTCACCCTGGCCCAGCTGAGCACCGTGTTCGGCACCACGTTCAGCAACTACCAGGTCAGCCAGGTCGGCTGTCAGTTCGCCCAGATGTTCCCCGACCAGGCTCCGACGCTGCCCGCGGGGTTGAGCGGCGCCGTCGACCGGGTCCACGGCCTGGCTCCCCTCACCGACAACATCGGCCCGTGCGCGGCGCTGGACATCACCTCGGCCGGCCTCGCCACCAGCACCGCGGCCGCCGTGAACGGTGACCCGACGCTGTCGGCCCAGACCATCGCCACCCAGACCGCCTTCGGTGGCACCACCACCCGGACCGGCGACGTCGAAGCCGGCCCGGCGACGGGGTTGTCCAGCCCGACGGCGCCGTGCCCCGATGCTGTGGCCGTCGAGGCCGACGGCACCCCCATGGGTCTGATGCCCAACCAGATGCTCGACGCCTACGGCCTCGACACCCTGCACAAGGGGGGCATCACCGGTGCCGGCATCCGCCTGGCCGTGGTCAACACCGCTCCGGCCATCGACTCGGACCTGGCCACCTTCCGCGCCTGCTTCGGGCTCCAGGGCTCCACCGAGCCCAACGTCATCCCGGTCCCGACGGGCGGTCCCCTGCCCGCCCCCGACGACGAGCCCACCCTCGACCTCAGCATCCTGGCCTTCGCCGCTCCCGACCTCGCGCACCTCGACCAGTACGTGGTGACACCGGATCCCGACGACAACGGCGTGACCATGCTGCGCCTGGTCCAGGCGCCACTGGACACGTCCCAGACCGCCCACGTGGGGCAGGCCCCCCACGTGGTGTCCATCAGCTACGGGGCCTGTGAGTCACTGACGCTGGGCGGCCTGGGCGGGGCCTGGCCGCTGGTCGACATGATCGACCAGACGTTGGCCATCGGTGCCGCCGCCGGCATCACCTACGTCGCCTCGGCCGGCGACAGCGGCTCGTTGGCCTGCTCCCGCCTGGTGGATGCCTTCCCCTACCCCGCCGACGTGCTGACCCCGACGCCGGCCATGCCGTCGACCCAGACGTGGATCACCTCGGTGGGCGGTACCAACATCACCCTCGATGCCGACAACGAGATCGCCTCGTCCGGTGTGTGGAACGACATGGCCTGGCCCACGCCCATGAACACCGCGGCCGGCGGCGGCGGGCAGAGCGCCATGGTCCCCCGGCCCTGGTACCAGCAGGGTGGTGCCTTCCCCGTGGGCGGAGGACGTCTCACCCCCGACATCAGCGCCTTCTCCGACCCCCTCCCCGGTTACGTCATCTACTGCACGGTGCCGGGGACCAGGGCATGCAACGGCGCCGGCTGGCAGAACGTCGCCGGCACCAGTGCCGCCGCCTCCCTGGTGGCCAGTGGGCTGGCCCTCGTCGACCAGTCGCGCCTGAACGAGTCCCTGCCCGCCCTGGGCTTCGCGAACCCGCTGCTCTACTCAGTGGCCCAGGGCCCGTCGGGTCCCATCGTGGACGTGACCCTGGGGACCAACGACCTCGAGGTCAACCGGGGCCTTTACACGGCGGGAGCAGGCTACGACCTGGCCAGCGGGTGGGGCTGGCCCAGCTTCGAGATCCTGACCAGCACCGTGGCCGACCCGTGCGCCCGCTACTACGCCACCGTGGCCGAACCCGTCACCGCCGCCTGCTAGTGGTGCCGCCGAGGGATGTCCCGGTGGGCAGGAAGGAGTCTTGGCGGTCGTCGTGGCTTGATCGCGGATCCGTCGGGGTCGCGGCCGTCGATGGAGACGAAGTCGGCTCGGAACCGCAGGTCGAGTCCGGCGAGTTGGGCCAGCCCTCGACCTCGGCCTGGTGCGCGACAGCACCCTCAACGCCACCAACGACGTCGAGATGTTCATGGAGTCCTTCGAGGCGGTCGCCCTGGTCGGTTCCGAAGCCCTGGCCCTCACCGTCGGACTCGACCCCTCAGGCGCCACGTCGGGCACCATCGACATCTCCACCCTCACCCCATCTCCACCGTCACCCCATCTCCACCGTCACCCCGTAGCCCGCGCCGGCGCTGTGAGCCCAGCGCGGGTCTGTGCCGTTGGTGTCGCCCTGGCGTTCATGCATCACGAAGTGGCCCGTCAAGCCGGCGGGTCCGGTGACCGATAGAGGGGGCGGGTTGATCGTTCTGGCCCCACCACCGCTTGGACGGAGTGAAGATGATGAAGTCGATCGACACCGCACAGCCGAGTGAGCTGCACGTGGCGCGTGGGTCGTTCCGGCGTACGTTGCAGGCTCTAGCGCTTGTGGTGTTCATGGTCGCCCCGGTCGCCGCCTTCGCATCTTTCTGGCTGGCCGATCACCTTGTGACGTCGGTGTCCGCCCAGTGGGCCGTCGGCACAGGCCTGGTCGCGGTGCTGAACCTACCGATCATCGTGGTCGTCCTCGGCGTCATCGCCAAACGGGTCGCGACGGCCGACGCCTGGGCCGACGCCCAGCAGACGCGGCTCGACGAGGAGCGGAGCCATCGCGACCTGGAGTCGCAGGTCACGGATGCGTTGGAGATGGCTGAGACCGAAACGGAGGCGCTGCGGGTGATCGAGCGCGGCTTCTCGGTGGTCCTGCCCGACTCCATGACCGAGTTGTTGTTGGCGGACAACAGCCATGCGCGCCTGTCTCGCAAGGCGGTGTCGGCCCCCGCCGGCAGCGTCGCCGGATGTGGGGTGGGTTCGCCCCAGGAGTGCCCGGCAGCGCGACGGGCACGGGTGCACCGCTTCGCGGACAGCGACGCGGTCAATGCATGCCCGAAGCTGGCTGGTCGGGTCACTGGCCGCTGCGCCGCCATCTGCATCCCTGTCTCGGTGATGGGCCGCACGGTCGGAGTCATCCACACGGTGCACGAGGTCGACACCCAGGTCGACGGCGGCGTCGTGCAGGACCTGGAAGCGATCGCGCAGCAGGCGGGGGCTCGCCTGGGGATGTTGCGCATCGTCGCGGAGACCCAGCTTCAGGCGGCCACGGATGCCTTGACGGGGTTGATGAACCGGCGCTCCTTCGAGAACGCCTTCCTCCAGATGCGCGAGCGCTCGCCCGGTGGGAGCGGGGTGGTCGTCATGGCCGACCTCGACCACTTCAAGGCCATCAACGACACCTTCGGACACGAGACAGGGGACCGAGCACTACGCCTTTTCGCCGAGACGTTGCGCAAGACGGTGGGCCCCAACGATCTGGTCTCTCGGCGTGGCGGCGAGGAGTTCGCCGTCTTCTTCCCGAGCTGCGACCAAGATCGGGCGACGGAGACGCTCGGTCGGGTGCGAGAGAACCTGCAACGGGCGATCAAGGAGGCAGGCCTGCCCGCCTTCACGTCGAGCTTCGGCTCCACGCCGGCGCTCCTCGTCGAAGACCTCGACCTGCTCCTGGCTCGGGCCGACTCGGCGTTGTTCGAGGCCAAGCGCAGCGGCCGAGATCGCCTCGTCGTCGTTGTCGCCGAAGCGGCTACCGACGATTCCGCAGCACCCGCCAACCGTGTGCTCGACGGCCCGAATGGCGCGGCCGACGGCGTGGTGGTCGTCCTGCGCCAGGCCGTCGAAACAGCCACTCGTTGACAGCCGCAACCCCGAGACGGGGCCTACGGAGACCTACAACCAGACGGCCGCTCCCTTCGATCGGCTTTCACGAGCAGCGATCTCGCCGCCATGGTTGAACGCGTCGACGCCCACCGACCCCGAGACGCTGTCCCTCTCGCCGCCTGACGGACCACGGGCACGCCAAACTGGGACCGTGAAGGCGCCTGCCGCATCGGCCAAGACCAGCCTCAAGCTGAGCCGCCAGCGCTACGGCGGATCCGCCCACACCTGAGGCTTCGCCCTCTACCGGGCCAACCACGACGACTACCAGGACAACTTCCTCCCCAACGGCATGGACCGCCGGCGCCCCCGAAGAAGCCTCGACTGCGCCTTCGGCTTCTACCTCAACGACCCCACCGCCTGGCTCCCCGATGCACCGACGAACCAACGCGCGGCACCACGAGCAGCCGGCTGGTGACGGGAGGCGGGTACGGTCCTGTCGATGACTCCGTCGGGGAGGACCAGCACGGCGCCGGCCATCGACCTGCTGGCGCCGGCGTCCTTCGCCGCCGGCCAACCGCACGACCAGTACGCCTGGCTGCGGGCCAACGACCCCGTGCACCGCCACGGCGAGCCCACCGGCCCCGGCTTCTGGGCGGTGACCCGCTTCGACGACGTCAAGGCCGTGGGGCGGGACGCAACGACCTTCTCGTCCGAGCCCACCATCATGATCCCCGACGGCACCTCCCTCGAGGTCGGGGACCACAAGATGATGCTGATGATGGACCCGCCCGGGCACACGGCCTACCGCCGGGCCCTGGTGGCCGACTTCCTGCCCCGGGCGGCACGGGCCATGCGCCCCCGCATCGAGGCCATCGCCGGTGACATCGTGGACCGCGTCGTGGACCGCGACCACTTCGACCTGGTCGAGGACGTGGCCGGGCTCATGCCGTCGTGGGTCATCGCCGACATGTTGGGCATTGCCCGCGCCGACGGGGTCGACCTCTACCGGCTGACCGAGACCGTGCACGCGGCGCCGTCGACCCTGGCACCCGGAGCCGCAGCCCAGGCTGTGCGGGACATGTTCGCCTACGCCTCGGGGGTGTGGCGGGACAAGGCCGCCCACCCCGGTGACGACCTGGCCACCGTGCTCGTGCAGGCCGAGGTGGACGGCCGCCGCCTCGACGAGATCGACTTCGACCTGTTCTTCATGCTCCTGGTCGACGCGGGCGGGGACACCACCCGCAACCTGGTGGCCGGGGGCATGGACGCCCTGTTCGAGCACCCCGACCAGCTGGCCCACCTGCAGGGCGCCGCGGCCGCCGGTGCGACCGACGTCGTGGCCACCGCGGTGGAGGAGCTGCTGCGCTGGGTCAGCCCCGTCGTCTACATGCGCCGCCGGGCCACCCGGGACACCGAGCTCGCCGGTCGGGCCATCGCCGCGGGCGACAAGGTGGTCATGTACTACGCCTCGGCCAACCGCGACGGGGACCACTTCCCCGACGCCGACCGACTCGACCTGGCCCGGACGTCCAACGACCACGTGGCCTTCGGCGGTGGCGGCCCCCACTTCTGCCTGGGGGCCCACATCGCCCGCGTCGAGATCGGCGCCCTGCTGGGCGAGCTGCTGGTGCGGCTACCCGACCTGCGACGGGCCGGGGACACCGAGTGGATGGCGTCGACGTTCATCTCCGGCCCCCAGCACCTGCCCGTCACCGCCCACTGAGCGGGGCGCCCCCCGGGGCCGGGGCCGCAGCGTCAGGCCCGGGTATCGGCCGTGGTATCGGCCGCGCTCTCCTCCGTGGTCTCCTCGGGGCCCTGGCGCAGGTCGACGACGCGGTCGTCGACGGTGATGCGGTCACCGGGACCCCGCGTGGCCGTGCCCAGCAGCAGGAAGCCGTTGACGAAGGCCAGGGGGGGTGCGCTCGATGGCCCGGTCGATGCGGTAGCCGGTGCGGCTCATCCAGCCCATGAAGGCGTCACCCCGGCGGCGGCCCGCCACCTTGCCCACGGCCACCGACAGGCTGCGGGCGGGGATGCTGCGGGTGGCGGCCAGGTCCACGTCGTCGAACACCGTGGTCAGTTCGGCCCGGAACTCACGGGGGGTCTGGCGCACGTAGTGGTAGTCGCTGCCGTACATGTGCTCCCCGCCCCGGGCACCTTCGTTGCCCTGCAGCTTCCACAGCCGGAACGTCAGGCTGTAGTTGAGGGTGGACACGACCAGGCGGGCGCCGGGAGCCAGCACCCGGGCGGCTTCACCGAGCATGCGGTGGCGGTCACCGGGGCGCAGGTGCTCGTAGCACTGGGCCGACGTGGCCCCGGCCATGGCCCCGTCCCGGATGGGCAGGCCCGGCCGTCGGCGTGCACGTCCAGCACGGGCAGTCCCGCACAGCGCTTCACCAGCAGGCGGAGGGACTCCAGGCTGTAGTCGAGCCCGATGGTGGCTCGGCCCAGGTCCCGGGCCCGGTGCTCGGTGACCCGCCCCGGACCCGAACCGAGGTCGAGGAACGAGAGCACGCCGTCGATGACCGGGTAGCGGTGACCGGGTAGCGGTGACCGCAGGTCACGCACACCGCTGCGGTCTGATCGTCTCGGAGGTCACCGTGGTCGAGCGGGCACCACAGGGCGCTCAAGAGGTCCTCACGCATCCCCGAACCGAGCCAGAGCTGTCGATGGGATGCGGGATGACCGGCAGTTGCCTGTCAGCGCACGGGGGCGGCGGCGAACGATGCGCAGCGGGGACGGGTACCTTCGCCCACCAGTGGGGTGAGGCGCGGGCGACGGCTGTGCCCGCAGCTTCCGCACGTCCTGACGGAACACGGCTACGCCGCCCCAAGCCTGGTCTGGCTATGCCATCGAGCGGCGCGCCATGACGTGGCGTGAGGGTTGAACGGGCAGGTGGGAGGGGGTGAGGCCGCCGCTAGCATCACGGCGTCCGCAGGGGGCGACGTGACGATGGCGGTCCGGTCCAACTCCGGGCGCGGCGCGTGGCCCCGCGGATGGCACGGCGGACGACGGCGACGGGCGAACGGCCCCCACCCCGGGACGAGTGGCTGACCGCTACGCGTGGTTGACCAGCCGCCCTCGGGCGGGACCATCAATCCCTATCGGCGGCGTCCCATCGGGCCTTCCCTGAGGTTCTACTGAGATCTGCCTGCGAGATGTCGAGGACGGGGTGTCCATGAAGCCTGCTGGTCGGAAGAGGATCGTCGCCGCCGCGCTGGCCGCGTTGGCGGGCGCCGCCGCGCTGGGCCTGCCCGCGTTGAGCGCCAAGGCCGCAGCCGGTGACCCGTGGTGGGCCGGCGGGGGTGCCTTCCGCGCCCCAATCACCGTGACCTTCCCGGGCACGTCGGGCCAGGCCGTCCCCGTGGAGACCACGGTGGACTTCAACAGCCTGCTCACCGCGGCCGGCGGGACGGGCACCGTCGACACCGCCACCGTGCGGGTCGTCGAGGTCAGCGGGAACAACCCCACCGGGCCTTCACTGCCCGTCCAGGTCGACGACGACAACGGGACCAAGAAGCTCGTCTTCCTGGCCCCGGCCACCTCGGCTGGCGCCCATCGCTACGACGTGTACTTCGACAAGGCCGGCGCCTCGGTGCCAACCCAGAGCGCGGCCACCCCCATCACCCTGTCCAGCGCGGACGACGCCGGCCAGGACTCCTACAAGATCGCCACCACGGCCGGCACCTGGTACTTCCAGAAGCAGGGCGGCGCCTTCTCCAGCTTCGACGACGCCTCGGGCGCCGACTGGATCGGCTACGAGAACAACGCCAGCTCCAACCGCCGCTTCCGGGGCACCCCCAACCTGAACGACGACTGGTACCACCCCGGTGGCACCCAGGCCACCACCACCCTGCTGAGCTCGGGTCCGGTCAAGGTCGTGATCAAGGCCGATGGTGGTGGCAACAGCACCATCCACGAGATCTACCCCGGCTTCGTGCGCTCGACCCTCACCGCGGCCCCCGTCCCCTACTGGTGGCTCTATGAGGGCACCCCGGGTGGTGGCATCGTCGGTGGCGAGTCCGTGCTCAAGCCCTCGGGCGGCACCGTGGCCACCTTGCCCCTGTCGGCCAACGTCGAGGGCGACATCTCGTCCCTGGGCGACGCCGGCGCCGCCGAGTGGATCGCCTTCACCAACGGCACCGGTGCCACTGTCGGACGGTCGATCTTCTTCGCCCACCAGGACGAAGACAACCCGACGGACGGCTCCCTGGCCGCCGGCGCCGGCGCCGACTCGATGGCCGTGTTCGGCTTCGGCCGCTCCCCGGCGGCGGACTACCCCCAGCTGAGCGGCAACAACACGTTCACCATGGGCCTGGTCGACACCAAGGACGGCGGCGTCGTGCGCAACGCGGTCATCGGGGCCACGGCTGCTCCCGCGGTCTTCGTGGGTGCCGCTGAGGCCGGTACCGCCGGTGGTGGTGGCTCGACGACGACCACCGCTCCTCCCGTGAGCACGGGCACCGGGGCCAAGTACACGGCGGTGACGCCGTCCCGGGTGCTCGACACCCGCAGCGGCAACAAGCTCGGGCCGCTGGAGCCGGTGCGGGTCGTCGTGCGGGGTGTGGCCGACGTGCCTGCCTCGGCCACCTCCATCGTGCTCAACGCCACCGTCGTCGAGCCCACCCAGCCCACGTTCGTGGCCGTGTACCCGTCCGACATCGGCTTCCCCGGCATCTCCAACCTCAACTCCGAGGTCAACGACACGGTGCCCAACCTGGTCACCTCCCCCATCGGCATCGACGGTGGCGTGTTCGTGCTCAACGGTGCCGGCACCGCCCACGTGCTCCTCGACGTGGTCGGCTACTACGCCCCCACCGCCGCGGTGCCCACGGGCGGCGGCTTGCACGCCATGAGCCCGGTCCGCTGGGCGGACACCCGGGCCGGCGCCCCCCTGGGCGCAGGTGAGGCCCGCACGTTCAGCTTCGCCGGCGTGCCCGGCGTCGTGGCCGGCAAGCTGAAGGCGGTGGCCCTCAACGTCACCTCGACGGGCTCGACCACCGGCGGCTACCTCACCGTCTACCCCGCGGGTGCGGCCCGGCCGTTGGCCTCCAACCTGAACTTCACCGCCCAGCAGACGGTGCCCAACGCCGTGATCACCGGGGTCGACGGTGCCGGCAACGCCGTCGTCTACAACCCCCAGGGCAGCACCGACGTCATCCTCGACGTGGTCGGCTGGTACGACGACGGCACCGTGGACACGGGCCTCGGCTACCACGAGGTCGCCCCCACCCGGGTGCTCGACACCCGAAGCGGGGCCCCCATCGGGGAGGGCGCCGAGCGGGTGTGGGCCCGCACGGCTCCCATCCCGGCGTCGGCCAAGGCCGTGGCCGTCAACGCCACCGTCACCCAGGCCACCGGCCTCGGCTACTTCAGCGTGTTCCCCGGCGCCCCCCGACCCGGGGTGTCGACCCAGAACACGTCGCCGGGCCTGACCCGGGCCAACCACGTGCTCACCGCCCTGGGCGGATGGGGCCAGCTCACGGCGTACAACAGCACCGGCACCGCCCACCTGGTCTACGACGTCTTCGGCTACTTCGACTGAGAGCCTGTTCGACTGACCGGCTACCTCGACTGACCGGCCACGGTCCACCGAGCGGCCACGTCGACCGACCCGCAGCCAGATGACCGCACCGCCCGCCGGCCACACCGGCGGGCGGTGTCGCGTCCGCCCGCCAGCAGCGTCAGCTGTGCAGCTTGCGCCACAGGCGCACGGGCAGGGCAGCCTCGTCCTCGGGGGCCTCTTCCGCCCACACCACCATGGAGTTGAGGTCGGCCAGGCCGAAGGAGGTCACCATGGCCACGTCGAGGGCGTCGCGACCCCGTCCGATGAGCACCCGCCCGGCCCGGGGCCGGTTGTTGCGGGGGTCGAACGTGAACCACCGCCCCCCCAGGTAGACCTCCATCCACGCGCAGAAGTCCATGGGGTCCCCGGGAGGGGGCACGCCGATGTCGGGCAGGTAGCCGAAGGCGTAGCGGGTGGGCACGTTGAGGGCCCGGCAGAAGGTGATGGCCAGGTGGGCGAAGTCGCGGCACACGCCCCGGCGGGCGTCATAGACGTTGGCCGCCGTGGTGGTGGGACCGCTCGAGCCGTAGCCGAACGTCAGGTTGTCGTGCACCCAGTCGCACACCGCCTGCACCTGGCCGTAGCCCGGGCTGTAGGAGGAGAACAGGTTCCGGGCCACGGAGCCCATCTCGTCGGACGGGCAGAACCGACTGGGCAGGGTGAAGGCGAGCACGTCGTCGGGCAGCTCGGACGAGGGCACCACCCCGGCGGTGGGGTCGAACTCGTCGACGTCGGGAGACACCTCGACGAAGGCGTCGAAGCGGATGGTCGACTCCCCCGCCGGCAGCGTCAGCCGTCGGCACAGGTTGCCGTAGACGTCGTGGTACGTGTGCGACGTCGCCGCCGTCTCGTCGTCCCACTCCGCTTCGGTGACGCGGAAGTCACCGTCTGGCCGCGGCTCGACCTGCATCACCGCGTGCGTTGGGATGGGCACCCACTGCACGAACTCGCACCCGACGTGAACCCTCATCTGCAAACCCACTCCTGTGTCGCCCCTAACCATCCCCCAGTGGGCGTCTTTCCTCACCCTCGGAGCAGATAAACGTCAGAGCACGGCGTGTGACCGGAGGCGGGGCGCCGGCCGCGGGGTGTCGACGACCGCGCCGGCCGCGGCCACCCGGCGCCCGGTCCTCGACGTGCCCTCGTGACCACACCAACAACGCCAGTGCAGGTAGATGGCATCGGGGGCGTTGACCATGCCCACCACGTCGCTGGCGTCCAACAACACGCGCCCGCCGTGACCTTCGCAGTGCACGTCGAACATGGTGGCCTCCTCGACACTTCCGGCCGACCAGTCCACTTGTCGGCAACAGCGCCTACCATCTGACGAAGTGGCCCTAGAGACCAGGGCCACTTCGCAGGAAAGTGGCCTGTGTCGAAGGGACTCCCCGGATGGACGAGGGCAGGAACGACGTCGTCGAGGCGCTCGGGCTGTGGTCGAGCGGCACCGGATCCCTGCACGTCAAGTTGGGTGACGCCCTGCGACGGGCCATCGACAGCCGCCAGCTGATCCCGGGCACCCGCCTGCCGTCCGAGCGCGAGCTGGCCCGGCGCCTGCTCGTCAGCCGCAGCACCGTGGTCGCCGCCTACGACGCCCTACGGGGCCAGGGCGTCCTCGCCAGCCGGCAGGGCAGCGGCACCCGGGTGGCGCTGCGGGGCACGGTCAGCCCGGTGCTGCCCGTGGCCGGCTCCCCCCTCAACCCCCTGTACCGCAGCCTGCTGGCCGGGGAGACCGACGACATCATCTCGTTGGCCTGTGCCGTCCAGACGGCCCACCCCGCCCTGGCCGGGGCCATGGCCGCCGTGGCCGCCGAGGCCCCCACCACCCTGTTGCGCTTCAACGGCTACCTGCCCCTGGGCCTGCCCGAGCTGCGGGCCGGCCTGGCCGACCTGCACACCGCCGAGGGGCTGCCCACCTCGCCCGACCAGATCATGGTGACCACGGGGGCCCAGCAGGCGGTGCAGCTGGCGGCGTCGCTGTACCTGCAGCCCGGGGATCGGGTGGTCGTCGAGTCGCCCACGTTCTCGGGCACCCTCGACGCCCTGCGCTCCACGGCCACGGGCTTCATCCCCGCCGGCGTCGACGAGGACGGCGTCGACGTGGACCAGGTGCGCCGGGCCCTGCACGACTCCCGGCCGTCGCTCGTCTACCTGATCCCCTCGTTCCACAACCCGACGGGGGCATCGCTGGCCCGTCACCGCCGCCAGGCCCTGGCCGAGCTGGCCGAGGCCACCGGGGTGCCCCTCATCGAGGACAACGCCCTCGAGCACAACCGGCTCGACGTCGAGCCGGGGCTGCCCATCGCCGCCTACGCCTCACCCGGCACCCCCATCATCACCGTGGGGTCCTTCTCCAAGCTGGTGTGGGGGGGGCTGCGGGTGGGTTGGTTGCGGGGACCCGTCGACGTGGTGGGTCGCCTGGGGGAGCTGAAGGCGTGCCGGGACCTGGGCACCCCGCTGTTCGACCAGGCCGTGTGCGCCCGCATGCTCCATGACGTGCACGCCCTGCGGGCCGATCGTCGCGCCGAGCTCAAGACGTCGTTGGCCGTGGTCGGCGACCTGCTGCGTGACCGCCTGCCCGACTGGTCGTGGTCCCCGCCCGCCGGGGGGCCCTCGCTGTGGATCCGCCTGCCCCACGGCACGGCGGCGGCCTTCGCCCAGGTCGCCCTGCGCCACGGCGTCGAGGTCATCCCCGGTGGGGCCATGTCCCCCGCCGGCGGCCACCACGACCACCTGCGCCTGCCCTTCACCGCCCCCCACGACATGCTGCGCGCCGTGGTCGACCGCCTGGCCGACGCCTGGGGGGTCTACTCGGACAGCGCCCTGGGGGCCCCCGCCGCCCGCCGCTCCGTCGTCGTCTGACTGCCCGCTGATTCGCCGTCGATTCGACGGGTGGAGCCAGCTTCGACGGGGTCGGGTAGGGCCCGGGCGTGGAGCCACAGGAACATGGGCACCCGGGTCCATGGCGCCAGGCGGGGGAAGGCGACGCGGGCGCCGGCGAAGGCGCCCCGGTCCCGGAACGGGTGGACCAGGGACAGCACCACGGCACCGCCGGGGCGCAGCACCCGGCGCATCTCGGCCACCGCCGCAGGCACGTCGGCCACGTCCATGAGCACGTTGTACGCCGTGACCAGGTCGAAGCTACCGTCGTCGAAGGGTAGGGCGTCAGCGTCGGCCACCACGTAGCGCGTCGCCGAACCGGCCTGGCGGGCAATGTCGACGAGCTCGGCCACGGTGTCGCTCGCCGTCACCTCGTAGCCCAGGGCCGCCAGCTCACGGGAGATGCGCCCCTCGCCGCAACCGACGTCCAGCGCCACCTCCGCGCCGGGAACGACCGGGCCACCGATGAAGGCGGGCAGGGCGTGGCGGTAGGCCCAGAAGGCGTCGTGGTCGGGCGAACGGGCCCAGGCCGTCCACTGCCGGGCCACCCGGGCCCAGTGCTCCCTGTCCGGTCGCGGCGCCACGCGCTGCCCTCCTCGACGGTCGGGTCGGGGCCCGACGGTCGGGACCCGTCCCGACGGTAGGACCGAACGCTCTCCGGAGCATGGACAGCCCGCTTAACATGACCTAGCTTGCGTTCTTGATGATGACCCCCACGGGAGGCCTGCGGTGAGCGACGACGGCGACCTCTGCGGGATCATGACGCCGTGATGGCCGCACTGGCGCGCATCAAGACCTTCGTGACCTCCGTGGTCCGCACCCGGGAGCTGACCCCGGGCATGCGCCGCAAGGTGGCCCGGGTCCTCCTCGAGATCCCCGACGCCGGCGAGCGCCAGGAGCTCGACACCTCGGGAGACGTCGAGGTGACGTGGTTGCACCTCGACGTCTCCGACGGCGGCACCTCCCGTCGACTGCTCGACGCCGTCGTCGCCGCCGACCTGCCGCCGGGCGTGCACTACGCCTGGGGGGCGGCCGAGAGCCGGGGCATCAGCGCCGTGCGCCGCCACCTGCGCCAGGAGCGGGGCCTGCGGCGCGAGGCGGTGTGCATGGTCGGCTACTGGCGCCACGCCACCCACCCCTACGACCCTGCCGAAGAGGATGACGAACCCGAGGGGACGTCCGTCGAGGGCGCGTCGGTCGAGGAAGCGTCGGTCCAGGGAACGTCGGTCGAGGTCGACGCGTGAGCCGGCCCACCGCCACGCTGTGCACGGGCAGTCACTGCCAGCGCAAGGAGGCGGACGCCTTCGACGACCTGCAGCGGCGGCTGACCAAGGCCGGTGTCAAGGTGAGCGAGGTGCGGTGCCTGGGCCTGTGCTCGGGGCCGATCGCGGTCCTCGAGGTCGACGGCCGCGTGTCCTGCTTCGACCGGTTGCGCAAGCCCAAGGTCCAGCGCGACCTGGTGGCGTTGGCCGAACGGTCCGTCGACGAACCCAGTGACCGCCTGGCCCGCCGGGCGGTGAGCGGCGGCGACCTGCGCAAGGTCACCGCCCGCCTGGACCGCCGCCGACGCTGACCGCCACCGGGCCCCGGCCCGGCCCGGCCCGGCCCCGGGTCAGCCCGCGCCGGACAGCATGTCGGCGTAGGCCGGGTTCTCGTCGATGAACTGGCCCACGTACCAGCACCGGGGCACGACACCCAGACCCCGGCCGCGCAGGTCGTCGAGCGCCGCGCCCACCAGCACCGCCCCCAGGCCGTTGCCCTGGCGGCGGGGCGAGATCTCGGTGTGGTGGATCACCGCGGCGCCATCGACGAGCTGGTACGAGGCGATGCCCACCAAGGCGCCGTCGACCTCGAGCTCGTAGCGGGACGCGGCGACGTTGTCGGTCACCTGCATCCCGTCGGGCAGCTGTGCCTTCTCGGGCTGGTCCGCGCTCTCGGACGCCGCTGCGCTCTCGGAGGTCATGTCCGTCACCTCGCCGTCGTTGGTCGGGCTCTCGTCCATGCCACCTCTTTGCCCAACCCAGGGTATCCGCGAACCCGCGACCACTCTCCGCTAGGTTCCGGCTGCAGGAGGTGGCAGGTCGATGCGTGGGCCGAGGTTGCGACGAGGGCTGGTGGTCCTGGGTGCGGCGACGCTGATCGGCCTGGTGGCCGCCAGTTGCACCACCACCGGCGGCGACCAGGCCGCTCGACGGGGGCTCACCCCACCCGAGGGCTCGACGGCCCAGGTCGCGGTGGCCCCCGGTGTGGCCGCGTCGGCCACCCTGGCCGGGGTGACGGTGCGTCTCCCCACCGGCACCGTCGATCGCTCGGGCACGCTGCGCCTCAGCCTCTCGTCGCGGTCCGTCCCGTTGGCCGACCACGTCCGCGACACCGGCGCCGCCGTCCAGGTGGAGCTGCTGGGAACCACTCTGCGTGGTCACGCCGAGATCACCACCACCCTGCCCGCCGACCTCGACCCCGAGCGGTCCTGGCCTCTGGTGCTCGATGGCGACGGCGTGGCCCTGGGCTCGCGCTGGACGCCCGGCCAGGCCACCCTGACCGCCACCACCTCGATCCTGGGTGGCTTGCGGCCCGCCCTGGTCGACCTGGTGCCCTGGGCCACCGACCACCTCGCCGTCCGTCCCCGCACCGAGGCCGATGCCCCGGTGGGCGGCCCGGAGTGCGTGGGCGCCGACGCCGCCCGTGACGCCGGCGTGGTCGTGGTGACCTCAGCGCAGGCCCCGCTGCGCTGGTGCGTGGGGATCGAAGCGGGCTCGACCACACTGCGGGTGACGAACACCGGCGGCCGGGCCCTGACCCTGGGCGTGCCCACGGCGTGGACCGAGCGCACCCCCGAGAGCTCGGTACCGGTCGGGGCCACCAGCCCGTCGGTGGCTTCGGACCCCGCCCCCACCTCGCTGGCCGTGGGCCGGGCCGTGGTGGGCTCGGCCCGGTCGGCCGGTGCGGCTTCGGCCACGACGGTGTCGACCACGGTGACGGGAGCGCCCCGGTCCCGGGTGGTGGCCCGGGGTGAGACGGTGACCCTGATCGTCCCCGAGGGAGCGGCGGGGACCCTGACCGCCACCGACGACGCCCTGTCTGCCCTCGTCGCCGCCTTGGCGAGAGGCACCGAGGTGTACCAGGGGCTCGATGGCCTGTTGGGCGTCCGCACCGACCCTGTCGCCCTGTCCGCCCGACTGGCGGCTCGCCTCGAGGGTGGGGCGTGCCCGGGTGCGTTGGCGGCCACGGCGGCAGCCGAGGGCTCGCGACGCCCCACCGCGGCGCTGCGGGCCGCGGCGCGATGCCTGCCCGGCGCCATGGTGGCCGACGACGCCACCCTGGCCGATGGTCCGACCCGGCCCGATGCCACGGCCCGGGCCGCCACCCTGTCCGAGCTGGCCGGAGCGGTGTGGGGGGCGGTGGCGCGCTCGTCCTCGCTGCTGCGTTCCCTGGCCGAGCCGGCCCCGGGATCGGAGGCCGATGGAGACCCCGTCGAGGCCACGCTGTCCCTCACCCGGGGATCGGGATCGTGTTCGGCCCCTACCGTGGCCGCGGCCGTTGCCGGCGAGCTCGGTGACGTGGTGGTCGAGCCCGGGAGCTGTGCCGGGGGTTGGGCCGTGGTCACCCCGGCCTGCGACGGGAGCCGGTGCGCAGGCCAGGGCGCCATCGTGGTCCGTCTGAGCGCAGGCACGTGGCGTCGGTTCTCTGCCCTGCCCGCCACCATCTGCCGGGACACGGTGATCGCGCTCGGTGCACCCACGGCCATGGCTGCCCGCTTCCCACGCTGTGCGTCAACGGCGGCGCCCGCCGGCACCACCGGTCCGGCCACCACCGCGACCACCGAGGCGGCACCGACGTCCATCACCGTCAGCCCGGCCAACCCCACCACCACCGGCGCCGGCGCCGGCGCCGACACCACGGGGTCGGACACCGGTGAGGGCCGGCCGGCACCGCCGCTGTCCGAGGCCCAACGGGGTCGGGCGGCGGCCGTGCTCGCCGCCGCGGCTGACACCGACTACGTGGCCGTGGCCGCCCAGTCGGCCGCCGGCTTCCGCTACCTGCCGCTGCTGGGGGCACCCTCACCCACCGAGCCCGTCGACTACTGGAACAGGGTCGACGCGGCGGGGGGCGCGACGGTGGCCGACGAGCTGACGATGACGTTCAGCGCCGCTCCCGAGGTGCGGGCCGACGGCTCGGCCCGTTGGTACGACGCCGCCAGCGGCTACCTGGCCGTCATCCAGGCCGACGGGTCGTGGACCACCTTCTCCCGGGTCGGTGAGTAGCCGATCGGACACCCGTGGTCGGCTTCGTCACAGATCGCCGTCATGGACGCGTCGACCACACCCGCAGGTCCCCGATGAGGGGGTCATTTAGGGGGATTCCCCCGTATCGCCGACGAGACCCCTGTCATAGGTTCAGGACATCCCCGCCGAGCGAGGCGGGCGGGCACTGGAGGAGACCGGGGACATGGCCGACAACAAGATCAACACCACCTTCACCGAGTGGAACAGCGACATCGACATCGACGAGGAGACCACGTCGGCGGACCGTGGCGCCGTGGCCGTCGGTGACGATGTCGACGAGAGCGCCATCAACACCGGGCGCTTCGAGGGCATCCAGAACGGCGACGGCGATGTCGACGCTGATGGCGCCACCATCGGCGATGGCAACATCACCCTGACGGGCTCCGAGGTCGGGGCCATGTCCTTCGGCCGGGGCGACGCCACCAACGTGGAAGCCGACAACGCCAACCTGGGCTCGGGCGACCTGAACGACATCGACGCCCAGAACGCCAACGTGGGTTCCGGCACCCTGATCGACGTGGACAGCCAGGGCGACGGCCAGACCATCGTCGGCAACGGCAACGACGTCACCGGTGACGTGGACGTCGACATGGACGACGTGACGGGCAACGCCAACCTGGCCATCGGCGACGGCAACGACCAGACCGCCATCCAGGACAACGACACCTTCGTCGACCAGTCCACCACCGACAACTCGGTGGACACGTTCCTGCAGGACAACAGCGTCGACGGCTCGTTCAACACCGAGATCGCCGACTCGTTCAACACCGACACCCAGCTGACCTCGACCTTCGAGGACAACGATGTGTTCGAGGACAACGACAGCTTCGTGGACCAGTCGTCCTTCGAGTCGACCGACACCGACGTCGACACCGACGTCGACCTGCACCACGTCGAGGACACCGACCTCGACCTCGACGTCGACGCCTGAGCGACTCCGGCACCAGCACACCCAGCACGCGGACCGGCCGGACCCCAAGGGTCCGGCCGCCCTGCGTCCGGGGTCAGGTCAGGTCTGGTCAGATCCGGTCGAGCCAGATCCGGGTTCAGGCGGCCCGGTTGTGCTGCCAGTCGGCCACCACCGAGGGCCCGTCCTCCTTGGGCATCAACAGCCAGCCCGCGGCGTAGAGGAGCAGGCCGGGACCACCGAGCACCACGGCGACGACGGCGAGGATGCGCACCACGGTGACGTCGATGCCGACGTAGCGGGCCACCCCGGCACAGACGCCGGCCAGGACCCGGTCATCTCGGCTGCGGCGCAGGGTTCGGGGTGCGGACGGGTCGGACATCGGTCGGTCCTCCGGGGTGGGGCCGGGGCCGGCGGCCCCGGGGTCGGGGGGTGGTGGGGTAGCTGCGGTCCAACCCGGCGCGGCGCCGGGGGGCGGGCCATCGGGGCCGGACGAGGGGGCACCGGTCCGGCGCGGTCGCCCGGGGAAGGCGGGGACCAGTCGGAGAGGCCCCGCCGGGTTGTCCGACCACGGGGGGACCGACTCCGGGAAGGCCGAGGAGGGCACCCACGCCCCTGTCGTGGGGTCCGGCAACGGCGGCGGAGGCGGCGCCATGTCCGGATCGGCGGATTCGATGACCACGACGCCTTCCGCCTCGGCGGGGTCGGCGGGATCAACGGGGTCGGCGGGATCAACGGGGTCAACGGGGTCGGTGGGTTCGGGGAGGTCGGGTGCGGCGTTGGCGGCCATGGCTCCACGATGGGGCCAACGGCCACCTGAGACCATCAGGGATGACCCTGACCCACCCCCGGTCCCACCCCCATGCCGACCCTGACCCGGGCCCCGATGGCCGGCGACGGCGCGATGATCGCGTCCATGGTCACCGAAGACGACGTGCGCCGAATCGCCGTGTCGCTGCCGTCCACGACGGAGAAGCCGTCCTACGGGACGCCGGGCTTCCGGGTCAAGGACAAGCTGTTCGCCCGCATCCACGACGCTGGCGAGGCCGTGGTGGTGTGGTGCGCCGACCTCGAGGACAAGGAGGCCCTGCTGGCCTCGGACCCGGCCAAGTTCACCACCACCCCGCACTACGACGGGCACCCCATGGTGCTGGCCCAGATGGCCGAGGTCGACACCGACGAGCTCATCGAGCTGTTGACCGACGCCTGGCGGGTGCGGGCCCCCACCAGGGTGCGCAAGGCCTTCGAGGACGAGCGCGCCGGGGCCTGGACCGCTTCCGACCCGGGCGAACCATGCGGGATCGGGCACTAGCGTCGAGGGATGTCACTCACCATCGGCAGTGGACCCTTCGCACGCAAGGCCGACGCCGCTGACATCAACCAGCGCATCGAGGGCCCCGCCCACGTGCTCTGGTTCCAGGACGTGCCCGGACGCATCCGGGCCACCCTCGGCGGCGAGACCCTGGTCGACACCCAGGCGGCCAAGCTCCTCCACGAGACCCGCCTCCTGCCCACCTACTACCTGCCCCGGTCCGACGTGCGCTTCGACCTGCTCGAACCCACCGACCACAGCACCCACTGCCCCTTCAAGGGCGATGCCCGCTACTGGACCATCAGGGTCGGGGACGAGGTGGCCGAGAACGCCGTCTGGGGCTACGACGAGGTCATCGAGGGTGCACCCGACCTCAGCGACTACGTCGCCTTCTACTTCGGCATCCCCGACCACTGGTACGAGGAGGACGAGGAGCTCGTGGGCCATCCCCGCGACCCCTTCCACCGCATCGACGCCCGCCACGCCAGCCGCACCGTGGTCGTCGAGGTCGACGGCACCGAGGTGGCCCGCAGCGACCGGCCCACCCTGGTCTTCGAGACGGGCCTGCCCACCCGCTACTACCTGCCCCGTGAGGACTGGGACCCCGACGCGCTCACCGCCTCCAGCCTCACCAGCACCTGCGCCTACAAGGGCCACGCCTCCTACAACGGCGTGCGCACCCCGGCTGGCGAGGTCCCCGACCTCATCTGGCGCTACGACGACCCCCTGGCCGACGCCCCCGCCATCGCCGGCCTGCTGGCCGCCCCCCAGGAACACGAGCACGTCGAGGTCATCGTCGGCGAGCCCACCAGCTGAGTCCGACCAGCTGAGCCACCCCGCGAGCGAGCGGTTCCGAGGCACGGACGCAGCACTTCCGTCATCTTTGTGACGGCGACCAATCCCCTGACATGACTAGTCCGAATGACCTGTGGACGGAGCGACGGCGAGCGTGTGCAACGCCCCCGCCGCCCTCCGTTCTGATGGTGCGCGCCTTCGGGGCAGCGAGGCGCACAGGCAGACACAGGACCAGTGACGGACAGAAGGGGACTTCGAGTGCCACACGGCATCAGCCCAGAACCGCTCTTCGGCGGCCAACCAGTACTGGATTTCAAGTCCGGCGTCAGCCGGCGCAGCTTCCTGCGGGGGGCGGCGGTCGTCGGCGTCGGCAGCTCGCTGGCCCTCGGTGGTCTCACGTCGCTGGCCTCTCCGGCCGGCGCCGCCACCATGGGCAGTGGCGGCAGCGATGACGCCTCGGACATCGACATCCTCAACTACGCCCTGACCCTCGAGTACCTCGAGTCCGACTTCTACGACCGGGGCCTGGCCGCCGGCATCCTGTCGGGCCGGGACCTCGAGCTCGTGGCTCCCATCGCCGTACATGAGGCGGCCCACGTCGAGGCCCTGCTGGCCACGCTGCAGTCCCTCGGTGAGACCCCGGTCTCCAAGCCGAACTTCCAGTACCCCGACGGCACCTTCGGCGACCGGGACACCTTCCTGGGCACGGCGCAGCGCTTCGAGGAGTTCGGCGTCTCCGCCTACCACGGCCAGGTGGCCAAGGTCGACAACTACGACATCCTCGCCGCCGCTGCGTCCATCGCCGGCGTCGAATCACGACACGCGGCCATCCTCTCCCAGCTCACCGGTCGTCGTCCCTTCCCTGGTCCGTTCGAGTACCCCGCCCCCATGAGCGTGATCCTGCAGGCCGCGGGCGGCTTCATCGCTGGAGGTGCCTGACATGGCCATCACCCGACGTTCACTGGCCAAGGGCGCAGCCGTCGCCATCCCCGCGGTGGTCGCCGTCAACATGCTGGGCACCAAGTTCCTCGGCGCCCAGTCCGGTGACTTCGAGGACGACATCGACGTCCTCAACTACGCCCTGACCCTCGAGTACCTCGAGGCCGAGTTCTACCGCCAGGGCAACGGTGCCGGTCTGCTCGAGGGCCTCGAGGCCGAGTACCTGAGCCAGGTCGGCGCCGACGAGAACGTCCACGTCTACAGCCTCAAGAGCGTCATCCAGACCCTGGGGGCCGACCCGGTCGACCCGCCCTGCGTGGACTTCGGCCCTGCGTTCGGTTCCCGGGAGAGCTTCCTGGAGACGGCCTACGTGTTCGAGAACCTGGGCGTGCAGGCCTACCTGGGCGCGGCGGGCTTCATCACCGACAAGAGCATCCTCCAGGCGGCCGCGGGCATCTACGGCGTGGAAGCCCGCCACGCGGCTGTGATCGGGAACCTGCTGGACAAGCCGGCCGAGGGGGGCGTGTACATGGGGGCGTTCGAGACGCCCCTTCCCCGCAGCGAGGTCCTCGCCGCGGCCACCCCGTTCCTCGGCGGCGACAACTGCAAGATCGCCCTCAGCTGACCCTGTAGGCACGACACCAGGTGGCACACGATGCGGCCGGCCCTCCCTCCACGGGGCCGGTCGTGTCGCGTCCCGCCCGGGAGGTCGACGTCCAGGCGGGGTAAGACCACGTCATGAGCACCGAGCACCGCATCCTCCACCCCGACGGACGCACCCTTGCCGTGTTGGAGACCGGACCGGCCGATGGCCCCGTGGTCGTCCTGTGCCACGCCGCGCCGGGGTCCAGGGCCTTCGACCCCAATCCCGAGGCCACCACCGCCGCAGGGGTGCGCCTGATCGCCCTGGACCGGGCCGGCTACGGAGCCTCGTCGCCACTGCCCGAGAACGAGTTGCCGACGGTGGCCGGCTACGCGGCCGACGTGGCCGTGGTCCTCGACGAGCTGGGCGTGACCAGGGCCGCGGTGGCGGGGTGGTCGGCCGGCGGTCGGGTGGCGGCGGCGCTGGCCGCAAACCGACCCGAGCTGGTCAGCTCGTTGGCCGTCATCGCCACCCCTGCCCCCCACGAGGCGGTGGCGTGGATCCCCGACGAGCAGATGGCCATGATCGAGTCGATGCGCGACGTCGCCCTGTCGGCCACCACGCAGATGACGCCGGCCTTCGCCGAGATGGCCAACGACCCGTCCGGCGCCGTGGGATCGGTGTCCGGGAGCGAGGGCGACGACGCCGCCCTGGCCGCCGAGCCGTGGCGACGCGAGCGCCTGGAGGCCATGCTGGTCGAGGCCTTCGCCCAGGGGGCGATCGGCCTGGCCGCCGACATCGTGTCCTACACGCTGGCACCCTGGGGCGAGAACGTGGCCTCGGTGAGCTGCCCGACCACGGCGTGGTACGGCGCCGGGGACCCTGTCGTCACCCCGGCCCACGGCGAGTGGTACCTGTCCCAGGTGGGCGGCAAGGGCGACCTCACCGTGGTGCCCGACATCGGCCACCTCGTGGTCATGACCAACTGGGCCGACATCCTCGCCGCCCTGGCCTGAGCCGTGGTAGGCAGCCGGCCATGGCTGACCTCAGCGGACGTGTCGTGCTCGTCACCGGCGGCAACGGTGGCATCGGGCTGGGCATGGCCCGGGCCTGTGCCCGGGCCGGCGCCGACATCGTCATCTGGGGCCGCCAGGCCGACAAGAACCTGGCCGCGGTCTTCCTCACCTTCAGGGAGGCAGCCCGGCTTCGAGAACGACCGCTTCCGCACGGCCACCACCCAGCGCACCCCGGTGCGGCGCTGGGCCGAGCCCGACGAGATGGGCGCGGTGGCCACCTACCTGGCCGACCCCACCAACACCTTCCACACCGGGGACACCCTGGTGGTGGACGGTGGCTACTCGATCTTCTGACCAGGCGCCCCGCCGCGCTCGGGCGCTAGCCGGCGGGGTGGAAGACGGGGATGGCCTCGCCGTCACCGGGCCGGGTGAAGGCGACCTCGAACCTGTCCCCCACGGCCAGGGAAGGGGCGTCCACGCCGATGCCCAGGTGGTGCCCACAGGAGCGGCAGCGGCGGATGACGAGGCGATCCTGGGCGGCGGCGTCGAAGAAGGGGGCGGACTCGGCGTCGCGGATGGCGGCGGTGACGGCGTTGGTCATGACGCCTCAGCTCCTGCGGTTCGGGCTCAGGATGAGGGTGGCGTGGTAGTCGAGGATGCCGCCGTTGCCGCTGACCAGCACGACGTCGCTGCGGGGGGCCTGGCGGGCGCCGCCATGGCCCCGGGCCTGGATGACCCCCTCGGACAAGGGCGTCATGCCCCACAGGTAGTAGCCCGACAGCTGGCCACCGCCGGTGTTGGTGGGCAGTGATCCCCCGGGGGCCAGGGCACCGCTGGCGGCGAAGGGCCCGCCCTCGCCCTTGGCGCAGAAGCCGTAGTCCTCCAGCGAGATGAGCACGGTGAACGTGTAGCAGTCGTAGAGCTCGCACACGTCCACGTCGGCCGGGGTGATGCCGGCCATGCCCATGGCCGTGGCCCCCGACGCCACCGCCCCGCTGGTGATGCCGAAGTCGCTGCCCGCCTCCATGACGTGGCCGGGGTGGCCCTGGCCGAAGCCGACGACGTGCACCGCGGGCTGGGCCAGATCGGCGGCCCGTTCGGCCGAGGTCACCACCACGGCGATGCCACCGTTGGACACCAGGCAGCAGTCGAGCAGGCGCAACGGGTCGACGATCCAACGCGACGCAGCGTGGTCCTCCAGCGTGATGGGGGTGCGCATCTGGGCCAGTGGGTTGTCGACCGCCCACGCCCGCTGGCTGACGGCCACCGCGCCCAGGTGCTCGACGGTGGTGCCGAAGCGCTCCATGTGGCGCCGGGTGGCCAGGGCGTAGCGGTGGTTGGCGCTCTCGAAGCCTCCGGCGGCGCCGACCGACATGAAGCCGGACAGGCCCATGCCCGCGTTGGAGTACGCCTCCGCGGCCGAGCGGGCCTCGACCAGGGGGGCGTCGCCGAACACGCACAGCACCGTGGTGGCCAGCCCCGCGGCGACGGCCAGGCTGGCGTACTGGACCATGTTGCCGGCGGTGGAGCCGTAGGAGGTCATCTGGCTGAGCAGGCGCAGGTCGCGCAGGCCCAGGTCACGCTGGAGGCGGATGGTCACCCCACCACTGCGCCCCTCGCTGACCAGCAAGCCGTCGACGTCACCCGGTCCCAGGCCGGCGTCGGCCACGGCCAGGCGGGCGGCCTCGGCGGCGAACTCGGCCGCGGTGCGCCCGTAGACCCGTCCCACGTCGGTGATGCCCAGCCCCACGATGGCCGCGTCCGTCCCCGTCATGGCTGATGTCTAGCGCGCCGCCGTCCTCCGGGCGGGGGCTGCGCTGACACCCCTGTCAGGCGTCGGACCGCGAGCGCCAGGCCCGGTAGCCGCCGACCAGGTCGGTGGCGTCGGCCAGGCCCAGCTCCTGCAGGGTGGCTGCGGCCAGGCTCGAGGCGTAGCCCTCGTTGCACACCACGATGACCCGACGGGTGCCGTCGGCCTCGGGGATGCGGTCGGGGCTGGTGGGGTCGAGGCGCCACTCGAGGTGGATGCGCTCGATGACCACGGCCCCGGGCAGCTCGCCCTCGGTGTCGCGGTTGGCCTGGGGGCGGATGTCGACCACCAGGGCACCCGCCGCCACCTGGGCGGCCAGGTCCACGGGTTCGACCCGGTCGAGGCCCGAGCGCACCCGCTCCAGGTAGCTGCCGATGGCGCCGGGGTCAGCCACGCCGTGACGGGTGCAGCAGCACCGAGGCCACGGCCGCGGGCAGGGCGGAGGGTTCCGAGTCGATCACGTCGGTGACGATAGGGGCCAGGGTGTCGGCGTCGTAGCGGTTCATGGTGCGCAGCGGGGGTGAGTACACGTGCACGCTGGTCGCCGGCCGGCCCTCGACGTTGGTGATGTCGTGGATGGCGCCCACCGGCACCACGTGCACCGAGCCGGTGGGCAACTGACGGGCCACCAGGCGGCCGTCGACGGGGTGGAGCTCGGTCAGGGTGCCCTCGGTGACGGCGATGACCCCCACGGAGGGGCCGTGGTCGTGGGGCTCGACGCGTTGGCCCTCGGTCCAGCCGATGACCCAGGCCTCGTAACGGGCCGTGGCCAGCAGGCGCACCGGACGGCGACCGGTGAGGTCGTGGTTGGCCACGGCCCGGATCAGCCCCGACGCTGCGGCCAGGCCCTCGGCGATGTCGACCAACAGGGCGGCATCGAGAGGCACGTCCACCGGCGCCGGGCTGGCCGCGACCGGGACCGATACGACCGGGACGGGCACGACCGGGGTGGGCAGGACCGTTCCCACTAATGTTGACCAACTCACTCGGGATTTCTACCGCGGCCCGGCGTCAGCCACAACCCCGACGGGCGATCGACCACGTGACGATTGCCCGAAGGGCCTGAGGGGTAGCCGTGCCCCCAGGAGACCGGACAGCACGCCCCGCCGCCAACTGCCGATGGTCCGGGGACCGCCGATGGACCAGCGCGACATCCTGCTCGAGCTCCCCGACGAGCCTCCCTACGGGCCCGTGCTCGTCGACGTGGTCATGGGCCACCCCGAACGGGCGCGTGACGTGATCGACCACCTCGACGCAGGTGGAGCGACGGCCCTGGCCGCCGAACTGCTCGAGGTCACCGATCGCTACTGCAGCACCGGCCGGGCCCCCCGGGCCCGCAGCCGCATCCTGGCCGAACTGGTGGACGCATCCGAGGGTGGCGGCCCCCTGGTCGACCTGTCGGCCCCCGAGCCCCTGCAACGGCGGGCGGCAGGCATGACCGCCGTGCTAGTGGCCGACCCCCGTCGGGACCGCACGGCCAGCCTGGCCGCGCTGACCCCGGGGGGCCAGCGTGATGTGGCCTGGGCCGCCGCGGTGGTCGCGGCCCGGGCCCTCGCCGTAGGCACCACCCGCTAGGCCCCGCCGTTCACCACCGGCGTTCACCACCGGCGTACGGCCACCACGGCCGCAGCCTCGACCTCGCCCCGGGCCACGCGGCGGCCCAGGGCCGCGCCGTCGGCCAGCCAGTCGGCGTAGCCGGCGTCCCCGCCGTGGCTGTGGTCGACCTCGTCGTCGACCCTGTGGCTGACCCGCTGCCACGACGTCGCCGCGGTGGCGTCGGCCCCCTCCACGTGCACGGCGTGGAAGCCCGCCGCGGCCAGTTCGGCCACCATGGCCTCGATCGAGCGGAACGTGTTGACGGACCCGGTGGGATGCAGCACCCCGCCGGGGGTCACGGCGCCGAACAGGTCGGCCACGCCCAGGCGGCCGCCCGGCGCCAGGAGGCGATGGCATTCGGCCAGGGTCGGTCCGGCGTCGTCGACCAGGGACAACACGCCGAGCAGGGTCACCGCCCCGGCCACGCCCGACCGCAGCGGCAGGTGGTCACCGGTGCCGGCGGCCACCACCAGGTCGGGGAAGAGCTGACGGGCGTTGGCCGCGCTGCCCGAGGCGGGCTCGACGGCCACCACCGCGGCCCCGGTACGGCGGCCCAACCAGGCCGACGCCCCACCCAGGCCGGCCCCCACGTCGACGAGCAGGTGGCCCGGGGCCACACCCAGGTGGTCGGCGACCACGGCCAGTAGGTGGGGGAAGGCCGCGCCCGGTGACGTGGCCGCCACCCGCTCGTCCCCCTGCAGACCCAGGCGGCGTACGGCCTCGGCCCGCCAGCGGGCCGGCTCGTCGAACAGCTGGATCTCGGGACCCTGGTCCACCTTCGCCCCCTCGTCCGCCGGTTGCGTTCCCCGGTGCACGTGCACCTGGCGACGACCTACCCCACCGGCGAGCCTGCCAGCCCGTCGCCCCCAATTGACACTGTCGTCAACCCATCGATACCGTCCCCCGGTGCCTTGCAAGTACGTTCCGGTGGGCGGGGTGGCGACGTTGCTGCACCACCGCGGTCCCACCACCCTCCCTGGCCACCCCCCTGACGTCAGTGCCGGAGCCGTCGTGCTCTGCCTGCACGACGCCGGGGACAACGGGGCCAGCTTCGGCGCCCTGGAAGACGCGCTGGTGGCCGGCAACAGCCCCATCGCCTTCGACCTGCCCGGCCACGGCCGATCGGGAGGGCTCGACAGCCTGGGCTCCATCGAGGCCATGGCCGCCCACACCCGTTCCTTCGCCGACGCCCTGGGCCTGAGCGCCCCGGTGCTGCTGGGCGAGGGCATGGGTGCCGCCGTCGCCATCGAGGCCGCCGCTGCTGACCCCGGCTGGGCCCAGGCCCTGGTGCTGTGCGGCGGGGCCACGGCCCGGGCCCAGGTCGACGTCATCGTCGACCAGCTGGCCCAGGTCACCGCCGGTCGGGCCCGACGCGAGTTCGACCAGACCGGGTACGCCCCCGACACGGCCAGGGAGGTCTACATGGCCGCCTTCGGCGAGTGGATCAAGACCGACCCCCGGGCCACCCTCGGTGACCGCAGGGCGCAGGCGGCCTGGGACGGCACCGCCCGCCTGGCGGCCGTGACCGTGCCCGTGCTCGTGGTGGTGGGCGAGTTCGAGGACGAGGTCGGCAAGGCCGCGGCCGATGAGCTCGTGGCCGGCCTCACCGGCACCACGGCCCGCATCGCCACCCTGTCCGGCGCCGGCCGCCACGGCGTCATCGAGCAGCCCGCCGCCCTGGCCGCCCTGGTCAGCGAGTTCCTCAGCGAGACGGTCGGAGCCACGTCATGAGCCTGTCCGGCAAGGCCGCCATCGCCGGGGTGTTCGAGCACCCCACCCGGT
This sequence comes from Acidimicrobiales bacterium, assembly GCA_038255145.1. Taxonomy (GTDB): domain Bacteria; phylum Actinomycetota; class Acidimicrobiia; order Acidimicrobiales; family CAIXPF01; genus WHTX01. The sequence goes on from JBBSLP010000001.1 coordinate 82,548, forward strand.
GGGCGCCCGACAAGACCGAGTTCCAGATCATGGCCGAGTCGGCCCGGGGCGCCCTCGAGGACGCCGGGCTGGGCCTGAGCGACGTCGACGGGCTGTTCGCGGCGAGCATGACCATGGGCGCCATGGGCACCATCGAGCTGGCCGAGTACCTGAACCTCAAGCCCGACTACGTGGACGGCACCAACATCGGCGGCTCGTCGTTCGTGGCCCACGTGACCCACGCCGCCGCCGCCATCAACGCCGGGCTGTGCAACGTGGCCCTCATCCTCTACGGATCGACGGCGGCGTCGACGTCGATGGCCATCGGCACCGGGTTGGGCCAGACCAGCACCGACCCGGCCCAGTCCTTCACCGGCCCCTACGGGGTGACCACGGTGGGCAGCTACGCCATGGTGGCCCGCCTGCACATGGAGCGCTACGGCACCACCTCGGCCCAGTTGGCCGAGATCGCCGTGACCATGCGCAAGCACGCCTCGCTCAACCCCGCGGCCAAGATGCGCCAGCTCATCACCGTGGACGACGTGCTCGGCAGCCGCGTCATCTCGGATCCCCTGCACCTGTTGGACTGCTGCATCATCAGCGACGGCGGCGGGGCCATCATCGTGACCTCGGCCGAGCGGGCTGCGGACCTGCGCAAAGCGCCGGTGGCCGTGCTCGGGTGCGGCGAGGCCGTGGCCCACCAGGAGATCGGCTCGCCCGACCTGTTGACCGTGGCCGCCCGCCAGTCCGGTGAGCGGGCCTTCGCCATGGCCGGCGTGGGACGCCGCGACATCGACCTGGCCATGATCTACGACTCGTTCACCATCACCGTGCTGGCCACGTTGGAGAACCTGGGCTTCTGCAAGCTGGGTGAGGGCGGCGACTTCGTCGGCGGGGGCCGCATCGGCATCGGCGGCGACCTGCCCGTGAACCCCGACGGTGGCGGCCTGTCCAACAACCACCCGGGCATGCGGGGCATCTTCCTGGTCATCGAGGCCGTCAAGCAGCTGCGGGGAGAGTGCGACGCCCGCCAGGTGCAGGGCGCCCGACTGGCCTGCGTGCACGGCACCGGTGGCACCCTGGGCGTGGCCCACAGCGGCGCCACCCTGATCCTGGGAGCGAACTGATGGCCGATGCCCCGACCCCCGAGCTGACCCACCCCCTGCCCCACGCCTCGTGGGAGACCCGGGGTTACTGGGAAGGGGCCGGGCGTGGTGAGATCGTCATCCAGCGCTGCCGGACGTGCGGGACCGTCCAGCACAAGCCCCGCGGCGTGTGCGCCACCGACCTGTCCGGCGACCTCGAGCACATCGTGGCCTCGGGTCGGGGCACGGTGTACACCTACACGATCACCAACCAGAACCAGCAGCTCCCCTTCCGCGACGCCGTGCCCTACGTGCTGGCCTACGTCGACCTCGAGGAGGGTCCCCGCCTGCTCACGAACATCGTGGGCTGCGACCCCGCCGACGTGCGCATCGGCCAAGCTGTGGTGGCCGACTTCTCGACGGGTGAGCGCACCGACGGCGAGGCCTTCGCCGTCCCCCGGTTCCGCCCCGCATGACCCTGGGCATGGCGAGAGACCCGCAGGCGTTGGAAAGCTGATGATCCTGACCCCCCGCACGATCGTGGCCTGCTGATGATCCTGGACCTGCACACGCACTCGATCATGTCCGACGACGGTCGGGCCAAGGTCGACAACTACTGCCAGTGGATCCGCAAGAAGGAACTGCCCATCGACGGCTTCGTGCTGTCCGAGCACCGCCAGTTCGACGCCACCTCGGACTACCGCCACCTCGAGGACCAGTACGGCCTGCTCATCCTCAAGGCCAGCGAGGTGGAGACGGACTACGGCCACGTGCTCGTGTACGGGGTGAACGAGGACCTGGTGAACGCCTTCGACTTCGCCCGCGTCGACAACCCCCTCGGTGAGGTGCTCGAGGCGGCCAGGCGCTGTGGCGCCGTGGCCGCCCCCGCCCACCCGGGCCGGGTCAACGTGGGGATGTTCGCCCACTTCGAGCGCAAGGGACCGGTCGAGGGCATCGATCTGGTCGAGATCTACAACGGCGGCAGCCGGCCCGGTGACGACGACCTGTCGGTCCGCGAGGCCGAGCGCTTCGGCTACCGGGGCATCGGCGGCAGCGACAGCCACATCGTCAGCCGCATCGGTCGCTGCGCCACCGAGTTCGAAGAGGAGATCAAGGACATGGACGATCTGGTCGCTGCCCTGCAGGGCGGCCGTTTCGAGGCCCGGTCATGGGCGTAGCCGGCGACGGCGTGGATCTGGCCGCCATCAAGGCCGACTGGATCGGGCGCGAGCTGGAGACCACGACGTACCTCGTCGACGGGGACGACATGGTGAAGTGGGCGGTGGCCTGCGGCGAGACCGAGTCCCGCTTCATCGACCCCGCCGATCCCGACTTCCAGGCCCACCCCACGTTCACCTCGCTGTTCATGCACCACCCCGGCCTGCCGGCCGAGTTCCCCAAGTTCAGCGACCGTCCGGGCATGGACGGGGGCAAGAGCGTCGAGCTGCTGCGCCCCGTCCGGGCCGGTGAGACGTTGGCGGGGACGGCTTCGGTGGCGGACATCTTCGACAAGACGGGCCGTTCCGGGACCATGTACTTCGTCGTGCACCGCACCACCTTCCGCGACGAGGCCGGCGAAGACGTGGCCATAGTCGACTGGAAGCTCATCACCCCGGGGGTGAAGGCATGACCGCTCCGAGGACAGAACGGCTGACGTTCGACGACGTGGAGCTCGGTGACGACCTGCCCGAGACCCACCCCGACGTGTCGCTGGAGAAGGTGCGCCTGTTCGTCGAGGCCTCGGGCATGCCCTTCGCCCGCTTCACCGACAACGAGGCGGCCAAGGCCGAGGGCCTGCCCGGAGCGTTGGTGCCCGGCATCATGAGCCAGGGCCTGCTGGCGGTGATGATCCACCAGTGGGCTCCCGGTTGTCGGATCCAGAAGCTCGACACCGTGTTCCGCTTCCCCGTGCTCACCGGCTCCAAGCCCCGCTGCGTCGGCGCCGTCACCGACACCGACGAGGACACCCGCACCGTCACCATCGACTGCACCCTGATCAGCGAGACCGGCGAGACGTCCCTGCTGGGCACCGCCGTGGTCGCCTTGGACTGATGGCCGCCTCCACGCTTCCGGCCCACCCGGTGCGGGTGGGCGGCGACGCTCGGGGGTACGTTCGCACCGTGGCCAACGAGAGCGGTGTCATCCTCACGTGCACGAACGACGAGTGCCGGTGCCGGCTGCGCATCGAGGTGCCCTGTCCCCACGGTGACAGCTACACGTGCGCCTGCGGACATCCCTTCGTCGACGCCGAAGAGCAGTCACCCCTCACCGACCTCCCCGCCTAGCCGCCCTCGGGGCCAGGGTGGCCAGGCGCGTGGTTCGCGGCTCGCCGCCCGACTGGGGCCGGACCGGGGTCAGCCGAGTTGGTTGTCGACGAAGCACCAGCGCCAGGACTCGCCGGGCTCGACGGAGCGCATGACGGGGTGGTGGTCGGACTCGTAGTGGACGCGGGCGTGGTGGCCCCGGGACGAGTCGCAGCAGCCCACGTGGCCACAGGTCGTGCACTGGCGCAGGTGGACCCACTCCCAGCCCAGGGCCAGGCACTCCTCGCAACCCTGGACGTCGGGGGGTTCGGGGTCCGTCGCGCTCCGCAGGTGGTCGCACAGGCGCAGTCGCTCGGGGACGAGCTGGGCCATGGCGTCCTCGGGACGGTCGGCCTCCTCGTCGGTGTCGAGCAGGGCATCCTCGAGGTCGAGCTCCTGCTGGACCCGGCGCAGCAGCTCGTCGTCGAGCTGGCCGGCGTCGCGCAGGCGCACCAGCTCCTGGCGCTCGGCCAGGATCATCTCCCGCCGCAGCCGCCGGTACATGGCCGTGGGCGGCTCACCGGCCTCGGCGTCGCCCAGCCGCTCCCAGGCGATCCACGTGCGCAGCTCCGCCCCCCGCCGCAGGCGGTCGATGATGGGCTCCGGCGTGCGCTCGTCGGCCACCAGATCGCCCAGGCGGTCCAGCGCCCCGTTCACCGCCGACTCCAGGGCGTTGGCCACCTGCAGGTCGTCGAGGCGGGGATCGGGGGGGCGGATGCCCAGCTTGCGGATCACGGCGGGCAGGGTGAATCCCTGCACCCCCAGGGTGCCGAGGATGACGGCCACGGTCAGGCCCAGCAGCAAACCCCGGCGGGGCATGTCCAGGGGCAGGGCCAGGGCCGCGGCCAGCGACACCACCCCCCGCAGCCCGGCCCAGGACACCACGGCCAGGGGGCGCCAGCCCGGTGTGCCCCCCTCGGGTGACGGGTTGAGCCGCAACAGGTACGTGGTACCGAACACCCACAACGGCCGCACGAGGATGACCACCGCCAGCACCACGGCCACCGACAGGACCAGCTCGCCGGCGCTGGCATCGAGGTCACCGAGGATGTGGCGCAGCTGCAGACCGATGAGGGCGAACACCGCCCCCTCGAGCAGGAACTGGATCATGGACCACGTCGACGTGCCCACGAGACGGGCCCGGGGGTCCTGGTAGAGGGGGGCCCGGTGGGCCACGAGCAGGCCGGCCACGACCACGGCCACCACACCCGAGGCGTGCAGCTCTTCGGCGGGCAGGAAGGCGGCGAAGGGGGCCACCAGCGACAACGCCGTGTCGGTCAGGGAATCGTGGACCCGCTGGCGCACGACGTTCAACAGCCAACCCACGGCCAGGCCCACGGCCACGCCGCCCACCGCCGCCACCACCAGCTCACGACCGGCTTCGAGCACGGTGATGGATCCCGCCGTGGCCGCCAGGGCCACCCGCAGGGCCACCAGGGCGGTGGCGTCGTTGAACAGGCTCTCGCCCTCGAGCACGGTCAGCGTCTTGCGCCCCAGCCCGCTGCGCCGGCCGATGGCGCTGGCGGCCACGGCGTCGGGGGGGGGCCACGATGGCGCCCAGGGCCATGGCCGCGGCCAGGGGCACCGACGGCACCGCCGTGTGCAGGGCGAAGCCCACGGCCACCGTGGTCACCAGGACCGCCCCCACCGACAGCAGCCCGATGGGACGGGCGTAGCGGCGGATGTCGAGCAGGGACGAGTTCAGGGCCGCGGCGTAGAGCAGCGGGGGCAGCAGGACCACGAGCACGATCTCGGGGTCGAGGTGGTAGTCCGGCGCCCCGGGCACCAGGGACACGACCACACCCGCGGCCACCAGCAGCAGGGGTGCGGGCAACCGCCACGCCCGGGCCAGGGCGGACACGGCCACGACGCCCAGGACCAGGCCGACGAGAGGTCCGAGCTCGTGCACGGGCGACAAGGTAGGGGGCGACCGACCCCTCCCGCCCCGTCGAAGGCCGACCGCCGCGCTCAGGCGATGACGCCGGCCTCCTTGAGGGCGTCGATGTCGTCCCAGGTCCGGCCCAGGTCGAGCAGGACCAGTTCGGTGTCCTGGCCCAGCTCGGGGGCCCCGCTCGAGGGACTCAGGGCCCGGCCGGCGAAGTCGATGGGGCTGGCCACGCCGGGGACCACGGTGCCGTCGGCCAGGGGCACGTCGACGAAGCCGTGGGCCGCCTCCACCAGGGGGTCTTCGAGCAGCTCGTGGATGTGCTGCACGGGGGCCCACCACACCCCCTCCCGGTCGAAGGCCTCACCCCAGGCCGCCATGTCCCGGGTGGAGAAGGCCTCCTGCAGCACCTCGGTCACCTTGGTGGCGTGGTCCCGACGCGACTCCATGGAGGCGAAGCGGGGATCCTCGGCCAGGTCGGGGCGTTCGAGGGCGGCCAGCACCAGGGGCAGGTGGCGGTCCCCCTCCAGGCACAGCAGCCAGAACCAGCGCCCGTCCCCACACTGGTAGCCGGTGAGCAGGGGGTTCGGGGAGGACCGGATGGACGTGGGGGTGGTGGGCAACCCGGTGCGGGCCGCGGTGTTGGCGTCGGCGCCGATGAAGTACATGCCCGTGCGCAACAGTGACGTCTCCACCAGCTGGCCCTCCCCGGTCCGCTCCCGGGCGAACAGCGCTGCGGACACACCCCCGGCGGCGCCGAGGCCGGTCATGTGGTCACCCATGCCCCCGCGCTGGTAGGGCAGGGTCATGCCCGGCGCGGCCAGGGACGAGGCGATGCCGGCCCGGGACCAGAAGGCGCCCATGTCGTAGGAGGCCCGGTCGGCCTCGGGGCTGGTGCGCCCGTACCCGGTGATGCTCAGGTACACCAGGCGGGGGTTGTGGGCGTGCAACGAGTCCCAGTCCAGGCCCAGGCGTTGCAGGCCGCCGGGCCGGTAGTTGGTGACGAACACGTCGGCCCCGGCCAACAGGTCGTAGGCGATGGCCCGACCCTCGGGGACGCGCAGGTCGACCGACACGCTGCGCTTGCCCCGGTTGTCGAGCTCGAAGGGGGGGTTCATGTCCCCGCCCCACATGAAGGCCAGGCCCCGGAAGGGGTCGCCGTCGAGGGGCTCGAGCTTGACGACGTCGGCCCCCCAGTCGGCCAGGATCGAGGCGCAGGCGGGACCGGCCAGCCACAGCCCGAGCTCGACGACCTTGACGCCCTCCAACGGTCCCGAGCCCATGGACACCCCTCCCCCGCAGCCCGCCCGGTGCGGGTCCGGGCCGCACCCTAGATCGGCCGGGCGACCCCACTGGTGGGGACGGGACGGGCATACTCGACGCTCCGGTCGCGACCGCCGTAGTGCGGCAGCTCCCCCACCGACCCGAGGTCCCATGCGACGACTCGCCCTCCCCGTGCTCCTGTCCATCGCGCTCGCCATCCCCCTGGCGTCCTGCGGCGGGAGCGACGACACCGACAACGCCGACACCTCCACCAGCGTGGCCGAGAGCCCTGCGGGCACCCCGGCCGAGGCGTCCGCCGACCTCGAGGCCATCAAGGTGGAGGGGGACTTCGGCGCCGCTCCCACGCTCGAGTTCACCAAGCCCTTCAACGCCACCCAGACCGAGCGCAAGGTCGTCATCGAGGGCGACGGCGAGGCATCGGTGTCCGGCTCCACCGTGGTGTTCAACTACATCATGGTCAACGCCAAGGACGGCAACGAGTTCGACAGCAGCTACAGCCGCAGCCCCCAGAGCATCGTGTTGGACGACACCCAGATCATCCCCGGTTTCGTCAAGGGCCTCGTCGGTGTCAAGGCCGACAGCCGGGTGCTGATCGCCATCCCCCCCGCTGACGGCTTCGGTCCCGCCGGGGGCATCGAGGAGGCCGGGGTCGGCGCCGAGGACACGGTGCTGGCCGTCGTCGACATGATCGAGATCCGCCACCCCCTGACCCGGGCCGAGGGCACCGAGGTGGCCCCCGTGGCCGGTCAGCCCACCGTGGTCCTCGACGATGACGGCAAGCCCACCATCACCCTGCCCGAGGGCCCCGCCCCCGCCACCCTGGTGGTCCAGGACCTGATCAAGGGCGACGGCCCCGTCGTCGCCGCCGGCCAGACCCTGACCGTGGCCTACACGGGCATCATCTGGCCCGGGGGCAAGCAGTTCGACTCGTCGTGGGACCGGGGCACGCCGGCCACCTTCGACATCGGCACCGGCCGGGTCATCCCCGGCTGGGACGAGGGCCTGGTGGGCCGGACCGTGGGCTCCCAGGTGCTGCTGGTCATCCCCCCCGACAAGGGCTACGGCACCGAGGGCCAGGCCGACGCCGGCATCCTCGGCACCGACACCCTGGTCTTCGTGGTCGACATCCTCGACGCCGTCGGCGGCTGACCGGCCCTCCGGCTGGGCGTCAGCTGAAGCGGGCCCGCAGGGCGGGCATGACCTCCTGCGCGAAGCGCACCAGGCTGGGGGTGAGCTGCTCGGGGGACATGCCCGGGGGTACGCCATGGGTGATGAGGTCGGTGAAGCCGTGGGCCTCGATGAAGTCACCCAGCCGGTCCCGGACCTGGTCGGGGTCCCCGATGATCCACGCCTGATCGATGCGGTCGGGGCCGCTGAGGCCGAACGAGGCATCGGCCTCGGCGAAGAAGCGGGCGTAGACCGACATGCGGTAGCGCTCGGCCGTGCGGATGGGCGGCCAGTCGCGATCCCGGTCGTCGGTGACCAGCCACGGGCGGATGATGCCCACCCGGCGGGTGCTGGGGTCGTCGCCCCGGGCGGTGACCTGGGCCCGCCAGCGGTCGAGCACCTCGCCCTCGCCCTGGGGCAGGAAGTGGGCGCCGTAGCGGGCGGCCCGGTCGGCGCCGGCCTCGGTCATGGCCCCCATCCACAGGGGCGGACCCCCGGGCTGGACGGGCTTGGGCGTCACCGACAGGTCGTCGAAGTGGTAGCGCTTGCCGTGGTAGCTGAAGGGCTCGCCCGACCACGCCAGGCGCAGCACGTCGAGGCCCTCCTCGGTGAGCGAGACCCGGCGGGACACGGGGATGCCGAAGCCCTTGAACTCGTGGGGGGCGTAGCCCATGCCCACCCCGAGCTCGACCCGGCCGCCGGACAGGTTGTCGAGCACGGCCAGGTCCTCGGCCAACCGGACCGGGTGGTAGAAGGGCAGCAGGGCGATGTCGGTCGCCACCCGCAGGCGCTTGGAGCGGCCCAGGACCGCCCCGGCCACCGGCGTCCACGACGGCAGGTAGCCGTCCTCCACGAAGTGGTGTTCGGTGAACCACACCACGTCGTAGCCCGCCTGGTCGATGGCAGAGATCTGGTCGAGGACCTGGGCGTACAGGTCGGGGTTCGACAGTCCGGAACCCTCGGGGTTGCGGAAGTCGTACATGACGCCAAATCGGATCGGTGCCCCCACGGCCGGGGACCTTACGCCGAGCGGGTGACGGCCACCACCTAGGCTGGGCGGCCGCCCATCGTGGGATCCGAGGGGGCCGTCACATGGGTGCAGAGCCGGACTTCGACACACCGATCACGGTGAGCGGGCCGTTGCGCTCGCCCCGCCAGATGCTGGCCGAGCAGTCCTACAGCGGCCACACCAGCATCCACGACGACGAGACCGCGTCCAAGCTGGGCCTGCAGGGCGGCGCCATCGAGGGCCCCACCCACTTCAGCCAGTTCGAGCCCCTGTTCGCTCTGCTGTGGGGGTCGCGTTGGAACGAGTGGGGCTGCATCAGCGCCCACTTCTCCAACATCTGCGCCCAGGGTGAGCAGGTGCGGGCCAGCGTCGACGTCGAGCACGCCGGGGCCGACGCCGCCCGCATCATCGCCCACAAGGCCGACGGCACCGTGGTGCTGACGGGGACCGCCTCGGTCGGCCCCGAGCACCCCGAGAGCGAGCTCGAGGCCCGCCTGGCCCGGGTACGTCCACCCGAGCGCCTGGTGCTGCTCGACCAGATGGCCATCGGCCAGCGCGGCGCCGCGATCGAGGCCGCCACCATGGGGTTCGAGGACCACATGGGGGACCTCTACCCCTTCACCCTGGCCCAGAAGTTGGCCCTCATCACCGAGACCAACCCGTGGTCCACCCCCGAGGGCGGCCCCACCTCGCCGTGGGGGGCGCCGGTCGTCCCCCTGGAGATGATCAGCGTGCTCACCCAGGCCACCAGCCACCAGGCCGGCTTCCTGGTCCGCCAGCCCTCGGTCGGCCTCTTCCTCGACCTCGAGATCCGCTTCCTGGGCCAGCCCGTCCTCGTGGGACGTCGCTACCGCTTCGAGCGCGAGCTGGTGGGCCTGGGCGAGAGCCGACGCACCGAGTCGTGGTGGACCCGCACCACCGTCCTCGACGACACCACCGGCGATGCCGTGGCCCACACCCTCATCCACCAGGGTGTCTTCAAGGAGTCCTACCCCGGCTACGCCGCCGCGGTCGGTGGCTGACAGCTACACCGAGGGCCACTACACCGAGGCGGAGTCCAGCAGCTCGCGCAGGCGGAACTTCTGCACCTTGCCCGACGGGGTCCGGGGGAAGTCGTCGACCACCTCGACCCGTTCCGGCCAGAACTGGCGGGCCATCCCCTCGACCCGGCAGTGCTCGGCCAGCTCGGCCAGGGTGGGAGGGTCGGCGGCGTCGGTGGCGATGACCACGGCGCAGGCCCGCTCCCCCAGGCGGTCGTCGGGCACGCCGACCACGGCGCACTCCCGCACCTTGGGGTGCAGGTAGAGCACGCCCTCGACCTCGACCGCGGGCACGTTCTCGCCGCCGCGGATGATCAGGTCCTTGAGCCGGCCGACGATGCGGATGCCGCCGTCGTCCCGCATGCGGGCCAGGTCACCGGTGTCGAACCAGGGATCACCGCCGTCGGGGTCCGCGGTCAGGCACGCCTCGTACAGGTCGGGCCGGCCGAAGTAGCCCGGCGTCTGGCTCGCGCCGCGCACCAGCAGGCGACCGGGCTCGCCCACGGGCAGGTCGTCACCACCCCCGTCCACCACCCGGACCTGGTTCCACGGGGTGGGGATGCCATCGGAGTCCGCGGCCAGGTCGGGACCGTCGGCGGGGCGGGTCAGGGTCACGGCGCCGTTCTCGGTCATGCCCCACACGGCCACCAGGTCGGCCCCCAGCTCCTCACGGCAGGCGGGGACGAGGTGGGGAGGCACGGGGGCGCCGCCGCACACGAAGAACCGCAGGGTGGTCACGTCGCGTCGCTCCCGGCGCTGGGCGGCCACGGCGTCCATGACGAAGGGGGTGGCCCCCATGGTGAAGGTCACGCCCTGCTCGGCCATGATCCGCACCCCCTCCTCCCCGTTCCACACGTCCTGGTACACGGCGGTCATGCCCCAGGCCAGGGGCATGACGAAGCCGTACAGGTAGCCCGTCTGGTGGGCCAGGGTCGACGACATGAGCACCACGTCCGAGGCGCCCAGGTCCAGGCCCTGCCGCAGGGTCTCGGCCGCGGCCCACAGGGTGTGCCCGGTGTGGATCACCCCCTTGGGCTCCCCGGTGGTGCCCGAGGTGAACTGCACCTCGGCCACCTCGGCCGGCTCCAGGCGACGGGCATCGAGCTCGGCGTCGGTGACGGCGTCAGGCGAGCTCGACGGATCCGCGGCGGGCCCGAAGAAGGGCTCGTCGGGGCCGTCGCCCAGCACCACGACGTGTTCCAGGGAGGCCAGCTCGGCCCCCAGCTCCCGGGCCATGGACCCGTGGTCGTGGCCCCGGAAGAGCTCGGGGACCAGGAACACCCGGGCCCGGGTGCGGTCGAGGATGAAGCGCAGCTCGCGCTGGCGCAGGATGGGGACGAGGGGGTTGACCACGGCCCCGGCCCGGGCCGCGGCCAGGGCGGCCACGACGAAGCGCCACCCGTTGGGCAGCTGCAGGGCGACCACGTCTCCGTGGCGCACGCCGAGGTCGACCAGGGCCCGGGCTCCCCGGTCCACGAGCACGGCCAGCTCGCCGTACGTCAGCACCTCGGGCGCGGCCCGTCCGGTGACGTAGGAGACGACGGCGGCCTTGTCGGGCTGGCGGGCCGCGGTGGCCAACACGTCGTCGACGTAGGTGCGGTCACGCCGCACCCCGTTCACGTTGGCGTCGAACGAAGCCGGATCCATGGCCGGGACGCTACCGCGATGTGACTGCGGTCATAGCCGGGAGCCACAACCGGGAGCCATAACCGGGAGCCATAGCCGGGTCCCGGGCCCGCCGTCCTGCCGTCGCCGGCCTCAGGCCGGACCCAGCAGCTCCTCGACCGTGCGCACGAGCTGGGCCACGTCGATGGGCTTGGACAGGTAACCGGCGGTGCACGCCGTTGGTGGCCACGGCGGCGAGCACGGCCAACCCGACCAGGGCCAGGAACAGCAGGACGGTGGCCAGGCGGAGCGGCGGACGCCGGCCGTCGAGCTCCGCCGTCACCGGCGGGGCCGGCCGCGCCGGAGCGGTGTCAGATCCGACTGCAGCCGCAGTTGCCCCCAATTGGCCGAGACTGATCCCCGCCGCCCTTCTGAGCACGCAGCGTGAAGAAGAACGTCGCTCCGTGGCCATCCTGGGTGTTGACACGTACCGGTGCAGCGGCGGATCAGCCCGGCCACCGAACGGTTCAGCGGGCTTCGAGCACCGGGGGCCGGTGGGCGGCGACGACGGGTGCCGGTCCGTCCCACCTCTCGACCTCGACCAGGGCGTGCTGGCCGCTGCACCCCTGGGCCAGCTTCGACGTGCCCCGGTCCGGGGTCAGCACGTTGGGGTTGCCGTGGGCGCACAGGGCACCGGCGAGTGTCGGGTCCACAGGGTCGTACCAGGCTCCGGTGGGTAGCTGCACCACGCCGGGGCGCACGTCGGCGGTGACCACCGCCCCGGCCAGGCAGTGGCCCCGGTCGTTGAACACCCGCACGACGTCACCGGCGACGATGCCCCGGACGGCGGCGTCGTCGGGGTGGATGCGCATGGCCTCGCGGCCGGCCACCTTGGCGGCCTGGCTGACGTCGCCCACGTCGTGCTGGCTGTGGAGCCGGGTGGTGGGCTGGTTGGCCACCAGGTGCAGGGGGAAGTCGGCGGCCCGGGGTCCCCCCAGCCACTCGTCAGGTTCCAGCCAGGTGGCGTGGCCCGGGCAGTCGTCGTAGCCGAAGGCCTCGACCACCTCGGAGTGGAGCTGGATGCGGCCGCTGGGCGTGTTCAGCGGGCGACCGTCGGGATCGGCCCGGAAGTCGGCCAGGACCACCCAGTCCTCGTCCCCTCCGGGCAGGTCCACCCCACCTGCGGCCCAGAACTCCTCGAAGGGGGGAGCGTCGACACCCAGGGGGGCCACCCGCCTGCGCCACGTCTCGTACAGGTGGACCAGCCAGGCCTGTTCGTCACGGCCTTCGGTGAAGCGCTCGGCCACCCCCAGCCGCTGGGCCAGGCCGGCGAAGATGACCACGTCGTCGCGGGCCTGGCCCACCGGTTCGATGGCCCGGGTCATGGCCACCAGGCGGCTGTCGCGACGGCCGGCGCCGAGGTCGTTGCGCTCCAGGCTGGTGGTGGCGGGCAGCACGATGTCGGCGTGGCGGGCCATGGGGGTCCAGAAGGGGTCCTGCACGATGACGGTGTCGGGGCGGTGCAGGGCCCGGCGCAGGCGGTTGAGGTCCTGGTGGTGGTGGAAGGGGTTGCCCCCGGCCCAGTGCACGAGGCGGATGTCGGGGTAGCTGTACTCGACCCCGTCGAAGTCGTAGCTGCCACCGGGCTCGAGCAGCAGGTCGGCGATGCGGGCCACGGGGATGCTGTCCTCGACGGGGTTGCGCACCCCGGGCATCGACGGCATGGGCAGGAGGCGGTTGGCGCTGCCCACGTCGGCCATGGAGCCGTAGCCGTGGCCGTAGCCCCCTCCGGGCAGGCCGATCTGGCCCAACAGGGCGGCCAGGGCCAGGCCCGCCCACACCGTCTGTTCCCCGTGCTGGGCCCGCTGCAGCGACCAACTGGTGGTGACCAGGGTGCGACCGGCGGCCATGCGCCGGGCCAGGGTGCGCAGGGCGGCGGGGTCGAGGTCGCAGATGGGACCGGCCCACTCGGGCGTCTTGGCGATGCCGTCGGCGTCGCCGAGCACGTAGGCCAGGAAGCGGTCGGTGCCCGCGCAGCACCGGTCGAGGAAGTCGCGGTCCTCGAGGCCTTCGTCGACGAGCACGTGGGCCAGGGCCAGCATGGCGGCCACGTCGGTGCCGGGGCGGATGGCGAACCAGTCGGCGGGCACGCCCTCGGGCACGTCGAGCCGCAGGGGACTGAAGAGGGCCACCTCCAGGCCCCGGGCGGCGCCGTCGGCCAGGCGGGCCAGGACCTCGTGGTTGGCCACCCCGCCGTGGGTGACGGACACGTTCTTGGCCGGTAGGCCCCCGAAGGCCACGACCAGGTCGGTATGCCGGGCGATGGAATCGAGCGTGGTGGCGCTGTGGAGCAGCACACCGGAGCCGATGAGGTGGGGGAGCATGACCGAGCTGGCCCCGTTGCTGTACGTGCCCGTCGAGCCCACGTAGCCGCCGAGCAGGGCCAACAGGCGGTGGAGCTGACCGGCGGCGGCGTGGTAGCGCCCCGCCGAACCCCAGCCGTAGGACCCGCCGTAGACGGCGCCGGGCCCGGGCCCGTCGTAGACGCGGCGCAGCTCGGCCGCCACCAGGTCGAGGGCTTCGTCCCAACCCACGGCCACGTAGCTGTCGGCCCCCCGACGCTCGTCGGGCCGGGGGCCGCCTTCGAGCCATCCCCGGCGGATGGCGGGGGTGGCGATGCGGCTGGCGTGGTGCACAGCGCTGGCCACGTTGCCCAGCAGGAGGGAGGGGTTGGGGTCGGTGGGGTGGGGGGACACGCCCACGACCCGCCCGTCGACGACCTGCACGCCGAAGGCGCCCCAGTGGGCGCTGTGGGGCACGAGGGAGGTGGTGCTCGCAGCGGGGTCCGGGCTCATCGGGGCGGAGGCTAGTGACCGGGGCCCGCCGAAACCCGACCGAAGGGCTCGGGTTTCGGTCTCGAACCGGTCGGGGTGGGTGGGGGCGGTTGGGTACGCTCGGCCGGGTGACGGTCGAGACGGATGAGGACCTGGTCGGGTTGCAGCTGGTGGGGCGGGCGGTGGCTGCGGCCCGTGACGCCATGTTGGCGGCCGTGCAACCGGGGGTGACCACGGCCGACCTCGATGCCGTGGGCCGTGACGTGCTGCGGGCCCACGGAGCCCGCTCGGCTCCCCGAACGGTGGGCTTCCCCGCCGACACCTGCGTCAGCCTCAACGATGTCGTGGCCCACGGCATCCCTTCGGCCACCGACCGCCTGACCGAGGGTGACCTGGTCAACGTGGACGTCTCCGCCGAGCTCGACGGCTACTGGGCCGACACCGGGGCCAGCGCCCCCGTCGGTCAGGTCTCCCCCACCGCCGCCCGCCTGGTCGCCGTGGCCCGCGCCGCCCAGCGCGACGCCATGGCCGCGGCCCGGGCCGGCCGCCCCCTGCGTCACGTGGGTCGGGCCGTCGAGCGCCGGGCCCGGCGCAGCGGCTTCACCGTCATCGCCAACCTGTGCGGCCACGGCGTGGGTCGGGGGCTGCACGAGGCTCCCAGCGTGTCCAGCATCGAGGTGCGGGGCGACAAGACCGTGCTGTGGGAAGGCCTGGTCCTGGCCATCGAGCCCTTCCTGGCCACCGGGGCCACCTGGGTGGACGAGGACGACGACGGTTGGTCCCTGCGCACCCCCGACGGCAGCCTGGCCGCCCAGTTCGAGCACACCGTCGTCGTCACCGCCGGCCATCCCCTGGTCCTCACCGCCTGAGCGAGTCGGTCGGAGGGCGCTCCCCCGGTTGCGCCTGTCCATGAAACACGGGACGCGGATCCTGCGGTCGTGTCGCGCCCCGATCGGCCTCGTCCGGCGATTTCTGATCTCGTCGCCGGGTGGCTGCACGTTCGGCCCTTGTTGTGGGTTCGTCAGCGCCGGGGTCGACGTCATCCGGTGACGTCGCCATCGAGTGGCGTCAGCTCGTGGTCGTCGATGGGTCGGACTTCGTCTGCGAGCCCGGGGTCGGGCGGTTCCACATGCCCGGTCCGGTCAGGCGGATCTGCGTCCTCGGGAGGATCGGGCGGACCAGCACTGCCTGGTGGCCCAGCGCTGTCGGGGCGCGTGGGGGTGGTGTCGGATTGCCAGGGGGTGATGATGTAGGGGGTGCCGTCGGGCCAGCGGACGCAGGGCCGGCCGTTGTCGATCGTCACCGACCAGTGGTCTTTGTGGATGAACGTGTGGTGCATTCGACACAACAACGCCCCGTTGTTCACCGACGTGGGTCCGCCGTGTTCCCAGTGTTGGCAGTGGTGGATGTCGGTCCATGACGGTTTGCGGTCACAGCCGGGGAACACGCAACCACGATCACGGAAGGTGACGGCCCGGCGGATGGCCAGTGTCCAGCGTTGCGTGGTGCGTCCGACGTCGAGGACTTCGCCCAACGCGTTGAGCACGATCCGATAGGCGGAGGAGTCGCAGGCGCCGACGGGCCGGTCAGCTTCGGCGACGTCGTAGGGCACGACGAGGGCGACGCGGTACCGGTCGGGAGCGGAGTCCTCGGAGGGTTCGCGGCGCATCGACTGGGCGCACAGGTCGACCAGGGCCATGCCCCGCAGGACCGAGCCGGGCTTGGCGGCTACGGAGGGGTCGTCGCGGGCGGCGCGCATGAGGGGTCCGACGATCGCTTCGAGAGCGGCGGCGACGACGTCGCCGTCGTCGCCGACCAGGGTGCCCTTGAGGTGGCGCACCCCGCCCGACGTTTCGGACAGGTAGACCTCGGTGACCGGCTCTTTCACCGGTTCGGGCTGGTCGGAGGCATCGTCGGCGTGGCTGAGCCACACGTTCGTCACCGCCCGGTAGTCCCGGGCCGCCAGCGTGAGGGCCTGGTTCACGAGGACGGCTTCGTCGCGCACGGCGAACGCCGGGTACTTCGCCGCGCACCCCGACAGGGAACGCAGGCTGTCGGCGGGGACCAGGCCGACGGCGGCGGGTTCGACGACCGAGGGCAGCAGACGCATGGCGACACCGTCACGGACCCGTCCCTGGTGGGCGTGGCGCGACGAGTTGGTCCGCTCGGCCAGCCAGTTCGCCGCCGACGCCGACCCTGTGATCCCCCACAGTCCGCTGCGCTCGAACGCGTCCTGACACACCGCCCCATAGACGACGGCGGCGTTGATCAGACGTTCCGACAACAACGCGTCATCACCCGAACGGGGAATGACAGAACCCGTAGCGGTGGCGGCGGCCAGCGCGGTGATCACCGCGGCGATGTCGAGAACGTCGGGGCCGTCTGCCATGAACTCATCATAGCGTTGCTAGGCACTCCGACACGAACCCGTGTTCGGGAAATCTGGACATTCACGAATTGCACCACATCGAGCGCTGACAGTGCACAGAGCATCCACCCCGCCACCACCCGGTCCCCCGCCGAGAACTCCCCAGTTGATGCCGCCCCCTGCCGAGGTGCGCCGACCGCCGTCACCTGGCCCCGGCGCGGAAGGTCCCTCTTGGCCGATTGAGGCAGTTGACTGAATGAGGCGAATGCCTTACGGTGTGCCCCATGACACGGGGGGATCGGGCCCGCACGGCCATCGTCGAAGCGGCCGAGCAACTGTTCGCCGAGCGGGGCCTGGAGGGCGCCTCCCTGCGGGAGATCAGCGCCGCCGCCGGGCAACGCAACAACGTCGCCGCCCAGTACCACTTCGGCGACCGGGAAGGCCTGGTAGCCGCGGTCTACGCCGCCCGCATGCGGCCGATCAACGAGCGGCGACTTCGCCTCTTGGCCCGGCTCGACGCCCAGGCCGCCGGCAGCACGCCCGCCGGCACCGCCGGCGCCACCTCCGCCGACGACCCGCCCGCCGTCCTCCGAGCCGTCGACCTTGTCGCCGTCCTCGTCGAGCCCCTGGCCGAGGCCGTGCTCGCCGAGCCCACCTGGTACGCCCGCTTCCTGGCCCGCACCTTGTGGGACCCCCTGGCCGAGGCCACCCTGGCCCGCCACCCCGACGCCTCCAGCTTGCGCGACCTCGCCCCCCGCTGGGCCACAGCGCTACCCGGACTGCCCCGCGACCTACGCCGCAGTCGCCTCGATCAGCTCGGCGCCCTGGTGATCGGCTCCCTGGCCGGCTGGGAGTGGGCCCGCCAGCGCGATACCCCCCGCCTGGCCCCCGACCACCTGGTGGCCGACCTCATCACCACCGGTACCGGCATCATCACCGCCCCGCCACCCGAGGGCACCGCCTGAACCCGGCGAACACCGCCACCGCCACCGCTACCGCTACCGCTACCGCCCAGGAGCACACATCGTGACCAGCACTGCGACCACCGCCACGCCGACCAGCGACGCATCACCCGGCCGCTCCCTGTCGGGGCCCAGGGTGGCCAGCCGCACGCCCGAGGGCTGGGAAGACCGGCCCTACACCCGCTTCGGGCTCAACCCACTGACACCGACCATCGGAGCCGAGGTCAGCGGGGTCCGCCTGACCGACGTCGACCACGAACTGCGGGCCGAACTGCACCGGGCCCTGCTCGAGTGGAAGGTGCTGTGCTTCCGGGACCAGCACCTCACCAGCGCCGAGCACGGCGCCTTCGCCCGCCAGTGGGGGGAGCTCGAGGAGCACCCCTTCGCCACCCGCACCCGCAGCTTCGCCGACCGCCAGCGCATCGACGCCCCCGAGGTGGTCCGCCTGGAGAAGGACGCCATGGCCAAGGGCAGGGAGAACCTGTGGCACGCCGACGTGACCTGGCGCCGGTGCCCGTCCATGGGGGCGGTCCTGCGGGCCGTCGAGGTGCCGACCGTGGGCGGTGACACCTCGTGGGCCGACATGGGTGCGGCCTACGACGGGCTCGACGACGAGACCAAGGAGCGCATCGACGGCCTGGTCGCCGTGCACGACTGGGTGACCACCTTCGGGCGGGCCATGGACCCCGCCATGCGCGACGGCCTGCGCCCCCACTTCCCCGCCGTCGAACACCCCGTGGTCCGCACCCACCCCGAGACCGGCCGCAAGACGCTCTTCGTCAACGTCGCCTTCACCCAGCACATCGTGGGCCTCGACGACGCCGAGGGCCCGGCCCTGCTCGACCATCTCTACCGCCAGGCCAGCTACCCCGAGTACCAGTGCCGCTTCCACTGGACCCCGGGCTCCGTCGCCTTCTGGGACAACCGGGCCACCCAGCACTACGCCCTGTCCGACTACTTCCCGAAGCGGCGGGTCATGGAGCGGGTCAGCATCATCGGCGATCGCCCGTACTGACGGACGAGGCCAGTGGCCAGGTCAGGGGCGGGGAGCAGCAGGCCCATCGGCCGCGGCCAGACGCTCGTGCAGCTTCGTGCGCACCTCGTCGGGGTCATAGGCGTGCCAGCTGCGGCGCGACCGCTCTAGGGCCACCCCCGTGGCCGCGACACCGAGCAGGGCCGCCAGGCCCAACCACTTCCACCAGCGCATCGTGGGCACGATACGGCCCCCGGCCGAGGCCTGTCCCTTCGCGACCCGAGGCGTACGATGTGCGCCGTGAGTAGCCGCCCCGCCACCCTGACCACCGACGAGGCGTTGGCCACCGCCCGCACCGGCGATGTGTGGCTGTTCCGGGGACCGTCGCTGGCCGACCGGGCCATCCGCCTGGCCACCAACGCCCCCGTCAACCACGTGGCCATGGCCGTGGCCGTCGACGACCTACCCCCCCTGCTGTGGCACACCGAGGTGGGCCGGACCCTGGTCGACGTGTGGAGCGGGGAGCGCCACCGGGGGGCCCAGCTGAACCTGCTGTCCGAGGCCCTGCCCCTGTGGCGGGTGACCTACGGCCAGACCCCCTACGTGCGCCAGATCCAGGGTGAGGTGACCCGGGAGATGGAGGACGACCTGCTGCGCACGGTGGCCGACTACAGCGGTCGCCCCTTCCCCCGCACCCGACGCCTGGTCGGCCGCTGGCTGTCGGGCCGGGTGCGCCAC
This sequence comes from Acidimicrobiales bacterium, assembly GCA_038255145.1. GTDB lineage: Bacteria > Actinomycetota > Acidimicrobiia > Acidimicrobiales > CAIXPF01 > WHTX01. The sequence continues at coordinate 101,780 of JBBSLP010000001.1, forward strand.
GAGGCCACCCAGGAAGCGGTGTTCTGCGCCCAGCTGCTGGCCATCACCTTCGGGCGCATGGGCCTCATCGACCCCCGCAAGCCCTCCAACTGGTACGACCCGGGCAAGTTCTGGAGCGGCCACGACCTCGAGCTCGAGGGCGGGGTGGCCCTGGGCCGGGAGCTGGCTGTCATCGACTGAGCGCGGCCCGAGCGCCGAGGGGCTCAGCCCGCGGGGAACCCAGTCCGAGGGCTCAGTCCGGGGTGTTGAAGCCGGCCCGCCCGGCGCTCTGATCGAGGGCGTCCTGGTCGTCGGCCAGATCGGACTCGTCCCGGGGCGGGGTGTCGGGGTCGGGGAACTCGCCGTGACCGAGCTCGTTGCCGGGGCCGACGTTCTGCTGGGCGAGGACGACCTCTTCGCCGTCGTCGCCTTGCAACTCGACGGTCTCCACGTCGGGGTCCTCGGTGTTGCGCTCGTTGTGGAAGGTGGGCCGCTCGGGCGTGCTCATGGCCCTGCGCCTACCCCGTCCCGCCTCCGTCCATCCCGGCCCGGTCGCCGAAGCTGCATCATCCATGGCCAGCCGGGGTAACCCCGGGACCTATGCCCCAGCCCCAGCAGCCCGAGCTCCGTCGTAGCGGTGAGAACGCGGCCGTGGACGACCACACCAAGACCAGCCTCCAGCCCGAGGCGCCCGGCGGGTCGGCCGAGGACGAGGCCGGCGCCGTGCCCGAGGACAACCAGCCCGGCCACAAGCCCGAGCGTGACCAGGACAAGCCCGACCTCGACGCCTTCGCCGCCCGCTTCGGCGTGAAGAAGGACTGACCATGGCGACTCCCCCGAAGGGCGACCCCGCCGTCGAGCAGGGCGGCAACGGCGAGGCCGTACGCCCGGCCCGCGGTCACGACGCCGCCCGTGACGAGGCCCACGATCTCGAGGGCCACAGCGAACCGGCGGCCGACGAGCAGGGCGGCTCCCAGGGCGACCCGGCCTGACCGGTCGCCCACCCCGACCGCCGAGGGTGGGCGATCGCGGTGTCAGGTCAGTTGGGGGTGACGATGCCCGAGTCGCCCACCTTGCTGCCGTCCCTGGTGATGACGGCCCGCAGCATGCCGATGGCCCGACCGACCCGCCCGTCGGGGGCGTCCCACCACTCCCCCGAGCGCACCTCGACCTCGAGGGCGACGGCGTCGGGGTCGTCGGGCCCGGTGAAGAAGGCCTTGGCCGGCGCGCTCCACAGGCGCTCGACCAGGGCCCGGTCGGTGCTGACCCTGGCCGTGCCCGTGAGGGCGATGTAGCGGCCGTCCTTGGGCTCGGCGAAGGCCACCTGCACGGGACCGGGTCCGCCGTGTAGGTCCTTGACCCACTCGGTGGCCGCGGACACGAGGAAGCGGATGACGCCGCCCTCGGACTCGGCCACGGTCAGGGGCCGGGCCGTCATCCCCTCGGACGACATGGTGGTGACCATGGCGAAGCGCAGGCCGTCGAGGACGTCGTCGAGGGTGCGGGCTTCGGGCACATGTGCGTTGGTCATGCCCCAGAAGTTCCCGAACCGGCCGATGGGCAACCGGCCGGGAGCTCGGCGGTCGGCTCAGCCCGTGGGGCCGAAGCGCTCGACCCGGATGGCGGTGGGGGGCACGCCCAGGCCCACCAGCAGGTCGCTGGCCGCACCGGCGAACGCCGCTGAACCGCAGACGTACGTGGTGGCCCCGGGACGGATGGCCGGGGCCACGTCGACCCCGCTCAGTCGGCCGGCGGGCCGTGATGCCCCCGGAGGCGCCGACCGGGTGTAGACGACCTCGGCCTCGGGTCCGGGCAGTTCGTCGGCGTAGTAGAGCTCGGCCGGGGTGCGCACCGAGACGACCAGGCGCACCAGGTCGGACCGCCCCGACGAGCGGGCCAGGCGCAGCATGGCCATGAGGGGCACGACGCCCGAGCCCCCACCCACCAGCAGGGCCGGAGTCTCCCCGTCCCACACGAACCAGCCCCCGATGGGCCCCCGCACCTCGAGCTGGTCCCCGGCCACGACCTCGTCGTGCAGGAAGCCCGACACCTCGCCGTCCTCCAGCCGCTCCACGGTGAGCTCGATCTCCGACGAGCCATCCGGAGCCGAGGCCACCGAGTAGGACCGCGACGCGGTGTACCCGTCGGGCGCCGTCAGCCTGACGATGAAGTGCTGGCCGGCCCGGTGCCCCGACGGCCGTCCCAGGTCGAGGCGGAAGGTCTTGGCCGTGGGCGTCTCTGCGGTCACCGAGACCACCTTGGCCTGCTGCCACGGGCCCGGCGGTGTCGGTGGGGTCGGCGGAGGGGACGGTGTGGCCACGCTCAGTCCCCCTGGTAGCGCTGCTCGAGCCAGGGGTCGCCCCGGTCGTGGTAGCCGTTGACCTCCCAGAAGCCGGGCTCGTCGTGGTCCATCAACCGCAGCCCGGCCACCCACTTGGCGCTCTTCCAGAAGTACAGGTGGGGCACGAGCAGGCGGGCGGGACCGCCGTGGTCGGTGGCCAGGGTGCCACCGTCGGCCTCCCACACCACCCAGGCCTTGCCCCCGGTCACGTCGGCCAGGGGCAGGTTGGTCGTGTAACCGGTGTGGCTGAAGGCCATCACGTGGCTGGCGGTGGCCGCAGGCCGGGCCACGGCCAGCAGGGTGTCGACGGAGACGCCGCCGAAGGTCACCCCCAGGCGCGACCACGTGGTCACGCAGTGGATGTCCCCGGCGTAGGCCGACGGGGGCAGGGCGTGGATCTCGTCCCAGGTCCAGGTGGTGGGCTGGTCAACCAGGCCCTCGACCTTGAAGGTCCAGGTGGCGGTGTCGAGGCGGGGGGTGACCTCGGCCGTCAGCACCGGCCACCTGGTGCCGGCGTCGTACTGGCCGGGCGGCAGGCGGGGGTCGCGTTCGGCGCTGCCCCGGCCCCGGAACCCCCGGGTGAAGATGGACATGGACGCTCCTCGGTGGACTCGGACCGGCCCCAGGCGACGATCGGACCGTCCCAGCGTGCCAGGCGCGCCGACGCCGCGCCGCGACGAGCGGCACCGGGGCCGTTGTGCCGTCGGTCTCCGGCGACTAGCAACGGGGGCCATGGCTCCTGCGCAGCTCCTCGACCCCTACCGGGTGATCGACCTCACCACCGGGGGTGGGTGGCTGTGCGGACGGCTGCTGGCCGACCTGGGCGCCGAGGTCATCAAGGTGGAGCCCCCCGGTGGTGATCCCGGCCGACTCGACCCCCGCGGCCCCTACGCCGGGGATCGCACCTCGGACCCCGAGGCCAACCTGGCGTGGTGGGCGGCCAACCGGGGCAAGGCCTCGGTGGTGATCGACCTCGACGACGCCGCCGACCGGGCCCGCTTCGACGAGCTCGTGGCCGGGGCCGACTCGGTCGTCGAATCGTGGGGACCGGGGGGCATGGCCGCCCGGGGCCTCGACCCCGACGAGCTGCTGGCCCGCCATCCCCACCTGGTCGTCACCTCCATCTCTCCCTTCGGTTCCGACGGCCCCTACGCCGCCCACCGCGGCCCCGACCTGGTGGTGACGGCCCAGGCCGGGCAGGTGTGGCTGACGGGGGACGCCGACCGACCCCCGGTGCGCGTCAGCGCCCCGCAGTCCATGCTGTTGGCCTCGGCGGAGGCCGCCGTGCACACGCTCGTGGCCCTGCAGCACGCCGCCCGCACCGGCCAGGGCCAGCGGGTCGACGCCGCCGCCCTCACCGCGGTGGTGCGGGCCCTGATGAACGGCACCGAGTTCAAGGCCCTCATGGGCTGGGAGATGGTGCGGTCGGGCTCCGAGGTGGCCTACGCCCCCAACCGGCCTCGCATGGTCTTCCGCTGCGCCGACGGCCACATCACCTTCATGTGCCCCTTCGGTGCCCTGGGCGGCCCCGGGGTGCTGGCCCTCATGGAGTGGGCCGACAAGGACGGCATCGAGGTCCCCGCCCTGCTCCGGGGCCTCGATGTGCTCGACTCGACCATCTGGGCCGACCTCGAGGCCGCCGGCCACGTGCCCGAGGTGGTGGCCATCCTCGAGGGGTTGTCCGAGCGGGTCTTCGCCACCCGCACCAAGGACGAGCTGTACCGCGACGCGGTCGACCGCCGCCTGTTGCTGGCCCCGGTCAGCACCGCGGCGGACCTGCACCACGACCGTCAGCTGGCGGCCCGGGACTACTGGCAACAGGTCGACGTGCCCGGCCACGGCACCGCCACCTTCCCCGGGCCCTGGGCCGTGCTGTCGGGGACCCCGCTGCAGCCCACACCGGCACCCCCCACCATCGGCCAGCACAACGCCACCGTCACCGCCCGGCCGCGCCGGGCACCGGTCCCGACCGAGCCCGCCGGCCAGGACCCCTTCGCCGGGCTCAAGGTGTGGGACATGTCCTGGGTGGGGGTGGGTCCGCTGACCGCCCGCTACCTGGCCGACTACGGGGCCACCGTCGTCCGCCTCGACAACGGCACCCGGGCTGACGTGCTCCGGGTCAACCCCCCCTTCCGTGACGGCGTGCCCGGCATCAACCGGTCGGGCTTCTACGCCGACTTCAACGCCTCCAAGCTGGGCCTGGGCCTCGACCTCGCCGTGGCCGAGGCCCGTGAGGTGGCCCTGCGCATGACGGCGTGGGCCGACGTCGTGCTCGAGAGCTTCACCCCCCACGCCCTGCGGTCGATGGGCCTGCACTACGACGCCCTGCGCGAGGTCAACCCCTCGGTGGTGATGCTGTCGACGTGCATGCAGGGCCAGACCGGCCCCCACCGCGACTACCGGGGCTTCGGGCAGCTCATGGGCGGGTTGACCGGCTTCTACCAGCTCACGGGGTGGCCCGACCGCGACCCGGCCATGGTCTTCGGCGCCTACACCGACTTCGTGGCCCAACGCTTCTGCGCCACCGCCCTCATCGCCGCCCTCGACCACCGACGCCGCACCGGCCAGGGCCAGCACATCGACGTGTCCCAGCTCGAAGCATCCATCAACCTGCTGGGGCCCGAACTGCTGGACTACGACGTCAACGGCCGCGTGGCCACCCGCCAGGGCAACCGCGACCCCCGCATGGCCCCCCACGGGGTGTTCCCGTGCCGGGCCGTGGGAACGGGCCTGGCCGGGGAGCGCTGGGTGGCCATCGCCGTCGAGGACGACGACCAGTGGCAGGCCCTGGTCGAGGTGCTGGACCGGCCGACCTGGGCCACCGACCCCGCCCTCCACACCCTGGCGGGGCGCAAGGCCGCCGAGGACGGCATCGAAGGCCACCTGGCGGCGTGGACGGCCGACCAGGACGCGGCGACCCTGGCCGCGCGCCTGCAACCGAAGGTGGCCGCAGCCCCGGTGAACCCGCCCGACGACCTGCACCGGGATCCGCAACTGGCCCACCTGGGCTACTTCGAGACCCTCGACCACCCCGTCATGGGGCCCACGGCCTACAACGGCATGCAGGCCCGCCTGTCGGCCACCCCGGGCTGGCTGCGCAAGCCCGCCCCGTGCCTGGGCGAGGACACCCTCATGGTCCTGTCCGACCTGCTGGGCTACGACGACGACGAGATCGGCGACCTGTTCGTGGCCGAGGCCATCGAGATCGACCTCAGCAGCTGACGCGCCCTCAGGTGACGGCCAGGCGGGCGCCGATGCGGGCGATGGCGGCCACGGGGTAGGGCGGGGCCACCACCAGTGTGCGGCGGTGCACGCCCAGGGCGGCCAGGGTGTCGACGTCGCCGCCCAGGGGGTGGGCGGGGTCGAGGTCGTCGAACACGCTGATCTCGAAGGGCCGGTCGCCGGTCAGGCTACGGACCAGGGCCACCCGGTCGGGCAGGGCGGGACCACGGCGGATGTTGACGCCGTCGGCGTGCTCGGCGGCCAGGCGCACGGTGCGCGCCCCCGAGGCACCCACGATGATGGGGGGTCGGGGCCCGGGCTCGACCACCCCGGCCAGCCCGTCGAGCACGACATGGTCCCCCACCAGGCGGTCCTTGCCGGCCCAGATGACCTTCAGGGCCTCGATGGTCTCCACCAGGTGGCGACGGCGGGCCGGGGCGTCGCCCAACCCACGACCGATGGCGTCGTGCTCGCCGGCGAACCGGGTCCCCGGCGCCGCCCCCGAGCCCAGGCCGCAGCTGACCCGGCCTGGAGCCAGGGAGGCCAACGAGTCGAGGGCCGACGCCAGTTGCGCGGGGTGGCGGTTGACCACGTTGGCCACCAGCACGCCCAGGCGCACCCGTTCCGTGCTCGCGGCGATGGCCCCGAGGACCACGAAGGGATCCCGCGACCAGCGCCGGCCGAGCATGGCCCCACTGAAGTGGTCGAACGTCCACACCCCGTCGAAGCCGCCCCGCTCGGCCAGCCACGCCACCTCGACCATGGCCCGCACGTCGGCGTCGAAGGGGCTGATCACCAGGTCGGTGTGCACGGGGCGTACCTCAGATCCGGGCCGAGAGGGAGTGCTCGGGTTCGCTGGCCCGGGCCGGCGGCGGCGTGGTGGGGATGGCCACCCGGAAGGTGCTGCCGCGCCTGGGGCTGCTGACCACGGCCACCCGGCCCCCGTGGGCCTCCACGATGGAGCGGACGATGGCCAGGCCCAGCCCCGACCCTCCCCGCACCCGGGCCCGGGCCTTGTCGGCCCGGTAGAAGCGCTCGAAGACCCGCTCGGCCACCTCGGGTTCCATGCCCGGGCCGTCGTCCTGGACCTCGATGACGCACACATCGCCGTCGCGCCGTCCCCGCACCACCACCCGGGCCCCGGATGGGGTGTGGACCAGGGCGTTGTCCACCAGGGCGGCCACCACCTGGCGCAGCTGGGACTCGTCGCCCACGAGCGCCAGGCCCGGGGCCACCTGGGCGTCGACCTGACGGGTGGGGGCGGCGGCCAGCCCGTTGGCGGCGGCGTCCTCGAGCAGGGCGGACAGGTCGACGGGCACCCGGTCGGGAGCCCGGCCCTGGTCGAGCCGGGCCAGGAGCAGCAGGTCGTCGACGAGCACGGCCATGCGGTTGGCCTCCTGGCGCACCCGGCGCAGCGCGTCGTCGAGCTCGCCCGGAGCCCGCAGGCCGCCGGCGCGGTACAGGTCCACGTAACCACGGATGGAGGTCAACGGCGTGCGCAACTCGTGGGAGGCGTCGGCCACGAACTGGCGCAGCCGGTCCTCGGCCGCCTGGCGCTCGTCGAGCATGAGGTTGAAGGCGTGGCCCAGGCGGCCGGCCTCGGTGCGGGCGGGGGCAGGGTCGACGCGGCGGTCGAGCTCGCCCCGGGCGATGGCGTCGGCGGCCTCGGTCATGTGCCCGATGGGTCGCAGCCCCAGGCGCACCACCCAGATGGCCACCAGGCCCAGGACGGCGGCGAGCACGGCCACGCCAACCCCGCCCACGGCCAGCAGCTGGTTGACGGCGGCGTCGACCCGCCCCAGGGGCAGACCGACCAGGAGCCAGCCGTCACCGTCGTCCGACGGCAGGGCCACTACCCGGAAGTCGCTGCCCGACCCCCCGGCCCGCGTCACGGTGAAGGGCTCCGACGCCTGCTGGGTGGTGCGGCCCTCGCAGTCCTCCACGGTCACGCCCGGGTGCGCGCCCGACCAGAGCTCGGGGTCGGACAGGGTCTCCTGCCCACCGGCGCTGTCGAGGTAGCCGACGTAGACGTCCGACAGGCCCGGCGCCGGTGGCGCCGGCCGGTCACCGTAGGTGCCGTTGCCACCACCACCGTTGGCGTTGCCGCCAGGCCCACCGGGACCATCGTAGCCACCGTCGTGCAGTCGCTTGGACGGGGCGACGGCCGCTTCGAGCTGGCGGTCGATCTGGTCGACGAGGAAGCGCCGCTGGGTCTGGGCCACGACCACCCCGGCGATGGCCGCGGTGGCCAGCACGGCCAGCACGGCGATGAGCAGGCGTGACCGCAGCGTCATCGGTCAGTCCTCATCAGACCAGTCGCAGGGAGTAGCCGACGCCGCGCACGGTCTGGATGAGCCGGGGCTCCTCGATGTCGACCTTGCGTCGCAGGTAGCTGACGAACGTCTCCACCACGGAGGACTCCCCGTCGAAGTCGTACTCCCACACGTGGTCGAGGATCTGGGCCTTGGACACCACCCGGCCGGCGTTGAGCAGCAGGTAGCGCAGCAGCTTGTACTCGGTGGGCGACAGGCTGACCACCCGCTCGGCCCGGGTGACGCGGTGGGCGTCGTCGTCCATGACCAGGTCGCCGTAGCGCAGGACGCGGGAGTCGTCCTCCCAGCCGGCCCGGCGCAGCACGACCCGGGCCCGGGCCACCAGCTCCTCGACGGCGAAGGGCTTGACCACGTAGTCGTCGCCGCCGATGGTCAGGCCCCTGACCCGATCGTCGGTGGTGTCACGGGCGGTGAGGAAGATGACGGGCACCTTCTGGCCGTCGGACCGCAGGCGGCGGAAGACCTCGAACCCGTCGAGGTCGGGCAGCATCACGTCGAGGAGGACGATGTCGGGACGGAAGGCGGTCACCCCGGTCAGGGCGTCGCGGCCCGTGGCTGCGGTGGAGGTCTCGAACCCGTCGAGGCGGAGAGCGGCGGCGACGAGGTAGCTGATGTTCTCCTCGTCGTCGACCACGAGAGCACGGGGCTTTGGGGCTGGGGGCGTTGCCACGGGACCAGTCTGGCCCCCACGGCTGACCTCGGACTGCGAACTCCCTGTGAGTCTGCTGTGGACCGCAGCGGCCTCAGGCGGGGGCCGGCGCGGCGGTGCGGTCGCGGAACAGCACCCGGTCGAGGAGCAGGAACTGGCCCACCCACAGCAGCCCGAACGAGCCGACGTTGGCCACCAGCAAGGTCAGGGTGCGCACCCCACCCGACAGGCCCGCGGCCCGCGCCACCCGGTCGGCCAGGGCCACACCGATGGTGGAGGCCACCAGGCCGGTGAAGGACAGGAGCCAGAACGGGGCCACCTCCCGCCACGGGTCACCCGACCCCTGGCGCTGCCACACCCAACGCCGGTTGAGCAGGTACGACGGCACCGTGCCCACGGCGGTGGCGACGACGTTGGCCAGCCAGGCGGCCACGCCCAACGCGCCGGCCAGGGTGCCCAGCACGACCAGGCTGACCACGCTGGTGAACACCGAGACGGACAGGCACAGGGCCACCTTCTCCATGGTGTCGATGGCGGAGTGGTGGCGCTCGGCCAGCACGGCCCGGCACGCCCGGCGCAGCAGCAGGCGACCGTTCACGACCTGGGCTCGGTGGCGGGTTCGAAGACGACGGCACCGAGCACGGCGAAGCGGACCACGGCGGTGATGGACCAGGCCACGGCCAGGGCCACCGCCGCGGTGACCAGGCCCCCGCCCATGAGCGAGGCCAGGGCCAGGGCCACGGTGGACAGGGCCAGGCCGCCCAGGTAGACGGCGGTGGCACCGCCGTAGTGGCGCCAGCGCCCGGCCGGGCCCCGGGGCCCGAACGTGAAGCGCCGGTTGGCCCAGGTGTTGCCCACGGTGGTGGCGGTCAGGGCCACGACGTCGGCCCCCACATCGCCGAGCGAGCCCCGCAGGACCAGGAAGACGAGCAGGGACACCGCAGTGGACACGGCGCCGATGACGGCGAAGGAGACCAGGCGCCGACCCATGTCGTCAGCCAGGGGGGGCCGGGCCGAGGGGCCGAGGTCGACCCGACCGTGGCCCGACCGAAAGCGCCGGGCCACCCGCCACACCCCCTGCAGGTCGGTGCGGGCCGTGCGGGCGATGTCGACCCGGCTGTCGATGTCGTCCACCCAGTCGACGGGGACCTCGTGGATGCGCAGGCCGTTGTGCTCGGCCAGCAGCAGCAGTTCGGTGTCGAAGAACCAACCGTCGTCGAGGACCTCGGGCAGCAGCTTGGCGGCCACGTCGGCCCGCATGGCCTTGAAGCCGCACTGGGCGTCGTGGAACCGGTTGCCGAACGTGGCCCGCAGTATCAGGTTGTAGGCCCGGGAGATGGCCTCGCGCTTCGGCCCCCGTGCCACCGCCGCGCCCGCGGCCAGGCGGGAACCGATGGCCACGTCGGAGTGGCCCGAGACCAGGGGGGCGACCAGGGGTAGCAGGGCATCGAGCCCGGTGGACAGGTCGACGTCCATGTAGGCCACGACCCGGGCGTCGCTGGCCGACCACGCCGTGCGCAGGGCCAGGCCCCGCCCCTTGCGGTCGAGGTGCATGGCGTGCACGTGGGGCAACACGGCGGAGAGGGCCTGGGCCTGGGCCCAGGTGCTGTCGGTCGAGGCGTTGTCGACGATGGTGATGCGCCAGGTGAAGGGGAACGAGGTCGACAGGAAGCGGTGCAGCCGCTCGATGCTGGCGGCGAGCACGGCCGCCTCGTTGTGGACCGGGACGACCACGTCGACCACGGCGTAGGCGACCGAAGGCGCGGGACCCACACGCTCCGGTTTGGTAGGGGCTTCGACGCTCATGGGCACGAGCTTCGGCGTCGCCGCTCGTAGCGGCCTCGGAGCAGCATGCGGGTTGGCTGTGAACCGATCGGCCCACGCCCGTGCGTGACAGGGGCGCCGAGGGTGGCACTCTGGCAGGGTGGACGACCGTTACCAGGCCATCGACGTGGTCGTGAAGCGCGACGAGGGCATCACCCTCACCTTCGCCGATGATCACGTGGCCCACTTCAGCCTCATGGCCGTACGGCTGGGTTGTCCCTGCGCCACGTGTCGCAACCTGCGGGACCGGGGCGAGGACGTGTGGCCCCAGCCCGGCAGCCCGGTGCCGTTGCGCATCACCGACGCCCAGATCCATGGCGGCTGGGGCCTGCAGATCACCTGGAACGACGGCCACGCCACCGGCATCTTCCCCTATGAGGCCCTGCGCCGTTGGTCCGAGGGACGGGCCCCGTTCTCCGCCGATTCCGGCTTCGGCGGCCTCTGACCCAGGGGCAGCCGGGAGGGCCCTCCCCCGGGTCAGATCAGGCGGTCGTGGTGGGCCAGGGCCTCGGAGCGGACCTCGTCGACGAAGTCGTTCTCGTCCCAGCCGTGCTCCTCGGCCAACAGCCAGCACGCCCGGATGCCCGACAGCAGGTCCTCGAGCCGGTCGAGGGCGGGCCGGGTGGGGTCGAGGGGGGTGAGGGACAGCGCCGTGGAGGCCGGGTCGAAGCCGGGGGCCTGGCGCACCTCGTCGAGGGCGCTGAGCAGGGCGACGAGGTCGGGCACCTCGCCGTTGGCCACCCGCATGGCCCCCGTCACCAGGTCGACGACCACGTCATGGGGGGTCTCGCCCCCCACCAGCCGGGCCAGGACCAGGGTGGGGGTGGTGACGGGCAGGGCCTCGATGTCGTCGGCCTCACGCACGACGTCCACGGGATCGACGTCGGCCTGGGGTCCGGCGATGTCGGCTGCGGCCTGGAGCCAGTGGGCGGCGGCGATGGACGCGGCCACGGGATCCACGTCGGTGAACAGCCGCCCGTTGCCCAGGGGGTCGTCGCGCAGCAGCTCGTCAGCTGCCGCCACCTGCACGGGCGAGGGCACCCCGGCGGTGAGGGACACGGCCTGCGCGCCGCGACCGCTCAGGTCACCGCGCTCGGCCCCTTCGATGGCGTCGAGCTCGGCGGCCACGTCGTCGAGGACGCACTTGCCGAACACGGGGTCGCCCACGGCCAACAGCGCCCGGCCCACCCGGTGGGCGGCCTCCTCGATGGGGGAGCCGGCCTGGAACAGGTAGCCCGACTCGTCGGGGGTGTTGGGGGCGGCCATGGCCTCGGGCACGAGGGCGAAGGCGGCCCGGTTGACCTGGCGGCGCCAGCCCTCGCTGTCGGGCTCGAGGCTGTCGGCCGCCGTGGCCGGCTGGGTGTAGACGAGCCACAACATCTCGCACAGCCAGGTCAACCGCTTGGCCAGGGCGAACACCCGGCCGTCGGCCACACCGGTGGGCACGGTGGACACGACGGCGGCCCGATCGCCGCCGCCGGTGGGCCACGACACCACGAGATCACGCCGCAGGGGGTCGTAGGCGTAGCGGGACATGGGCAGAGGCTAGGAGGGCACCACACCGTGGCCGCGGCACCCCCCCGACCTGCCCGTATCAGGAGCGGAGCTCGACCACGCCGCACGCGATGCGGTTCCCGGCGTTGCCCGTGTTGGCCGTGGCCGTGAGGGCTTCGTCGCTGTTGGGCGTGTACTGGTTGGGAGCGTCGCCCACAGGGACGTTGCCGAAGTTGTCCTCGCCGGCGTGGAGGATGACGGCCCGCCCGGCCAGCTCGGCGGGGTCGAAGCGGTCGGTGCGGAAGCGGGCGGTGGCGCTGCCGTCCTCGAGGACGAGCACGCTGGGCAGGTCGCCCCGGTGGTCGGCGTGGGTCTGCCCGTCGTCCTTCCAGTGGCCGTCCACCGAGGTGAACCAGGTGTTGGCGGGCTCGGACGGGTCGGCCTCGCAACCCTCGCCGTTCATGGGGTCGTCGTTGGCGTGGATGTGGAAGCCGTGGAAGGCGTCGAGGGCCACCCCGTCGATGCCGGCCACCGACGCGTCGAGCTTGACCCGCACGTCGGTGTAGCCGTCCCGACCGTCGAAGGTGACGGTCCCCACCTGTGCTCCTGTGGGGTCGACCAGTTCGGCCTTGGCCTCGTAGCCCCCGGCCCCCGCCGGTCCCGCGGCCAGGAGGCCGAAGCCCCCGATGGCCACCGTGCTCCCGGCCAGGGCCACGATCCCCGCCACCAGTGCCTTGTTGCGCATGTCGTCCTCCCGTTCGGACGGTCCGCCGCTACGGACAGTGGATCGTCGGATACCCATGACGTGTCGTGCATCACACCAAGGGGTGGAGGCGCGGCGCCCGTCAGGCGGTCGGGGCGCAGCGGTAGGGTCCGGCCCGATGACCACCGGTACCGAACCCCAGGGCTCCGAGGCCGTGCTCGAGCCCGACCTGCCCATCTGCGACGCCCACCACCACCTGTGGGAGGACCGGGGCCACACCGGCTCGGCGTACCCCCTCGAGGCCCTGCTGGCCGACACCAGCCGGGGCCACAACGTGGTGCGCACCGTGTTCGTCGAGTGCCACACCGCCTACCGCACCGACGGCCCCGAGCACCTGCGCCCGGTGGGTGAGACCGAGTACGTGGCCGCCGCCGCCCAGGCCAGCGCCGAACGAGCGGCGACCACCGGGGGCTCGGAGATCGCCGGCATCGTGGCCCATGCCGACCTGACCCTGGGCGACGCCGTGGAAGAGGTGCTGGTGGCCCACGACACGGCCGGCGGGGGCCGGTTCCGGGGCATCCGCTACACCACCGCCTTCGACGAGCACCCCATGAACAACGGGGCGGCCCGGGGCGGGATCATGGCCGAGGACGACTTCCGCCGGGGTGTGCGCAAGCTGGGAGAGCTGGGCCTGTCCTACGACGTGTTCTGCTTCCACCCCCAGCTCCCCGAGCTGGTGGACCTGGCCCGGGCCTGCCCCGACGTCACCATCGTGGCCAACCACCTGGGCGTGCCCATCGCCGGGGGGCCCTACCGGGGCCGGGCCGACGAGGTGCGGACCTTCTGGCAGACCCACATGGCCGAGCTGGCCACGTGCGACAACGTGGTGCTGAAGGTCGGTGGGCTGACCCGGCCCCTGTCCGGTGACCGTTGGGACAAGCGGGGTACCCCGGCCACCTCGGAAGAGATCGTGGGGGCGTGGGGTGAGGAGATGCGCTTCGCCATCGACAACTTCGGACCGTCGCGCTGCATGTTCGAGTCGAACTTCCCCGTCGATGCCAGCTGCTTCGGCTACGTGGAGGTGTGGAACGCCTTCAAGCTCGTCGCTGCCGGCCACACCGCGGCCGAGAAGCGCGACCTGTTCCACGACACCGCGGCCCGGGCCTACCGCCTCCCCACCTTCGGCTGAGGGAGCTGCCCCCTCACACCAGCGGACGGGACGCCGACGACCACTGTCTGTGATCGGGAAGCCCGGCTGGGGCGGGGCCGTTGGTCAGGGCATGGACGACGAGCTGCCCATCGGGGCGGTGGCAACCCGCTCCGGCCTGGCCGTGTCGGCCCTGCGCTTCTACGAGCAGCGCCACCTGTCCGAGTCGTGGCGGCCCCGGATCGATGCCCGCATCGTGCTGCTGGAGAAGCTGCGGGACCGCCTCGACCGCTGCATCGGCTGTAGTTGCCTGTCGCTGCAGACGTGCTCCCTGGCCAACCCCCAGGACCGGGCCGCGGCCTTCGGTCCCGGGGCCGTCATGTTCGCCGACGGTCGGTAGCGCACCCGCTTGCCCCCGGTGAGATGGTGGGATCCATGGCCACCACAGCCCCTTCGCTGATGCCGGCGGCGTTCCTGGGCCACGGCAGCCCCATGAACGCCGTGGAGCACAACCGCCACACCGAGGCGTGGCGGGCGTTCGGGGCGTCGGTGCCCCGGCCCCGGGCCATCCTCGTGGTGTCGGCCCACTGGTACATCGGTGCCACCGCGGTGACGGCCATGACCCGGCCGCGGACCATCCACGACTTCTACGGCTTCCCCGAGGACCTGTTCGCCCTCGAGTACCCGGCGCCGGGCCTGCCCGAGGTGGCCGACGAGGTGGCCGAGGTGGTCAAGCCCACCTGGGTGGGCCAGGACCACGACAGCTGGGGCCTGGACCACGGGACGTGGTCGGTGCTGGTGCACGCCTTCCCCGCGGCCGACATCCCCGTGGTGCAGCTGTCCATCAACGCCACCCAGCCCCTCGAGTACCACGTCGACCTGGGGGCCAAGCTGGCGCCGCTGCGGGAGTCGGGCGTGCTGGTGGTGGGCAGCGGCAACGTCGTCCACAACCTGCGGCGGGTGAACTTCGCCCAGCCCACGGCCGGTTTCGACTGGGCCCACCGCTTCGACGACTCGGCCCGGGCGCTGATGACCGAGGCGCCCGGCGACATCGCCCGGCTCCAGGAGCACCCCGACTTCGACGACGCCGTGCCCACGGCCGACCACTTCATCCCCCTGCTCTACCTGGCCGGCCTGGCCGGGACCGCGGGACGGCCGGCCCAGACCCTCATCGACGGCTACGCCTACGGATCGCTGTCCATGACCTGCTTCACCCTCGACCTGGACCCGAGCCCGTCCGTGCTCGCGCCTGCGGCGGCTGCAGCCACCGGCGCCGCCGAGGAGGAGCCAGCCCCCCTCCCCGATCCCGCCGTCACCCCACCCGAGGACACCAACCTCTAGGCCGCTGGCGGTGGCGGTTCGCCCGGGCTGGGCCTACCGGTGCGGCCGCCGGGCCCAGGACTGTGCTTGCGGTCACCAGCCCACCGGCCGGACGACCAGACATCGTCAGCCGGCCCGTTCGGCCGAATCGATGTCGATTCGGCGCACCGCTGCCCCCGGTTCGGGCGGCGCCCGCTCCCGCCGTCAGGCGCCGGCGCGCCCAGAAGCCCGTGGTAGCAGCGTCAGAGGCGCCCTCGACCCGGCCAGATCGACCACGGCCGTTCTCGGCACGATCCGGCCCGCCGGTACAGGCCGGCGTTGAACCGGACGCAGGCGCGTACCGCAGGCGTAGGTGGATGCGTTCAGTTGACGACCACGGACACACGGGAAGCGACACCCGGATGCCACCGCCGTCGCGGCCGGCGGCCATGTTGCGACAGCCGGCCGGCGGCCAAGGTCGCGCCGAGAACGGACCGAAGGCTTCAAGGTCGGCCTTGGCCACCAGGGCGTTGGCGAAGCGCACGCGCTGGGCCTGGCCGCCCGACAACTTGTGGGTGCGCTGGCCGGCAAAGGCATCGGCCCCGGTCAGCCATACCACCTCGTCGACGTCGAGGGGGTTCGGGTAGAGCGAGGCCACCAGGGCCACGAGCTCGCGCACATCGAGGTCGCGGATGAGCTGACCGGTCTGCAACATGCCCGCCACCAGGCCCCGGGCCACGGCCTGGGCCGGTTCCAGACCGAAGACGGAGACCTGGCCGTGGTCGGGACGACCCAGGCCGAGGATCAGGTCGATGGTGGTGGACTTGCCGGCCCCGTTCGGTCCCAGCAGGGCCACGGTCTCGCCGGGGACGATGTCGAGGTCGACGCCGCGCACGGCGTGCACCGGCCCGAAGGACCTGTGCAGGCACCGCAGGGCGACACCCCCCGGCGCAGGTGCGGTGGTGTTGGTCATGGCTCCACCCTGCGCCGAGCGCGGCGGCGCTGGTTGTGGCGCCCGTCCACGAGTTCCCCGTGACATCTGTCAGGGGTCCCCCACCGCAGGCCGGCGACGGTCGGACGGCCAGACTGGGGCCATGAGCGACGGGCAGACGACGAGCGATCAGGACCCCCGTGGGCTGGGGGCCAACGCCGAGCGCTTCTCCGGGTTCGCCGACCTCTACGACGCGGTGCGCCCCGACCCTCCCGACGAGCTGGCGCAGATGTTGGCCGACTACGCCGGCGGCTCGATCGACCGGCCGATCGGGACCGTGGTCGACCTGGGCAGCGGCACGGGGCTGTCCAGCCGGTGGGCGGAAGGGTGGGCGCCCGAGGTCATCGGCGTGGAGCCCAACGCCGACATGCGCCGGGTGGCCACCGGTCGGGCTGGTCCCGGGGCCCGTTTCGTCGAGGGCTGGGCCCACCGGTCCGGCCTGCCCCCGGGGTGTGCCGACGTGGTGCTGGCCGTGCAGGCCATGCACTGGATGGAGCCGGTGTCGACCCTGGCCGAGGTGGCCCGACTGCTGCGGCCCGGTGGCGTGTTCGCCGCCATCGACTGCGACTGGCCACCCAGCGTGGGCGACGCCCGGGCCGAGCGGGCGTGGTCCGACTGCCGCACCGTCATCCGGGTGCACGAGCGCCGCCGGGCCGCGGGCCTGGCGGGTTCCCAGCTGGCCGCCCCGGTGACGGCGGACGAGGTGGCTGCGGCCACGGCCACGGGCGGCGACCCCCACCGCCACGCCGGCCAGGACCAGCCCTGGGGGGTGCGCAGCTGGCCCAAGGACGGCCACCTGGCCCGGTTGCGGGCGTCGGGCCACTTCGCGTGGTGCACCGAGGTGGCCCTGGGGCGGCTCGACGAGGCCGGTGTCGACCGCTTCGTCGACCTGCTGCGCAGCCAGGGCGACTACCAGACCCTGCGCCAGCTCGGCCTCGGCGACGACCAGCTCGGCGTCACCGCCTTCGCCGCCGAGTGTGCCCGCGCCTTCGGCGGCCGACCGCGCCGATGGGTCTTCAGCTACCGGGCCCGGATCGGGGTCACGGCCCCGGCGTGACGGGTGGCGGCACGGGTCCATCCATGACGCCGACTGGCGTTGTAAGTTCCAGCGATGTCATTCGTCACCTGTCCTTCTGTTGCTACAGGCACGGGGGCGACGAACAGCAGACAGGGTCCTGACCGTGGCCGCGTCGTGATGGTGGGAGCGAGGGCGACATGACCTCCTCGGTGCAGAAACGTCCCGTCCGTGTCGTACGCCGTGACTGGTGGCGGGCGCCGACGTTGTTGCTGGCCGTGTGGATCGTCATCACCGTGGGCGGCACCCGGTTGGTCAGTGGTGGCCACGAGAACCTCGATGTGGTGACCAGGGAGCGCTTCCTGTGGCCGTCGTTGCTCGCGGCCGTGGTCGTCACCGTGGCGGTGGTGCTGTTCGGTTGGCGTCGTGAGGTCGGGCTGCGCCGCCCCGGCCGGGGCCGTTCCTACCTGCCCGCCCTGGCCGCCGTCGGCGCCTTGGCCCTGGTGGTGCTGGGTGTCACCGCGGCCGGGTTCAGCGACGCCAGCGTCGTCCTGCTGGTCAACGTCTTCATCGTCGCCTTCAGTGAAGAGCTGATGTTCCGTGGTGTCGTCTTCCGGGCCGCATCGAAGCGCTATGGCACGTGGTTGGCCATCCCCATCTCGGCCGCGGTGTTCGGCGCCGTGCACCTGTTCGAGGTGTTCATCACGGGCAACGTGGGCGGGAGCGTCGTCCAGGCGGTGCTCGCCACCATGGCTGGCCTCTGGTATGCGGCGCTGCGGGCCCGAGGCGGTTCGGTGATCCCTCTGGTCATCATCCACGCCCTGTTGGCGTTCTCCATCGGCGCCGGCGCCGGGGCCGGCATCGAGTTCCTGGCCGTGCTCGTCGACCTGGCCCTGCTGGGCTACGGCGCCGTGCTGTGGTCGATGCTGCCCCGGCCCACGGTGCGTTCGCGGGCCCGTCCGGCGACCGCCTGATCGACCGACCGGACCGCACCAGGCCCGAATGGTTGCGGAGCTACTCCAGGACCTCGGCGATGGCCAGGTCGGCCACCTTGTCGAGGTCGTAGCCCAACACGTCGGTCAGCACCTCGAGGGTGTGCTCGCCCAGGAACGGGGCCCGGCCCTGGGGGGCGCCGGGGGTTCGCGACAGCTGGAAGCGGGTGGCCTCGACCAGGCAACGCCGGTGAGGGTGCTCGAGGTCCACGAAGTGGCCCCGGGCGGCGAACTGGGGATCGGCCAGGCACCCCGGGCTGGTGAGCACGGCATGGGCGGCCACGCCCACGGCCTGGCACCGCTCCTCGACCTCGAACCCGGTCAGGTCCGTGGTCCACGCCGCCACCGCGGCTTCGAGCTCGTCCCTGCGGGCCTGGCGGCCGGCCACGGTGGCCAGGTCGGGGTCCGCGGCCAGGTCAGGGCGGCCCATGGCCCCGCACAGGGCCAGCCAGGCGACGTCGTCCTGGGCCACCACGGCCACCCAGGTGTCGTCCCCCGCGGTGGGGAACACGCCGTGGGGGCACAGGTGGGCGTCGGCGTTGCCCACCCGGCTGGGCACCCGCCCGTTGGCGGTGACCTCGGCCAACTGTGGGGCCAGGTAGTGCAGGGACGCCTCGGCCTGGCTCAGGTCGATGGCCTGGCCCTCGCCGGTGCGCCGACGGTGGTCGAGGGCGGCGAGCACGGCTACGAGCATGAGGTGGTTGGAGGTGTAGTCGGTGTACGCCAGGTAGGGGCCCGCCGGCGGGCGGTCGGGCCAACCAACCACCTCGTAGAACCCGCACAGGGCGGCGGCCAGGTTGCCGTAACCGGCGAAGTCGGCCAGGGGGCCGGTCTGGCCCATGAGGCTGGTGGCCAGGGTGATGATCTGGGGGTTGACGGCCCGCAGGCTGGCGTCGTCGATGCCCATGGCCGGCAGGGCCCGGGGCGAGAACGAGCTCACGACCACGTCGGCCCAGCGCACCAGGTCCTTGAGCACCTCGAGGCCCTCGGGCTCGGAGATCTTGATGCTGGCACTGCGCTTGCCCGCGTTGACGTCGTCGAACAGGCCCGAGTCCTCGATGCCGGCCTTGCCCTGGGGCAGGGGCATGAAACCCCGGGCGGCGTCGAGCTTGCGCACCGACTCGACCTTGATGACCGTGGCCCCGTGGTCGGCCAGGACCCGGGTCATGACCGGCCCGGCCACCGACCAGCTCAGGTCCAGGACCTTGAGCCCGGCCAGGGCGCCGCTTCCCTCGGGCGCGGCCTCGGGGCGGGCGCCTGCGGGCTCGACCGCCGGCCGGCGGGGCGGCTCGGCCAGGACCTCGTCCGTGTGCTGGCCCAGGCGGGGCGGCGGGCCCAGCGCCGCCGTGGGCGTCACCGAGAAGCGGGCGAAGGCGCCCGGCACCCGGATGCACTGGCCGCTGGCCGGGTGCTCGACCTCGTCGAAGGTGGCACGGAAGGCGAAGTGGGGGTTGGCCAGCACCTCGCCCAGGTCGGCGACGGGGGCGAGGACCAGGCGACGCTGCACCGCCCCGGCCAGCAGCTCGGCCTTGGTCATCGACCGGGTGAAGGCCTCGACCGCGGCCTTGACCTCTTCCCAGCCTTCGAGGGACTCGAGACCCTCGTCGACCAGCACCGGGTAGGCCACCCAGTCCTTGTCCCGCATGGCCTCGTCGCAGAAGCCGGCCTCGTGGACCCACTCCATGAGCCGGGCGGTGACCGGGCCGACCACGCCGCCGAACACGTGGGTGATGGAGACGTAGCCGCCATCGGCGCTGGGGTAGACGAAGCGCAGCTTCATCTTGCCCACGGTGGCCCCGCCCGCGCCCCGGGTGGGTACGGGGGCGTCGATGCCGGCGGCGAGGATGGCGCCCTGGGTGGCCAGGGCGGTGACCTGCTGGGCGGACACGTCCACGTGCTGGCCCCGGCCCGACACCGCCCGCTCCTGCAGGGCGATCAGGGCGGCGCCAGCCGCGGCGGCCGAGGCGAAGGAGAAGGCCTGGGGCACCGACATGCGCACCGGGGCCCGGTCGGCGTCCCCCATCAGGGCCAACGGGGACGACGCCGCCATGACGGTCAGGTCGGTGGCCGCCCACCCCGCCTTGGGCCCATCCGAGCCGAAGGGGGTGATGGACACGTGGACCAGAGCCGGGTTCAGCGCCGCCAGGGCATCGCGACCGAGGTCCCGGGCTTCGAGCCAGCCCGGGGCCGCCGTCTCCAGCAGCACGTCGGCGCCACGGACCAGGTCGCGCAGCTGTTCACGCCCGGCCTCGGTGTCGAGGTCGAGCACCACCGACCGCTTGGCCCGATTGAAGGTGAGGTGGGTGAGCGAACCCTCGCCCCCGTCCTCGAAGCCGTCGACGAACGGACCCCGCCGGCGGGCCGGGGACCCCCCGGGTGGCTCGATGGCGATGACGTCGGCCCCCAACGCGGCGAAGATCGCCCCGGTGAAGTGGCCCCGCTCGTCGGTCAGGTCGAGCACCCGGTAGGGCGACAGCAACGTGAGGCCCTCAGTTCCAGGACTTGATGACCGGCAGGACCTCGGTGCCGAACAGCCGCATCGAAGCCTCGGCCTGCTCGATGGGGATGCCTCCGAAGCGGAACGCCGTGGTGTGCTCGAAGGGGCCGATCAGCTCGCGCCTGGCCTCGAGGGTGGCCAGGATCTTGTCCGGCGTGCCCCAGGTGGTGGCCGACATGAACATGTCGAGGAAGCCGCTTTCCCCCACCTTGCGGAGCACCTCGGCCGCCTTGGCGTAGGCGTCATAGCCCTCGGTGGTGGAGAAGTGGTCGCCCATGACCTCGTAGTGCTCCAACAGGCTGCCGAGGTACGTGCCCATGTACTGCTTGGCCCGGTCGGCGGCCACGTCGGCGTTGGGGTCGCAGTAGCAGAAGTCCGCCGTCATCAGCGGCGGCGCTTCCTTGTCGTGGAACTTGAGGAACAGCTCGCGGTAGCGCTCGATGCTGGGCATGCGGTGGACCCAGGCCCGGTCGGCGAACATGGTCATGCGGCCGCCGAAGCGGGCGGCGGACTCGACGGAGTCGTCGCTCGAGGCCACGGCGTAGAAGCGGTCCTCGAAGGAGCGCTCGGGCCGGGGGCGGATCTCGATGCGGGGCTGGGGGAAGTGGGGGCCGTCGCCCTCGATGAAACCCGTCTTGAGGGCTTCGATGACCATGGCCGTGCCCTCGTCGAAGCGACCGCGGGACTCGTCCATCTCCACGCCGCGGAAGGGGGCGTACTCCCGGCGGGACAGGCCCCGGCCGACGCCGAAGCGCAGGCGGCCGCCGGACACGTTGTCGAGCAGGGCCACGCGCTCGGCCACCCGCAGGGGGTCGTTCCACGGCATGATCACCGCGGCGGTGCCCACGTCGATGGTGGTGGTGGCCCCGGCCAGGAAGGCCAGCAGCTCGAGGTTGTCGGGGCAGAACGAGTAGCCGAAGAAGTGGTGCTCGGCGGCCCAGGCCACGTCGAAGCCCAGCTCCTCGGCCAGGTGGGCCAGGCGGAGCTCCTCGGCGTAGACCTGCGTGTCGGTGATGCCCTGCCAGCCGTCGCTGGCGAAGGGCATGAGGATGCCCACGTCCATGTCGTCCCCCTGGTGCGCGTGCGGCCCGAAAGCCGGTCGAGACCTTCAGACCCCGATGTCTCACAAGGTAGACGGATGTCAGTAGCGACTGCACGGCCGCACCCGGGCGGGTGGCCCGCCGGTCGTGCCGGCGGGCCCGGCCGTCAGCGGGTGGGGGTCGCGGCCAGGTAGCGGTCGGCCAGGGCGGTGAGGGTGACCTCGAACTCGGCCACCGTGCGGCGGATGATCTCGGTGGCCGACAGGATCTCGTCGATGCGGCCGGCGACCTGGCCCAGCTGGGGCAGGGAGGCCTCCATGTCGCCGCCCTCGTAGAGGTCCATGATCGTACCCAGCATGGCCATGGCGTCGCCCTCGGTGGCGAACTCCATCTCGCTGGTCAGAGCGGTGCGGAGCACGCGCACGGGCTTGCGGTTGTGCCGGTTGACCATGAGGGTGTCGGTCTCCTCGGCGGCGACCACGGCCAGCTTCATGTTCTCGTGCACGGGCGATTCGATGGCCGCCACCATGCGGGTGCCCATCTGCACGGCCTCGGCGCCCAGGGCGAAGGCCCCGGCCATGGACACGCCGTCGGCGATGCCCCCGGCGGCCACGATGGGCACGCCCACCCGGCTGGCCACCAGGGGCAGGAGCACCATGGTGGCCACGTCACGGGGGTTCTTGAAGCCGGCGCCTTCGGCCCCTTCGACGACGAGGCCGTCGACGCCGGCATCGACGGCCTTCTGGGCCCCCTGCAGGGTGGGGACCACGTGGAAGACGATGAGGCCGGCTTCCTTGAGGGTGGGGGTGAACTTGGCCGGCGACCCGGCGGACGTGGTGACGAACTCGATGCCCTCGGCCACGATCATGTCGACGATCGACGCGTCCTTGAGGAAGGCGATGGGCAGGTTGATGCCGAAGGGCTTGTCGGTGAGGTCCCGGGTGCGCTTGATGTCCTCACGCACGATGTCGGTGCCCAGGGAGCCGGGCACCAGGCCCATGGCCCCGGACTCGGAGACCGCCGCCACCAGCTCGGGCTTGGCGATGAACCCCATGGGGGCGGAGAAGATGGGGATCTCGATGCCCAGCATCTTGGTGACACGGTTGTCGAAGTTCACCAACCGACCGTACCTGACAGAAATGGGCCGGGCCCACCGCCGTCGACCGCCCCGTCGTGGCCCACGACGGGCCGGCCCGCCCCTCGCGGTGCCACCGCGGCGGTGCCGGCCGTCCCGTCGGCTCAGGAGTGGGCGTCCGCCAGCGCGGTGACCTGCTGCTGAGCGGCGCGCACGTCGTTGAGCTGGCGCTGCACGACCGTACGCAGCTCGGGCGAGATGTCCTCGCCCAGCGCCTTCTCGTACTCCTTGACGGCGTGCTTCTCACCCTGCTCGGCCGCCTTCAGCACACCCTTGGGGCTGGAGCCGGACAGGGCGTCCTTCAGGCTCAGCCAGCCCCGGTGCAGGGAGGCGACGGCGGAGCCGGACTCGTGGATCGAGTCGCCGTAGGCCTTGGCCATGGTGCGCAGCTCGGTGGAGAACTGCGCCCGCTGAGAGCTCAGCTGCGTGAACGTGGACGCCAGCTGCGCCTCGCCGTCCTTGGTCAGCTTCTCCGCGCCCTTGGCGAAGCCTTCCTTGCCGTCCTCGAGGGTCTCGATCAGGTCCTTGGTGACAGCTTCATCGGTCGACATGAGGTGTCCTCTTCCCTCCCACGCCGCCGTTGGCGCAGGACCTGCAGGGCTACCCCATCTCGCCGGCGGCCCAACCCCGGCGGGCGGGGACCGCCGACCAAGGTCGTCGGCGCCCTCGCCCCGGTCCCGGGCCGTGACGCCCCCCGGCAGGGCACAGGCGAACACCGGCGGGCGCATCAGCAATGATGGGCGGGCGGTGCGTGGCGCACCGACGAGGGGGTGTCGTGGACAAGCAGTCGTTCTTCAGTGAGGCGCGGACGGATCGCACCGGGCCCATCCAGGGCCTACGGGTGGTCGAGTGCACCACCACGTGGTCGGGGCCCATGGCCGGGTGCCTGTTGGCCGACTTCGGGGCCGACGTGATCAAGGTCGAGCTGCCTGGTGGCGAGATCTCCCGGGACACCCGGCCGTTCCTGCCCGGCACCGAGCTCTCCTTCTCCCACGAGACGGTGAACCGCAACAAGCGCTGCCTGACCCTCGACCTGCGCACCGACGAGGGACGCGAGCTGTTCCTGCAGGTGGCCGCCACCGCTGACGTGGTCATCGAGAACTTCCTGCCCGGCACCCTCGACCGCTGGGGCGTGGGCTACGAAGCCGTGCGCGGCGTCAAGCCCGACATCGTCTACGTGTCCATCAGCGGCTGGGGCCAGTACGGCCCGTGGTCCAACCGCAAGGCGTACGACCCCATCGTGCAGGCGGCGTCGGGCGTCATGGCCATCAACGGCCACCCCGACCTGCGCAACCCGTCCCGCGTCACGACCTGGTTGTGCGACGACCTCGGCGGCCTGCACGGCGCCCTGTCGGCCCTGGCCGCCCTGCGCCACCGCGACGCCACCGGCGAGGGCCAGCGCGTCGACGTGTCCATGCTCGACGCCACCCTGTTCCAGTCCAACGGCTACCTGACCCTGGGCGCCATCGGCCACCCCCTGGACCCGTGGGGTGCGGCCCTGCAGTTCTGCGTGCCCGGCAACGCCTACCAGTGCGCCGATGGCCGCTACGTGTTCACCGGCGCCCTGCTCGACGCCCACTGGGTCAAGCTGTGCGAGCTGATGGACCGGCCCGACCTGGCCTACGCCCCTGGCTACAAGGAAGGGGCCGAGCGCCTGGACAACCGCAAGGTCATCGACGACCTGGTGGCGGCGTGGTGCACCCTGCAGCAGTCCACCGAGCTGGCCGACGCCCTGCAGGCCGCCGGGCTGCCCGCCACCGTGGTCAACGAGTACGGCGAGCTGGCCACCGAACCCCACGTGCTCGAGCGGGACATGCTCATCGAGACCGAGCTGTCCGACGGCGTCAAGGCCCCCCTCACCGGCCCCGCGGCGAAGTTCAGCCGCACCCCCACCACCATCCGCCGGCCCGCCCCCGGGCTGGGCCAGCACACCGAGGAGATCCTGGCCACGGTGGGTGTGTCCTCCGAGCGCTGCGAGCAGTTGCGGCTGGCCGGCATCGTCTGAGCCCGCCCTTGACCGAGCCGGCGACGGCTTCGCTGTCACACCGAGGGTGCAGACTGCGTGCACCCCGTCCGACGCGGATGCCGCTTCCCCCGAGACCGCGCTGCAGGCACTCCCGAGGGGACCACCTTGTCCGAGCTCGACCACACCACGCTGAACCAAGAGACCCAATCCCACCTCGACGACGTCATCACCGCGCTGGCCGGTGACGGCGCAACGCCGCGTGACGACCAGCGCCTCGCCGTCTCGGCCCTGGTCGACGATCGCCGTCGGGTGCTCGTCGTGCAGGCCACCGGCTGGGGCAAGTCCGCCGTCTACTGGGCGGCCACCAAGGCGCTGCGGGCCCGGGGCGGTGGTCCAACCCTGGTCATCTCTCCCCTGCTGGCCCTCATGCGCGACCAGATCGCCGCGGCGGGGCGGGCCGGCCTGGTGGCGGCCACGGTCAACTCCACCAACGTCGACGAGTGGGGTGACGTGCTCGACGACCTGTCGGGCGGCCGCCTCGACGTGCTCCTCATCAGCCCCGAACGACTGGCCAACCCCCGCTTCGCCGCCCGGGTCGGCCCCCTCGTGGCCAGCTGTGGCCTGGTCGTCATCGACGAGGCCCACTGCATCTCGGACTGGGGCTTCGACTTCCGGCCCGACTACCAGCGCCTGTCCCGGGTGCTGCTCGGCCTGGCCCCCGACACCCCCATCCTGGCCACCACGGCCACGGCCAACGAGCGGGTCACCGCCGACGTGGCCGACCAGCTCGGCGACCAGACCCTGGTCCTGCGGGGCACCCTGGCCCGGGCGTCGCTGCACCTGGCCGTGGTCCCCCGCCTGGGGGCCCTCGACCGCTACGCCTGGGTGGCCGACGCCCTCGAGCAGCTCGATGGTTCGGGCATCGTCTACGCCCTGACCGTGGCCGAGACCGAGCGCCTGTCCGGCTTCCTGCGTTCCCAGGGCTTCGACGTGGCCGCCTACTCCGGGGCGCTGGTCACCGGCGAGCGTCAGAAGGTGGAAGAACGCCTGCGGGCCAACCAGGTCAAGGCCGTCATCGCCACCTCGGCCCTGGGCATGGGCTTCGACAAGGCCGACCTCAGCTTCGTCATCCACGTGGGCTCTCCCGCCTCCCCCGTCGCCTACTACCAGCAGGTGGGACGGGCCGGCCGGGGCATCGACGACGCCATGGCCGTGCTCCTGCCCTCGGACGGTGACGAGCGCATCTGGGACTACTTCGCCACCGCGTCGATCCCCGATCCCGACCACGCCACCGAGGTGCTCACCCTGTTGGCCGGGCGGGGCGCCACCAGCGTCCCTGCGCTGGAGACCAGGACCGGCATCCGTCGCACCCGGCTCGAGGCCCTGCTCAAGGTGCTGGCCGTGGACGGGGCCGTCGAGCGCCGCGAGGGTGGCTGGGCGGCCACGGGTGAGCCCTGGGCCTACGACCACGAGAAGTACGACGCCCTGCTGGCCGTGCGCACGGCCGAGGCCGACCTCATGCGCCACTACGCCGCGGGGGCCGGCTGCCTGATGGAGTTCCTGCAGCGCGCCCTCGACGACCCCGACCCCGGACCGTGCGGGCGCTGCTCGGTGTGCACGGGCACCCTCCCCCACCCCGGGGTGGGCCCCAGCCGCGAGCGGGCCAGCGCCGTGCGTCACTTCCTTCGGGGCCGTGACGTGGTCATCGAGCCCCGCAAGATGTGGCCATCGGGCCTGAACGGGCGCAAGGGTCGCATCCGCACCCCCATCGCCCTCGGTCGGGCCCTGGCCTTCGCCGACGACCCCGCCTGGGAGGACGCCCTGGCCGCCCTGCAGTGGGCCGACGGGCCCCTCGACGACGAGATCGCCACCGGCGTGCTGGCCACGCTCGACCGCTGGACCCCCACGTGGGGCGCCCCGGCCCGGGCCGTGGTGCCGGTGCCGTCACGGGCCCACCCCCGACGGGTCGCCGACCTGGCCCAGCGGGTCGCCGCCCACCTGGGCGTCGCTGTCGTCGACGCCCTGGCCGCCGCGGGCCGCACCCCGCCATCGGGCGTGGCCTCGGGCGCCCGGGCCGCGGCCCTGCTCGACGCCCTGGCCCCCGGTGACGTGAGGCTGTCGGGTCCGGTCGTGCTGGTCGACGACACCTACCGCAGCGGCTGGACCATGACCGTGGCCGCCAGCATGCTCGGTGACCTGGGCGCCAGCGACGTCCATCCCCTCGTCCTGCACCAACTCCCGAGCTGAGGTCCCATGGCTGCCATCACCTGCATCGTCGTCGGCCTCGACGGGTCGGCCCCGGCCCGGGCGGCCATGGCCTGGGCCGTCGCCGCCGCCGAGGCCTTCGGAGCCCGGCTGGTGGCGGTGCACGCCGTGGGCATCCTCGAAGGCGCCGGCCTCACCCCCGGCTTCGACCCCGCTCCCGTCCTCGCCGAGGTGGGGGCCCACGCCAGCGCCGAGGCGGTGGCCGAGCCCGGACCGGCCGATGGGGTGCTGCTGCGGGTGGCCGAGCGGGAGCACGCCGACCTCGTGGTGGTGGGCAGCCGCGGCCTGGGTGGGTCCCAGCGACTGTTGGGCTCGACCAGCGAAGCCGTGGTGGCCCAGTGCCGGGTGCCCGTGGTCGTGGTGCCCGCCCCTTCGACCACGGGATCGTGAACTAGCCCGACGGGATCACCACAGCGTGGGGTGGTCCTTGACGAGGGGAAGCGCCTGCCACTGGCGACCCAGGCCCCAGGTGCGGCCGACCTCGGGGACGATGGCCAGCGCCACCAGTGTCACGGCGTAGACCACGTGGTAGTCGAGCACCGGGTTGGTCGACCGGGTGACCTCGCCGGCCGAGTCGTGGCGGGCCAGGGGCCACTCGGCCGCCCACATCATGGCCATCATCACGGCTCCGGCTGCAGCCATGAGGCGCATGCCCACTCCGGCCACGAAGGCAAGGCCCACGGCCAGAAGGCCCAACATGAACAGGGCGTCGATGACGGGGTTGCCGGCCAGGCGGTGGAAGAAGCCCTCCAGGGGACCGACGGCCACCCCGGACAGGAAGCCGTTGGTGGGCGAGCCACCTCGCAGCCACGCCCCCTTGGACGTGGTGGCGAACCCGAGGCCGACGGTCTTGTCGACGAAGGCCCACAGGAACACGAGGCCGATGATGATGCGGCTCACCGCCAGGAAGCGCAGGGCCCGGGGGCCGACGACTGCGCCGGTCGTGCCCATCGTGCCCGTCGTGCTCGTGGTGCTCGTGGTGCCCGTGGAGGCAGCCGGCGTCGCTCCTGGCTGCCCCGCGATCGCGGCACGCTCGTGGTGCTCGGTGATGGTCATGCCAAACCCGCTTCCTCGGGACCACCGCAACGGTCGTCCCAGCATGACCATGCGCCCCCCCGCCGCCCCCGCGACAGAGCAACAAGACCCTTGTTGGCGCCCGCAGCGCTCGCTCCACACGGACAGGCGTGACCGCGGCCGGTATGGGGGACACAGCTGAGGTGACCAACGACGACCGCCCCGCGACCTACGTCGAGCCGGGGCTGTGCGGACCGGTCCACGACGAGCGCAGCTGGACCTTCGACCTCGACCCCGGCGGGCGCGACCCGGTGCTGGGCATCGAGCGCCTACAGGAGGCCTACTTCGCCCGCGCTCCCGGCTACGGGCGGGGGATCACCGTGCCCGCCATCGTCGACATCCCCTCCGGACAGGTGGTGACGAACGACTACCCCCAGATCACCCTGGACCTGTCCACCGAGTGGCGGGCCCACCACCGCCCCGGCGCCCCCGACCTCTACCCGGTCGAGCGCCGCGACGAGATCGACCACGTGGCCAAGCTCGTCTTCCGCGACGTGAACAACGGCGTCTACCGCTGCGGGTTCGCCGGCAGCCAGAAGTCCTACGACCGGGCCTTCACCCACCTCTTCGACCGACTGGACTGGCTGTCAGCCCGGCTGGCCGACCAGCGCTACCTGGTGGGCGACACCATCACCGAGGCCGACGTGCGCCTGTTCACCACCCTGGCCCGCTTCGACGCCGTCTATCACGGCCACTTCAAGTGCAACCGCCACAAGCTGACCGAGATGCCCGTCCTGTGGGCCTACGCCCGGGACCTGTTCCAGACCCCCGGCTTCGGCGACACCATCGACTTCGTACAGATCAAGGCCCACTACTACGGCGTGCATCGCGACCTCAACCCCACTGGCATCGTGCCCGGCGGGCCCGACCTCAGCGGCTGGTTGACCGACCACGGGCGCGAGGCACTGGGCGGCCGACCCTTCGGCGACGGCACCCCACCCGGCCCCCCGGCGCCCGGGGAAGAGGTGCCCGCCGCGCCCGGCGCCGCCGCCTGACCGCATGGCCCCTGACCAGCTCGGACGCGACGGAGCCCCGGGCCACGAAGGCCCGGGGCTCCGGTCGGTCACGCGTTACCCGATGATGGGCAGGCTCAGGACACCCGCCGAGACGCTCGCGTCGATGGTGTTGCTGAGGCTCAGACCGGCCGCGGTTGACGTGAACTGGATCCACACCTTCGTGCCGGCCGCGACGGGCACCGAGACGCCCGTCATCGAGCAAGTGCTCACGTTGCCGGTGGCGATGACGCCGGTCAGCGCGGGGCTGAGGTCGCACGTCAGTGTCGTGGCCAGCGCGACCCCGAGCGGCCCCGGGTTCCTGGTCCACAGGGTGGCCTTGAGGCTGACGGTGGTACCGATCAGGGCCAGGGCGGACGTGTTGGTCACGGAGGCGTAGAGGTTGCTCAAGTTCACGGACTGGGGCATGACCTGGGCGATGCCCGGGACCCCGCCGACGACGGACGGGTCGTCGCTTCGGATGGCGCTGGCCAGGCCACCCTGCAGCGGCAACATGGCGACAACACCCTCGAGCCCACCGCTGACGGTGGTCATGGTCGCGGCGTTGGCACTGGACAGGTAGGCGCTACCCGTGCCGGCGGGACCGGTGGGGCCAGCGGGGCCCGTGGCACCATCAGCGCCGGGAAGTCCGGGGGCGCCGTCCGCGCCGACGGGGCCGACATCGCCCATGTCGCCCTTGTCGCCCTTGGGACCCACGAGGCTGACGCCCTGGGGCCAGCTGCCGCCCGTCTTGGCCCCGTAGAGCGTCGAGGTGTCGGTGTCGAGGTAGTAGTCGCCGTCGAAGCCGGTGTTGATGTCGGGGGCACCCAACCCGCTGAGCACGGTGTTGCCGTCGACGCCGGCCGGGCCGGTCGCGCCGGTGCTACCCATGTCACCGGCGACGCCCTGGGGACCCTGGGGACCCTGGGGACCCTGGGGACCAGCGGCCCCACTACCGGGGACGTAGTAGCCGGCGATGTCGGCCACGACGCCGACGGTGCCGACCGCGTTGAAGAAGCGCACGGCCCCGCCCCCGCCGATCTTCACGGTGACCAGGTTGGCCACCGTCTGACCGGGCTGGAAGTTCAGGTTCGACACCAGGTTCTGGGCCTCACCCGCAGGCTGCACGGCCAGGTAGCTCGAGGCGGTGCTGTCGAAGGCGGTGACGTTGAGGACGACGGCGGTGGCCTGGTCGGGTACGCCGGCCTGGCCCCGCACCTCGAGGCTGAAGTCGCTCAGGTTCCCGGTGATGCCACCGATGCCCAGCCGGGTGTCGAGCACCCGCTGCGGCGCCATGGGCACGAACACGTTGGCCTCGATCGTCTGGGCCGTCTGGGCCCCGACCGTGCCGGCGGCGCCCACCGCGCCCATCATCCCCACCAGCACCAAGATGCCGACGCCGAGTTGGCGACCCCGGCTGCTCCGGCGCGGATTTCGAGTTCCCGACGTCATGGATCCTCCCGTGATGCCTCGACATCCGCGAGACCACGCGCCGGGAATACTACGGCGCGTGGCCAACTGGCTACCGAGAATGTTGGTAGATTTGCCCACTGGTGGTGGTTTGCCCCCGACTCGACGGCACGGATCCAGCGTCAGTCCGTGGGAACGCGGGTGGTGGCCGGAGTGGGTGACCCCGTGGCCCGCCGGGCCACGGGGCCGATGACGAGCACCGACGGCGACGGCAGGGGTGAGCCCGAGGCAGCCAGCGTGGCCAGGTCCAGCGTCCGCACCTGCTGGCCGGGGAGACCGGCCCGGTGGACCACGGCCACCGGATCCGTCGGTGGGCGACCACCGGCCACCAGGTTGGCCGCCAGCTCGGGGGCGGTCGACGCCCCCATGAGGACGACCAGGGTGTCCGCGGCCCGGGCCACGGCCGACCAGTCGGCGTCGGTGGCGCCGGCACGGTGCCCGGTCAGCACCAGGAACGAGGCCGCGTCCTCGCGGTGGGTCAGGGGGATGCCCGCCAGGGCCGGACCGGCGATGGCCGAGGTCAGCCCGGGCACGACCGAGGCCTCGATGCCCGCGGCCCACACGGCGTCGAGCTCCTCGGCCCCCCGGCCGAACACGAAGGGGTCCCCACCTTTGAGCCGGACGACGTGGTTGCCCTGGAGGGCCCGCTCCACCAGCAGGCGGGCGATGTCGTCCTGGTCCATCCCTTCCCCCTTGGCCTTGCCCACGGGGATGCGCTCGGCGGCCACGGGCGCCAGGTCCAGCAACGCCGGATCGGCCAGCCGGTCGTAGAGCACGACGTCGGCGGCGGCCAACGCCCGGGCTCCCCGCACGGTGATGAGGTCGGCCCCCCCAGGCCCGGCGCCGACCAGGGTGACCCGCCCCGTGCGGAGGGCGACAGGGCTCGCGAAGCCGGCCACCAGGCGCCGCCGCAGCTCGCCCAGGCCCGCCAGGCGTCCGGCCCGCACCGCCGCCAGCCCGGGCTCGAAGAAGCGCTGCCGCCAGGCCGGGTAGTCGTAGCGGTATCGGCCGGTGCGGCGCAGCTCGTCGCGGGCCGCGGCCGCCTCGACCAGCAGCTCGGCCACCTCAGGGGGCAGGGCCTCGCTGATCTGCTCACGCAGGAACCGGGCCCCGGCCGGGCTCGACCCGTCGGTGGACACGGCGATGGTGGCCGGGCCCCGACGCACCACGGCGGGGATGGTCACGTCACAGCGGTCAGGGTCGTCGACCGCGTTGACCAGGGCGCCGTACCGACGGGCCCCGGCGAGGATGGCGCCGTTGGTGGCCGGGTCCCCGGTAGCCGCGATGACCAGGGCCGCCCCCCGCAGGTCCCGGCGCCGGAAGCGACGCCGGACGAGGGTGACGACGCCACGGTCGGCCAGCTCGCGGATGCGCAGCGTGGGGGTGGGGTCGATGACGGTGATGCGGGCACCGGTGGCGGCCAGGCCCTCGACCTTGCCCTGGCCGATGGCTCCGCCCCCCACCACCACCACATGACGGTGGCTCAGGTCCCAGGCGACGAGGAGGGGTGGGGGCGCGGCCATGGCCCGACGCTAGGGACCACCAGGCCCGACCACTAGGGTCAGCGGCCCGATCGGGACCAGCACGGAGGCGCGTCGATGGGTCAGAGCGAGGCGGACGGGCCGGTCCACTACGAGGTGTCCGAGGGCATCGCCACCATCACCCTCGACCGCCCCGAAGCCCGCAACGCCCTCAACGCCGCCGTGCGCGACGGCCTGTGGGTCGCCCTGCGCCGCTTCGTCGACGACGACACCGCCCTGGTCGGCATCCTCACCGCCACCGGCGACCGGGTGTTCTGTGCCGGCGGGGACCTCAAGGAGATGGCCGACACCGCCCTGGCCGTCCCCCCACCCGATTTCCTGCCCCAGCTGGGCCGCAACCTGCACACCGACAAGCCGGTCATCGCCGCCGTCAACGGTGCCGCCTACGCCGGCGGTTTCATGCTCGCCCAGATGTGCGACCTGTGCATCTGTGCGGACACGGCCACCTTCGCCATCACCGAGGCCCGCTGGTCCCGCGGCGCACCGTGGGCCTCACCCCTCCCCTGGCTGGTCCCACCCCGCATCGCCCTCGAGCTGCTGGTCACCGCCCAGCCCATCAACGCGGCCCGGGCCTACGAGGTGGGCCTGGTCAACAAGGTCGTCCCCCTGGCCGAGCTGGCCACCGAGGCCCGGGCCCTGGCCGCCACCATCGCCGCCAACGCCCCCCTGTCGGTGCGGGCGGGCAAGCGCCTGGTGTACGACAACGTGGGCGCCGACCTGACCGCGGCCTACGCCCGTGGCGACGAGCTCTACCAGCCTGTCTACGTGTCCCTCGACGCCCAGGAGGGTCCCCAGGCCTTCCGCGAGAAGCGCCCACCCCGGTGGCGGGGTCGCTGATGGCCGACGATGTCCGAGAGGGCTGAGGCCGTCGACCACCAGTCGCCCCTGCACGGCGTGGTCGTGGGCGTGACCGCCGAGCGGCGGGCCGACGTCCAGGTGGGGCTGCTCGAGCAGCGGGGGGCCCAGGTGGTGCGGGGTCCTGTCCTGCGCACCGTCGACCTGAGTGAGGACCCCGCCCTGCTCGGCGCCACCCGGGCCACCATCGCCGACCCACCCGACGTGCTGGTGGTGCAGACGGGCCAGGGACTGACGTGGTGGTTCGAGGCCGCCGACGCCGCCGGCATGGGCGTCGACCTGCGCCGGGCCCTGCGGTCCACCCGGGTGCTGACCCGGGGGGCCAAGGCCACGAGCGCCGCCCGCCGGCTGGCCCTCGACGTGGACTGGCAGGCCCCCGGCGAGGTCATCGACCAGGTCATCGGGCACGTGGCCGGCCTCGACGGCGTCGCCCGACTGGTCGTGCAGCTCGACGGGGCCGACGATGCCGACGTGCTCGCCGCCCTCGCCTCCGCCATCGGCGACGGCGCGGTCGTGGCCGTGCCCGTGTACCGCTGGACCCTGCCCACCAACCCCGGTCCCGCCCTCGACCTGGTGCGCCGGGTGGTGGGCGGCTCGGTCGACGCCGTGACGTTCACCGCGTCGCCGGCGGTGGACAACCTGGCCCGGCTGGCCGCCACCATCGGCCTGGCCGACGCCCTCGACGGCGCGTTCGCGGGCCCCGCCCGCGCCGTGTGCGTGGGTCCGGTGTGCTCGGCCACGGCGCGCCGGCGGGGCTGGCGCGACGTCATCGAACCCGAACGACCCCGCCTGGTGGCCATGGTCGACGCTCTGGCGGCGCGCTGGGCCCCGTCCGGCGCGGCCGGCTAGATCGTCGTCGATGCCGATCCGCCGCCGAGGTGAGCCGACGAGCGTGGCCGCCCTACGGGTGCTGGCCTACGCCGAGGGCACAACCTACCTGGCGTTGCTCGCCGGCAGCTTGCAACACCGGTTGCTCGACGGGGCCGACCTGACCCTGCCCCTGGGGTTGATCCACGGGGTGGTGTTCCTCGCCTTCGCCGCCCTGGTGCTGGTGGCCCGACGCCCTCTGGGCTGGGACGGCGCCCGCACCGCCATGGCCCTCGGGGCCTCCATCCTGCCCGGCGGTGGTTACGTGGTGGCGCGAGACCTGGGCTGAGCCCCGATCAGGCCCGGGTGAAGAGGATCTGGACCTCGAGGGGGCCGTTGCCGGCTGCGGACACCACGATGGGGGCCGAGGGCACCGACACCCCGAAGTCGGCGAAGGTGATGTCGAGGGAGCCCACGACGACGACGGTGCCACCCACCAGCTGGGCCTCGAGGGGGAAGGACACCTGCTTGGTCACCCCGTGGATGGTGAGGTCGCCCACCGCGGTCACCGACACGGGCCCACCGGTCGCCGCCCCTGCCCCCATGTCCACGGGCTGGGTCAGGGTGAAGGTGGCCGTGGGGAAGTCGCCG
Organism: Acidimicrobiales bacterium; assembly: GCA_038255145.1. Lineage (GTDB taxonomy): Bacteria > Actinomycetota > Acidimicrobiia > Acidimicrobiales > CAIXPF01 > WHTX01. The sequence continues at coordinate 136,062 of JBBSLP010000001.1, forward strand.
GTGTCGAGGGCCTGCTGGACCTTGTCGTCGCGGCGGCTCTCGTTGGTGGTGATGGTGGTGAGGTCGACCTCGAAGGTGGCGGCGGTCAGCTTGGTGCCGTCGATCTGCATGGTGCCCGACACGTCGCCGGTGCGGCCCACCGCGGTGGTCGAACCGATGCCCGACAGCTCCTCGGCGATGCGGAAGCCGGCGAAGGTGCCCGTGGCGCTCTCGTAGTCGAACTCGCCGCTCTGGTTGTCGACGGACCAGGCCCCGGTGACCCCGGAGGCGGCCGCCGTGGTGGCGGTGGCGGCCGCGGTGGTGCCCGAGCCGGCGGTGGTCGTGGAACCGGCTCCTGCGGCTGTGGTCGTGGTGGCCGGGGCCGTGGTGGTGGTGCTCCCGAGCCCGGCGACAGCGGTGGCCAGGTCGACCTCGGCGGGGGCATCGTCGCCGAAGAAGTGCTGGTAACCCAGGTAGAGACCACCGGCGAGGAGGACCACGAGCACGGCCAGGGAGGCGAGGAGGATCTTCAGTCGTGGCTGCATGGAGAACGAGGCTAGGGGCCGATGCTGGCACCGGTCGCGGCGCTGGCTGGCAGTTTCCTGTGAGTGTGGGTCCGGCTTGAACCGCCGTTTCTAGTGGTAGACACGCCACAGAGAGCGTCCGAACTGGGCCCACGAGAGGTCGACACATGTCCCCCCACCGAACAGCCCCCCGAGCTCTGCTGGGCCTGGCGCTGGCCGCCACCGTGGCGGTCAGCGGCTGCGGGTCGGGCAGCAAGAGCAGCAGCGACACCACCGTCACCACGGCCACGACCGTCGAGCCCGCCACCACGACCACAGCTGCGGTCACCACGACCACCACCGCGGCGGCGACCACGACGACGACGGCACCGTCGGCCGCCGTCACCACCAGCCAGGCCCTGGGGGTGGTCACCGGCTTCGCCCAGGCCCTGGGCACCAAGGACTACAGCGCCGCCTACCAGGCGTGGGCCGACGGGGGCGCGGCCAGCGGCTCGAGCGAGGCCGACCTCGCCGCCGGCTACGCGGCCACCGACCAGTACGACCTGCACGTCACCGGGGTGGGCGCGACGGGGGCGGGCGTCGACGTCGCCGTGGTGGTGCTGGCCGTGGCCCAGGACGGGGGTAGCCAGGTGCTGCAGATGTACCAGGGCAGCTACCTGGTGGCACCCACCGCCTCCGGCGCCCGCATCACGACCGGCCAGCTGCAGGTCGTCGATGCCCTGCCCACCGATCTGGCCGACGCCCTGGGTTCCCCCCAGGGCCTGATCGACGGGTACTACGCCTACATCGATGCCGGCAACCACGGCGCCGCCTTCACCCTGTGGGCGGGCACTGGCACGTCGAGCGGCGTGACCCCGGCTGCCTTCGTCGACGGCTACGCAGCCACGAAGTCCGACACCGTGACCATGGGCCAGTTCGACGAGAGCCCGGGCGCGGGATCGCTCTACGCCAAGGTGCCCACCGTGGTGCAGGCCACGACCACGTCGGGCACCGACCAGCTGTTCTGCGGCACCTACACCCTGCGCAAGTCGAACATGCCGCCCTTCGACGGGCTGGGCTGGGCCATCGAGTCCGGTGACCTGGAGCCCGTGGCCGCCACCGGTGCCGATCCCGGCACCGTGCTGGCCAACGGCTGCACGGGGTGAGGGCGGGCCACCCCGGGCCCCCGGTCGGTCAGTCGAGGCTGGTGGCCAGCTGGGGGGCGTTGCGCAGCGAGCGCTTGAGCTCGGCGAAGCCGGGGAACGTGGCCACCTCCCACACCGCGTCCCACAGGGCCAGGGAGCGTTCGGGCGAGGGCACCTCGCTGATGACGGGCCCGAAGAAGGACTGGGTGGCGCCGTCCCTGGTGAAGCTGATGATGGGGGTGCCGACGTCGGGTCCGGTGCGTGACAGGGCCTCGTCCTTCTCGGCCCGCAGCACCTCGTCCCAGCGCTCGTCGTTGGCGGCGCCGATGTGGCTCTCGGCGACGCCCACCGAGCGCAGGTAGTCGGGGAACCCGGCGGCGAAGTCCCCGGTGAGCTCGTTGCGCCGCCGACGGACGTGCACGTCACCACCGAACTGGGTGTAGAGGTCGGCCATGGCCTCTGGGCCCTCGGCGTCGCGGATCAACGCCGCCACCCGCAGCAGCTTCTGACCCGAGCCGTGGATCTCGGGGTAGCCCGCGGGGAAGTCGGTGGCGTAGTCCTTGTCCTCGTTGAGCAGGCGCAGGCAGATGAAGCGCCAGTCGACCTCGAGATCCCGCTGACTGGCCACCCGCGCCCCCCAGCGCGAGGTGATCCACGCCCACGGGCAGATCGGGTCCCAGAAGAACTCCACGTCAGCCGCCATGTCCTGCTCCCGTTCACCATGGTGGGCGCCCGAGCGGCCGGGCCGCCCCATCGGGAGGACGCTAGCCGTCCCCATCGGCACCAGCCGGCGGGCGCGTGGCGGCGACGGCTCGGAGGTGCCAGCACGTAAGAGCACGTCAGAGGTTGATTCGAGCGACTGTTGCCGCTCGTCTCCCCTAGCACCCTCCAGGTGGGCCATACTGTCAGGAACAACGGGGCAGGACGCTGGGGTCGATGACTCCGGCGGGACGGCAGACAGCCAGTCCGACCAGCTCGCAACGAAGAGAAGAGACAAGCAATGGCAACCGGTACCGTCAAGTTCTTCAACGCTGAGAAGGGCTTCGGCTTCATCTCTCGCGAGCAGGGCGAGGATGTCTTCGTCCACTACTCCAACATCCAGGGCAGTGGCTACAAGTCCCTCGACGAGGGCCAGCGGGTCGAGTTCGACGTCGCCCCCGGCCGCAAGGGCGAAGAGGCCCAGAACGTCCGCGTGATCTGACGCTCCAGCGTTCGTAAGGAGCCGCCGGCACCTGGTGCCGGCGGCTCCTTCGCGTTCCGGGCCCAGGTTTCCCGGGCTCATCCTCCGCTACCTTGCTCACTGTGACGGTCATCACACGAGCAGACGCCAAGTTCCTGGGCACACCGCGGCTCGCCATCCTCACCACCTCGTCGTTCCCGGGGGCGTGGCCGTTGCCCGTCCCCGTGTGGTTCGAGTGGGCCGACGGCACCGCCCGCATGTTCAGCGGGGCCGCGGCCCCCAAGGTGCGCCGCCTGCAGGCTGATCCCCACGCCACCCTGCTGGCCACCAACCACGTGGGCGAGTCCGAGCACTGGGTGGCCCTCGACGGCACCGTCGAGATCACCTCCGACGGCGTGATCGAGCTGGTCGAGAGGTTGACCCCCCGTTACTGGGACCTGGGTGTGGCCGAGCACGCCGACACCCTGGCCGGCTGGCGGGAGGCGGCGGACACCATGGTGCAGCTCATCCTCACCCCCCAGCGGGTGCGCCGGGGCTGACCGGGCCGGGGGCGCCAGCGACGGGTCGGCGGCGCAGTCGGCCGGTGGCCGCGCCGTCAGAGCGCGGCGGCGAAGGCCGCGGCGATGCGGGCGTGCCCTGCGGTGCTGGGATGGAAGCCGTCGCCCGACACCAGGGAGCCCTCCACACCTTCGGCGCGCGCCGCCAGCCCCACGGCGTGCAGGTCGACGAGCTCGGCCCCCTGGCCGGCCACCACCGCGGCCACCGCCTCGTCGTAGGCGTCGAGGAGGGCCAGCACCTGGTCGACCGGGGGGAAGGTGGTGCCCGCGCCGGCCACGTAGGCGGGCAGCTGGTCGAGAGGGGCCAGGTTGGCCACCAGCACGCGGGTCGCGCCCCCGCGGCGCAACCGGCCGACGAGCTCGTCGAGCTGGGCCTGGTAGGTGTCCACGGGCACGCCGGCCCGCAGGTCGTTGACGCCCAGGGACACGGTGACCAGGTCGGGGTCCAGGCTCAGGGCCAGGTCGACCTGGGAGTCGAGGGCGTCGGCCACCGTGGCCCCGTCCACGGCGGTGTTGACGAACACCGTGGCCCGGGGCAGGGCGGTGCGGTACAGGACCTGGGGCCAGCTCTCGATGGTGGGTCGGTCCGCCCCCACGCCCACGGCGTCGCTTGCCCCCACCGACACGTAGGTCGACGCCGGACCGGGGTCGCTGGGCTGGGGTCCGGGGTCGAGCCCGTCACCCGAGCAGCCGGCCAGCGCGGCGGTGGCCGCCAGGGCCGACACCAGTGCCAGCACCGCGCGCGGGCGTCTCACGCGTCCACCGCCTCGCGGGCGGGGAGACGGGCGGCACGTAGGGCGGGGATGGCCCCCGCCACCAGGGACAGCACACCGGAACCGAGCACACCGATGACGGCGATGGACAGCGACAGCTGGGGGTGCACGGGGGTCAGGCTCTGGCTCTCGAGGTAGCTGTTGACCACCACGGCCACCACGGCGGCCACGCCGATGCCCAGGGCCGAGCCCAGCACGCCGCCGAGCACGCCGAGCACGCCGGCCTCGAGCAGCAGGAGCCGGAGCACGTCGACGTCACGGGCGCCGATGGCCTTGAGCACGCCGATCTCCCGGCGTCGCTCTCTCACCGCGGCCAACAGCGTGTTCGTCACCCCCAGCCCGGCGATGACCAGGGAGATGACGCCGATGCCGGTGAGGACGATCTCGACCACGTGCAGGTAGCGCTGCACGGTGGCGATGAGGTTCTCGGGCGCCCGGGTCGAGTAGCCGATGCCGGTGATCTGGTTGCGGACCCGGCCCACGGCATCGAGCTCGCGGGCCACGACGAAGGCGCCGCTGTAGGGGGTGGTGCCCAGGGAGAAGCGCTCGTCGGGCAGACCGGCCGCCGTCCACAGCCGGTCGGGGTGCACCATCTCCCGGGTGCCGACCAGGCCTCCCGGCGCCGCCTGCTGGGCGACCACCCCCACGACGGTGGCCCGCGTCCAACGCGACCGGACGCGGTCGCCGAAGGCCCGGGGGGCGCCCAGCTCGAGCTCGAGGCCCACGACGGCGTCGGCGTCGGCCCGGCCCAGGCCGAAGTTGGCCAGCCACGTGGGGGTCACCGCCACCTCGACCTGGGAGCCGGGGGCGGGCAGGCGGCCGGCCAACACGGTGATGGGTAGGTCGACGGCCCGGTCGAGGTCGGTGCCCACGAAGGTCTCGAAGGTGGCGTTGGGGGCCCGCCGGCCCCGGCCCTCGTCCCGCTCCAGGGTGACGGTGCGCCCGTCGGCCAGGACCAGGGGGAAGGGGGGGATGGCCAGCACCCTGGCCGTCTCGATGGGCACCACGCTGCGCACGTCGGGTAGGGCGGCCATGGCCGCCAACGCGGCGTCGTCGAGGTCACGGGGGGCACCGGGCTGGGCGTTGTCCGAATCGACCTGTCCGGGGTCGGCCTCGGCCGCGGCCACCTCGATGCCGGCCAGGGGGCCGCCCTTGGCCAGCTGGTCGAGGACCCGGGTGCGGGCGGTGTCGGCGATGGTGAGGATGGCCGAGAACAGCGCCGCGGCCAGGGCCACGGAGATGACGGTCAGCAGGGCCCGGCCCGGGCGCCGGGCCACGTTGCGGGCCGCCAGGGCCACGGTGTCGAGCCAGGTCACGCCGGGCGGCCGCGGTCGGGGGCGTAGCGGTGGTCGGGGACGGGGGCGGGGGCCGGCGCGGCACCGGGTGCGGAGCCCGGCTCGGGGTCGCGGCCGGGGCTGAGGTCGAGGTGGCGGTGGGCCCGGGCGGCCAGGGTGCGGTCGTGGGTGACGACGACCAGGGTGCAGCCCCGGTCCCGGTGCACGTCCTCGAGGAGGGCGACGACGGCGGCGGCCGACTCGCCGTCGAGGTTGCCGGTGGGCTCGTCGGCCAGCAGCAGGCGGGGCTCGTTGGTCATGGCCCGGGCGATGGCCACCCGTTGGCGCTCCCCGCCTGACAGCTGGGTGGGCCGGTGGTCGGCCCGGTGGGCCAGGCCCACGGCGCCGAGCAGGTCACGGGCCCGCGCTCGTCGCCGGCGACCGCCGAGGCCGGCCAACGAGCCGGCCAGTTCGACGTTCTCGGCCGCGGTGAGCTGGTCCAGGAGGCCGAAGTGCTGGAACACGAAGCCGACGGTGGAGCCCCGGAAGTGGGCCAGGTCGTTGCGGTTGGCCCGGGTGAGGTCGATGTCGCCGACCTCCACGGTCCCCTCCTGGGGCTTCTCCAGACCGCCGACGATCGCCAGCAGGGTGCTCTTACCCGCGCCCGATCGGCCGGTGACGGCCAGGTAGCCCCCGGCGGGCACGTCGAGGTCGATCCCGTCGAGCACGGTGAGCACCCCGCCAGGCGCCTGGTAGCGGTGGCGCAGGCCCCGCACGCGCACCGCGGCCCCCTCCGATGGCGTCAGCTGTCCCAGGTCCGCCACCCCGCCCGTTCTAACCGGCCCCGGGCCGCTAACGGCACCAGCCCCCTCACGATCCGGTGAACTCCGGGCCCGCACCTCCCCCAAGCTGGGGAGATGCGCGGTCCGTCGGCCTGCTGCGGGTACGCTCCTGCGACTTCGAGCTGGAGCAAACATGAACGCCACGACCTCACTCATCAGCCTCGTCATCAGCGTCGTGGCCGCCTACGCGTGTTATCGGATCGCCGAGGGCAAGGGCCGCAGCGGCGTGCTCTGGGGCGTGCTCGGCTTCTTCTTCTCGCTGATCACGCTGATCGTCATCCTCATCCTGCCCAGCAAGCGCTGAGGGCCAGGCGCCGGCAGCCCCGGGCCTACGCTCGGGGCGTGGAGCCCCGCGTCGAACCCCCGGTGGAGCCGTTCGTCGAGATCGCCGACGGCGACACGGTGTGGCGCTTCGACACGGCCTTCCTCTCCTCGAACTGGACGTGCACCTGGGGCCGGGGCTGCCAGGGCATCCTCGACGAGCCCGCTCCCCACCTGCAGCAGGGGTGCTGCTCGCTGGGGGCCGAGCTCGACGAGGACGAGGGCCCGACGCTGGCCGCGCTGGCGGCGTTCCTCGAGCCTGCGGGCTTCCAGCACCACGCCGAGGCCGAGGCCGTGGGCCTGTTCCGGGACGCTTCGGCCCGCGCCACCCGGGTGGTGGACGGGGCGTGCATCTTCCTCAACCGGCCCGGTTTCGCCGGCGGGGCGGGCTGCGCCCTGCACCTGGCCGCTCTGGCCGCGGACGAGTCCCCCCTCGACTGGAAGCCGTCGGTGTGCTGGCAGCTCCCGGTCAAGGTCGATTGGGAGCCGCTGGGTGACGACACCGAGCGGGCCACGGTGCGGGGGTGGACCCGGGCCGAGTGGGGGGACACGGGGCGGACCATGGCCTGGTGCTGCACCGAGGGCACCGACGCCTACGTCGGGGACCGCCCCGTGGTCGAGTCCCTGGCCGAGGAGTTGGGCGCCCTGGTCGGGGACGAGGTCTACGTGGAGCTACGGCGCCGCCTGACCGGCCACTAGCGTCCGCGTCGCCGGCCGGGGGTCGGCATCGTGAGAGGGGCAGCGATGTTCGAGCCGGTCATCATCGAGGCGGCCATCAACGGGGTGACCACCAAGGACCGCAACCCCAACGTGCCCCGGTCCTCCGTAGAGATCGCCGCCGATGCCCTGGCCTGCTTCGCCGCGGGGGCCGCCATCGTGCACAACCACGTGGACCTGGTGGCCGTGCCCGGCGAGGAGGCGGCCGAGGCCTACAACGAGGCCTGGCGGGTGGTCGTGGCCGAGCGGCCCGATGCCCTGCTCTACCCCACGGTGAACTTCGGCCGGGGCGGCTTCAACGGGTACGACCACATCACCCCCCTGGCGACGAGTGGGACCATGCGCATGAGCCTGTGCGACCCCGGTTCGGTCAACCTGGGGCGGTTCCTCGATGGTGTGCCTGGCGGTCGGTACGTGTACCGCAACAGCTTCGAGGACATCACCGAGCAGCTGGCCCTGTGCCACGAGCACGGCCTGGGGGCCAGCATCGCCATCTACGAGCCGGGGTGGTTGCGGGCCGTGCTGGCGTGGCACCGGGCCGGTCAGCTGCCCCCGTCGCTGATCAAGCTCTACCTGTGCAGCGAGGGCGGCATCGTGCCCGGTGGGGTGCCCTTCGGCCTGCCGCCGACGCCCGCCGGTCTCGAAGCCTACCTCGACCTGCTGGGGGACTCGGGCCTGGTGTGGGCGGTGTCGGTGGTGGGCGGGGACGTCGTGCGCAGCGGCATGGCCGAGCTGGCCATCGAGGCCGGCGGCCACCTCCACCTGGGCCTGGAGTTCTACGGGGGGCCGCGGACGCCGACCAACGTGGAGCTGGTGCAGGACGCCACCAACCTGCTCGATTCCCTGGGGCGTCGGGCGGCCACGCCCGACGAGGCCGCGGCCCTGCTGGGCATGGCGCCGCGGGTGGTGGGTGGCGCCGGGGCCATGGTCGCTGACGGTTCTTGACCACCGCCCTGGGACCCGCGACCCGGATGCGTCGGGGATGCGGTCGTTGCGGCCGAGGCTGGTGTCGCGGACTCGGTCCGGGTGCTGGCCCTGGATGTCACCGACGACGCCCTGGGATCAGCTGGCGCCGGTGCGGCTGGTGGCCTCGCCGTCGTCGAGTTCGTCGAGGTCAGGCAGGATGATGGCGGTGAGCCACGGTTGCCGCTGCGGCGGCGGCCGGTAGTCCGGGGTGGTGCGGTACTGGCCCCGGGTCACACGTTCGGCCGTGCCGTGCTCGGTCTCGTGGCCCAGGGCGTCGGCCAGGGCTTTCACCGGGTGCCCGCCGGCCACGCCGAACCCGTGCAGGTGCAACAACGCGTGCAGGTGCCGCAACGGCAACGTCCCACAGCGGTGCAACAGCCGCAGGCACACGGCCCGCAAGCGCCGCCCCCACAACCAGGTCGGATCCTCCGGGAGGGGTGGGAGGGGGTCCGTGATCCGGTCCGATGACGGTCGCCGTCCCCGACACCACAGCGTCTTGGGGTGCAGCTGGTCGTGGATCTCGGCCATCTCGGCCAGGTGCAGGCGCCGCTCCTTGGCCGTGGCCGCCAGCACGGCGTCCTTGGCCCGTACCTCGTCGAAGAGCTCCTGATGACGAGCGTTGAGTCGGGCCCGCGTCGCGGCGTGGAGGTTGCCGTACTGACGGGTGGGAGGGAGTTCAGCCATCGACAGGTGTCCTCGAGCGTGAGGGGTTGGGGGGCGCCGATGACGGCCGGCAGCGACCAGACCCCCATCATCCCCGCGAGGTGTGACACCCAAGCCCGGAACCGCCCGCCACCAGCCCAAGCGCAGCCCCACCCTCCACTCCCGGATGCATAGCTGCGAATCGACGTCGAATCCGCGCTACACCCCCCGTCACCAGGTCTTGGGGTGCTGAGCTGGGGTGTTGGGACGGAATGATGCACTTGACGGATCGGAAAGTGAAGGCTTACAGTTTCCGACATGGCAACTGCATCTTCGAACCGGGACCCGGGCGAGCACGGGACGGCGCCAGCCGCCGCCTCCACGGAGCTCGCACCGGACGAGCTCGGCGACGCCACGGGGGCTGCCTTGGCCCTCGACGACATCGAGCGCCTCCAGGCCCGAACCCACATCGACTACCCGCTCACGCCGTGGTGGGTGCACCCGACCATCGGCGTCGGCCTCGGCGCCATGATCCTGGCCCTGCGCGTCGGGCCGGTGGCCGTGGGCGAGCTGCGGCGCCCCCTGCTCGTCCTCGTGATCGCCTACCTGGCGGTCGTCCTCCTCGGACTGACCATGGCCTACGGCGTCAACGCGGTCGTCGGCGCAGCCATCATCGCCATCGGTGTCACCCTGGCCAGCCTGAGTTACGACCGGGCGTACGGCCGGGCCACCACCCTGGTGCGACGCCGGCTGAGCCTGACGTGAGCGTCGCCGACCTCGAGCCCACCATCCACGCTCCCAAGCGGCTGGCCATCATGGCCCTGCTGGCCGCGTCGGAGACGGCCGAGTTCGCCTTCCTGCGCCGCCACCTCGACATCAGCGACTCGGACCTGTCCAAGCAGATGGCCGCGCTGCAGCAGGCCGGCTTCGTCACGGCCCGCAAGACGGGCCGGGCCGCCACCCGGTCGACGTGGTTCTCCATCACCCGGGAGGGCAGGGACGCCTACGGCCGCCACGTCGACGCCCTACGGGCCATCCTCGGCCTCGACGGCGCCGGCCAGCGCCCCCGACCCCCGGGCCCGGACGACCAGGAACGCACCGCACCGGACCCCGGGACGGTGAGCCCGTCCCCGGGTGCGGCCTGACGGCGTAGACGGCCTTAGACGGCCACGGCGTTGCGCCGCTGCACCGGCGTCAGCCCCCTCGTCTCCCACGTCTTCAGCTCGGGCATGACCTGGGACACGAACAGGTCCAGGCTCTTCTGGGCTTCGGCGTAGGGCATGCCGCCGTACGAGAAGCCGGGGTTGAAGGCACAGATGTCGATGGTGTCGCGGATGTAGGCGATCTTCTCCAGCACCTGGTCCGGGGTCCCCCATGGCATCAGCTTCGCGAAGTCGTCGACCGCACCCTCGGACCCGTGGCGGTTTATGTACCTCGTTATGCCCGTGTAGAACTCGTAGTGCTCGAGCACGGTCCGGTAGTACTGGCCGATGTAGCGGTGGGCCAGCTCCTCGGCCCGGTCCGCGCCACATGCCGTTGTAGACCTCGAAGTCGTTCTTCACCACCGGCCACGGCTTCTGGGGGATGACCAGCAGGCCCACGCCGAGCCGGGCCATGGCGGGCATGGAATCGGGGGACACCGCCGCGGCGTAGGTGCGGCCCTCGAAGGAGAAGCGGGGCTCGGGGCGGATCTCCCGCCGAGGCTGGGAGATGACCTCGCCCTCGTACTCCAGGTAGCCCCGGTCCAGACCGGTGAGCACAGCCTCGATCGACTCCACAAGGCGCTGGCGCGACGTGTTCATGTCGACCCGGAAGCCCTCGTACTCCACCCGGGCCAGCCCCCGGCCCAGGCCGAGGATCATGCGGCCACCGGACAGGTTGTCGAGCTGGGTGATCTGCTCGGCGATGCGCATGGGGTCGTGCCACGGCAGCACGATCACGCCGGTGCCCAGCCGCACCCGCGACGTCCGCCCCGCCAGCCACGTCAGCAGCTGCACCGGGTCGGGGCACATGGTGTAATCGGTGAAGTGGTGCTCCACCGTCCAGATCGAGTCGAAGCCCAGCGGCTCGGCCTGCTCGAGCAGCCGCAGTTCGTTGGCGTAGACGTCCTCGTCGCTCTGCGCGTGGTGGACGTTCTGGAAGGCAGCCGAGTACCCGACGTGCATGTTCTCACCCCCCGTGAGGGCCGCAGGGGCGCAGCCGCTCGCCGACCTGACCCAGCACCGCCACCGGCGGTGGGCAACATCGAGCGCCGGGCTCAGCTCAGTCGGCGGGCGGCCGGTCGGGAAGCGCAGCCATCAACCGCTCGATCACCGCCCGGTGCACGGCGGGATCGGCCGGCGGGATGCCCAACATGGCGTTGAGGAAGATGCCGTCGCCCACCAGGCGGACCATCTCGGCCATGACCGGGTCCTCGATGGCGGCCCGCAGGCGACGGCCCCAGCGGTCGAACACCTCGCGCAGGGCGCGGGTGGAGGCACCTTCGGACCCGTCGGCGGCCCGCAGCGCGGCCAGGATCGACCAGTGCAGGGCCCGCTCCTCGTCCGACTCGGGGATGGACGCCTCGAGGTAGACGCGGGCGGCCCCCTGGGGCTCGTCGGCCGCCCGTTCCAGCAGGGCCAGGCTCTCCCCGTCGAGCTGCTGGAGCAGGCCGTCGAGCAGGGCCTCCTTGGAACGGAAGTGGTAGAGCAACCCGCCCTTGGACACCCCGGCCTCGGCGGCCACGGCCTCGAGGGTCACCGCGGTGGACCCGTCGCGCACGAGCACGGCCTTGAGCGCCTCCAGGATGCGGTCCCGGGTGGTGGCTGCGGTCACCCCACTGAAACTACCACCCTGACTGAACCGTCCAGACGGTACAGTCGCCGATATGAGCAGCACCATGACCGATCTGCCGCGCGCCGGGATGCGCCAGTGGCTGGGCCTGGCCGTGCTCACCCTGCCCGTGCTCCTCATCGCCGTGGACAACACGGTGCTGGCCTTCAGCGTCCCCACCCTCAGCCAGGCGCTGGAGCCGTCGAGCGCCCAGCTGCTGTGGATCGTGGACATCTACTCGTTCGTGCTCGCCGGCCTGCTCGTCACCATGGGCAACCTCGGCGATCGCATCGGCCGACGGCGCCTCCTCATGATCGGGGCCGCCGGCTTCAGCGTGGCCTCCATCCTGGCCGCCTTCGCTCCCGACGCCGCCACCCTGATCGCGGCGAGGGCCCTGCTGGGCGTGGCCGGGGCCACCCTCATGCCCTCGACCCTGTCGCTCCTGCGCAACATCTTCGTGCACGACGACCAGCGCCGCTTCGCCATCGCCACGTGGTCGACCATGTTTGCCGTGGGCAGCGCCGCGGGGCCCATCATCGGTGGCTGGCTGCTCGAGCACTACTGGTGGGGGGCGGTGTTCCTGCTCGGTGTGCCCCTCACCGTGGGCCTGCTCGTGGTCAGCCCCTTCCTGCTGCCCGAGTCCAAGGACCCCGACCCCGGCCGCTGGGACCCGTTGTCCGCAGTCCTGTCCTTCGGGGCCATGCTCCCCTTCGTCTACGGCATCAAGATGGCGGCCGAGCACGGTGTCGGGCTGACCTCGACCCTGGCCATGGCCATCGGCCTGGCCCTGGGCACGGTGTTCGTACGCCGCCAGCGCCGGGTGGCCAACCCCATGATCGACGTCGTGCTCTTCGCCGACAGCCGGTTCCGGGCCGCGGTCACGGCCAACACCGTGGCCTTGTTCGCCTTCGCCGGCTGCCTGTTCTTCCTGACCCAGTACCTGCAGACCGTGCTCGGCCTCAGCCCCAGCCGGGCCGGCCTGGCTCTGGTCCCGGGCACGGCCGTCTCCGTCCTGTGCACCCTGTCCGCCGGTCGCCTGGCCCGCCGGTTCGGCGCCGCGGCGGTCATCTCGGCCGGCCTGGGCACGGCGGCCACGGGGTTCCTCATGCTGACCCAGCTGACGCCCGACAGCGGACCGGGCCTGGCCGTAGGCGCGTACATGCTGATCAGTGCGGGCATCGGCGTGGCCATCGCCCTGACCGTGGACAGCATCATGGCCAACGTGCCCCCGGCCAAGGCCGGCGCCGGATCGGCGGTCAGCGAGACGGCCAACGAGCTGGGCATCGCCCTGGGCACGGCACTGCTGGGCAGCATCGTGCTCGCCGTCTACCGGCGCACCATGGCCGGCGCCGACCTGGCCGGCATCGACCCCGGTGCCCTCGACGCGGCCAAGGAGACGCTGGGCGGCGCCGCCCACGCCGCGGACCAGCTGAGCCCGGCCGGGGCCCAGGCCCTCCTGGACGTGGCGGGTACCGCCTGCACCGACGGCATGCGCCTGGCTGCGGCGGCGGCGGCGGCGGCCACCCTGGGTGCGGCCATCATGGCGGCCCGGGCCCTGCGACCCCACGCCGTGCCTGCGGACGCCCCCGCCCACTGAGAGCCGGCGGTCGCCGACGATGCCGCCCCTACATCGGCGGCACGGCCCGGACACGGCGGGGGTTGGACGGCGGGCGGCGTCGGGGGCTGCGAGCCACGGCCTCGCACAGCACCGAGCGGGTTGCGGCAGGGTCGATGACGTCGTCGATGCCGAAGCCCTCGGCCGCTCGCAGGGCGTCGGCGCGGGACATGAAGTCGGCGATGATCTCCTCGCGGCGGCCCGCAGGATCAGCCGCCGCCGCGTACTCGCGCTTGAAGAGCACGTCGACGGCACCCTCGATGGACATGGCCGAGATCTGGGCCTGGGGCCAGGCCACGGCCAGCTCGGCGTGGTGGGACCGACCCCCGGCCATGGCGTAGTAGGCCAACCCGTAGCCCTTGCGCATGATCACCGAGTACCGGGGCACCGACGCCTGGCCCAGCTCCCACACCAGCCGGGCCGACCACTTGACCAGGTTGGACCGCTCCGCCCCCATGCCCACCAGGAACCCGGGCGTGTCCATCAGGTACACGAGCGGCAATCCGTAGGCGTCACACAGACCCACGAAGCGGCTGGCCTTGGCGCAGGCCCCGGCGTCGAGCACCCCGGCCAGGTGCAGGGGCTGGTTGGCCACGAAGCCCACCGGCCGCCCGTCCAGCCGACCCAGGGCGGTGACCACGTTGCGGGCGTTGGTGGGTCGCAGCTCGAACACCGAGCCGACATCGGCCACGGCCTCGATCACCCGACGCACGTCGTAACCCCGGCGCAGGTTGGTGGGCACCAGGTCGACGAGCTCGGGACAGGGCCGGTCAGCCGGATCCCCCACCGACGACAGGGGCAGCTCGGCGGTGGCACTGGCGGGGAAGTACGACAGGTAGCGACGGGCCGCGGCCAACGCCGCCTCGTCGCTGTCCACGGCCAGGTCGACAGCCCCGTTGCGGTCGGCCTGCAGCTCGGCCGAGCCCATGTCCTCGGCGGTGACGTCCTCGCCGACACCCGCCTTGACCAGGGCAGGACCGGCCATGCCGATGGTGGAGCCGCCCCGCACCATGATGGTGCAGTCCGACAGCGCAGCCAGGTTCGCGGGCCCGGCGAAGCCCACGCCGGGGACGATGGACACCGTGGGCACCCAGCCCGACAGGCGCTCGATGGCGTCGAGCCAGCTGCCGATGCGCCACGCCCCACCGACGGCGAAGCTGCGGGCATCGAGGCCGTCCTGGATGCGGTGCCCACCCCCCTCCACGATCTGGATCAGCGGGTAACCACCCTCGTTGGCCAGGTCCATCATGCGGGTGGCCTTGTGCGACCCCGTCACCCCCATGGACCCCCCGGCCACCGAGGCGTCGATGGCGACGATGGCCACCGGCCGCCCCTCGATGCGGGCCGTGCCGCACACGTGGCCATCGGCGGGGGCCACCAGGTCGGCGTTGAACACGTTGTCCCGCACCGGTCCGGCCAGCGCCCCCAGCTCGCGGAACGAGCCCGGGTCGACCAGGCCGGCCACCCGCTCCCGGCAGGTCATGCGCCCCGCGGCGTGGCTGCGTTCGGTGGCGGCGGGACGACCGGCATCCTCTGCGGCCAGGCGCACCGCCTCCACCGCCGCCAGCAACTCCCCCGACGACGCCGGTACGGCCGCCGCCGCAACCGCGACCGGCGTCGTGCCTCGCTCGACCATGGACCGACCCCCCGGCTCGATGACGGCGCCCATCCTCACCCACGGGACGGGTGGGCGCCCAACGCCACGGCCGACCCGACGGCGCGGGAGGATGGGGGGACCATGGCCAACCCCCTCGACCTCCGCTTCCTGCTGTCGGCCCCCGACGCCGACCACCTGCCCCCCACCGTGGCCGAGGTGGCGGTGGCCGGTCGCTCCAACGTGGGCAAGTCCTCGCTGATCAACGCCCTGACCGGGCGGCGCAAGGACGTGGCCAAGGTGTCCAAGACCCCGGGGCGCACCCAGCTGCTCAACCTGTTCGACGTCGACCCCGACACCAGGGACGGGACGTCGCGGGGCACGCTCGTCGACCTGCCCGGCTACGGCTACGCGGCGGTGCCCGGGCGCATCCGGGCCACGTGGGGGCCCATGATCGAGGGCTACCTGGAGAACCGGGAACAGCTGGTCATGATCATGCTGCTCGTCGACGGCGAGATCGGGCCCACCAAGTTGGACCTGCAGATGCTGGGCTGGATGCGCGAGCTGGCCCTGCCCCACAGCGTGATCGCCACCAAGCACGACAAGGTCAAGGCCAGCGTGCGGGAGAAGCGCAAGCGCGAGCTGGCCGAGGCGTGCCAGCTCCAGCCCGGGGACGTGGTGTGGGTCAGCGCAGCCAAGAACATCGGCATCGACCGCCTGCGCGACCTGGTCCGCCTGTGGCTGTCCCTGGGGTGAAGCCGCACGTCACACCTCGGATCGCGGTGCAGAGGTGCTGAGGCGAGTACCTTCTCTACGCCACCAGAGAACTGGTCGGGAGCCGGTCACCTGAGCCTTCCACCAGACGCACGGCGGCTGATCACCGCAGCGACCGCCCGCTGTGGTGTCCGTGACACGTCAGTCCGGGGCCCTCGGGCCCCGAGACGGAGGAAGCCCCAGATGACCCCCGAACTCCCGAACGACGCGGCCGACGCGGCCGTGAACCCTCTCGATGCCCCCTCGATCGCGGCGATCGATGCCGACAGCGACACCGCTGACGACAGCGACACCGACGCTGACACCGTGGGCCTCCCCGACTCCTTCGCCATCGGCTTCGCCGAGCTCGGCCTGCGTCCCGAGCTGCTCAAGACGCTGATCGACCTGGGCTACGAAGAGCCCACCCCCATCCAGCGTGAGTCGATCCCGCCGCTGATCGAGGGGCGTGACCTGCTCGGCCAGGCGGCCACGGGCACGGGCAAGACGGCGGCCTTCGCCCTGCCCGCCCTCCAGCGCCTGGCCGCCCGCGAGGGTCGCCCCCCGACCGAGCCCCTGGCCCTGGTCCTCGTGCCCACCCGTGAGCTGGCCATGCAGGTCTCCGAGGCCTTCACCGGCTACGGCCGTGAGCTCGGCGCCCGGGTGCTGTCGGTGTACGGCGGTTCCCCCATCTCCAGCCAGCTCCACGCCCTGCACCGCGGCGTCGACGTGGTGGTGGCCACCCCGGGCCGGGCCCTCGACCACATCCGCCGGGGTTCCCTGCCCCTGCACGCCATCGAGGTCGTCGTCCTCGACGAGGCCGACGAGATGCTCGACATGGGCTTCGCCGAGGACATCGAAGCCATCCTGGCCGAGACCCCCGAGTCCCGTCAGACCGTCCTCTTCTCGGCCACCATGCCCCCCCGCATCGACGGCATCGCCCGCCGCCACCTACGCGATCCCATCCGCATCCGCATCGCGGCCCGCACCGTCGAGGCCGGTGAGGCTCCCCTGGTCCGCGAGCAGGCCTACCTGGTGCACCGCCACCACAAGGCTGCGGCCCTGGGCCGGGTGCTGGACATGGAGTCCCCCGCCGCCGCCCTCGTCTTCTGCCGCACCCGCAACGAGGTCGACGAGCTGACCGAGGCCCTCAACGGCCGTGGCTACCGGGCCGAGGCCCTGCACGGCGGCATGGGCCAGGAGCAGCGGGACCGGGTCATGTCCCGCCTGCGGGCGGGCACGGCCAACCTGCTCGTGGCCACCGACGTCGCCGCCCGCGGCCTCGACGTCGAACAGCTCAGCCACGTCGTCAACTACGACGTGCCCTCGGCCCCCGAGGCCTACGTGCACCGCATCGGCCGGGTGGGCCGGGCCGGTCGTGAGGGCGTGGCCATCACCCTGGTCGACCCCCGCGAGCACCGGCTGCTGGAGAACATCGAGCGCATCACCCGGCGCCGCATCAGCATGGCCAAGGTGCCCACGGTGGCCGACCTGCAGGCCCGCCGCCTGGACCAGACCGTGGCCACCCTGCGCCAGACCATCCTCGACGGTGACCTCGAGCCCTTCCGGGCCGTGCTGCTGGGCCTGAGCGACGAGTTCGACCCCATGGACGTGGCCCTTGCCGCGGTGAAGCTGGCCCGTGACGCCAGCGGGGCCGCAGCCGACGAGCAGGAGATCCCCGACGCCGCCCTGCGGTCCAGCCGGGGCCCCGTGCGTGACCGTCCCCGTCCCGGCGCCCCCGGTGGTCGCGAGGGTGGGCCCCGTCCCCCCCGGGCCCCCATGGCCAACATGACCCGCCTCTACGTGGGGGCCGGGCGCAGCTCGGGCATCCGACCCCAGGACCTGGTGGGAGCCATCGCCGGCGAGTCCCGCCTCAGCGGGCGCGACATCGGCGCCATCGAGATCGCCGACCGCTTCTCCCTCGTCGAGGTACCCGACGCCGCCGCCGACGAGGTCATCGAGGCCCTGCGCGGCAGCACCATCAAGGGCAAGAAGACCACCATCCGCCGGGAGCGCTTCGAAGGCCGCTGATCAGCGGTCGGACCTGCGGATCCGACGGTCGCCGAGGGGGTGGTGGCGACGGCCACCGCCCCCTCGGCGCGTCAGGCCGACGGTTCGATCACCAGCTGGCGCCAGGCGGTGACGTCGGCCTCGGCCACGCCGTGGGCGGTGAACCAGCCCGCGGCCCCGCCCCAGCCAGCCACCAGATCGGCCAGGAAGGCCTCCATGGTCGCCGCGGGGGCACCGAAGGAGAACGCCGTGGCCGCGGCGGCCACGTCCTGGAAGTGCTGGGCGCCGCTGAGCCGGGCGACGATGCGCTCCATGCGCCCTCCGGTGGCGGCGTAGTCGGCCACGATGGTGGCCCGGTCGACCCCGGCGGCGTCGAGCAGCAGGGCCACCAGCACCCCGGTGCGATCCTTGCCCGCCGAGCAGTGGACCAGGGCTGGGGTGCCTCCCGGGGCCACGATGGCCTCCAGTGCCGCGGTGAAGGCGGTCGCCCCCACTTCGAGCAGGTGCACGTAGCCGTCGGCCATGATCTGGGCCACGTCGTCGCCCGCGACCAGGCGGCGCTGGCGCTCCTCGCTGCGCTGCACCAGGACCTCATCGGTGATGACGTCGAGCTCGGTGTAGGCCATGTCCATGCGGCCCAGCCCGCCCCGGCCCCGCTCCAGGCGCTCGGACCCGCTGCGCAGGTCGACCACGTGGGCCAGGCCCCGCTCGTGCACCAGTTGGGCCACATCAGGGCCGGTCAGGGCATCGAGGGCGTCGGCTCGCAGCAGCACCCCGGGCCGGGTCACCCCGCCCTCGGCCGGCAGGCCACCCAGGTCACGGACGTTGCACGCCCCCTCCAGCTCGATCCACGAGAGCACCACGTCACCAAACATGGCAGGACCCTACGGCGGCGACGACCGCGGCCATCGACCGCTCCACCCGCTGTTCACCCCATGATCACCCGGTCGCGACCGGTGCGCTTGGCCTCGTACAGGGCCCGGTCCGCCCGCTCGAGCACCACGGGCGAGGGCTCGTCGAGGGTGAAGGCGCAACCCACGCTGATGGTGACGGGCACCGGGGGGGCATCGACCTCGTAGGTCACCGGGCTCTCGGCCACCGCCGCCCGTAGGCGTTCGCCCAGCCGGGCCACGCCGCCGGCTGGGGAGTGGGGGGCGATGACGAGGAACTCCTCGCCGCCCCAACGACCGACGACGTCTCCCTCACGCACCACCGTGGCCAGGCGCCGGGCCACCTCGACGAGCACGGCGTCGCCCACGGGGTGGCCGTAGGTGTCGTTCACGGCCTTGAAGTGGTCGACGTCGACGATGGCCAGGCCCATGGGGATGGCGTGGCGACGGGCGTTGGCCGAGAACTCGATGAGGCGCTCCTCGAGGTGGCGGCGGTTGGCCAACCCGGTCAGGGCGTCGATCCGCGACATGCGGTCGAGCTCCTGGTTGCGTCGCCGCAGCTCGTCCTGGAGGCGCTTGACCCGGGCCGCCGCCCCCACCCGGGCGATGAGCTCAGGCCCCTCGAAGGGCTTGCGCAGGTAGTCGTGGGCCCCGAGCTCCAGGGCCCGGACCACGTCGCGGACCCCCTCCCGACCGGTGAGGAAGACGACGGGCAGATCGGCGAGGGCAGGGTCGTGCTTCAGCGCAGCCAGGACCTCGAACCCGCTCCGCCGGGGCATCTCCAGGGAGAGCACGACCACGTCAGGGGCGCCTTCCTGGCAGCTGCGCAGGGCGGCGTCGCCGTCGGTGGCCTCCAGCACCCGGTAGCCCTGGGCCTCGAGCGTCTCGCGCACCACGGCCCGCACCACCATGGAGTCGTCGGCCACCAGCACGGTGTCCCGCACCTCTCCACCGCCGTCGCGCCCGCCGCCCGCCGCCCCGCCCACCCCGTCGTCCACCGACATCACCCCCCACCCCTCAGCTTGCGCTCCAACAGGAGCGCCAACTCGTCCACGCTGTGGCCGCCCAGCTCGGCGGACAGGCGATCGGCGTCGCATCGGCGCAGGGCGGACCGACTGGCGGCGAAGGCCCGGCGGGCTCCCCCGGGATCGCCCGACTGCTCGAGGGCCAGGCCCAGGCGCAGGTGGACCAGGGGTTGGTCCCCATCCAGGTAGGCGGCGGCGCGGAAGGAGGTGGCGGCACCGCCATGGTCACCCCGGGCGGTCGCCGCCTCTCCCCGGGCCAACAGCTCGTCGACCGAGGGCAGGGCCGCGCCGGTGGTCCCCGGCGCGGGGACCGATCGTCGGTCATGGCCCGGCCCGGCCGGCCGCCGGGGCGCGGCCCCGGTCGGGGGCAGGGGCCCGGAGGGCGCGGTGGGCCGGGCCGGGCGCAGGTAGGCGAAGCTCTGGCCGACGCGGACCAGGCGCAGGCGGTCCGTCACCTGCCACAGAGACTCGGAGAACCCGGCGAACAGGTGGCCACCGGGGCGCACGGCATCGGTGAGCACGTCCACGGCCCGGCGCAGCCCGTCGGGCCGGAAGTAGATGAGCACGTTGCGGCAGAACACCACCGGACACGCGCCCGCCGGCACGGGAGGGGCGTCGGTGATCAGGTTGTGGTGGGCGAAGGACACCCGGCTGCGCACGGTGGGCAACGGTGTCCAGCTGTCACCGACGCGGCTGAAGAAGCGCTCGCGTCGCTCGGGCGACAGGCCCCGCAGCTCGCGGTCCACGTAGCGGGCGTCCGCGGCCCGGGCCAGGGCCGCGGTGGAGACGTCGGTGGCCACCACCCGCAGGTCGTCGCGGCCGCCCTCGACGAACAGCATGGCCAGGGTGTAGGGCTCCTGGCCGGTGGCGCAGCCCGCGCTCCACACCGTGGACGACGGGGGCAGGCCCGCGAGCACGTGGTCCCGGAACGCCTCGAGCTGGCCCGGGTCACGGAAAAACGACGTCTCCTGCACGGTCAGTCGGTCGAGCAACTGCTGGCGGGCCTCGGGGTCGACCCGCAGCCGGGCCACGTAGGCGTCCTCGGTCTCCCCCAGGGCGCTCGCCCGCTCACGCAGGCAGCGGTCCAGGCGGCTGGCCATGGTGGTCTCGAAGCGGAAGCCCGCCAGGCGACCCAGCAGGTCGGCCACCTCGCGGTGGTTGGGGTTCAGGGGGGGCCGGTTCTGGTGGAGGGGCTCGGTCACGGCGTGCGCTCCCTCACCGCGGCGACCAGGGCCCGGGCCACGTCGCCGATGGGCAGCATGCGCTGGGTGGCGCCGAGGCGCTGGGCGGCGGCGGGCATGCCGAAGACGGCACACGTGGCCCGATCCTGGGCCAGGGTGGCCCCCCCGGCCTGGCGCACGGCCAACAGGCCGCGGGCCCCGTCGTCACCCATGCCCGTGAGCACGGCGGCCACCGCCGCCGACCCGGCGTGGGCGGCGACCGACAGCAGCAGCTGGTCACCCGAGGGCCGGTGCAGGGTCACGGGCTGGGGGTCGAGGTGGACCCGGCCGCCGGAACCCAGCTTGAGGTGCCGGCCCCCGGGGGCCAGCCACACGACCCCGTTGCGCAGCACGTCGCCCTCCGCGGCCACCACCACCTCGAGCGGGCATGCCGCGGCCAGGGTGTGGGCCAGGCCGTCCACGAAGTCGGGGTGGATGTGCTGGACGACGAGCACCGGCGCCGCCACGGCCGCCAGCCCGGCCAGCACCGTGGCCAGGGCGGCAGGACCGCCGGTCGAGGCCACCAGGGCGATGACGGGGGCCTCGCCACCCGAAGCCGGGCGGCGGCCGTCGCGCCGGCCCCGGGGGTGGCGGATGACGACGACCCCCCGCAGCGTTCGCACCCGGGCCTCGAGGGCGTCGGCGAAGCCGGCGGCACCGGGCGCCCAGATCAACACGTCGGCCGCCCCCGCGGCCAGGGCCCGGGCGGCCAGGGCGGCCGCGGCGCGGGGCACGACCACCAGGGTCGGGGTGGGCACGTGGGCCATGACCTGCTCGACGGCGGCCAGTCCGCCCCGGGCCGTGACCAGGTCGACCACCACCACGTCGGGCCGGGTGGCCGCGGTGGCCGCGACCACGTCCTGGTCGCCGCGGGCCGAACCCACGACCGCCACCACCGTCCCCGACGAGAACAGCGCGCCGAGGCCGTCACCGGGGCGGGCCACGTCCACCGTGACCACCCTGACCGCGCCGGCCCCGACGGCCGGGGCACCGGAGGCGCCAAGGTCCCCGCGTCCACCGGGGCCGAGGTCTGGCTTCACAGCGGCCCCAGCAGGCGGTCGAGGGCATCGAGCAGGACGCGCTCGTCGAACGCGCTCTTGACCACGTAGGCGTCCGCCCCCGCCTCCAGGCCCCGACGGCGGTCGGCCTCGTCGGCGCGCGACGACACGATGATGACGGGCAGCGAGGCCAGGTCGCGCCGGGTGCGGATCCGTTCGGTGAGGGTGAAGCCGTCCATGTTGGGCATCTCCACATCGGTCACCACGAGGTCGATGCCGCCCTCGGCCAGCCGGGCCAGGGCCAGGACCCCGTCCGCCGCGGTCACCACTGCGTGGCCGGCCCGCTCGAGGATGGTGCGCTGCAGCTCACGCACGGTCAGGGCGTCGTCCACCACCAGCACGGTGCGCTGCGAGGCGGTGACGGCCACCGTGGCCCCGGGGGCGACGGCGACCACGGCCGGGCGGGGGGCGGCGGCCTCGGCCCGGCGCACGAGGCCGGCGGGGTCGAGCACGGGAACGACGGCCCCGTCGGGCTCCACGCTGGCCCCGGCCACCAGCTCGAGCGGGGGCACCAGCCCGCTCAGCGCCTTGACCAGGGTGTCCCGCTGGCCGGCCAGGGCGTCGACGCGGAAGGCGTGCCAGCCCTCGGGTCCCGACAGGACCACGGCGTGGCCAGGCTCCCCGCCGCCGTCGCCGACCACATCGGCCAGGTTGGACACGTGCACCGGCCGGTTGCCCACCCAGGTCACGGGCCGCCCGAGCACGGTCGAGTCGTCCATGGCGGCGCGGTCGAGGACGTTGACCACCGAGTGCAGGGGGATGGCGTAGCGGCGGCCGGCGGCCATGACGAGCAGGCTGCGCTGCACGGCCAGGGTGACGGGCACCCGCAGGCGCAGCTCGGTGCCCCGGCCCAACGTCGTGCGCACCTCGACGCGGCCCCGCAGGCCCAGGACCTTGCCGTGCACGACGTCGAGGCCGACGCCTCGGCCGGACACGGCCGACACCTCCCCCGCCGTGGACACGCCGGGGCGGAAGATGAGCTGGAGCACGGCATCGTCGTCCATGTCGGCCACGTCGATGCCCCGCTTGGCGGCCTCGGCCCGGAGCCTGACAGCATCGATGCCCCGACCGTCGTCGCTGACCGAGAGGACGACCTCGGCCCCCAGTTGCATGGCGTGGAGGCGCACGAACCCGTGGCGGGGCTTGCCCATGGCCTCGCGCTCACCGGGGGGCTCGATGCCGTGGGCCACGGCGTTGCGCACCACGTGCAACAGGGGGTCGGCCAGCTGTTCGAGCACGCCGCGGTCGATGGCGGTGTCCTCGCCCCGCACCTCCCACCGCACCTCTCGCCCCACGGTTCGGGCCGCGTCGCGCACGGCGCGGCGCAGGGCTCCCGTCACCGTGGCAACGGGCACCATGCGGGCCCGGGTGCTGGCGTCCTGGAGCTCGTCGAGCAGCAGGGACAGCTCGCGGTGCGCGGGACTGGCGTCGGCGTTCCCACCGAGGTGGCCGCTGAGCACGTGACCGACCCGGCGGTGGGCGGCCACGGCCTCGCCCACCAGGCGCCCGAACTCGTCGAGGCGCTCGAGGGGCAGGCGCACCACCGCCCCCGCCGCGGGTGGCGCCACCGGAGCCGAACCGTTGGTCCCGTCGGCCCGTGCCGCGAAGGCGGGTGGGGCCACCGGTGCCGTCGATGCCGGTCCAGCCACCTCGGCCGCCGCCGCCGCAGTCGCGGGCGGGACCTCGACCGGCGGCTGCATCTCGGGCGCGGGCGGTGGCTCCCCCGCGGGAGATGACACCGGCGCCGGAGGTGGCTCGGGCGGTGCCACCGAGAGGGCGGCGTCGATGGCCGGCGGCACGTCCGCCGAGGGCGACGCCCCCGCGGCGGGCGGCAACGCGGCCTCGCGCACCCGGCGCTCCAGGTCACGCCCGGCCTCGCCGCCGTCGTGGCCGGCGACCAGGACGGGGACCAGCTCACGCAGCCCGTCGATGCCCACCAGCAGGGACACGGCCACCGCCGCCGCGGAACCGGTGCCCCGGCGCAGGCCGTCGAGCTGGTCCTCGAGGGCGTGGGCCACCTGGGCCACGCCCGTGAAGCCGACCACGGCGGCGGAGCCCTTCAGGCTGTGGGCCTCACGGAACAGGTCGTCGACCAGGGCGGGTTCGGCTCCCCGCTCCTCGAGCTCGAGGGCGAGGCCGCCCAGGTGCTCGAGGCGCCCCGAGGCCTCTTCGGCGAACAGGGCCCGGAAGCGGGCCTCGGTGCCCACGGGGTGCATCAGTGCCTCCCGGCGATGTTGGTCGGGGTGACCAGCCCGGCGATGTCGAGGCGCACCACGGCCCGGCCGTCGACGCGCCAGGGCACGCCGAAGGCCTGTGGTGGGCCGGCCGCGGTCAGCGCATCGCGGGGCACGCCGGTCACCGGGGCGCTGCCGGCCAGCGCCGCGGCACCCCAGTCCGTGTCCACCACCACCGCGGTCGTGCACGGGCCCAGGCGGCCCGCCCCCAATAACCGGGCGGTGTCGAGCAGGGGCACGATGGCCCCCCGGACGTTGACCACGCCCAACAGCACGGCCGGTGCCCCCGGCAGCTCGGTGGCCACGGGATCGACGATCACCTCGAGGGCCTCGTCGAGGGCGATCAGGTACCAGTCGCCACCGACGGGGAGCAGCATGGAGCGGGCTGCCGCCGCGGTGGTGCCGACGGTGGGGCCCGGGGGCCGGCACCGGTCGACATCGGTGGGAGCGAACTCGACTGCATCCATCACAAGTCATCCATCAGAAACGGGCCTCGGCCACCGCCGCGGTGCGCTCCAGGCTGCCGGCCAGGGCGGCCAGGGAGCCGGCCGACTCGGCGATCTGGTGGCTGGTGGCGGACACCTGGCGGCTGGCGTCGGTCAGCTGCTCCATGGTCTCCACCACCTGCTCGGTGGCCGATCGCTGCTGCTGGGTGGTGATGCGCACGTGGTCGGCGGCCTCGGTCACCCGCTCGAGCAGGCTGAGGCTGCGGCGCATCTCCTTGGCCCCCTTCTCCATGGCCATGACGGTGGCCTGGGTCTCGGCCTGGGTCCTGGCGATGATGCCGGCGATGTTGGAGGCCGATCCCTTGGAGCGCTCGGCCAGCCGGCTGACCTGGTCGGCCACCACCCCGAAGCCGAGGCCGAGCTCACCGGCACGGGCCGCTTCGATGGAGGCGTTGAGCGACAATAGGTTGGTCTGGTCGGCGATCTCGTTGATCAGGCCGAGGATCACGCTGATCTCGTCGACCCGCTCGCTGAGGGCCAGGGTGCGTTCGCTGGAGGCGATGATGTCGGCCTCGGCCTGGCGCAGGCTGGTGCGGGTCTCCCCGGCCTGGCCGGCGACGGTGCTCACCGTGTCGGCGATGGCGGCCGACGTGCGGGCCAGCTCCTCCATGGTGGCCGACGTCTCGGTGACCGCCGCGGTCTGCTCCTGGGTGGTCTCCGCCAGCTGCACCGAGGCCGCCGACAGCTGCCCGGCGCTGTCGGACACCCCCACGCTCGCCGCCCGGCTCTCGCCCACCAGGCCCCGGGCCCGGGCCACCAGGCGACGCAGGTACAGGCACAGGGCCAGGCCCACGGCGACACCGACGACCACCAGCACGACCAGCACCCGGCGGGCCGCCGTATAGGTGTTGGACACGTCGCGGTCGTTGGCGGCGGCACCGGCCACCTCGACGCTGAAGAGCTGGTCGAGGGCCACGTCGACCTGGGTGACGGTGGGTGCCACCTGCTGCTGGTAGCTGTCGGCCAGCCCGGCGACGTCCCCCGGCGAAGGGCCGGAGGAGCCGGCAACAGCCTCACCGAGCAGACCGGTGCGGGCGGCCAGGTAGGCCGACCACGCCGAGGACACCGACTGCAGGGCGCCGGCCTCGACACTGCCGGGGCGGGCCACGCTGTAGTCGTCGAGCACGCTCTGCACCTCGGCATCCGAGGCCCGCAGCGCTTCGACCGACGCCGGACCGCCCACGTCGCCGTCGAGCAACTGGGAGAGGAGCAGGTTCTCGTCGGCGCTGACCGCGGAGAGCAACGAACCCGTGCGCTGCAGGTTGAGGGTGCTGTCCTGGAAGTTGCGATCCGCCGCCGACCTCATCGACCCCATGAGCACGAGGCCGACGACCCCCGTGGTCGCCAGCAGGGCCACGATGGTCAGCGGCGCCAGCACCGCGAGCAGGGCGGCCCGCCCGCCGCGATGCACGGGACCTGCTGGGACCGGCGCGGCGCGGGCCAGCACCGGCGGCCACGGCGCCACGGCGGGTAGGTCGGCAGGGCCGTCGGGGCGATCGTTCCACCAGCTCACCCGAAGGTGATCGGCGCGTCCGGCGTTCCCCTTTACTGGGGAGCCCGGAATGGGTGGTATTTCTGCTTCAGGAACGGGCCCGGGCGGCCATGGCCCGAGGCGATGCCGGTCAAGCGGGTCCCGGGTGCAGGTGGCTGCGCTCGCCGTGGCGGTCGAAGATGCCCAGGATCTCGACCGGCCCGCCGTGTCCGGCGAACCAGTGTGGGGTCATGGTGGAGAACTGGGCCGCCTGGCCGGCCTCGACCAGGAGGCGACGCTCCCCCAGGACCAGCAGCAGCGTCCCGTCGAGCACGTAGACCCAGTCCCAGCCGGGATGGACCCGGGGGTCGGGCTCGCCCCGGTCCGCCGGCACCCGCATCTTGTTGACCACCAGGTCGCTGCCGTCGCGCTGGCGGGTCAGCGGCCACACGGTCATGCCCTGGATGACGTCCTTGCGGGGCCGGATGACCACCTCGTCGTCCTCGGGGGCGTCGAGGAGCTCGTCGATGGTGACGCCCAGGGCCCGGGCCAGGGGCACGAGCTGGTCGAGGGCGATGCGCCGACCTCCCGTCTCCAGCCGGCTGATGGTGGAGGCGTTGACCAGGGAACGGCGGGCCAGTTCGTCGAGGGACCAGCCCCGCGACGTCCGCAGGCTGCGGATGCGCAACCGCACCCGGTCCTCCAGTCCGGCGTCGTCGCTGCCGCCGCCCCCGTCCGCTGCCGTCGTCGTGTCCTGCTGCACCGGCAAGATGCTATGCCGGTGGCGCAGGGCAGCGCGGTGAGAACCCGCCCGACCTGACCTGTCAGCCGGTGCACCGCGCCGGTAGCTTGCGGCCCAGTGGCTGAAGCGTTGGCTGACCCCTCGGATGTGGACGCCCCGGCACCGACCGTGGGGGTGGGTTCACGTGATGACGTGGTCCGACGCCGCCGGGCCCTGGCCGACCTGCGCCGCATCCGCTCGACCCGCCGCACTGCGGCCGTTGACCGCTTCGACGTGTTCTACCGGGCCTACATCGCCTCCCTCATCGGGGGCCTGGGTGCCATCTGGGCCGTGCACATCTCCAACGACGCCAAGCTCAGCGCGGCGGCAACCGCCGACGTGGTGCGCCTGGGGCCGGCGTACTGCGGGCTGCTGCTGGCCGTGGCCATCACCATCGGCCTGCGCTCGGGCAGCCGGGGCGGGCCCGTCGCCGTCGAGGCCGCCGATGTGCGCCACGTGTTGCTCGCCCCCATCCCCGTGGGCGTGGCCCTGCGGGGCCCCGCCCTCAGGCAGCTGCGGTTCCTGGTCTTCGCCGCCGCCGTCGTCGGCGCCACCGGGGGGCTGTTCCTGGCCCAGCGCACCGGCGGCAACGTCGTCGGGTGGATCGCCTCCGCAGCGGCGTTCGCCGTGCTCAGCGTGGCCTTCGCCGTGGCCGCGGGCTGGCTGGCCTCGGGGCGCCGCCTCAAACCGGCCCTGGCCACGGCCATGGGGGGCGTCCTCATCGCCTGGTCGGTCGCCGACCTACGTGACCTGGTGCCCTCGCCCCTGACCGTGGTCGGCCGCCTGGTGGTGTGGCCGGCCCACTTCGACCCCCTACCCCTGGTCGCCGTGCCCGTGGTCGTGGTCCTGCTGGCGATCGGCCTGCGCCAACTGGAAGGGGTCTCCCTCGAGGCCCTGCAACGCCGCAGCGCCCTCATCGGCCAGCTCCGCTTCGCCGCCACCATGCGCGACCTGCGCACCGTCATGGTGCTGCGCCGCCAGCTCGTGCTCGAACAGGTGCGGCGGCGCCCGTGGCTCAGGCTGCCCACCCTGCCCGTGCCCGTGGTGGCCCGCGGCGTCCGTTCGGCCCTGCGCACCCCGGCCAGCCGGGCCACCCGCATGCTCCTGCTCGTCTTCGCCGCCGCGGCCTGCGGCTGGGGGGTGTGGGCGGGCACCACGCCCTTGATGGTCGTGGGGGGCATGGCCGGCTTCCTCGTCAGCCTGGACGCGGGCGAGGCCCTGGCCGAGGAGCTCGACCACCCCACCATCCTCGACCTGGCCGCCCTGTCTCGCGACCAGGTGCTCATGCTCCACCTGGTCGAGCCCCTGGTGCAGGTGGCGCTGTTCGCGGCGCTGGCCGTGGGCGCCCTGGCCCTGGCCGGCGCCACCTCGACCGGCCTCTCCGTGGCCGCGGCGACGGCGCTGTCCACCGTGGTGTGCGCCACGGCGGGCTCCACCATCAGCACGGTCAAGGGTGCCCCCGACCTGCTGTCCGAGTCGTCCAACGCCCTGGCCGTGCCCCCCGAGGCCGCCGGGTCGATGTTGCTGTTCCGCACCGCCCTGCCGCCGGCCGTGGCCATCGCCGGCTTCCTGCCCGTGGTGTTCGCCCACCGGGTGCTGTCCACCGGCGGGGACCCGGTGGCCACGGCGTGGAAGGTGTCCCTGATCCTGACCGTGCTCGTGGGTTCGGGCACGTTCACGTGGCTGCGCATGCGCACCGCCCTGCAGGAATCCATGAACGCGGCCACGTCGGGCCAGAGGCCCGGCTCGAGAACGTGAGGCAGCGCTGATGGCGAAGCGACGTCGTACCAACGCCCCCCAGGCACCGGCCATGCTCGTGGCCGACGACCTGGGCAAGGACTACGGCGACCTGGTGGCCCTGCAGCCCACCGACCTGCAGATCCGCGCCGGCGAGTTCGTGGCCCTCATCGGCCACAACGGCTCGGGCAAGTCGACCCTGCTCAAGCTGTGCGCCGGGCTGCTCGACGCCAGCGAGGGCACCGTGTCCGTGGCCGGGCACCCCGTGGGCTCCGTCGGCGCCCGGGCCGCGCTGAGCTACCTACCCGACGACCCCGTGCTCTACGACGACCTGTCGCTGTGGGAGCACATCGAGTACCTGGCCCGCCTGCACGGCGCCAAGGACTGGGAGGCCAGGGCCGACCAGTTGCTGGCCGACTTCGGCCTCGAGGAGCGACGCGACGACCTGCCCGTGCGCTTCAGCCGCGGCCTGCGCCAGAAGACGGCCCTGGTGCTGGGCCTGGTGCGCCCCTTCGACGTCCTGCTGGTGGACGAGCCCTTCGTGGGCCTCGACGCCACCGGCAAGCAGGCCCTGCTCACCCGCTTCGCCGACCTGCACGCCGAGGGCGCCACCCTGGTGGTGGCCACCCACGACCTGCGCCTGCTCGAACTGGTCGATCGCTGCATCGCCCTGCGCGACGGCGAGATCGTCCACGACGGCCCCATCGACCCCAGCGAGGTCGTGGCCCTGGCCGGCTGAACGGCCCCCGAACCTCAGCCCGTGGGCACGGGGACCGGGGGCTGGCGGCGGACCATGGTGTAGGTGACGGCGGTGGCCACGATGAGCAGAGCCCCGAAGGCGGCGTTGCCCACGTTGACGCCCCCGTAGCCGAACACCGAGTACAGGGCGCCCGAGGACAGCCCGGCGAAGGCGCCCGAGCCGATCATGGCCAGGTCCCCCACGCCCTGGACCCCCACCCGCTGCTCGACGGGGAACTGGGCCACGATGAGGCTGGACGCGGCCACCACCCCGAAGGACCAGCCCAGGCCGACGAGGAAGTTGCCCACGAACACCCCGGCCCGGCCGTCGGCTGGGGTCATGGCCGCGGAGATGGCCCCGGCCGTGCACAGGGCACCGGACGCGTAGAGCATCGGGTAGCGACCGAAGCGGTCGGTCAGCCAGCCCACGATGGGCGAGAACAGGTACATGCCCCAGATGTGGAAGGCCATCATCAGGCCGATGACCCCCTGGGACTGACCGCCCTCGTCCATGTGCAGGGGGGTCAGGGACATGACCCCGACCATGGTGAGCTGGGCCACGACCATGGCGGCCACGGCCAGGCGGGCGGCGGGGTTGGCCCAGATGAGACCCAGGGATTCGCGGGCGCTGGGACGGTCGGGGTGGTCCTCCCGCCGGCCCATGCCTCCCGCCACCTCGAGGGGGTCGGGGCGCAGCAGCAGTTCGACGATGGCCGCCGCGACCAGGAACATCAGGCCCGACATGAGGAACGAGCCGCTCTTCGGCGGCAGCCCCAGGTTCTCGCCGAAGTCGCTGGCGATGCCCGACACCACCGAGCCCGTGGTCGAGCCGATGGCCGTGGCCCACACGATGAAGCTGATGGTGCGGCCCCGCCGGTCCTCCGCGGCCAGGTCCGACGCCGCGTAGCGGGTGGCCAGGTTGGCGGCGTTGCCGGCCCCGGCGCCCAGCACCCCCAGGCAGAGCAGGGGGAACGAACGGGTCACCGCGCCGAGCAGGGCGATGCCCGCCCCCGAGGCTCCGATCAGGTAGCCGGTGCGCAACCCGGCCCGACGACCACGGCTGCTCATCAGCTTGGCCAGGGGGTAGGACACGGCGGCGGCGCCGATGGACAGGCACGAGGCCGCCACCGTGGCCAGGGCCGTGCTCCCCGTCAGGTCCTTGGCCAGCAGCGCGGTGACGATGTAGGTGGCGACCAGCCCCACCCCACCGGCGGCCTGGCTGGTCAGCAGCACCTTCACCGTGCGCTTCTGCACCGCGTCGCGGTCGTAGCCCCCCGGTGCCCCAGGCATCCCGATGCCGTTCATGTCGCCAGTCTGCACCCACGAGGGCACCTCGTGCCTGGTGTCAGGTCGTCAGGCTTCGGCCGGCGTCACGCGCCGGCGTCGCGCAGGGCGTACATCCGACCGGCCCGGGTGCCCACGTAGATGCCGCCCCGCCACACCGCCGGGGTCGACTCGATGCACCCTCCGAGCTCGACCCGCCACAGCTCGGGTGGCTCGACGTCGGGGTCGCGCAGGTCGAAGCCGTGCAGGACGCCGTTGCAGTCGCCCTGGACGAGCACGTCGTCGACGACGACGGGCGACTGCCAGGTGGGCCCGGGCAGTTCCTTGCGCCAGCGGACCCGTCCCGTGGCCCGGTCGACGCCGAGCACGAGGCCGCCGTTGGTGGCGGCGATGACCAGGTCGCCGTGGAGGGCCGGGGTGGCCCAGACGCCGTCGGGGCGGTCGTCGTGCACGGGCACCGACCACACCAGGGGATCGTGGGGTCGCCGGGGATCGAGCTTCACGAGCTGGCCCACCTGCCGGGACCGCTCGTTGCCCACCTCGTACTCGCTGGCCACGTAGAGCTGGCCCTCGTCGTCGATGACGACCGAGGCGTCGGTGTCGTCCCCGGTCCAGAAGCGCAGCGTGCGCGTCGGGGTGCCGCCCCGGGCCAGGGGGCCCAGGTCCCAACCCTGGACCAGGCCGGCCGAGTTGGCGAAGTACACCACCTCCCCCCACCGGGCGACGGACCCCTCGATGGACACCGCCGACCCCCCGAAGTCGGCCAGCAGCTCGTCGTCCCAGCCCGGGGTGTTGAAGACCAGCTCGGGGGCCACGGTGACCTGGCCGTCGGCGTCGTAGCCGCGGTTGAGCTCGACCACGTGGAGCTGGCCGTTCTCGCCCCCCTCGATGAGCTGGCCGTCCACCACCAGGCCCGACCCGTCCCAGTCGTCGTTCCACATGGTCGGCGACACGTCGTAGGCCCACAGCTTCCACAGCTCGCGCAGCTCACCGCCGTCGAAGCTGATGATGCGGAAGTAGTCGTCCCGGGAGCCGACGTAGAGCAGGGGGTAGCCGTCGGGGTCGACGCTGACCGAGCCCTTGATGAGGTCCCCGGTGACGAAGGGCTCGAACAGGGGGACCCCGGTGGCGGCGTCGAGCACGTGGAGGCGGTGGTCGTAGGCCCCGAAGGCCATGAGGGTGCGCCCGTCGCGCTCCCACACCGCGGGCTGCCCCGTCCACCCCGTGCCGCACCACGTGCTCGGGCCCGTGCCGTCGTCGGACTGCCCGCACAGGGCGCCGGCGGCCGGGTAGGTCCACCGCACCTGGGGCGCCGCCGGCACCGGCCCCTCGCCGTACCAGCTGCGGGTGGCGTTGCCCCGGAAGGTGAGCAGGCCCGCCACCGTCGACGAGATCGACCGGTTCGCGGCTGCGGCGGGGCCGGCCGGACCGGCGGTGGTCGCCGGCGCAGTGGCCGCGGACGCCGGTCCCGGTCCGGTCGTGGCGATGGCCGCGGGGACGACGGTCGCCGTGGGTACGGTGCGCCCCGACGCCGATGCGCTCTGTGGTGAGACGCCAAGCGCCCCGTTGCCGGTGCCGTCGCCGGCCGACACGGACACGGACACGGCGGCGTCGACGGTGCCGCAGGCCGCCGAGCACGCCATCAGCGCCACGAGCCCAGCGATGTACGTCCTGACCAGCACGATCGTGATCGTAGAGAGGCGTCATCGCCAGGTGGTCGATGGTCGAGCGCCGTTCGCCTGCCGACCCCGCCCGGGGCGGGATCAGTCGGCCGAGGCCACCTCGATGTCGATGCGGTCCGATGTGTGCAACGAGCAGTAGCCCGACAGGGAGACGGCCTCGGCGAAGCGACGGGTGACCCGCTCTCCCGGGGCCACGGTCAGTGGTCCCACCCGGTGGGTGCGGTCGTCGTGGTTGACGACCACCAGCCGGTCACGCAACCCCAGGCGCAGGTCGGCGGGGAGCAGGGCCACGTCCTCACCGGCGGCCACCCGCAGGGCGGTGCCGGCAGGGATGTCGATGACCAGGTCGATGCCGTCGGGCTGGTCCACCACCCGGCTGATGGCCAGGGGCACCAGCACCAGGGCGGCCGCGGCAGCGGCGAACAGGGCCAGGGTCCGCCGGATCCGGCGGCGGCCGGCCCGGGCACCCGGGGCCACAGCTACCTGAGATGGGGACGGGGCCCCGGTGACCGTCACCGTCAGAGCGTACCCTGCGTCGCAGTGGCGGACGTCACGATCTGCGGGCCCCTGCTGGGGCCGTCGAGGACCCACCCCGGGGGCGACCATGGGCACGTACAAGCAGGAAGTGGTGGCATCGGCAGGGGTGGTGGCGGCCAACCACCCCCTGGCCAGTGCCGCAGGGATCGAGGTGTTGGCTGCGGGCGGCAACGCCGTGGCCACGCTGTTCACCCTGTCCGTCGTCGAGCCCATGATGGTCGGCCCCCTGGGTGCGGGCTTCTTCGTCTACCGCAGTCCCGACGGCACCGTGGTCACCCTCGACGACTACGCCGTGGTGCCCGGGGCGGCCACGGCCACCACGTATGACCCCCTGCCCGGCAGCCTGGAGAACGAGACCACGGACGGGGCCAACGCCGTGGGCCACCGGGCCGCGGCCGTGCCCGGCGCCCTGGCCGGGTGGTGCGCCATGCTCGACGCCCACGGCACCCTCCCCCTGGCCGAGGTCATGGCCCCGGCCATCGCCCACGCCGAGCGGGGCTACCGGGCCACCCCCTACCTGGCCCAGGCCGTGGACGAGTCGCCCGAGCTGGCCCGGTTCCCGGCCTCGGCCGCGGTGTTCCAAACCGGCGGCGTGCCCCTGGCCGCCGGCGACCGGGTGCGGCCCACCGACCTGGCCCGCACCCTGCGGTTGATCGCCGAGGGCGGGGCCGAGGTGCTGTACCGGGGCCCGGTGGGGGCCGCGGTGGTGGCCGAGTGCGAGGCCGCCGGCGGCTGGATCAGCCCGGCCGACCTCGACGGCTACCGGCTGCACTGGCGCGAGCCGGTAGCGGGCACCTACCGGGGGGCGGAGATCGCGTCGATGCGGCCGGCGTCCTCGGGTGGGACCCATGTGGTGCAGATCCTCAACCTGCTCGAGGGTTTCGACGTGCGCGGGCGGGGCTTCGGCACGGTGGCCTCCACCCACCTGTTCCTCGAGGCCCTGAAGCTGGCCTTCGCCGACCGTACCTGCTACCTGGCCGACCCCGAGTCCACCGACGTGCCCGTGGAGTGGCTGGCGTCCGTGGCCTACGCCACCTCCCGCCGCGGCGACCTCGACCTGACCCGGGCGTCGCACTTCTCGGCCGGCGCCGCCCCGGGCCTGGCCGGGGAGGGTGACTGCACCACCCATGTGACCGTGGCCGACGGTGCCGGGGGCATCGTCACCACCACCCAGACCATCAACTCGCTGTTCGGGTCGCGGGTGACGGTGCCGGGCACGGGGTTGTTCCTCAACAACTGCATGTTCCTCATGGACCCGGTGCCGGGGCGGACCAACTCGGTGGCCCCGGGCAAGCGGGTGCTGTCTTCCATGTCGCCCACCATCGTCAGCCGGGGCGGGCGGCCGTGGTTCGCCCTGGGCACACCGGGTGGCAACCGCATCTTCGCCGCCGTCACCCAGGCCATCATCAACGTCGTCGACCACGGCATGACCCTGCAGGAGGCGGTCGAGGCCCCCCGGGTGTGGACGCTGGGGGCCACCGTGCTGGTGGAGGACGGCTTCGCCGACCTGTCGGGCCTGGTCACCGGCCTGGAGGCCCTGGGCCACGTGATCGAGGTCGTGCCCAAGGTGGCCGGGGGCATGAACGGGGTGCTGCTCGACGACGACGGCCTGGTGCACGGGGCCGCGTGCTGGCGGGCCGACGGTTCCCCCATCGGCCTGTCCGGTGGCCTGGCCCGCATGGTCGGCGAAGCCCTGCCCCTCGGCCCCCGAGGCACCGGTCTCTCCCGCTGACGTACGCTGCGGCGTCACGAGGTGGCGCGGCAACGCG
Organism: Acidimicrobiales bacterium; assembly: GCA_038255145.1. Classification (GTDB taxonomy): domain Bacteria; phylum Actinomycetota; class Acidimicrobiia; order Acidimicrobiales; family CAIXPF01; genus WHTX01. The sequence goes on from JBBSLP010000001.1 coordinate 170,673, forward strand.
ACGCCCGAGCGCCGGGGGGTTGCACGTGGCTGGGGACTTCACCATCGGGATCGGGACCGTCGGGGCCGGGCTGTGGTTCAGCTACGACGGCGGTGGCGCCTGGCGCCACATCCAGAAGCGCATCAACCCCGAGGGCAACGTCCGCGCCCTCCAGGTCGACCCCCAGAACCCCAAGCGCATCCTGGCCGTGTCCGACCGCACCGGCATCCTGGCCAGCGAGGACGGCGGCTACCGCTGGGAGCTGCTGTCCGACGCCCCCGGTGACCAGGAGATCTGGTCCCTGGGCATCGACCCCGTCGACGCCGACCGCATCTACGTCGGCTCCCGCCCCGGCGGCTTCCGCTCCAAGGACGGCGGGAGGACGTTCACCCCCATGGACATGGGGGTGGGCGACCAGTGCCCCATCGGCGTGCCCCGCACCACCAACATGGTGGTCGACCCCCGCGACCACGACACCATCTGGGCCGGCATCGAGGTCGACGGCCTGTACCGCAGCGACGACGGCGGCGACTCGTGGCGCCACCTCGACGACATCGGCCCCACCCCCTTCCACGGTGACATCCACGGCCTGGTCGTGCGGCGCACCGACGGCAACGGCCACGCCTCGGTGCACACCACCACCCCCTTCGGCATGGCCACCAGCACCGACGACGGGGCCAGCTGGTCGTGGCACGAGTTCGACGGCTTCGACCGGGGCAGCGGCCTGCCCCACGCCTACTGCCGGGGCGTGTTCGTGGCCCCGGGGGACCCGAACACCATGCTGGTGGGGGTGGGTGACTACATCCCCGGCCGCGTCGGGGCCATCGAGCGGTCGACAGACGGCGGGGCCAGCTGGACCCGGGTCGAGCTGCCCGTGGAGCCCAACTCCACCGTGTACTGGATGGCCATGCACCCCGAGGTCCCCGGTGTGGTCGCCGCCGCCAGCATCTTCGGCCAGGTCTTCGTCAGCGAGGACGCCGGCGCCACCTGGGACAAGCTGTCCGACGAGTTCGGTGAGATCCGCGCCGTCAGCCTGTCCCCCAGTTGAGCGCCACGGCCCCGCCGGCGACCTCGACCTCGACGGCCACCGCCACCGCCCTGGCCGCGGTGGCCAAGCTGCGGCCGCGGCTGGTCGAGGCGGCGGCCGATGCCGAGGTCGCCGGCACCCTGGCCCCGGCCACGGTGGCCGCCCTGCGTGATGCCCGGCTGTGCCGCCTGGGCTGGCCCGCCGCCTTCGGGGGTCCCGAGCTGGGCCTGCTCGGCGATGTGGCCGTGGTCGAAGCCCTGGCCGAGGCCGACACCGCTGCGGCCTGGGTGGTCACCATCGGTTCGTTCCACGGGGGCTTCGTCGGCGCCTACGCCTCGGCCGTGGCCGCCGAGCGGGTGCTGGGCGGGGGCCGGGACCCCCTGGTGGCCGGTCAGGTGGCGCCGCTGGGTCGAGGCCGACGCGTGGAGGGTGGCCTGGTGGTGTCGGGGAGCTGGTCCTTCGCCAGCGGCATCGACCACGCCGCCTGGGTGCTGAGCGGGGTGGTGATCGACGAGCCCGACGGGCCGCCCACGGTGGCCGAGGTGGTGGTGCCCATCACCGCGGCGGTGGTCGACGAGGCCAGCTGGGACGTGGCCGGCCTGGCCGCCACCGGTTCCAAGGAGTACCGCCTCGACGACGTCCTGGTGCCCGACGGTTTCAGCTTCGCCTTCCCCGAACCCGTTCGCCTTCGGGGCGGCACCACCTTCGACCTGCCCATCCGGGCCCAGATACTCGTGCTGCACGGTGCCTTCCCCCTGGGGGCCGCGTCCCGGGCCCTCGACGAGGCCCTGGCCGAGACCCGGCCGCTGAGCACGGGCATCGTGGCCGACCGGGGCAGCTTCCGCCGCGACCTGGGGGCGTGGACCACACGGGTGGCCGCGGCCCGGGCCCTGGTGGTCGACGTGGCCGCGCAGCTCGACGACCTGGCCGCCACCGCGGGCGCCGTGGGCCCCGAGCTCCTGGCCCAGGCCCGCGCCGCCAGCCGCCACGCCACCGACGTGGCCGTCGACGCCACCACCTGGGCCTTCCGCACCTCGGGCGGGGGTGGGCTGCAGCGCTCCCACCCCCTGCAACGAGTGCTGCGGGACCTGTTGGCCGCCTCCCAGCACGCCTTCGTCGACGAGGTGGCCTACGAGCAGCTGGGCTCGGTCCGGCTCGACGGCGACGGCCCGACCGCCTGAGCCTCTCGCCACCGCCGGGCGACCGGGTTCAGCGCCCGGTCCACACCGGGGTCCGCTTCTCGAGGAAGGCCCGGGCCCCCTCCTCGGCATCGTCGGAGGTGAACACCGTGGCCACGATGGGGGCCTGGAAGGTCCAGCCCTCGGCATCGGTCAGGCCCAGGGAGCCCTTGATGACGGCCAGGCTGGCCTCGAGGGAGCGGGGGGCGTTGCGGGCGATGCGCTGGGCCAGCTCGACGGCCACATCGACGGCGGTGCCCGGGGCGGCCAGGCGGCTGACCAGCCCGGCGGTGTGGGCCTGGGTGGCGCTGATGGGATCCGCCGTGAGGGCCATCTCCATGGCCAGGCCGTAGCCGACCCTGGCGGGCAGGCGCAGCACCCCGCCACCCCCGGCGAACAGGCCCACGCTGGCCTCGGGGATGCCGAAGCGGGCGTTCTCCGCCGCCACCACCAGGTCACACACCAGGGCGACCTCGAGTCCTGCGGCCAGGGCGAACCCTTCCACGGCGGCGATCAGCGGCTTGCGGGAGCCGGACCGGAAGACCTCGTCGAGGCCCGTGGGGGTACCCGAGGTGGCGAAGGCCTTGAGGTCCATGCCCGCGGAGAACGAGCCCCCGGCGCCGGTCAGCACCCCGGCAGCGAGCTCGTCGTCGTCATCGAGGCGACGCAGCGCGGCCAGCAGGCCCTGGGACAGGGCGGTGTCGTGCTCGGTGTCGGTGACTGCGGACATGGGTGGTCCTCCCCCGTGGTGTCGGCTGTTGGCCGCTCACCCTTCTCTGCCCACTACATAACGTCAAGTACAAACTATGAGTTCCGTAGTCACGTCGGCGGTAGCATCCCGTCATGGGGAAGAGCTACGCCCAGTACTGCCCGGCGGCCACCACGCTCGACCTGGTCGGGGAGCGCTGGACCCTGCTCATCGTGCGCGAGCTGCTGGGCGGGGTCCAGCGCTACAGCGACCTGCAGCGGGCCCTGCCCGGCATCCCCCCCAACCTGCTGGCCGACCGTCTGCGGGACCTGACCGCCCACGGGCTGGTGGCCAAGCGCGAGCTGCCCCCGCCCGCGGCCCGCTCGGTCTTCGAGCTCACCGCCGATGGGCGCGCCCTGGATGGGGTGCTGCGCGAGCTGTCGCTGTGGGGACTGCGCCGCATGCAGCCCCCCGACGAGGATCGTCACGTCGGGCTGACCATGGGGGTGCGCATGGGCCTGCTCATCCACTCCTCCGTGGCCGAGCGCCCCGACCTGGTCCGCACCTGGGTGGTCCAGACGGACGAGGGTCGCCAGATGACGCTTCGCGCCGCCGGGGGCCACGTCAGCGCCGAACGGGGGGTGACCGGGGACGCCGACCTGGTGGTCACCATCGACGCCGCCGAGCTCCTGCGCGTGCGCATGGGGGTGGCGCCACCGGGACCGATGCCGGTGACGTTCGCCGCCGGGTCCCCGTCCGGGCTGCAGGACGAGTTCCTGGCCGTGTTCGGCCTCGACGCTGCCGGGGCCACGCCCTAGCGAGCCTTGCCATTGCGGCATGCCTTCATGCCGTCAACGCCGGAGACGGGTACGGTGAGGCCATGGCCGGAACCACGCAGCACCAGCACCACCCGCGGCACGCGCACCACCACGGCGCCGGACCCGACTGGGAGGCCATGGGCGATCGGCTCGAGCTCGAGGCCGAGGTGCTGTCGCCCTACCTCGACGCCGCCCTGGCCTGGCTGGTCGAGCTGACGGCGGATGCGCCGGTCGAAGGCGTCGTCGATGTGGGCAGCGGCCCCGGCGTGGGCACCACCGCCCTGGCGACGGCGTTCCCCGAAGCCCGGGTGGTGGCCGTGGACACCTCGGCTCCCCTGCTGGCCCGGGCCCAGCAGCGGGCCCGCCGTCTCGGGCTGGGCGACAGGGTGCGCGTGCACGAGGGCGACCTGGGCGCCGGCACCATCGCCGTCGATGGTCCTGCTGACCTGGTGTGGGCGGCCATGGTCGTGCACCACATCGCCGACCAGCAGGCGGCGCTGGCCACCCTGCGCTCCCTGTTGCGACCGGGAGGTCGCGTCGCTGTCGTCGAGGGCGACCGCACCCTGCACTACCTGCCCGCCGACATCGCCCCCCGACTGGAACCCGCCCTGCACCGGGCCGCCCGACAGCGGTTCGAGGCCATGCGGGCCTCGTTGCCCGAGGCCGTGCAGAGCGAGGCCGACTGGCCCGACCTGTTGATCGCCGCCGGGTTCACCGACGTGACCAGCCGCACCTACCCCATCGAGCTGGCCGCCCCCCTGTCCCCCGGCGCCCGCAGCCTGGTCCGCCAGAACCTGGCCGGACTGCGGGCCATGGCCGCCGAGCAGATGTCCGCCGACGACCTCGCCCTGGCCGATCAACTGCTCGACGACAACGACCCGTCCGGCCTGGTCCGCCGGGACGATCTCACCCTGCGAGCGAGCCGCACCGTCTTCACCGGCCTGGCCTGAGACAGCTCTACCGCTGACGGCTGCTGGCCCACTACGGCTGATGAAGGGGGCCTTCGGTTGGCGGCATGGGCTTCAGTGCCAACGTCGATGGAACTGATCACCGTGCCGGTGGGCAACCTCGGTCGCCAGGTGTTCAGGTGAGGCGCTCGAACAGGCCCCGGACGTAGGCGGCCTGGCCGGCGTGCTCCAGGGTGTCGCCGATGACGCTGACCAGGCGCACCCCGGCGGTGACCGGGGGGTCCCAGCGCTCGTCGACCACCCGGTCGAGCTCCTCCGCGTCGAGCTTGTCGACGTAGCGCAGGGTCATGGCGTGCACGGCATCGTGGTAACCGCTGAGCAGGTCGGGCGAGCTCGGGCGCACCTGGCCCACCTCGGCCGGGCTGTGGCCGTAGCCGTGGGCCGAGGGGGCGAAGGGCAGGCCGAAGCGGTCGTACCAGCCGTCCTCGGTCCACACCTGGGGCCAGTGGGCCAGCTCGGCCACGTGGTCGTCCTGCACCCGGGTCAGGTGCCACACCAGCCAGGCGATGGAGTTGGCCTCGGCATCGGGCCGGTACACGAGGGCATCGGCGGCGAGGCCACCGACGATGCCGTGCACCAGCTCGTTCACCCGGCCGAACGCGTCCCTGAGCAGCTCGTTCGTGTTCATGGGCCGACCTTACGGGCCGTCGGGGTGGGAGCACCGACCCGGCGACATGAGTGGGCCTAGTGCGACAGGGCGAAGCCCTCGTACCCGTTGGCCGCCACCTTCTCGCACGTCTCCACGTAGGGCGGGAAGCCGAGCAGGGGCATGAACACCCGGGTCTTGCCGGGGACGTTGGCCCCCAGGTACCACGAGTTGCACGTCGGGTAGAGGGTCTGGTTCGCCACGGCGTTGACGTGGTCGACCCAGTCATCCTCGGCCTCGACGGTGGCCTCGATGGTGGCGATGTCGTTGGCCCGCAGGTGGCGCACGCAGTCGGTGATCCAGTTCACGTGCTGCTCGATGGACACGATCATGTTGGTCAGCACCGAAGGGCTGCCCGGGCCCGAGATGGTGAAGAGGTTGGGGAAGCCGGGGACGCCCAGCCCCAGGTAGGTGCGGGGCCCGGCCGACCACTTCTCCTGGAGGGTGAGCCCGTCACGGCCGCGGATGTCCATGCGCAGGAGCGTGCCGGTCATGGCGTCGAAGCCGGTGGCGAAGACGATGGCGTCGAACTCGTGGTCGGCTGCACCATGATCAGGATCGCCGGTCCGCAGACCCTGCGGCGTGATCTCGATGGGGTTGCTGGACACGTCGACCAGGGACACGTTGGGCCGGTTGAAGGTCTCGAAGTAGCCGCTGTCGATGCACAGGCGCTTGCAGCCGATGACCTGCTTGGGCGACAGCAGGTCGGCCACGGCGGGGTCCTTCACCACCTCGCGGATGCGCTCACGGACGTACTCCGCCGCGGTGTCGTTGGCCGCCTTGTCGATGGCCAGGTCGCCGAAGGTGCCGAGGAAGCCGACGCCGCCGCGGTCCCAGCGGGCATCGAAGGCAGCCCGGCGCTGGTCCTCGGCCACGGAGAGGGCGGTGGCCGTGTTGCGGGGCAGGCGCGAGCCGAAGCCGCCGGGCATGAGGTTGTTGGCGGCCCGGAAGCCGGCGTAGTCGGCCTTGATGTCGGCCACCTCGGCGGGCTCGAGGGGACGGTTGCGGGCGGGGATGGAGTACTGGGCCGTGCGTTGGAAGACGACCAGCTCACGGGCCTGTTGGGCGATGACGGGGATGGCTTGGACGGCCGAGGAGCCCGTGCCGATGATGCCCACCCGCAGGCCGGTGAAGTCCACGCCCTCATGGGGCCAGTGGCCGGTGTGGTAGGTGGGGCCGGTGAAGGTGTCGATGCCGGGGAAGGCGGGGATGTTGGCCGAAGACAGGCAGCCGGTGGCCATGATGACGAACTGGGCCGTGGTGTGGACGCCGTCGTCGGTGACCACGGTCCAGCGGTCGCTGTCCTCGTCGAAGGTGGCCGAGGTGACGCGGGTGTCGAACTGGATGAGCTCACGCAGGCCGAAGCGGTCGGCCACGTGGTTGGCGTAGCGCAGGATCTCGGGCTGGCCCGAGTAGCGCTCGGTCCACTCCCACTCCTGCTGGAGCTCCTCGGAGAACTGGTAGCTGTACTCCATGCTCTCGACGTCGCAACGGGCACCCGGGTAGCGGTTCCAGTACCAGGTGCCGCCCACACCGCTGCCGGCCTCGAAGACCTGGGCGGACAGCCCCAGGCCCTTGACCCGGTGGGTCATGTACATGCCGGCGAACCCGGCTCCCACGATCACCACGTCGACCGCGCTGACCACGTCGACCTGTCGTGCCGCCCCGGCGTGACCGTCAGCCATGTGCCCCCATCCCCCCCGCGAACGCACCAGCGGTCAGAGTTGACCACTACGTCAATACCGTAGGCGCCCGCCGGTCCCGACGTCAGGTCGGACGGCACGGTCGCGACCCCGTCACCTACGCTCCACGCCCGATCGGGGGGACGTCAGGGGGCGTGGTGGCGAGAGGTGGGTTGAAGCGAAGGCGGGCATTGGAGATCGCCCTGCCCATCTACGTGGCCATCGTGGGCGCAGCGGCCATCGCACCGCGGTGTGGGCCTGGCGAGTGGCCGAACGGGCCGCGGCGGCCCAGCCCGACGCCGTGGTGCAGGCGTCGCTGCACATGACGAACTCCGCGAGGGTCCGGCTGTCCCGACCGCATGCGCCAGATGTGAACGGCGATGCGGTGCAGATGCGACATCGGAGGGGACGGGTGTGACCGGTCGGGGGCCGCCCTACTGGCTGGCGCCTGCCGGTCCTCCTGGCTCCTCTCGACAGGCGGCGAACACCTGCCAGGTGGGGAGCAGGGCGACCTCGTGGAAGCCGGCGGGCACGTCGGGGGCGGCACGCTGCTGGGCCGTCAGGGCGGAGCGGAAGACGACACCGGGGGCTCGTGGCGGCTGGTCAGGTTCGACGACGTGCTTGGCGACCCCGAGGCGGTACGCCATGAGCGGCCCCCGAAGCCGGCCGACGTAGGGCTGCCCGCAGGCCAGGACGGCGTCACGGCCCCCTGCGGCCGACACGGCCTCGCCCAACTGGGCCTGGAGTTGCCATTGGTACGACTGGTCGCGCCGCAGCTCGGAGAGGTCGGCGGTCCGCGACGGAACGACGGCCAGGGCCAGGGCGACGCCTGAGGCCGCCACCACCCACCGGCGCGCCGGTGGTGACGAGGTGGGCCCGAGGGCGAAGGGCAGCGCAGTCGCTGCGCTGATGGTGACCAGGGCGACGCCGGGCAGCGCGTAGCGGGGCTCGCCCGAGAAGCCGGCCTGCGCCATGGCGGCCACGACGGCCAACCAGGCCAGGCCCAGCCCCGCCGGCAGCAGTGCCCGTCGAGCGTCGTCGTCGTGCCGCCTCCAGGCCCACCAGCCCAGGCAGGCGACGCCGATCCACACCGGCCAGAGGGGCACCCCGACCGCCTGGCGCAGCGAGGCCAACACGGGGAGGTCGGCCAGCGCCGGCTGGCCGGGGTTCGGTACCCGGGCGCGGTCGGCCGAGCGCAGCAACGTCCCCGACCCCAGCAGCTCACCCCCGAACCAGGCCAGGGGGACGATGAGGCCGACGCCGACCAGCAGAGGTCGGTCCTGGGGGCGTCGTCGCCACGCCACCGCCCCGGCGATCAGGAGGAACGGCCACGTCTCCACCCGCAGGAGGGCGGCGGCGACGGCGGCCGCGCCGACGGCGCGTGGCCGGCGGGCGGCCCACGCTTCCCCGGCCAGGAGGAGAACGGCCAGCAGGAGCCCTTCGGACATGCCCTTGGCCGCGTCGGGCAGGAAGCCGTCGCACAGCGCCACCCCCCCGAGCGCCAGTCCGCCCGCGAGCCGGGAACCGCCTCCCAGTCGTTGGCCCAGGCGGAACGCCAGCCCGCAGGCCAGCACGGAACCCGAGCGCGCCAAGACCACCCACAGCCAGGGAGCGGCACCGTCGGCGCCGGACAGCACCGCCGTCACGAGGACCGGGAGCGGCTTGAACGCCGGACCTTCGAGGGTGCTCAGGTGGCCGTGGGCCAGTTCCCGTCCCCACAGCAGCCAGGCCCAGGGGTCGTACGCCGGAGCGGGCAGGACCAGGGCCAGGGACGCGGCCGCCGTCACCATCGACACGATGAAGAGGCGGCGCACCGGCGGGATGGTACTGGAACAGGTAGGTGCACTAGACAGTCGCCCTGTGACCACCCGTACCGCCACTGTCCGGTGCTCGGGCGAGCGGACGTCCGACGCCCTATCGTCCGTCGCCCGGCCTTCTGTCGGTCGGTCAGCGGCACGGGACGCGCTTGCGTTGCTCGCCCTTCTGTTGCTGGCCGCGTGCGGGGTCGACCGGGCCGGCGGCACCGCGACGGGGCCTGCGCCGCCGACGACCGCGCCGACGACGACAGGGGTCGGCCGCCACTTCGACGTCGTGCCCGTGGCCACGGGGTTCGACCGACCGACCTTCGTGGGTGCGGCGCCGGGTGACCCGAGCGGGCTGTGGGTCGTGGAGCAACCCGGCAGGGTGGTGCGGATCGACGGCCAACGTCGCGACGTGGCCCTCGACTGGACGGGGCGGGTCAAGCTGCACACCGAGGCCGGCCTGCTGGGCTTGGCCTTCCACCCCGGCTTCGCCACCAACCGCCGGGCGTTCCTGCACTGGTCGGACCCCACCGGCGCCACCCGGGTGGCCGAGGTGCGGGCCGGCGTGGAAGGCACGTCCTTCCAGCCCGAGGTGGTGCGCGACCTGCTGCACCTCGAGCAACCGGAGGAGAACCACAACGGGGGGCAGTTGGCCTTCGGTCCCGACGGGCGGTTGTACCTCGGCCTGGGCGACGGCGGTGGGGCCTTCGATCCCCGGCGCAGCGCCCAGGACCCCGGCCAGCTCCTGGGCAAGTTGGTGGCTGTCGACGTCGATGCGGTCGAGCCCGTGTGGGACGTCGTGCTCAGCGGGCTGCGCAACCCGTGGCGCTTCTCGTTCGACCCCGGGCTGAGCGAGCTGTGGGTGGCCGACGTCGGCCAGGACCAGGTGGAGGAGATCAACCGGGTCCGCCTGGAGCTGGACGAGCCCCCCAAGAACCTGGGGTGGAGCGCGTACGACGGGACGACCCGGGTCGAGGGGCGCGATCTCGACCCCACGGGGGAGCTGATCATGCCCGTGGCCACCTACGACCACGGCCAGGGGTGTGCGGTGATCGGCGGGTTCGTCTACTACGGCACCCAGTTGCCCGAGCTGAACCGTCGCTACCTGTACGGGGACTTCTGCAGCGGCACCCTGTGGTCGCTGGTCGGCACCCCCGTCGGCGGCGCCGCCGACGTGCGCCGTGAAACGGCAACGGTCCCCCAGCTCACCCACATCGGGACCGACGCCACCGGCGAGATCGTGTTCACCTCGGCCACCGGCACCGTCTACCAGGCGGTGCCCTGAGCCGCCGAGTTGGTCCAAGGCAGAAGACACTGGCGTGAGCAGGCGTGCTCTCCCTCGACCGACGCCGGCCATCGGCGGTTGCTCCGCCGCGGAGGCCGTCGACGGGCATGTGCCCTCGGACGCGGCGGCACGGGGGGGCTCCACAACACGCGGAGCCCCCCGGCCAGCGGCCGTCCTCGGCACCGATCCGACAGGTGCCCTGGGGTCAGTGTCCCGGCGCCAGCCCCATCGGCGGGACGTTGCCAGCGGTGGCCCCCAGCGCGTACTGCGGGGAATACGAGTACACGAACTCGTAGGAGCCGGCCTCGGCCAACCCGTCGGAGATCACGCCCTCGCCGATGCGCACACCCTCCCGGGTCAGCAGCCACTGGTGGACGGGGAAGGCGTCGCCGGGCAGGTCGGTGTTGCCGAGCACCTCGAGCCCGAAGGTGTCCGAGGCCACCACCACCGGACGGTGATCGGCCAGGTACTTGGCCTCACGGACGTAGATGCCGGGCTCGGCGGCCAGGTAGCGGTCGTAGGTGGCGGGATCCTCGGCCAGCTTGTGCCAGCCGGTGCGGATGACCACGGCGTCGCCTGCCCCGATGCCCTCGACCCCCTCCCAGGCCATCGTCTCCAGCAGGTCCTCGAGGGTGATGCGATAGTTGTCGGTCAGGAAGGCGTTGCCTCCCACGGTGTCGACGTCGTTGCCGCCGGTGTCCTGCTTCCACCCCAGCACGTCGATGAGCACGCCCCGGGTCACGAAGGGCCCGACGTGCTCCATGCCCAACTTGGTCGTGCCCGTGGGGGCGGCGAACTCGGAGGCCAGGAACCCGTTGTAGTAGACGTCGCCCACGCCCACGTGGTTGAGGTTGTCGAGCTGTGTGGCGATCTGGTAGGTGCCGCCCTCAGGGAAGCGTTCCTCGAATGAGCTCACCTGGTTGGGGCCGATCGCCCCCTGGCCCCCCCAGTACCACAGCGGCCCCCGCTCACGGTCGGCCTGGCGCCACTCATCCTCGCCGGCATCGCCCCGGGTCGTGGTGGTGAAGTAGTCCGAGCCGTTGGGCGTGAACCCGTAGCCGAACAGGCGCTGCTGGTACTTCCGGGGCGGGTAGGCGACGAAGGCGGGGAAGCCGTTGACCATGAGGTGGCCCATGTTGTGGGTGGTCACGGTGCTGGCCCCGGCGAGCAGTCCCAGGGCGGCGGCCGTGGTCGTCGGGGTGATCTCGTTGAGCGTGCCCCGCTCGTCCTCGGCGCCGTAGCGGGCCGCGGTGGCCGCCGCCCACTCGCCGTTGAGGGCGCCCTCGATGGAGAAGCTGTCGTCGTAGTCACCCGGGTCGCACGCCGAGCCCGGGGCCTTGGCCCGGGTGGCGGTGGTCGTGCTCGCCCCGGCGACGCCGGCCAGCAGGCCGCCGGTGGCGCTGGCCACCGCGCCGACGGCACCGAGCTTGGCCGCACCGCCCAACAGCTGACGACGGTTGAGGTGGTACTGCAGGTGATCCAGCCGCATGAACGCTCTCCCCCTGGTGCTTGCGTGGTGCCGAGGAGCCGCCTGTTGGCCCGGGAAGGTTCCCCCCTCCCCCGGTGGCGTCTCCGCCGGGGAAGATAACGCCGCCCCAGGAGGTGACCAAATGTCAGCTCATTCAGCCGACTTGCGCCAGCCTCGTTCGAAGGGCAGGCGCCAGGCGTGGGGGGCGATGAGCTGGTGGATGGCGTTGGGGCCCCACGAGCCGGGGGCGTAGGGGCGCACCGGTGAGGGGTCCCCCAGCAGGGGGGTGGAGATCTCCCAAAGCCGCTCGATGCCCTCGGACGTGGTGAACAACGTGTGGTCACCGCTCATGGCGTCGTAGATCAGCCGCTCGTAGGCCTCGAGCACGTCGGACTGCTTGCCCGTCTCGTGCAGGGCGAACTGCAGGCTCAACTTGTCCAACCGCAGGCCCGGCCCCGGCCGCTTGCCGTAGAACGACAGCGACAGCTTGGATGCGTCGGCCAGGTCGAACGTCAGGTGGTCGGGGCCCTGTGCTCCCACGCCGGAACCGGCGGGGAACATCGACTTCGGCGGCTCACGGAAGGCGATGGAGATGATCCGGGCCCCTTCCGCCATGCGCTTGCCCGTGCGCAGGAAGAAGGGCACACCCCCCCATCGCCAGTTGTCGATCTCGCAGCGCAGGGCGATGAACGTCTCGGTCTCGGAATGCGGTGACACCCCGACCTCGTCCCGGTAGCCGCCGTACTGGCCCCGCACCACGTCGCCGGGCTGGATGGGCTTCATGGACCGGAAGACCTTGTTCTTCTCCTCGTTGATGGCCTTGGGCCGAAGCTCGGTCGGCGGCTCCATGGCCATGAACGCCAGCACCTGCATCAGGTGGGTCACCACCATGTCCCGATAGGCGCCGGTCGACTCGTAGAACGACGCCCGCCGGTCAAGCGACAACACCTCGGGCACGTCGATCTGCACGTGGTCGATGTGGTTGCGGTTCCAGATGGGCTCGAACAGACCGTTGGCGAAGCGGAACGCGAGGATGTTCAGCGCCGCCTCCTTGCCCAGGAAGTGGTCGATCCGAAAGATCTGGGACTCGTCGAACACCTCGTGCAGGAACGCGTTCAGCTTCCGGGAGCTGGCCAGATCGACCCCGAAGGGCTTCTCCATGATGATCCGGGACCGCTCGACCAGGCCGGCTTCGCCGAGCATGGCCACCACGGCCCGGGCCGCGGCCGGGGGCACGCTCAGGTAGTGCAGGCGGCGGGCCTCGCCCTCGAGCGACGCCTCGGCCCGGTGCACGGCCTCACGCAGGCCATCGGCCCCCAGGCCCTGGCACACGTAGCTGAGCTTGCGCTCGAAGGCGCCCCACTCCTCATCGGTGATGTGGCGCCGTGAGTACTTCTCGCACGCGGTGTGGGCCAGATCCCGGAAGGCTTCCTCGTCGAGGTCGTCGAGCGAACAACCGACGATGCGGCAGTCGGGGATCAACCCCGTCAGCGACAGGTGGAGCAGCCCGGGCAGCAGCTTGCGGGCGGCCAGGTCCCCCGTGGCCCCGAACAGCACGATGACGTGCGGTTTGAGGGGGGACATGAGAGAGGAGTTGATGTCGGCGGGATCGGTCACGCGTCGCTCCGTCTCATCGGGATCGGACGCTAGGACCGTCGTGTTGCCGCAATGTGTCCAGCGTGACAGCGAGACGTGAACGACAGGGGCACGCCAGCTAGCGGGCGGCCACGACGCCGTGGCCGCCCGCATGCTGGTCGAGGTCGGGGCGCAGGACGACGTGGTAGGCGATGGCGATCCAGGCCACGCCCACGGCGGCGCCGACGATGACGTCGGTCAGGAAGTGGTGGCCCGAGTACATGCGGCAGTAGGCCACCAGGACGCCGGTGGCCACCCCGACCACGCCGCTGATGACCACGTTGCGCAGGAGCAGGCGGCCGGCCAGCAGGGTCAGCACCAGCAGCGTGAGCCCGGCCCACAGGCTGATGGCCGAGCCCACGTGCCCCGAGGGGAAGCTGGACGTGGCGTGCACCTCGCCGAGGGGCTGCACCGGGGGCCGGTCACGGCCCACCACCAGGGAGCTCAGCAGGTAGGTCAGCTTCTCACCGCCCACGCAGACCAGCATGAACACCGGTGGGCCCCAGCGGCGGACCACCAGCCCTAGCACCAGCATGGCGCCGAACCAGACGACGGCGACCGGGATGGGGTCGGCGATCCGGGTGCCGAGGGCGGTGAGGTCGTCGAGACGGGGGGTGCGACCGGCTTCGAGGGACCGGGCGATGCGCAGGTCCAAGCGGAGCAGGGCGTTGTCGTCGAAGGCCCTGGTCAGCAGCAGCCCGAGCGCGGACACCACCACCACCAGGCCCACCAGCCAGGCCAGGAACCGGGGTCCGACGGTCTTGGCCTCCTCGCCCAGCTCGTGGCGCCACCCATCGGGATGGGCGCCTCGCCCTGCCGTGGTCACCCCCGCACCCCGGGGGTGGAGCAGATCCCGTCGTGTCGTCACGCAGCCGGCGTACCCGGGCCTCCCCCACCCGAACCGGCGCCGTCCGACAGGCGAAGCACCCGGCCCGGTGGCCGCCACGGCCACGGCGACTCACTCGTCGTTCCAGGGGTTCACGACCGTGATCCCTGTGCCGGTGAAGTCCGAGGTGTTGCGGGTGGCGAGGACGGCGCCGTGGCTACGACAGATCGCGGTGATCTGTGCATCAGCCGCACTGATCGGCCGACCAACTCGCTCCCGCAGGACGACAACGTCGGCGTAGTGCACGGCGGCGGTCTCGTCGAATGCGGCGACCCGATGATCGAAGTCCTCGGCGACGATCGCTTCGACTCGCTCGGCGAGCGACGCCTTCCGCCGCCCATCGGGCAGCCTCGCCACGCCGTAGAGCAGTTCCGAGAGCGTGATCGCCGTCAAGAACACCTCGTCAGCGGGCTGTCGGTCTACCCACTCGAGCACGACCACCGCGGGCTCGATGCGCATGAGCTCGGAGATGACGTTGGTGTCGAGGACGATCACTCGGGCGGCTCCCACGTGCGCGGCCGTTCAACCCGCTCCGGTTGCTCGAGGTCGATGCCGCCGAGCGTCGCGAACCGCTGATGGACACGAGTCCCGAGACCACCCGAGACCTGCGGCTTCGCCAGGGCATCGCGCAGGATCGCCCGAACCTCGGCCTCCATCGACCGTCCATGGCGAGCCGCCCTCACCCGCAGCTGAGCACGAAGGTCCTCGTCGAGGTCCCGGATCGTCAACGTGGCCATCGTCGTCCCCCTCGATCACGTCACCCGTGCAAGCGTTGCTGTCAACGCTAGCAATTCGCCGTTGGCCGTGGCCCAATTCGCCGTGATGCGGAACCGATCCAAGGTGTCGCCCCCTCGACCAGCCGTACGCTCACGGCCGTGCCCGCCGGCGAAGAGGTCGACCGCTCCCGCCCCGACGAGCGGGCCTGGTGCGACGAGGCCATGCGCCGCCTCGAGGCCGAGGCCACCCGCTCGGCCGACACCCATCTTCACGTCTACCCCCTGCCCCCGGCCTGGGGCATCGACGTGTACATGAAGGACGAGGCCGCCCACCCCACCGGCTCGCTCAAGCACCGCCTGGCCCGCTCGTTGTTCCTCTACGCCCTCGCCAACGGCTGGGTGGGGCAGGGCACGACGGTGGTCGAGGCGTCCTCGGGCTCGACCGCGGTGTCCGAGGCCTACTTCGCCGACCTGTTGGACCTGCCCTTCGTGGCCGTCATGCCCCGCTCCACCAGCATCGAGAAGGTGGAGCTCATCGAGGGCTACGGGGGGCGCTGTCACTTCGTGGACCAGGCCGGGGACATCTACGAGGTGGCCCGCGAGCTGGCCCAGGACTGCGGCGGCCACTACCTGGACCAGTTCACCTACGCCGAGCGGGCCACCGACTGGCGGGGCAACAACAACATCGCCGAGTCCATCTTCGACCAGCTCCGCCTGGAGGCCCATCCCATCCCCGCGTGGATCGTGGTCGGGGCGGGCACCGGGGGCACGTCGGCCACCATCGGCCGCTACCTGCGCTACCGCCGCCACCCCACCCGCCTGGCCGTGGTCGACCCCGAGGGCTCGGCCTTCCTGCCCGCATGGCGGGCCGGGGACACGGCGATGGGCGCCGGCGCGATGACGGGGCGCTCGTCACGCATCGAGGGCATCGGTCGTCCCCGGGTCGAGCCCTCGTTCGTTCCTGCGGTGATCGACCGCATGATCCAGGTGCCCGACGCCGCCTCGATCGCCGCCATGCGCCACGTCCGCCGGGCCACCGGGCGCCACGTGGGCGGCTCCACCGGCACCAACCTGTGGGGGGTGTTGCACCTGGTCGCGGCCATGCGCGACGCCGGGGAGTGCGGCTCCATCGTCACCCTCATCTGTGACGGCGGCGAGCGCTACGCCCACACCTACGACGACGATGCCTGGGTTGCCGACCAGGGCCTCGACCTGGGCCCGCCCACCGACGCCATCGAGACCTTCCTGGCCGGCGGGCCGTGGCACGGTCCCTAGCGCCTGCAGGGACGATCACCCAACGTGGCACACTCGCGGACGCGCTAGTGGAGGATCTGAGCTTGCAAGGCACCGCTGCATTCCGTCACTCGAACACCGCGATCGTGGCGGTGAGCGCCGTCGAGGCGCCCATCGTGGTCACGTCGGCCCAGTTCGACGAGCGCCTGGCCTCGACCTACGAGCGCCTGGACATCCGCCCTGGCCTGCTCGAAGGCCTGGCCGGCATCCGTGAGCGCCGCTGGTGGCCGACGGAGACCCGCTTCGCCGACGCCGCCGTCATGGCCGGGGAGGCCGTGCTCGAGGAGGCCGGCATCGACCGGGGCCGCATCGGCCTGCTCATCGGCACCTCGGTGTGCCGGGACCACCTCGAGCCGTCGTCCTCGGTCGAGGTCCACCACCGCCTGGGCATGCCCACGTCGTGCATGAACTTCGACCTGGCCAACGCCTGCCTGGGCTTCGTCAACGGCATGCACCTGGCCTCGACCATGATCGATTCGGGCCAGATCGAGTACGCCATCGTCGTGGACAGCGAGGGCAGCCGCCACACCCAGGAGGTCACGCTCGACCGCCTGGCCGCCGACGACGCCACCGCTGAAGACATGTTCGCCCAGTTCGCCACCCTGACCCTGGGCTCCGGCGCCGCGGCCATGGTCCTGGGCCCCGCCGATCGCCACCCCGAGGGCCACCGCATGGTGGCCAGCGCGTCGCGCGCCGCCACCCAGCACTACGACCTGTGCGTGGGTGACCTCGACCGCATGCGCACCGACACCAAGGCCCTGCTCGACGCCGGCCTCGAGCTGGCCGAGACGGCATGGCGCCCCATGACCAGCGAGGTCTGGGCCGACATGGACCGCTACATCATCCACCAGATCTCCTCGGTGCACACCAGCCTGACCTGCCAACGCCTGGGCATCGACCCCAAGAAGGTGCCTCTCACCTTCCCCTTCCTGGGCAACGTCGGGCCCGCCTCGGTGCCCATCACCCTGGCGTCGGAGTCCGCCTCCCTCAACGCCGGGGACCGGGTGCTGTGCCTGGGCATCGGCTCGGGCCTGAACACCGCCGCCACCGAGCTCATCTGGTGAGCGCGGCGGCGGCCGATGTCGCCGCGGCGCGCCTACCTCCGCCGGGCCTCGCCGGCCTGGACCCGGCCTGGTCGCGCCTGGTCACCGTGGCCGGGCCCGACGGTGTGGCCCACAGCTGGCACGTGCTCGACAGCGACGCCGGCCCTTCGTCCGGCTCGTCTGACGCCACCGCCGAGACCCGGGTGACCCTGCTGTGCGTGCACGGCAACCCCACCTGGTCCTACCTGTGGCGCCGCCTGCTCGCCGCTGCCCCCCCGGGGGTGCGGGTGGTGGCCGTGGACCAGTTGGGCATGGGCTTCTCCGAGCGCCTCGCCGCGCCGCGCCCGTTCGCCCAGCGCATCGACGACCTCGGCGCGCTGACCGACGCCCTGGGTGTGCACGGCCCCGTGGTCACCGTGGCCCACGACTGGGGCGGGCCCATCTCGTTGGGTTGGGCCGTGCGCCACCGTGACCAGCTGGCCGGCATCGTGCTCACCAACACCGCTGTGGACCAGCCTGCGGGCACCCCCGCCCCCGCCCTCATTCGCATCGTGCGCTCCCGGGGCCTGCTCGAACTCCTCTGCGTGCGCACCTCGGCCTTCGTCGACGGCACCCTCGTCCTGGCCCACCCCCAACTGCCGGGGGCAGTCCGACGGGCCTTCCGTGCCCCCTACGGCGACGCCGCCCGCCGTCGGGCCATAGGCGACTTCGTGCGCGACATCCCCCTCGATCTGGGCCATGCCAGTTGGTCCGACCTGGTGCGCCTGCAGGCCGACCTGGCCACCGTGGCCGACGTCCCCACCCTGGTGCTGTGGGGCGGGCTCGACCCCGTCTTCACCGACGTGCACCTGGCCGACCTGCGGCGACGCCTGCCCCGGGCCCAGGTCCACCGCTTCGCCACCGCCGGTCACCTGGTGGTGGAGGACGCCGACGTCACCACGCCCGTGCTCGACTGGGTGGGCGACCTGGGCCCGCCAGCCGAGGCGCCGCCGACGGCGCCGCCCGCCGGGATGGCAGACACCCGCGCACGTCGGCCGCTGTGGTCGGGGCTGGAGCAGGCCTCGGAAGAGGCGCCGGACCAGGTGGCCGTGGTCGAGCTCGGCGGCGATGGCCCCCCGAGGTCGCGCACGTTCGCCGAGCTCGATGCCGACGTGCTCGACCTCGCGGCCGGCCTGGTGGCCTGGGGGGTGGCCCCCGGGGACCGGGTCGCCCTGCTCGTGCCCCCGGGGATCGACCTCGTCACCGCGGTGTACGCCTGCTGGCGGGCCGCGGCCACCGTGGTCGTCGCCGACGCCGGGCTCGGCCCCCGGGGCATCGGCCGGGCCCTGCGCAGCGCCGACCCCGCCCACCTGATCGGCATCCCCCGGGCCCTGGCTGCGGCCCGGGCCCTGCGTTGGCCCGGCCGCGCCATCCTCGCCGGGGCTCGCCGCAATGGTGCCCACCGGCTGTTGGGGGCAGCGTCCACCCTCGACGAGCTGCGCCGCTCCGGTGCCGGCTGCCCCCCTCCTCCAGCGCCGGGGCCCGAGGACGATGCCGCCGTGCTGTTCACGTCGGGCGCCACGGGGCCGGCCAAGGGGGTCGTGTACCGCCACCGCCAGCTCGAGGCCCAGCGTGACGCCCTGGCCGCGGCCTACGCCATCGGCCCGTCCGACCGCCTGGTGGCCGCCTTCGCCCCCTTCGCCCTGTACGGGCCGGCCCTGGGGATCCCCTCGGTGGTGCCCGACATGGACGTCACCGCGCCGGGGACCCTGACGGCCACCGCCCTGGCCGATGCCGTCAGCGCGGTCGACGCCACCCTGGTGTTCGCCTCCCCTGCGGCCCTGGTCAACGTGGTGGCAACGGGCTCCGAGCTCGACGGCGGGCAGCGCCAGGCCCTGGGTGGGGTCAGGGTGCTGCTGTCGGCCGGCGCCCCCGTGCCCGCGTCCCTGCTGCGCCGGGCCACGGCCCTGGTGCCCGGCGCCGAAGCCCACACCCCCTACGGCATGACCGAGGCCCTGCCCGTGGCCGACATCACCCTCGCCGCCATCGAGGCCGCCGGTCCTGGCAACGGCGTGTGCGTGGGCCGGCCCCTGCCCGGGGTGCAGGTTGCCGTCAGCCCCCTCGACGACCTCGGGGCAGCGGTGGGTGCTCTGACCAGCGACGCCGGCACCACCGGGGAGATCTGCGTGGCCGCCGCCCACGTCAAGGACCGCTACGACAAGCTTTGGGCCACCGAGCGCACCAGCTCCCGCGACCCCGGTTGGCACCACACCGGCGACGTCGGCCACCTCGACGATCACGGCCGTCTGTGGGTCGAGGGCCGCCTCGCCCACATCATCACCACCGCGGGCGGTGTCGTCACCCCGGTGGGCATCGAGCTACGGGTGCAGCAGCTAGACGGCGTGGCCCTGGCCGCCGCCGTCGGTGTGGGACCCGCAGGCACCCAGCAGGTGGTGCTCGTCGTGGCCACCGATCCCCCGGCGTCCAGGCCCGGCGCGGCGTCGCCGACGCTGACCGCCGCCGTGCGCACCGCCGCGGCCCTGGCCGGCGGGCCCGACGTGGCCGCCGTGCTGGTACGCCCGGCCCTGCCCGTCGACCTGCGCCACGCCTCCAAGGTCGACCGGGCCGACGTCGCGGCCTGGGCCACCCAGGTGCTGGCCGGCGGCCGGGCCGGCCGACGGTGACGACGCCGCCGATGACGACGACGACGACGACGGCGATGACGGCGATGACGGCGGTGCAACCGTGAAGGTGCTGGTCACCGGGGCCAGCGGCATGTTGGGCCGGGCCGTGGCGTCGACGCTGGCCGTTCGGGGTGACGAGGTCACCGTGTTCCAGCGGCGCCCGTCGGATCTCGACGGTGTGGTGGCCCACGAGGTCCGGGGCGACATCACCGATCCGGCCTCGGTGCTGGCTGCAGCTGCAGGGGTGGAGGCCATCGTCCACCTGGCCGCCCGGGTGTCGGTCGTGGGCCCGTGGGGGGCCTTCCAGTCCACCAACGTCGAGGGCACCCGCCATGTGGTCGATGCGGCCCGGCGGGTGGGGGCCCGCCGGCTGGTGCACATCTCGTCGCCGTCGGTGGCCCACCTGGGCTCGTCATTGGTGGGGGTGGGGGCAGGACCAGCCGACGTCCGCCGGGCCCGGGGCGGCTACGCCCGCAGCAAGGCCTGGGCCGAGCGGGTGGCGCTCGAGGCTGACGGGGACGGGCTGGCCGTGACCGCCCTGCGCCCGCACCTGGTGTGGGGCCCGGGTGACGCCCAACTCGTGGGCCGCATCGTCGAGCGGGCCCGCGCCGGCCGGTTGGCCCTGGTGGGGACGGGCATTGCCCTCGTCGACACCACCTACATCGACAACGCCGCCGACGCCATCGTGGCCGCCGTGGACCGGGCCGAGCACGACGCCGTGCACGGTCGGGCCTTCGTCGTGTCCAACGGCCAACCCCGCACCGTGACCGAACTGTTCACCCGCATCTGCACCGCCGCCGGGGTGGCGCCTCCCAGCCGCCACGTACCCCTGCCGGTGGCCCGGGCCGGGGGCGCCGTGCTCGAACGCCTGTGGACCTGGCTGGGCCGCGACGATCCCCCCATGACCAGCTTCCTGGCCGAACAGCTGGCCACCGCCCACTGGTTCGACCAACGCCAGACCCGCTCCGCCCTGTCCTGGACCCCCGAGGTCGACCTCGAAGACGGCTTCGACCGCCTGACCGCCTGGCACCGCGCGCAGTCGTCCGGCTGACCCCGCCCGGGTCCCGCACCCCTTCCTCCGGGCGCGCTGACGCCCACCGGCGGGCGCTACTGCACCCAGACCGACGTCCGGGCGGGTCAGGTCGAGGTCGTGCGCAGGACCTCGGGGCGGCGGAGGAGCCAGAGGACGAGGCAGGCGGCACCGGTGACGACGGAGACGACGATGGCGTGGCGGGCGCCGATGGCCTCGGCCACCTCACCGAGGGCCATCATGCCCAGGGGCAGCACGCCGATGGCCGTGCTCAACAGCCCCAGGGCCCGACCCCGCAGTTCGGGGGCCACGGAGGTCATGACCAGGGCGCTCTGGGTCGATCCGAACAGGCCCATGCCCGCAGCGGCGAACAGCAGGGACACAGCGGCCCCCAGGTACCAGGGCGACAGGGCGAAGGGCACGAGCAGCACCATGGCTCCGGCCGATCCCGCCACGTAGGCCAGGCCCCGTCGGCGGGGCTGGACCCGGGCCACGAGCAGGGAGCCCGCCATCATGCCGAAGCCGGTCATGGCCGCCAGGAGCCCGGTCAGCGCCGCGCCCACACCGAGGTCCTTGCCCACCACCTGCACCAACGGCGTGAAGCTGAAGAAGAAGAAGTTGACCACTGCGGTCACCCCCAGCACGCTGACCAGCACCCGTTCGGTGCGCAGCAGGCGGAACCCGGCCCGCAGGGCCACCAGCCCCGACTCGGTCCGGGCCACGACGATGCGGGCCACCCGGGGCACCTGCAGGAAGCACAGCAGGGCCAGGGTGAGGAGGCCGGCGATGCACAGGAAGGCCGGCCCCGTGCCCACGGCCTCGATGGCCGAACCTCCCACCAGGGTGCCGATGGCCAGCCCGCTGGCCGAGCTCAGCGACTCCAGCGCCATGGCGTTGTCGAGCTTCAGCGGCCCCACCAGGTCGTAGATGAGGGCCCGTCGACTGGTCATGTCGATGACCCAGCCGATGCCCACCACCACCAGGAACGGGTACACCATCCACAGCCGCAGGGTGTCGGTCACCCCGGCCACCCCCATGGCCACGGTCAGGGGGATGAGGACGAGGAACTGGTTGATGACCGTGCGTCGGCGGTCGAAGCGGTCCGACACCACCCCGCCCAGCACCCCGCCGACCAGCAACGGCGCCCACAGGGTGGCCCCGGTCAGCTGCACCAGCCGGGCCGAACCCGTCATCGAGTTGGCCAGGTAGGCGCCGAGGAAGCCGCATCCCCAGCGGCACATGTTCCAGAACCAGCCCGCGGTCAGCAGCCACGCGTAGCTTGGCGCCTCGAGGGCGGCGAACATGGACGACCGGCCCGACGCCAGCGGTGACGCCGACGCCGAGCGCGACATCGCCGGCGCTACCACCCCGGCGCGCGCCGAGACCTCCGCGCGCGCCGGTGCGACCCGCCTTGCCCCCATGGCCATGCTGTGGACCCCCCGGTTCAGCTGGAGGGAAGGTTAGCTCGCAGCACGACACGGCACCGGCGAGGCGCCCGACCTGTCAGTCCAGGCCGTCGGCCAGGACCTCGACGTCGGTCACCTCGCGGCTGGACCTGGCGGCCCGATCGGCCCGCCGCGCGCGCCGGTCCTTCTGACGCTCGGCCCGCGTGCGCAGGGCGTCGATGTAGGCGATGGTGCGCTCGCGGGCCTGTTCGGCCTCCGGAGACAGACCTTCGATGTCGGCCAGCCCCCAGGTGCGCATGACCACGGGATCCAGGATCTGGTTCACGTGGGCGTCGAGGTCGTAGATCCCCGCAGCGGCGATGCGGGCGGCGTGGCCGCCGAAGCCGGGGATGCCGGTGCCGGGCATGGCGAAGCTCGTGACCTGGCGCTCGATGGCCTGGACCACCGACGACGGGTCACGCTCCAGCGCGGCGGTGGCGGCGTCGCGGTAGAAGAGGAAGTGCAGGTTCTCGTCGAGGGCCACCCGCTTGAGCACCTCGTAGCCGGCGTCGTCACCGATGACCTTGCCCGTGTTGTGGTGGGCGATCCGGGTGGCCAGCTCCTGGAGGGCGACGTAGACCAGCCCGTCCTGGGCCGACGTGGGCTCGGGCACGACGCCGGCGGACATCTGCACCATGCGACCGCGCTCGAGGACCACGGGGTCGATGGCCCGGGTCACGCAGAGGTAGTCGCGGATGACGATGGAGTGGCGGTTCTCCTCGGCCGTCCACCGCCGCGTCCACGTCCCCCAGGCGCCGTCCCGACCGAACATGCGGTCGATGTCGCGGAAGTAGTAGGGGAGGTTGTCCTCGGTCAACAGGTTCACGAACAACGCGCTGCGCACCCCCGAGGGGATGGACGACTCGGCTGGTGACCATTCGTAGTCCGCGGGGAAGTCCTCCCCCCGCGACCAGGGAACGAAGGCATGGGGGTGCCACTCCCGGGCCGAGGCCAGATGCCGTTCCAACAGCCGGCAGATCACCGGATCCAGCTCGGCCAGCAGGGCTACGTCGGCCTTTTCCCGCGAGGGGTCTGGCCCCGAGTGCAGGTCACCCATCTTGCACCTCATGTCCACGGTTTGAGATGCCCCTCGACCCGCCGCGCCGAAACCGGCAACGGTCCTTCGGCTGCGTGTCCCATCTGATGCGGGAAAGCTAGCGCCACCCCGGCCAACCCCAGAAGCGGCCCGGTCCGGACCTCACTCCCGGGACCGTCCCCACGACGGCTCAGCGGGCGGCCAGGCGTCGCAGCGGGGGAACCGTGGGCGGGGGCACCTGCCGGGGCGGCAGTTCTGCCAACAGCACCGTCGTGGCCTCGGCGATGGCCTTCACCGCGGCGGCGATGGCGTCGTTCGTCCGGGCCGACGGCGCCGAGATGCCGCCCACCTTGCGGACGAACTGCAACGCGGCGGCGTCGATCTCCTGAGCCGTGGCCGGGGGCTCTAGACCCCGCAAGGTCGTGATGTTGCGGCACATGCCTCCGAGCGTAGGGCCGGCTCCATCCGCAAGACGGTGCCGATCAGCCGCCCACCGTTCGACATGAGGGCGGGCCAACCCCAAGTCAAGCTCACCTAGCTTCAACAGATCTAGCCCCCTGAGGTGCACGAGATGCCGTTCCGCCTGCGCCGCCCCGATCGACGCACCGCCCTGGCCCTGGGCCTGGTCATCGCCGCGCTGGTCGTGCCCGCCTGCGGCGGCGACGACGCCTCTGATCGTGGAACCTGGGCATCGAGCCCGTGGCCGTCTTCGGCTTCGAACCGATGGCCGACGACGGGCAGTTCGACGGCAAGGACCTCAGCAAGGTGGCCGACGTGGGGACCACCTACGGCGAGATCAACCTCGAGGAACTGGCTGCGGCCCAACCCGACATCATCGTCGTCACCTCCTACCCCGGCGAGAGCGACCTGATCTACGACTTCGCCGACACCTCCCAGCAGGCTGCGGTGGAGGCCATCGCCCCCATCGTCGCCATCCGCCAGGGGGGATCGGCGCTCGACGTGGCCGAGCGCAACGCCGAACTGGCCCAGTCCCTGGGCGTCGACCTCGACGTGCCCGAGGTGACCGCGGCCAAGGCCGACTTCGAGCCCGCCCAGGCCGAGCTCACCACGGCCGGCGAGAAGGGGCTGCGGGTGCTGGTGATGGTGCTGGTGCTGGCCGGCTACGTCACCGACGGGCTCTACCTGGCCAAGGTCCCCGACGACCCCGCCCTGTCCTGCTACCAGTCCCTGGGCGTGGACTTCGCCGCCATCGGTGGCGATGGGTACCACTGGCAGCGGCTGGGCTGGGAGAACGCCGACATGTACCCCGTCGACCTGATCCTGTACTCGCCCCGGGCCATGGGCGAGGACGAGCTCATGGCCCAGCCCTCCTTCGCTGTGCTGCCCGCAGCGGTGGCTGGCCAGGTCTTCCCCTGGGAGACCGTGAGCATGGACTACGCCAGCCTGGCCCTGGGCGCCCACAACCTGGCCGAGTGGCTCACGGGGTCCAAGCCCACCGGCGCCTGAGGGACGGGCAGCCCACCGGCGCCTGAGGGACAGGCAGCCCACCGGCGTGCCAGGGCCGACTGACGGACGGCCCTAGGATCCCCGAGCCGCCGGTCGCCCGGGGCCGCCGCTCCGGTGGTCCGTCTCCGGTGGGGAGGAACCGTGTGTTTCTCCGCCTCCGCCGACCTGGTCGGCGGACTCGTGGTCGGCGGCCTGGGCCTCGACGCGCTGCGCCACGTTCGCTCCCCCCGGGAACGGTGGCTGGTGGCCATCCCCCTGGCCCTGGGCGCGCACCAACTGGTGGAGGCGTTCGTGTGGTGGGGCCTGGAGGGCGAGGTGCCTGCGTCCGTGGGCCGGGTGGCCACGTGGATCTACCTGGCGTTCGCCTTCGGCGTGCTGCCGCTCTTCGTGCCCCTGGTCATGGCCATCGTCGAGCCCGACCCGGCCCGACGGCGCCTGATGGCGCCCTTCGGGGTCATCGGCGTGGTGGTCTCAGCCGTGCTGGTGGCCGCCATGGTCCGGGGCCCGGTGACGGCCAGGATCGAGCCCTACCACGTGGCCTACGGCACCGGTCTGGGCTCGGGCACCGTGATCGTGAGCGCGTACCTGGTGGCCACGTGCGGCGCCCTGCTGTTCTCCACCTACCGCCACGTCGCCGTCTACGGCGTGGTCAACCTGGTGGCCGCCGGGGCCATCGCCTGGCTGACCACCAGTGGTTTCATCTCGCTCTGGTGTGGTTGGGCCGCGGTCACCGGAGGCGCCATCGCCCTCCACCTGCGCCATGCCCGGACCCACCGGCCACGGGGATCCGTCAGCCTCTGACCGGAACTCGGTGCCGGCCGGTGGCGGGCCCGCAGGGTCCAAGGGGTCCAAGGGGTCCGAGGGGTCGGAGGGGTCGGAGGGGTCCGACGAGTCGGAGACCGGGGCCCTCCCGGGCGCCAGGGGCAGGCCCGTCGCCGCCCAGGTGGCGGAGAGCAGGGTCAGCCTGGCGGCCAGGTTGAGCCACACCAGGGCACCGAGCACGCCGGCGGCCGAGCCGCCCAGGCCCGAGGCGTAGCGGGTGGCGTAGGTCAGGTAGTAGGCGCCGCCGAGCTTGAGCACCTCGAAGAGCACCCCGGCGAACAGGGCGCCGGACAGGACCCGGCGGCCAGGGAGGCGGTGGCGGGCCAGGCGGCCGAACACGAAGGTGAACAGCAGGACGTCGGCGGCCAGGGCCACGACCACGGCGGCCAGGCGCACGGTCCAGCGAGACACAAACCCCCGCAGGTCGAGGGCGTCGAACAGGGCGCCCGATGCCGCGGTGCCGGCCACCGAGATGGTGATGGTGGCGAAGAAGGCGACTCCCAGCCCGATGAGCAGGGCCACGTCGACGAGGCGGCGCAGCACGGGGTTGATCTGGTATTCCGGCAGTTGCCACACCACCCGCAGGCCGACCCGCATGGCATCGATCCACGCCAGACCGGCGTAGAGCAGACCGAAAACGCCGAGGACGCCGGCGCTCACCCGGGACGACTCGACCCCGTCGATGAGGCTGGTGGCGAAGGTGCCGGGCAGGAAGTCGGACACGTGGCCCAGCAGGGCGTCCTGGCGCCCCGGTGAGCCCGCCAACACGAAGCCCAGCACCGAGGAGGCCAACAGCACCAGGGGCACCAGGGACATGAAGCCGTAGTAGGCGATCATGGCGGCCATGCGGTCGGCGTGGCAGCGGTGGTAGCGGGCCAGGGCGTCGAGGGTGCGGTCGAGGCCGTTGCGGTGGCGGCGCAGCCGGTCCACGCCTCGGGTGGCGGCGGCGACGGGCGCGGAGCCCACGCTGGCCGCGGTGCTGGCCCCTCGGCGTAGGACGGCCCGCGCCGAGGGGCCGGAGGACCGGGCGGCGGTCAGTCGGATCGCTCTTCCTCGGCCACCCTCTCGGCGTCGACCGGGGTGGCCACATCGTGGTCGCGGGCGGGCTCCTCGTCGATGCCCAGGTCACCGTGGGCCCGCTTGACGGCCTCCTCGGCCTCCTCCTCGGTCACGTCGGCGGCCGACGAATCGGCCAAGGCCTCGCCCTCGGCCTTGCGGTCCCCCGTGGCCCAGTGCAGGAGCTGGCGGATGGAGGGCTCATCAGACGGACGGTCGTCCTTGCCGTGGTCAGCTTTGGAGTCGTGATCAGCCATGGGCGTCCTCTCGAGGGGCTCGGCGTCGATCGCCGGCGCACGCCCCTGTGTAGTCGAGCGGCGCGGCGTGGGATCGATGCGAGCGGATGAGCGGGCCCGCGGTGAGGCCCGGTCAGGCTCCTCTACCCGGCGACGGCCTGGCGCCAACCCCGGGGGCAGGGCCACGGCCCGCGGCGGTGTCGTCCAGGGCCTCGAGCACGGCGACCGCGGCCCGGGCCGCCTCGTCCCCGGGGTCGCCGTCGACGTGGTCGGGACCATAGCGGACCTCGTCGTAGAGCCCGGCCAGCCGCTCCAGGGCCCGGGCCGGACCGACGTCGAGCCGTCCACCCTCCCTGGCTGCGAGCTCGTCCGCCGTCTCGGTGCGGGTGCGCCCCCGGCCGGCGGCGCGCATGGCCACCAGCACCTCACGGAAGCGCAGGCGCACGGCCTCGACGGGCAGGACCGGCGCCACATCCGCCGGGCCGCCGTGGCGATGTCGACGGGCCCGACGTCGCCCACGGCGGGTGGCCAGGCCGGCTCGGAGCTGGTCGAGCAGGTGGCGCCAGGAGAACACGGTGGCCCGCTCCTCGGCCGCCTCCGGCTCGGGCTCGGGCCGAGGGCCGCCCCGCACCCGTCCCAGACGGGAGAACAGGGGCAGGTGCCGCAAGGCCGCCGTACCCACCACTAGGCCGGCTGCGGCCACAGCCATGAAGGCGATGAGCACGAGCACACCGGGCACCTGGATGCGCCCCGGGGACGAGGCGTCGTCGGGGCTGGGACCCACCACCGGCGGGGCCGTGGTGGTGGGCGCGGCGGGAGTGCCGTCGTCGAACCAGCCGCCCACGACGTCGGAGGCGCGGCTGCCGGCCGCGCCCACGGCCCGGGAGGTGGGCCCGGCCGCGGCCCAGCCCACGGCGGTGACGAGCAGGGCGCCGGCCACCAGTGCGGCCAGGGGCAAGGCCAGCACCACCAGGGGCCGGGTACCGGCACCGTCGTCGGCCGCTCCGGTGTGGGCGACGGCCAGCTCGCGCTGGCGCAGGGCCGACAGGGTGAGGGTGGTGGTGGTGACGAAGAGCACGACCATGGCCCCCGTGGCCACGGTGCCCACCCGGAAGTCGAAGAGCCCGAAGCCGATGTTGATCACGGCCACCACGAACAGGGCCGACGACAGCACGGCCGAGCGCACGGCATGGCGGCGTGTCGGGCGTGTCGCCCCCAGCCACAGGCCCCGACCCCACACCAGGGTGGCCACGACGACGGCGGCCACCGTGGCCGCTTCCCCCGACCCGACCCACCACCGCAACAGGACCGCCCACGCCGCGGCGCCGAGGACGCCGGCCGAGGCCAGGGCCGCGACGCGGACCACGGCAGGCCCGATGGACGCCCGCAGCCCGACACCGGCCAGCACGGCCACCGCGGCACCGACGAGGAGGCCGAGGAAGGGCAGGTGGACGACAGGGTCGGTGGTGGCACCGAGCAGAGCTGCGCACCACACCCAGCACAGGGCGGCCTCGCCCGCCACCCAGGCCAGGGGGATGAGACGTTCAGGCCACGAGGTCGAGGTGGTCACGACCGGTCCAGTCCTCGTGGTGCTGGGTGCAGAAGCGGACGTCGGCCAGCCCGGCCGGGGGCAGGGCCTGGCCCTCGTCGGTGAGCACGCCCACCGTGGTCACGGCCACGCGGCGTCGGCGCAGCTCGGACAGGGCCACCTCGGTGGCCCGGGGGAAGTCGGCCGCCACCACGATCACGCTGGTGCCGTGGGGCAGGTGCGCCGATTCGGCGGCCACCACGTCGGCGAAGCGACGGGTGCTGAAGGGCGACGCCTTGGCCAACAGCTCGAGGGCGTCGGCCAGGGCGTCGGGGGTGCTGCGGGGACCAAGGGCGATGGGACGACCGTCCACGCTGCCGTTGGAGAACAGACCGATGGCCACACCCCGCCCGTGCAGCTCGGACAGCACCGAGGCGGCCACGGCGATGGTCAGCTCCAGCTCCGACGGCGCGCTGCGGCCCCGGGCCAATTGCGGCACCCGGGTGTCGAGGAACACCGCGGCCCGCGGGCTGGCCGTGGGCTCGTGGATGCGCACCAGGGGCTCGCGGCTGCGGGCCGTGGCCCGCCAGTCGACGTGGCGCAACGAGTCGCCGGGCCGGTAGGGCCGCACCCCCGCCACCCGGCTGGGGTCGCCGAGCAGCAGCCGGGCCGCTCGGTCGGGACCCAGGGGCAACCGGGCGGCGGCCCCCAGGCGGACCAGGGGGAACACCTTGGGGTAGACGAGGAGGCGGTCGGCCAGGTCATCGGAACGGACCTCGCTCCCCCAGCCCACGGGGTCCCCCGAACGCAGGCGCACCGGTCCGAAGCGGTGCTCCCCCCGACGGTCGCAGACGACGGTCATGTGCCGGGTGACCTGCTGGTAGGGCATCAGGGCCATCAGCTGCACGAGCACGTGGCGGACCTCGTGGGGGGCCCGCACCACCCCGCCCCGCACGGTCAGCTGGCTGGACAGCTCGTCCTCGACGTGCAGCCAGCTCAGGGGCAGCAGCTTGTCGTTGGTGACGGTGGTGACCAGGCTCACCTCCTCACCGAAGAGGGCCCGGTGCTGGCCGAGCTGGCGCTCGTAGCTGACCCCGCCCAGGCAGTGGCGCCGCCACTGGCCGATGAGCACCAGGCCGCCGGCGGCCAGCAGGGCACTGACCACGACCAGCAGAGCGCCCTGCCACCAACCGAGCACGGCGAAGAAGCCCAGCACCCCCAGCACCCAGGGGCCGCCCGGCACGCGGCGCCGGGCCCGCTTCACGGGCCGGCCTCGTCCTCGACGGGTACGGCGCGCTGGGCTACGAGGTCGGCGAGCACGCCAGCGGGGGTGTCGCCCCGCAGCCGGGCCGAACCGGTCAGGAGCAGGCGGTGGGCCAGCACCGGCTCGACCAGGGCCTTGACGTCGTCGGGTAGGGCGAAGCGGCGGCCCCGCAGCAGGGCCCGGGCCTGGGTGGCCCGGTGCAGGGCCAGGGCGGCCCGGGGGCTGGCGCCCAGGGCGACGCGATCGTCGCTGCGCGTGGCCCGCACGATGCCCAGCAGGTAGGTGCGTACGTCGTCGGACACGTGGATGTGGCCCCGGGCCTCCTGCCACCCGAGCAGCTCGGCCGGGGTGACCACCGGGCCCAGGCGGGTGGCGGGGTCGTCGTGCTCGAAGCGCTGGAGGATGCGGTGCTCGTCGGCCTCGCTGGGGTAGCCGAGGCTGATGCGGACCAGGAAGCGGTCGAGCTGGGCTTCGGGTAGGGGGAAGGTGCCCTCGAGCTCGATGGGGTTCTGCGTGGCCAGGACGAGGAAGGGGCGGGGCAGGGCCATGGTGTCGCCGTCGACGGTGACGTGGCCCTCCTCCATGGCCTCGAGCAGGGCCGACTGGGTGCGGGGGGTGGCCCGGTTGATCTCGTCGGCCAGCAGCACCTGGGTGAAGATGGGTCCGGGGCGGAACTCGAAGGTGGCGTCGCGCTGGTCGAAGATGGCCGAGCCGGTGATGTCCGAGGGCAGCACGTCGGGGGTGAACTGCACGCGGCGGAAGCTGCAGC
The DNA here is from genome assembly GCA_038255145.1 of Acidimicrobiales bacterium. GTDB lineage: Bacteria > Actinomycetota > Acidimicrobiia > Acidimicrobiales > CAIXPF01 > WHTX01. The sequence continues at coordinate 201,103 of JBBSLP010000001.1, forward strand.
CCAGCGTGGCGGCCAGGGTCTTGGCCAGCACGGTCTTGCCCAGCCCGGGTACGTCCTCGAGCAGGGCATGCCCACCGCACAGGAGCGCCACCAGCAGCTGTTCGAGGGCGTCGCCGCCGCCCACGACCACGGTGGCCACGGCATCGACGATGCGCCCGGCCAGCTGGGCAGGGGCCTCGGCCGTCGCGCCGTCCTGGTCCACGACGCCACTCGGCTCGTCCGCCACGGCGAGGGACACTACCTGTGGTGACGCCGGGCACCGTCAGTCGAGCGCTTCCGGTGGCGGCTGGGACCTACCGGGAAGCTGCCTCGGCGGCGAGGACCCGGTCGGCGATCCGTTGCACCGTGGTGTGGGCGACGCCGGCCTGCTCGGCCACCTGACGGAGCGAGCAGCCCAGCGCGATGGCCGTCCCGATGGCGATCTCCAGGTGGCGGTGCGCCTCCCCCTCACGGTGACGCATGCGGTCCACCGTCCGCAAGGCGGCCGCCCTGGCCTGCTCGGGTGTCGACTGTGGTCCTGCGCTCGGCTCGACCGTCATGGCCCTCACCTCTTCCCTGTTGCGTCGCGCTACCGACCCGTTGTGTCGCCAGTCGTGCCCGGCGGCTGTCCGGGCTTGGTCGCGGCGAGATGACCGTCGATGAGTCGACGCACGAGCGCTGAGGTGCTCTCTTCGCCTGCGGCGGCCGCTCTGGCCCGCAACCGGGCGTAGGTGTCGCCGTCCATGCGCACGGAGAGGACCTTTCCTCCCGCGTCCGAGAACGCAGCATCGTTTTCGAGAGCGTGCGCATCCCGGTCCAGCGCCTCCGGGGTGCAGTCGGCCGGGTCGAGGCCCAGGTACTCAGCCACCTTGGTAAGCATCCCATCGGCCATCACCACTCCATTCCCGCCCGCTCGAGGGCGTTGATCCACAGAGCCCGCATGGACAGGACCACCACCCGGTTGGGGTCATCGGCCGGGATGGCAGCGAGCAGCTGCCGGAGACCTTCCAACATCAAGGCCGCCTCCCTCCCGGTGAAGATCACCTCGTCAGGTAGCTCGAAGTCCTGCGCGTCCGCCATAATAGGGACCCTAACCAGGGTGTATGACAGCGAAGCCGGCAGACCTCATCGGGCGTCGGGCTGTTGCACCGGATCTCACCCGCCAGGGGCGGGGCCTACCCGACCGGGTGCGTCGCCGTCACCACGGGAGGCTGTCCGGGCAGGTAGGGCTTGTAGTCGTCGAGCTCCTTCCATTCGGGCTCGGGCGGCTCGTGATCCTCGCCGGGGGCGAACTCGGACAGCTCGGCCATGTCCATGCGGTGCACGTAGCGGGGGCAGTTGAAGAACACCTGCTCGGCGGCGACCTCGACCACCAGCTCGGATCCGGGCCATCCGGCCAGGATCTCGGGCTCGTGGCGCAGGGTGGCCAGACCCTTGACCCGGAGGCGCTTGGGCTTCTCGAAGTCGATGAACAGCAGGCCGACCCGGGCGTTGGCGGCGATGTTGCCCATGGAGCGGTACATGCCGTTGCCGTCGTAGCTGGGGAAGGCCAGGGTGCGGCCGTCGTCGAGGACGCGGGCGAAGCCGGGCTGGCCCCCCTTGTAGGACACGTCGGGCCAACCCTCGGCATCGGCGGTGGCCAGCCACAGGAACGGGGCCCGGCCCACCATGCGTTGCAAGGGCACCGAGAACGTGTCGCTGACCATGACGTCTTCGAGGCGGTCGGCCAGACGCCGGGTGTCGAAGCGGTCCTGCAGGGCCCGGTGGCCCTCCGTGTAGAACTCGGCCATGGCCGGACGCTACCGGGCGGCAGCCGCCGACAGGGCCAGGGGCTCGGTGTCCCAGCTCAGCAGCTCGGGCAGGCAGGCCTCGGCGAAGAGGCGCATGCTGGCTTCGGCGTCGGCGTAGGGCATGCCGCCGTAGCAGAACGCCGGGGTGACGGCACTCATGTGCAGGATGTCGCGCATGTGCTCGAACTTGGCCAGCACCTGGTCGGGCGTGCCCCAGGGCATGAGGTTGACGAAGTCGTCGATGGCGCCCTGGCTGCCGTGGCGGTCCAGGTAGCGGGTGATGCCGGTGTAGAACTCGTAGCCCTTGACGCCCTGGTAGGGGGCGGAGGCGAACTCGTAGTGACGCATGACGGTCTCGTAGTTGGCTCCGATCCACTGGCGGGCCATCTCCTCGGCCCGGTCGGCGCTGGCGTCCACGAACACGTTGCCGCCCGAGATGGGGGCCGGCGGGGCGGCGCCGCCGTTGGCCGCCCGGTAAGCCTCCTCGTAGTTGACCAGGTCGGCCTGGACGGTGGCCCACGGCTTCTGGGGGATGACGAGGACGCCCACGCCGAGCTGGGCCATGAGGGGCATGGACTCGGGCGACACGGCCGCGGCGTAGGCGCGGCCCCGGAACGAGTGGGCCGGCTTGGGTCGGATCTGGCGCTTGGGCTGGGTGCCGAACTCGTTGTCGTACTCCATGGACCCGGTCTCGAGGGCTTCGAGGACGAGGCGGGCGTACTCGACGAAGCGCTCGCGGGAGGTGTTCATGTCGACCCGGAAGCCGTCGTACTCGATGCGGGCCAGGCCCCGGCCCATGCCCAGGATCATGCGCCCGTCGCACAGGTTGTCGAGCAGGGCCACCTGCTCGGCCACCCGCAGCGGGTCGTGCCAGGGCAGGACGATGACGCCCGAGCCCAGGAGGATGTGGGGGTGCTTGCCGGCCATGTACGACAGCCACTGGGTGGGGTCGGGACACATGGTGTAGTCGTCGAAGTGGTGCTCGACGGTCCACAGCGACTGCAGGCCGAGCTCGACGGCCAGGTCGCACAGGCGGAGCTCTTCGCGGTAGACGACCTGGTCGTCGAGCGCGTCGAACGGGTTCTGGAACGTGGCGGTGTAGCCGACGTGCATGGTGTCCCCCTCTGGCCGCCCGGCCTCGTCGGCCGCGACGTTGCCCCCGGCGCGGACCCTACCGCGAAGGGGCCCCCGTAGGATCGGGATCGATGTCGACCGGTGCCGACTGGGCAGGTGGGGCGGCGCGGCTGCTGGTGGTGTGCACGGCCAACCAGTGCCGCTCCCCCATGGGCGAGGTGTTGTTCCGTCGGGCCCTGGCCGCCCGGGGGGTGCCGGCGGTGGTGGCCTCGGCCGGGTCGATGCGGGGCGGGGTGGTGGCGTCGGCCGGGTCGGTGCGGGCCATGGCCCGCCGTGAGCTCGACCTGTCGGCGCACCGCAGCCACCAGCTCGACGTTGCCGAGGTGGCCGGCGCCGATCTGATCGTGTGCATGGGTCGCCGCCACGCCCGCGAGGTGGTGGTGCTGCACCCGCCGGCGTGGCCCCGGACGTTCACCCTGCGCGAGCTGGTGCGCCGGGGGTCGCTGGTCGGCCCCCGCCACCCCGGCCAGACCCTGGCCGGGTGGCTGGACGTGGTCGGCGACGGCCGGTCCCGCTCGGCGCTGCTGGCCGACGACCCGACCGACGACATCGCCGACCCCATCGGTGGTCCGGAGTCGGCCTACGAGGCCACGGCCGTGCTGCTCGACGACCTGGTCGACCGGGCCGTGGCCCTGGCCTTCCCGGCGGCCGCCGGCCCGACGGGACCCGCCGCCGCCGATTGAGGCATCCCGGACTGGTTCCGCATCACACCGAATTGGGCGTGGCGATCATGGGCTACTTCGACAACCGGGCGTCGCCGAAGAAGACCTTGGACGTCGCCTCGTCGCCGAGGGGCACGTGCACCTCGGTGAGCCGGATGTCGAGCTGGCGCACCCCGGTCACGTCCACGGACACATCGACCGCTGCCGTGGTCGTCAGAACCTCAGGAGGCGACAGCAGCGGGCGCCCATCAGCGACGATCTCGAGCTGAGCGGCGTGCTGACCACTCGAGCCGTCGGCGAAGCCGGCCTTGGCGGTGAGCGTGCGGTACTGCTGCGCCAGGTCGAAGTGCAGCACCCCGAAGGTGCCGCCGAGCATCGTGCACGAGAAGGCATCGATGGGTTGATCGAGGAAGTTGATGGTGTCGAACTGCCAGGCGACGCCGTTGGCCACGGCGGGCGCTCGGCAGGCCTCCGCGCTCGACATCGCCACGTCCTTGCCCAGGAACGCAGCCCCTGTCGGCACGGTGGTGGCCGGCCCTGGGCCCCCGGTGGTCGACGGAGCCTCGGACGTGGTCGTCGTCCCCGCCGTCGAGTCGACGGTCGCCGGTGGCTGCCATGTCGCCGGATCCGGCGAGCGGTCGAGCTCCCTGTAGGTCAAGACCGCAGCTCCAGCCATGACCAGCGTGCCGATCAACACACCAACCTCAACAAGGTGCTGGTACCGGGCCCAAAAGGGCGGCCGCGAACGCAGCGCGGAGGTCTCGTCGCTCACTGGATCAGGATCGGGTTGCCGAGGGCGATGTAGTTTTCCTTGTTCCCACAACCCTTGGTCGTTGTCGCTATGGAGATCCTGACCCGCAGCACTCCGGGGATGTCCAGGCTGAGCGGCTTGGTCTGCCCGAAAGCCAGTTCCGTGGTGTAGACGGGGGCGCTGCCGTCCAAGGTCACCTCGACGTGGTAGGCATCAGATGCCTCTCGGTTGTCGGGGATGCCGAGATCAGCCTTGAGCTGGGTCTTGTTGCGTCCCGCGTCGATATCTATGTAGTGCGGCAGAGCATCGCACGATATGCCCATGGTCAGGGCGGTCGGATACGAAACTCCATTCACGACCGAGCTGGCCACCGAAAGCGAGTAGACCGTCGCCTCGGGGATCAGGTCCGGCGTGATGTTCGTCGTACCGGAGCTACCACCCGTCGGCTTGGTCGTCACCGTCGTATTGGGCAGCGAAGAGGTGGATGTCGACGAAGACGATGAGGTCGTTGTCGTCGACGCTTTCATCGTAGTCGTCACCTTCGTGGTCGTGGTGGTCGTCGGCCGCGTCGTCGTGGCCGACGGTGCGGATGTTGTTGCCGTGGTAACAGGTGGGGCCAGCGTCGCTGACGACGAATCGTCGGAGCTACCACCACATCCAACGAACGCCATGCTGAGCGCGATCGCGCCCAGTACCAGGTTTCGAGCCGCCCGCCCAGATCCGCACATGGTGGGGACGCTATCGACGTACGCGACATTTCCACCCGCGCACTGTCCAACGGCTTCTCGGGATCACCTTCGACCGCGATCCCCACCCCGGCGTCTGGCAAATGATCAGTGGTCGGACGCGGCTGTGTGGCACGAACCTTCGTGCCGCCCAGCCGACCTCCTCGCTGGAACCACCAGTCCAGAGCGGATCTCTGCCATTCACCGCGGGTGGATCTCGGTCAGATCTCCGGTACGTCGTCCACCGTGGGGTTCTGCGTCTCACTGCGGCTGAACCTTCGCTGCAGAAGTGGTCCGAACTGGGCGAAGGCGAACAGCGCCGCCAACACGAGGGCGAGCACCACGCCGAGGAACGATCCCATGATCAGCCCTGCGGTTGGGCGACGGTGATCGCCGCCGAGCCATCACGGGCTTGGATCTCGGCCGCGGTCGCGGCCAGGAACCGCTTGTAGGGCGCCATGCCGTAGATCTGCTTGGGCCCCGCAGGGATGACGAACAGGAACTTGCTCTGCTGCGTCTTGAACGTCTCCAGTCCACCGATCCGCAACCTCGTGCGCCCGTCGAGACCCACCGACGCCGTGGCCGAGAACGTACAGAGCTCGACCAGGCGCTTGCCCGAGGTCAGGGAGAACACCATGGTGGATTCCGTCGTCCTCACCACGTTGACCATCGCGCCGAGGTTGGTGATGCCCGTTGTGAGCAGGCTCGCCCCACCCCCCTTGACCGACCCCGCCATCGACCGCAGGAGGTTGAACACCTCCGCCGGTGGCATCGCCGTCGTCCCTGTCAGCGCCGTGCCTGCGCGCGCTTTCGCCGTCACGCCCATCGCCCCACCCCGCCTCTCCCGCTCCGATACCTGCACGCACGAAGCTATCGACTCGTGAAGGAAACCGCGCGACCCCGGGATGAAGGCAAGAACGACATCAGCGGCACTGCGACATGAGCCAATTGAGCGACAGCGCTGAACTGCTCAGACGTCGGCCTGGTAGGGCGGGGCCGGGTCGTACTGGATGTACTTCTGCACGGCTCGGGCGTGGTCGGGGCCGTGGATCTGGCCGATGAGCCACAGGGCCATGTCGATCCCCGCCGACACCCCCTGGGAGCTGACCACCTTGCCGTCACGCACCCAACGCCGGTCCCGGACCACGTTGGCCCCCCGCTGCTCCAGGGCCTCCTCGAAGCTCCAGTGGGTGGCCAGCTTCTTGCCCTCCGCCACCCCCGAGGTGTGCAGCAGCAGCGCACCCGTGCACACCGAGGTGGTCCACGTGGTGGTGGCGTCCTGGTCCCGCAGCCAGGCCAGCACCTTCTCGTTGTCGGCCTCGCGCCGCGTGCCCTGGCCCCCGGGCACCAGCACGACGTCGAGCGGGGGGTGGTCGCCCAGGTCGTGATCGGCCAGCACCCGCAGGCCCTTGTTGCACCGCACCACCCCGCCGCCCTCGGCGATGGAGACCACCCGCCCCTCGGGCAGCGACCCACCGTTGACCACCATCTCGGACACGGTGAACACCTCCCACGGGCCGACCCAGTCGAGCTCCTCGGCGCCCTCGAAGATCAGCAGGCCGTACGTCGTCATGTGCGTGCTCCCTGTGCGTGTGCCATGTCGTGTTCGATGGGGTCGATCGGGTCGATCGGGTCGGTATCGCCGCCGACGGTGCGGAAACGGCGTCGATAGTCGCTGGGGCTGACGCCCAGGCGCCGTAGGAACACCCGGCGCAACGTCTCGGAGGTACCGAAGCCGCAGCGTCGGGCCACGACATCCACGCCGACGCCGGCGCCCTCGAGCTCCCGGCGGGCAGCCTCCAACCTCACGTCCTCGACGTAGCGACCGGGAGGCAGGCCCACCTCGCGGGCGAACACCCGCACGAAGTGGCGGGGTGACAGGCCGGCGGCGGCCGCCATCACGTCGACGGACAGCTCGGCGCCGGGGTCACGCTGCACCAGCTCGCACACGGCCCGCACCGGCTCGTGCTCGGGCGAGGCCGTCCACAACGGCACGCTGTACTGGCTCTGCCCTCCGGGGCGGCGCAGGAACATGACCAGGTGGCGGGCGATGCGGACCGCGGTGGCCGCCCCCCAGTCGTCCTCCACCAGCGCCAGCGCCAGGTCGATGCCTGCGGTCACCCCCGCCGAGGTCCACACGTCCCCGTCACGCACGAACAGGGGGTCAGACTCGACCGTCACCCCAGGGTGCTCGCGGGCCAGACGGGAGGTGGCCGACCAGTGGGTCGTGGCCCGGCGCCCGTCGAGGAGCCCGGCGGTGGCCAGAAGGAACGCTCCGGTACATACGGACGTGACTCGATCCGCGCCGGCGGCGAGGCGAACCACCTCGGCCACGACCGCGGGGTCGTCACACGCCTGCCTGACCCCGGGACCGCCCACGACCACGAGCGTGTGCGCGGGACCGGCGACGTCAGCCAGGGCGGCGTCGGCCACCACGGCCAGGCCGCTGCGGGCCCGCACCGGACCAGCCCGAAGAGCAGCGATGACGAGCTCGTAGCGGGGCCCGGCCCGCCCTTCGGCGTCGACGACCTCGTTGGCTCCGGCGAACACCTCGTGGGGCCCGGTCACGTCGAGCGGCTGCAGGCCGTCGAACACCACCAGCACCACCCGTCGTGCGCCCACGCCCGCTGCCTCCACACGGGCAGCATCGGCCCCCATGGGTCGTGGCGTCAACGACCCTGACCCCACCTTTCCTGCCACCATCCTGCCGCTCCAGCCCCGACCGCAGGGTCGAGCGAGGTCGGACCGGGCGGGAGACCCGCACAGGAACTCGTCGCCCCGTAGCGCACGATCAGGTCGTAGGAGCGCAGGTGGAGGCGGATGGTCTCGACGACCTCGTTAAGCAACTCGTCCCCGGCCGCGTGGCCCCGCGGCACGGACGTCACGGGCCTCAGCGGCCACGTTGTCGGCCTCGGCACTGTGGTCGCGGGCCCGGAACGCTGGTCCCGCTGGTCGCCGATGTGGTCCCGATCTGCGCTCGAGGCGCCGCCGGGCCCGTCGTCCGTCGGCAGCTCCTGCGAGCGGCCGCCGCCGGCATCGTCACGGGCGCTCATGCGGTCGGCCCCACCAGGGCGACGTCGGCGGGGGACGGCCATGGGCTACCCCGAGGCTCGTCGGTGGCCAGCGTCGCCCCCGCCACGACCTGGCCGAGGGCCACGGCGTGGCCGACGTGGAACCCCTGGGCGAAGTCGACCCCGTGCTCGGCCAGGAAGCGGAGGGTGGCCTCGTCGCCCACGAACTCGGCCGTGGTGTGCTTGCCCAGACCTCTCGCCACCCGGACCAGGGCATCGATGATGAGCTGGTCGGTGGGGCTGGCCAGGCAGTTGACCACGAACTCACCGTCGATCTTGAGGTCGTCGAAGGGCAGGTGCTTGAGGTAGAAGAAGCTGCCGAACCCGGCACCGAAGTCGTCGAGGGCGAACGAGCACCCCAGGGTCGACAGCCGTTGGGCGAACTCGCGGGCCAGGCCGATGTTGGCCACAGCCGCCGTCTCGGTCACCTCGAAGGTCAGCCGCGACGGGTCCACGGACGGGCACTCGCCCAGTCGTCGCTCGATGAAGGCCAGCAGCTCGGCGTTGCCCAGGAACGAGGCCGGCGGGATGATCTCGCCGGCGTCGCCGACCATGCGCAGGAGCAGCTCGTGACGCACGACCAGTGACGTGGACAGCTCGAGGATGGGCTGGGCGAAGAGGGTGAACCGGTCGTGGTCGAAGGCGTGGATGATCCGGTCCACCCAGGCCAGGCGGGACCTGGTCCGTGGTGGCTCGTCGCCGTTCGCCGGGTGCATGGCGTAGCCGTCGCGGCCCGCCTCCTTGGCGCCGTACATGGACAGGTCGGCCTTTATCAGCACCTCTTCCCCGGTGAGGCCGGGCTCGTCGAACATGGCGATGCCGATGCAGGTGGTGATGCGGCGGGGCGGCCCGCCGGCCAGCACGATGACCTCGTTGCGCACCGTCTCCAGCAGGTCCCGGGCCACCAGCTCGGCTTCCTCGCGGGTGGCGTGGGGAAGGATGACGGCGAACTCGTCACCACCGAGTCGGGCCACGACGTCCGTGGAGCGCAGACGGCGGCGCAGCAGCTGGGCCACCGAGACGATGAGCTCGTCGCCGGTGCTGTGGCCCAGGGTGTCGTTGATCTGCTTGAAGTGGTCCAGGTCCAACACGAGCAGGGCGGCGACGGGCCCGTACCGGGCCACGCTGGCCGCCTGGCGATCGAGCTCCACCTTGAAGCTGCGACGGTTCCGCAAGCCGGTGAGCGGATCGTGGTCGGCCAGGTGCTGGAGCTGGGCGTCGAAGCGCTTGCGGTCGGTGATGTCGAGGAAGTGGCTGAGGAGGTGGACCGGCTCCCCCGCCGCGTCATGGACCACGGTGGTCGACCGCAGCACCCACACGACGTGGCCGTCGGCGTGGACCAGACGGGCCTCGGCGGTGTTCGTCGGTCCCGATGCGGCGACCGCGACGCGGACCCCGTCCCCGGCCCGGTGGTCCCCGTCGGGGTCACCGAGGGCGAGGGGGTCGACGCACAGCTCATCGGAGGTGTGGCCCGTCAGCCGGCAGAGGGCGTCGTTCACCGCCAGGGCCTGCCCGGCCAGGTCGGTGAGGGCCATGCCCACGGGCGCGGCGTCGAAGGCGGTGCGGTAGCGCTCCTCCGCCGCTCGCCGTGCCTCCTCGTCGGCCCGCTGGCGGCCGACGTCACGGGCGACGATCAGCAGCTGGTCGACCCGACCATCGGCCGCGGCCATGGGCACGGCTTCGATGTGCAGGTCCATGCCGGTGACGTCGGAGTGGTAGGGGAACGACGCCGCTGTCCCCTCCAACGCGGCCTGGAACCGGGGCTCCATGAAGGCCAGGGCCACGGGCGACAGGTAGTCGTCCAGTCGCTGGCCGGGCCGGATGGTGGTGGCGTAGGTCCCGGTCGACACGGCAGGACCCGCGGCCATCAGCACGCGCAGGTCGGCGTCGAAGACCGTCACCGACGTGTCGGGCAGGTGGGCGACGAGGGTGCGGTAGCGGGCTTCGCTGGCCTCCAACGCCCGGACGCTGAGCGCGTCGACCTCATCGGAGCTCTCGAGCTCGAGGACGCGGGCCAACATGTCGGCCAGGGCCCGTCCCGCGGCGCCGAGGCTGCCCTCCAGCGGACCCGGGGTGCGTCGGTACAGGGTCAGGGTTCCGGCGCGGCGGTCACCGCGGCGGACGGGGAAGCAGAACAGGGCGGCTGATCCGGTCGTCACCGCGGCCTCGGCCAACATCGGGAAGCGGTCGTCACCGGCCAGGTCGGGGACGGACACCACGTTCCCCGACGCCCACGCCGACAGGCAGGGACCCTGGCCGGTCTCGTGCTGCAGCCGTTCGAACCTCAGTACGCCCGCGGCCGAAGCGGCCACATGGCGCCGAGCGGGGTCATCGGACAACAGCGACACCGCCACCGCCACCGCGAGGTCGTCGGCGATCTGGTGCACGAAGCGGACCAGCGCGAGATCGAGGAGGCGGTGGGTCACCAGGTCCTGGACGAGGCCCCGCAACGCCAGCGCACACCTGTCGACCATGAGCCCGACCACCATCCAGCAATCGAGCATCCGCTCATGTCCGGGCGGGACACGTCCACGACGATATGACCGAAAGTAGCACAGCTGCCACTTTGGGTAAGCGTTCGGCCCAGACCGCACCGCGACCGGGTGGCGGGGCTCGGGCTACCTTGTCGCCTGCCGGCCATCCGAGGCGAGGGAAGGCCGACGGCAGCGTGACGAACGAGGGGGCTCGAGCGACGTGACCACCACCAGCACCACCGGCAGCGACGAGTTGCGCATCGACCACGAGGGCGCCGTGCGCACGGTGACCCTGACCAGGCCGGAGAAGGTCAACGCCCTGACCCAGTCCATGCTCGATGGCCTCGAGGCGGCCTTCCGGGCCGAGCCCGGTCCCGAGGAGCGGGTGACGGTGCTGCGGTCCGAGGGTCGGGTGTTCTGCGCCGGGCTCGACCTGCGCGAGCGCAAGGCCGGGGTGATGGGCGAGAGCCCCATCGAGGCCATGCTCCACGCCGTGGAGACCTACCCCCTGCCGGTGGTGGCGGTGGTGCAGGGGGCGGCCATCGCCGGGGGCAACGAACTGGCCCTGCACTGCGACTTCGTGATCGCCTCGACCGAGGCCCGCTTCGGCATGTCCCTGGCCCAGATCGGCCTGGCCCCGACGTGGTTCCTGGCCAAGAAGCTGCTCGAGGTGGGCGGCCCGGTGCTGGCCCGGGACATCCTGCTGCTGGGCGACCCGGTGCCGGCCGAACGTCTGGCCGCACTGGGCGTGATCAGCCGGGCCGTGGCCCCCGACCGCCTCCAGGCCGAGGTCGACGCCGTGGTCGGCCGCCTGGCCGCCAACGCCCCGCTGTCACTGCGGGCCATGAAGGCGGTGCTGGTGCGGGAGATGGCCTTCCGCGACCAGATCCCCCACGCCGATGTCGATGCCCTGGTCGACGCGGCCCGCACCAGCGAAGACGCCATCGAAGGCGTGGCTGCCAAGCTCGAACGGCGTCCCCCGAGGTTCCTCGGCCGCTGATCGCGCTCAGCTGGCGCCGACGCCGAAGCGGTCGGCCAGGACCTGGCGGGCCTGCTCGACGGTGCGGCGGACGATCTCGGCCGCGGGCAGGACCTCGGTGATCGAGGCCACCCCCTGGCCGCAGGGCATGGAGCCCTGCTCGGTGTCCCCGTCGCGGCGGGCCACCACGTAGACGTCCCGGGAGTTCTTGAACTGCTTGGGGAAGGGCAGGATGTCCTGGGGCCGCGACTCCCAGTCCGCCGTCCACGCGTTGCGGATCGTACGCAGGGGCTTGCCCGAGTAGCTACGGGTCACGATGGTGGCATCCTCGTGGGCTTCGACGATCTTCTGCTTGTAGGCGGCGTGGGCGACCGCCTCCTCGCTGGCCACGAAGCGGGTGCCCATCCACACCCCCTGGGCCCCCATGGCCAGGGCGGTGGCCAGACCGATCCCATCCGTCACCCCGCCCGCCGTCAGCACCGGCTGGGAGATGGCGGCGACCACGGCCGGGGTCAGCGCGCTGGTGGCCACCCGACTGGTGTGCCCACCGCCCTCGGTGCCCTGGGCCACGACGATGTCGACTCCGGCGTCGGCCACCTGGCGGGCGTTCTTCACGTTGCCCACCAGGGCCATGACCACCATGGCACGCTCGTGCATCAGCGCCACCCACGGGCCCGGGTTGCCCAGTCCCGAGGCGAACACCGGCACCTCTTCCTCCAACACGATCTGCATCAGCGCCTCGGGCTTGACCAGCGACCCGTCCCGGTTGACGGCGAACTCGCCCAGGTTGATGTCCTTGGCCAGCTCAGCGGGGTCGGTCGGCGGGCGCTGGCTGGGCGGTCGGGGCAGGAGCACCTCGCCCGAGGTGGTCTGCACGGGCAGGATCAGGTCCACCCCGAAGGGCTTGTCGGTCAGCTCCCGCACCCGTTGGATCTCCAGGCGCAGCCGCTCGGGCGGGAAGCCGGCCCCGCCCAGCACCCCCAGGCCCCCGGCGTTGGACACCGCGGCCACGAGCTCGGCCCGGGCCACGTAGCCCATCCCCGCCTGCACGATCGGGTACTCGATGCCCAGCAGTTCACAGACAGGCGTGCGCAGCAGGTCACGGCTCATGGGAACCCCCCCGGTCCTCGACGTGCACCGGACCCTACCGGCCACCCCGGGGGGCAGGTGCAACCACGATCCGGCGCCCCGGCCACCGCGGCCGGGCTAGAACCAACCGCCATGGCGCGTGAACCCCAGATGTCCGACCTGGAGCGCTTCCTGCCGCCGTCCCCGGCCGACCGCCCGGCGCGCTGGTGCTCGGCGGACGAGGCCGTGGCCGCCATCCCCGAAGGGGCCCGCATCTTCATCGGCGGCGGGGCCACCACCCCCATGCGCCTGGTCCAGGCCCTCGACGACCAGCGCCACCGCTGGCGCCGCCTCGACATCGTCACCCCGGCCCTGCAGCGGCGCCTGCCCATCTTCGAGCACGCCGGTGCCCCCTTCCACTTCACCACCACCCAGGCCACCCCGGCCTTCAAGTACCTGTGGGACAGCGGCTTCGTCGACATCCTGCCCAGCCGCTACTCGGACCACGCCGCCCTGTGCGGGCCCGGCGGGCCCCTGGCCTGCGACGTGGCCCTGGTCACCGTGAGCTCACCAGGGCCCGACGGCAAGGTCAGCCTGGGCCTGTCGGTGGGCACCGCCGTCGTGCCCGCCCGCACGGCTCCCCTGGTCCTGGCCCAGGTCAACGCCGAGGTGCCCTACACGTTCGGGGCCAGCGAGCTGGAACTGGGCCAGCTCGACGCCCTGGTCAAGGGCGACGACGCCATCGTCGACAACCGATCGCGGGCCGGGCGCACGGGGGCGGATGGGACCGGGGAGGACGCCATCGGTGCCCGCATCGCCGACCTGGCCGCGGGGGCCATCGGCGACGGCTGCACCCTGCAGTTCGGGGTGGGCGGCATCCCCGACGCCATCCTGGCCCGGCTGGGGGACCGCAAGGGCCTGCGGGTGCACTCGGGCCTGGTCAGCGAGGCGTGCGCCGACCTGCACGACGCCGGCGTCATCGAGGGCGTCATGGTGGCGGCCGAGGTGGTCAGCACCCCCCGCATGCGGGCCTGGGTCCACCGCAACCCCAACGTGCTCATGGGTCCGGCCGCCTTCACCCACGGGGTGGGCACCCTGGCCACGCTGGAGAACTTCGTGGCCATCAACTCGGCCGTGGAGATCGCCCTCGACGGATCGGCCAACTCGGAGGCTGCGGGCCGCGAGATCATCTCGGGGCCCGGCGGCGCTCCCGATTTCGCCTTCGGGGCGTCGCTGGCCAGCGGGGGTCGGCTCATCCTCGCCCTGCGCTCCACGGCGTCCAAGGGCACCATCTCCCGGGTGGTGCGTCGCATCGAACCCCCGGCTCCGGTGACCCTGCCCGCCTACCTGGCCGACATCATCGTCACCGAGCACGGGCGGGCCGATGTGCGGGGCCTGGCCGGGCGCCACCGGGCCGACGCCCTGCGGGCCGTGGCCGATCCTGCGCACGGGGCCGCCCTCGCTTGACCGTGCCCACCAGGACATGTGTCGTCGGTCACAACACAGAACGGGATTCGTGTCTCACCGTGCCGGCTGGGATCCTGTCGGCCATGGACTACACCGAACTCGTCAGCCCGGCCAGGCTCGAGGCCGCCGCCGCCCTCCGCCAGCTGGGCCACGCCTTCGTGGGCCACGAGGTCGACGACGCCGTGTTCGAGCGGGTGACGAAGCTCGTCGACGAGGTCCTGCCCGACTTCGAAGCCGGTAGCGCCCGGTCCCGCCCTGCGGATGCCATGAAGATGCGCCAGTTCGAGGAGGCGCCCGAGGACGGCAAGACCATGGACCACTTCCCCGACTGCGTCGTGTCGGGGTCGGCCAACCCCATGGGCATCGCCATCCAGGTCCACCGGGATGGCAACGACGCCGTGGTCAGCGTGAACCTGGGCTCGGCCTTCGAAGGGGCGCCGGGCCGGTCCCACGGCGGCATCGTGGCCGCCATCTTCGACGACGCCATGGGCTTCGTGCTGTCCATGGAGCAGACCCCGGCCTACACGGGCCGGCTGACCATCAGCTACCTGGCCCCCACCCCCATCCAGGTGCCCATCGAGTTCCGCTGCCGACTGCGGACCCGTGACGGGCGCAAGCTGTTCATCGAAGGGGAGGCCCACCACGACGGCACCCGCCTGGCCGAGGCCGAGGGCCTGTTCATCGCCATCCCGCCCGAGCGCCTGGCGTGAGCGACCCCACCCTGCGCTGGGGCCACACCGCCCCCGGGGATCCCGCCGACGCCCGCTCCCGCCTGCTCGACGCCGCTGCGGAGTCCTTCGCCCGCCTGGGGGTGGCCAAGACCACGGTGGAAGACGTGGCCCGCACGGCCAAGGTGTCGCGAGCCACGGTGTACCGCTACTTCGACGGCGGGCGCGACGAGCTGGTGCTCGGGGTGATCCTGCGCGACGCCGACCGCTACTTCGAGCGGGTGCGACCGCGCTTGGAACGCCAGGCCTCCCTGGGGGCGGCCGTGGTCGAGTTCGTCGACCTGGGGCTGCGGGGGGTGGCCCGGGACCCCGCCCTGCGCCGAATGTTCGACATCGGCGAGCCCGGCTCGACGGGCCACCAGGTGGCCGGTCGCTCCGTGGCGCTGTTCGAGAAGGTCACCGCCCTGTTCCGCCCCCTGTTCGAGCACTGGGCCGACCAGGTGCGCCCCGGCCTCGACCCCGCCGACGCCTCGGAGTGGATCCTGCGGGCGTTGTTGTCGCTGTTGTCCCTCGACGGCCCCCGCCGCCGCAGCCCCGACGGCGCCCGCACCTACCTCGAGACCTACCTGGTCCCCGCCATCGTCCGCCCCTGAGCGCGCGGTGGCCGCGGCGGCCCCTCCCCTGGGGCGGCCTTCCGGCATCCGGCCGAGGCCGACCTCTTGGATCGGTTCCGCATCGCATCGAATTGGGCCACTGGGACGTCGGATCAGTGGTCCGTCGCGTCGTTCCAGCGACGCCGCACCCGGCTGGCCGTGACCTTGGGCAGGTATCCGATGGCGTAGTGGCCCCACCTCGGCCGTCGGACCCGGCCCAGGCTCACCTCGTGGCCCAAGGCGTCGGCGATGACCTTGGCGGGGTTGGCCCCATGGACGGTGTAGCCCGCTTGGCCCAAGCGGGTGAGGACATCGCTCGGGGACAGGCTCCCGGCCGACCGCAGGAGCACGACCAACGCGGCGTGACGTAGGGCCCGGCCAGCCAGCGGCTGAGCACGGACGAAGGGGGCGTAAGGGCGGTTCGGGTCACCCACCGGGCTCTCCATCTCGGAGCAGGGACGGCAGGGGAAGACGGGGGTCAACCTACGCAGGCGGTATGACAGCCACCCGCTCCCGCCCAATTCGACGTGATGCGGAACCGATCCAAAGCCTGGTCCCCCGAAGCGGCGCAGCCCGCTGCCGCCGGCTGGGCCACCATGGGGGTCGTGCCCTACCAGAGCGTCTTCCGTGACAACCTGTTCGCCGACCAGGTGGTCCTCGTCACCGGCGGTGGCACCGGCATCGGCCGGTGCACGGCCC
This sequence comes from Acidimicrobiales bacterium, assembly GCA_038255145.1. Taxonomy (GTDB): domain Bacteria; phylum Actinomycetota; class Acidimicrobiia; order Acidimicrobiales; family CAIXPF01; genus WHTX01. The sequence goes on from JBBSLP010000001.1 coordinate 217,223, forward strand.
ACGAGCTGGCTGCCCTCGGCGCCACCGTCGTCCTGGTGGGAAGACGCCACGGCCCGCTCGAGGCCACCGGCACCGAGATCATCGACGACGGCGGCCGGGCCAGCTGGCACACCTGCGACATCCGGGAGGAGACCCAGGTGGCCGACACCGTCATGCGCATCGTGGCCGAGCACGACCGCATCGACGGCCTGGTCAACAACGCCGGCGGCCAGTTCTCCGCCCCCCTGGCCGAGATGAGCCAGAAGGGCTTCGAGACCGTGGTGCGCACCAACCTGGTGGGCGGCTTCCTCATGGCCCGCGAGGTGTTCACCCAGCACATGGCCGACGAGGGCGGGGCCATCGTCAACATCACCGCCGACCACGGCAACGGCATCCCCTTCATGGGCCACTCGTCCGCAGCCCGGGCGGGCATGGCCAACCTGACCCGCACCCTGGCCCTGGAGTGGGCCACCCACGGCGTGAGGGTCAACGCCGTGGCCCCGGGCTACGTGGCCTCCAATGGCTACGACACGTACGAGGGCGAGCCCTTCCACGAGCTGCTGACCAAGCTGCCCACCCTGACCGTGGCCCGCCGCCACGGCACCGAGGCCGAGGTCGCCGCCGCCATCACCTTCCTGCTCTCCCCCGCCGCCGCCTACATCACCGGCCAGGAGTTGCTCGTATCCGGGGGCACCGACCTGGTCAGCGGCCTGTGGCCCATCGCCGACCACGACCGCCTCCCCCCCTTCGACGGCTTCCACCGCTCCGTCACCCCCGGCGCCATCGGCCCCGGCTAGCCGGCACCACCGAACTGGGCCGGGCGCTTCTCGATGAAGGCCCGCACGCCTTCACGGCCATCGACGGTCTCGAACAACCCGGCCAGTTCCTGCTTCTCGACCTCGACGCCCTGGGCGTGGGGCAGGTCGCGGGCGGCGTCCACGCAGCGCACGATGGCGGCGTGAGCCTCCCGGGGCCCCTCCGCGAACGCAGCCGCCCAGGTCAGGGCCTCTCCCTCGGCCCCGCCGGCGGCCACGACCCGGTCGACGAGGCCGATGCGCAGGGCCTCCTCCGGCCGAGCGGAGCGCCCGGTGAGCAGCAGGTCCAACGCCGGACCCCGACCCACCAGGCGGGGTAGGCGTTGGGTGCCCTGGGCCCCGGGCAGCAGGCCGAGCTTGACCTCGGGCACCCCCAACCGGGCCGTCTCCGAGGCCACCCGGAGCGTGCACGCCATGGCCAGCTCCAACCCGCCCCCCAGGGCGTGGCCCTCGATGGCGGCCAGGGACAGCCAGGGAGCGCCGGCGATGCGGTCGAGCACGGCCCGCAACCGGTCCAGGTAGTCGAGGAAGCGGTCGGCATCCAGCCCGTCGAGCAGCTTCAGGTCGGCCCCGGCTACGAAGAACCCGGGCACGGAGGAGCGCAACACCACGGCGCCCACCCGGGCCGCATCGGCGCGGTCGCAGGCGGCGTCGAGCCCGGCGATGACGTTGTCACCCAGGGCGTTGGCCGGGGGCCGGGCCAGGGTGACGATGCCCACCCCGGCGTAAGGCCCGTCGGGATCGGCCACCTCGAAAAGGACCGGCTCGGCGGTATCGCCCGTCTCCACAACAGTGCTCACAGCAACTCCTCAGCGGTAGGCGGTGAAGGCCCGGCCCATGGCCTCGCGGGCGATGACGCCCTTCATGATCTCCGGCGTGCCGTCGCCGACCTCGAGGCCCATGACGTCGTTCAGACGCTGGACCAGGGGCAGGTCGACGCCGAAGCCCGTCCAGCCGTGCATGAGCACGCAGGCGTGGATGGCCTCGGCCCCGCACTTGGGCCCCAACCACTTGGCCATGGCCGCCTGGCTGATGTGGGGTCGGCCCTCGTCGGCCAGGGCCAGGGTCTCGTAACCCAGCAGGCGGGCGGCGTGGACGTGGGCCAGGTGCTCGGCCACCTGGAAGGCGATGCCCTCGTGACGGGCCAGCGGGCGCCCGAAGGCCTCCCGCTGCTTGACGTAGGCGATGGTCTCGTCGAGGGTCTGGGCGGCGGCGCCCACGCAGGCCAGGGCGATGATGGCCCGGTTGAAGTCGAAGGCCTGCATGGCGGCCACGAAGCCGGCCCCCTCGGCCCCGATCTGGTGGTCGGCCGGCACCCGCACGTCGTCGAAGAACAGCGACCCTCGCTGGGTCAGGTGCGCCGTGGAGCTGGAGTACACCTGGCGGGTCACCCCGGGCAGGTCCAGGGGCACGAGCACCATGGAGACCCCCGACGCCCCCGCGCCCCCGGTGCGGCAGAACACGATGCAGGCGTCGGCCGAGCCGGCGAAGGTGATGGACGACTTCTCCCCGTTGACCACCCACTCGTCGCCATCACGGCGGGCGGTGCACGACAGGCGCACGGCATCGGAACCAACGGCCGGTTCGGTCAGCGCGAAGGCCATGATCTTCTCCCCGGCCACCACGGGCGGGATCCAGCGCTGCTTGAGCTCCTCGCCGTCACCCAGGGCCAGCAGGCGCGAGCCGATGGTGGCCAGCTGCAGGAAGTAGGTGACGTTGAAGTCACCCCGGGCGATCTCCTCCGAGGCCAGGCCCATGGCCAGGTAGCCCCCGCCGGCGTCCAACGATCCCCCGTACTCACCCGGGGTGCACAGGCCGAGCACGCCCAGGGCGCCGAGCTCGGCCACCCGGTCCCGGGGGTAGGGCTCGGTCTTCCAGCGGGCGTAGTCGGGCAGCAGCCGCTTGGTGGCGTAGTTCCGCACGGTGTCGCGGAACGCCTCCAGCTCCTCGGGCACGAAGGGTGTGTGCATCGCCCCGTAGTTGAGACGACGGGCATACCGCGGCGCCAACCGGCCGAGGGTGATCGACGAAGCCTGCCCGTCCAGGCACCTGCCCCAGCAACGCCGACCATGCGGACGGCCGTTCGTGAAGTGCTTTCCGCTACCGAGGGCGATGGGTGGGAGCAGGCCGATCTGTCATCGACTCTTTGGCCCACACGGTGATGCGAACCCGCCTGGACGTACGTATAATACGTACGTGCCGAACAAGACGATCAGCGTCCCTGATGACGTCGTGCCCATCATCGACAGCCTCGACGTTCCGTTCTCAAGGTGGGTGACCGATCAGCTGCGGCGCCATGCGGCTCAGTCAACGATGAGCCTCGCGCAGCAGCTGCTGGCTGATGCTGCGCTGGCGGAAACCGAGCCGCCCACGGAGAACGAGGCGCGAGCAACTGGCGAGCGAATGGAACGTTCCGCTCCGTGGTAGCACGAGGCGGCGTGTACTGGATCGACCTCGACAAGCGGCGACCGTGCGTCATCGTGTCGTCAGACGACGTGCTCAGCGTCAGGGTCTGGCAGACCCATGTCGTGCCCCTGACGTCCAACATCGAGCGAGCAGGCATCGCCGGCAACGTCTTGCTCGACGCCACGGTGACCGGCCTGCCGAAGGACTCCGTAGCCGTACCGCTCGGCCTGGAACTCGTCGATCGCTCGCTGCTGGTGGAGCGAGCCGGACAGCTGCCCCCCGCGTTGGTCGACGTCATCGACGACGGCCTTCGAGCCTTGCTCGGCCTGTAGGCGAACCCTCCACGAGGCGTACACAACCCTCTGGGACTCAACGACGCCAGGCCCGCTCGACCAGCTTCTTGGCCTCGTCGGCCCACAGCACGATGCTGGCCAGGGCCATGCACAGCAGCCCGCCGTCGAGGCGCAGGTCGAGCGCGGCCAGGGTGACCAGGGCGGGCGCAGTGTCCGTCAGCAGGTTGATCCACAGGATCTGGGTGGCCAGCAGGGGCACGGCGGTGACGATGGTGGCGAAGTTGCCGTCGGCCAGGATCATGTCGGCCGCCTCCTTCGTCACGTCGGTGCCGGTGATGGCCATGGCCAGCCCCCCACGGTCCGGACGGCCTCCCGGCGCCGCCCGCCCACCGCGGCCGGCCCGGGCGGTGGGGCTGTTGTCCCTAGACGGTCGGTCAACTATGTTGGCCGCCGTGGCCCCCGTCGAGTCCCTCCGCCCCCAAGGGACGGACGCGTGCCCTGGGCTCAACCCGGGCGAGCGGCTGGTGCAGGCGGCCTCGCAGCTCATGCACGAGCGGGGCTACGAAGCCGTGGGCGTGGCCGAGCTGTGCCTGGCCGCCGACGTCCGCAAGGGCAGCTTCTACCACTGGTGGCCGTCCAAGGCCGCCCTCACCGAGGCCATGCTCGACCGCAGCTGGGGTTGGGCCCGGGCCCAACTGTTCGACCCCGCCTTCGCCACCGGGCTGCCCACCCTCGACGCGTTCGCCCGCTACGGCGAGCTGCTCACCACCCACCTGCGTGACGGCGTCGAATCCGGCGACTGCGGGGTCCAGGGCTGCCAGTTCGGCAACCTGGCCGCGGAGATGTCCACCCGGGACCCCGCCATCCGCCGCCGGGTGGCCGCCGTGTTCGCCGACATGGCCGCCATCTTCGCCACCGCCATCGCCGCCGGGATCGAGCGGGGGGAACTGGCCGCCGACCTCGACCCCACCGGGGCGGCCGACGCCGTCCTCGCCCACGTCCAGGGCCTGATGGTGCTGGCCAAGGCCCGCAACGACCCCGCCCTGCTGGGCCGCCTGGGCGACGACACCGCCCGCCTGCTGACCCGCTGAGCACCACCCACCGACCATCGCCACCCGGAGGCATCCATGCCGATCTCCGCCGAGTTCCCCTACGAGAAGCGCCACCTCGAGGTGGCCGGCAAGCGCATGGCCTACGTCGAGGTGGGCGAGGGGGACCCCATCGTGTTGTTGCACGGCAACCCCACCTCGTCCTACCTGTGGCGCAACGTCATCCCCCACCTGTCCGGCCTGGGCCGCTGCATCGCTCCCGACCTGATCGGCATGGGGGACTCGGACAAGGTCGACGACCCCGGCCCCGGCTCTTACACGTTCGTCGAGCACCGCCACTACCTCGACGGCCTGCTCGACCAGCTGGGCGTGGGCCGCGGTGACCACGACGTCACCCTGGTGGTCCACGACTGGGGCTCGGCCCTGGGCTTCGACTGGGCCAACCGCCACCGTGACGCCGTGGCCGGCATCGCCTACATGGAAGCCATCGTCCGCCCCGTGACCTGGGACGAGTGGCCCGGCGCGGCCAAGGGCGTCTTCCAGGGCTTCCGCTCCCCCGCTGGTGACGCCATGGCCCTCGACAAGAACGTGTTCGTCGAGCGGGTCCTGCCCGGGTCGATCCTGCGGACCCTGACCGAGGCCGAGCTCGACGAGTACCGCCGTCCCTTCCGCAACGCCGGCGAGGACCGTCGCCCCACCCTGACCTGGCCCCGGCAGATCCCCATCGAGGGCGAGCCCGCCGACGTGTGCGCCATCGCCGCCGACTACGCCGCCTGGCTGGCCCAGAGCGACGTGCCCAAGCTGCTGATCGACGCCGATCCCGGGGCCATCCTCATCGGCGCCCCCCGCGAGTTCGCCCGCACCTGGCCCAACCAGGACGAGGTCACCGTGTCCGGTGGACACTTCCTCCAAGAGGACAGCCCCGACGAGATCGGTGGCGCCATCGCCGCCTGGATCCGCAAGCGGACCTGAACCCCCGGCCACGCCGGCCACAGCGCCCCCACCCCAAGCCGCACCAGCCGCATCGAGAACCGAGCCGAACATGACGACCACCGAGACCCTCACCGACCTTTCCCCCGATGAAGCAGCCGGCATCGCCACCGGTTACGACGTCGAGTTCTTCTGGGATCCGCTGTGCCCGTGGGCGTGGATCACCTCGCGCTGGGTGGCCGAGGTGGCCCGCCAGCGTGACCTGAAGGTCGACTGGCGCTTCATCAGCTTGCGCTTCCTGAACGCCGAGAAGTTCGAGGCCGCCGACGCCGACCCCAAGTTCGTGGCCGCGCTGGGCACGGGCACCAAGCTGCTGCGGGTGGCCGCCGCCGTGCGGGCCGCGGGTGACCGTGACCGCATGGCCGCGCTCTACACCCAGTTCGGCGGGGACATCCACGTCCGCGGCCGCCGCGACGAGATGGTGGAGGCCTACGACGACGGTCTGGCTGCCTACCTGGCCTCGGTTGGCGTGGAGGACGAGTTCCTGGCCGCCGCCAACGACGAGAGCTGGGACGAGGTCATCAAGGCCGAGACCGAGGGCGCCCTCAGCCGGGCGGGCAAGGACGTGGGCACCCCCATCATCACCTTCGAGCGCGACGGCCAGCAGTACTCCTTCTTCGGCCCCGTCATCAACAAGGTGCCCGCCGGCGAGGACGCCCTGCGCCTGTGGGACGCCATGTGGGAGCTGGCCACCTTCCCCGGTTTCGCCGAGCTCAAGCGCTCGCTGCGGGGTCGACCCGAGGTCGAGAGCAGCCTCGACCTCGAGCAGGGCTGACGATGGCGGCGCCGGCGGCGGTGCGTCCCCTGGAGCGGGTCATCGCCTCGACGCCGGGCCGCCCTCCCGTCGGCGGCGCCGCCAACCCCATGCGGGTACTGACCGAGGCCCTGGCCCGCGACGCCGCCGGCGTGTGGGACGACGCCGAGGCCCACCGGGTGGTGGGGGTGTTCGACCGGCTGGCCGGGGAGTGGGAGCAGCGCTTCGCCAACGAGCCGTTGCGCATGGCCCCCATCGACGATGCCCTGGCCCGGGGTGGGTCGATCACGTGGGGTACCTGCCTCGACATCGGGGTGGGCCCCGGCGTCACCACCCGGCACCTGGCCCCCCGCTTCGAGCGGGTGCTCGGCCTGGACCTGTCCTTCGAGATGCTGCGCCAGGCACGTCCCGGCGTACCCCTGGTCCAGGCCGACGCCTCCCAGCTGCCCGTCGCCGATGGGTCGGTGGACGTGGCCGTGCTGGTGAACGCCTTCCTGTTCCCCGCCGCTCTCGACCGGGCCCTGGCGCCGGGCGGGGTGGTGGTGTGGATCAGCTCGATCGGCGACGACACCCCTATCTACCTGCCCGCCGAGGAGGTGGCCGCCGCCCTGCCCGGCGCGTGGACCGGGGTGTGGGCCGAGGCCGGCGACGGCACCTGGGCCGTGCTGCGGCGCTCGTCGCCGGATCAGACCTGACCCTGAACTACAATTGAACCAGGCGGCACCCGCCGATCTCACCCCCTGCCCGGTCGCCGATCGTGGGATGCTCTGCGCCCATGAGGGGGCTCTACATCGTCGTGGCCGTGGCCATGGCCGGCGTCAGTTCGGTGTTCGCCCTTTTGGCCGAGCTCGAGCATCGCTACGACCTGCCCACCGCGAGCCTGGGCTACATCGCCGGTTCGGCCTTCGTGGCCGCGCTGATCACCCAGCTCACGCTGTCGCGCTACGCGGACCGGGGCTACAGCACCCTGCTGCTGCGCGGTGGGGTGGTGGCCTGCGCCGTCGGTCTGCTGTGGTTCGGCCTGGCCACCGAGCTGTGGCAGTTCGTCGCCGCCCGGGCCCTGCTCGGCGCCGGCCTGGGCATGATCGTGCCCCCGGCCCGACGGGCCATCCTGCTCACCGCGGACGGCAACCAGGGCGAACGCCTGGGCGTCTTCTACGCCGCCTACCTGTCGGGCTTCGTCTTCGGTCCCCCCATCGCAGGGGCCCTGACCGAGCTGGCCGACGTGCGCCTGCCCTTCCTGGTCCTGGGGGCCTGCCTCGTGCTCACCCTGGTGCCCGTCAGCCGGGTGCCCATCCCCGAAGCCCCCCGGGATGCGGTCATCGACACCATGGACAAGCGGGTGCTGCGTCGGCTGGCCGGCAACCGCAAGGTGATGGCCGCCATCCTCGTCGTGGTCTCGTTCCGCTACTCGATCGGCGTGTTCGAGCCCCTGTGGGCCACCTACCTCGACGAGCTCGGGGCGTCGACGGTGACCATCACCCTGTCCCTGACCGCCTTCGCCCTGCCCATGCTGCTGGTGGCCAAGCACGCCGGGCGGCTGTCGGACCGCTACGGGCCCCGCATGGCCTCGCTGCTGTCCGCGGCGGCGACCATCCCCATCATGGCCAGCTACGGCCTGGTGTCCTCGTTGCCCGTCATCATGATCATGGTCGTCCCCCAGGGCCTGTTCGAGGCCATCCAGTCGCCCGGGTCCCAGGCCGCGGTGGCCGAGGCCGCCCCCGTGCAGGACGCCGGTGCCGCCCAGGGCTTCAGCGAGGCTGCGGGTTCGGCGGCCGCCGCCATCGGCGCCTTCACCGCCGCCCCCCTGTTCGCCGCCCTGGGAGCGGGCCCGGCGTGGGCCATCGCTGCGGGGGTCATGGCCTGCCTGCTGACCACCAGCGCCCTGTTGGACCGGCCCGCGCTGCGCACCCGTCGCCGGCCCGAGGCCGACCTCACCGCCACGGCCGTCCCCGTCGCCGACTGAGGGCGGGTAGCGTCGGCTCCACCAGCTGATCCAAGGGGGGATCGGCTGCGAGGGGGGATCGACATGGCCAACGAGCACGGCTTCCTGCCCAAGGCCGACGCCGGGGCGCTCGACGACGAGCTCCGCCACCGGCTCGAGGTCTGGTACGACAAGGCCTACACCGACGACAACCTGTTCCTGACCCTGGCCGCCCGCCCTGCCGTGCTCAACCAGTTCCTGAACTGGGTCAGCTTCGTCTACACGTCGGAGTCCGAGCTCGACCCCGCCACCGTCGAGCTGTGTCGGGTGCGGTTGGCCAACCGCAACCAGTGCGTCCATTGAAGCCTGGCCCGTAGCGCGTCGTTGGCGCGCCGAGGCATGACCGAGGCCCAGGTCCAAGCGGCCATCGGTCCGTTGGACGACGTCGACCCCGACGACCTGACCCCCGCCGTCGTGGCCGCCCTGCGGCTGGCCGACGCCCTGACCGAGACCGGCATCCCCACCCTCGATCCCGAGCTGCGGGCCGAGCTGGGCCGCCACTACAGCGACGGCCAGATCCTCGAGCTGGGCGCGGCGCTGACGGTGGCCTCGGGCTGGCAGCGCATGATCGAGCTCTTCCAGATCCGCCCCGACCACTGGAGCGAGGCCACGCCGGCCCCCGTCCGTCCCCCCAGCTGGCACGACCACGACCACGACCATGACAACGACCAGGGGACCGACGGCCCATCGGCGTGATGTCAGGCAGCCTGCGGCCACCGAGCATGCTGCGGCCATGACGTCGATCCTGCGTGCCGGCACCGCTGCGGCCACCGCGGCGCTGGCCGCGGTGGCCGCCCACGACCTGGTGCAGCGCAAGCACACCCTGCTGCGCAACTTCCCGGTGATCGCCCACGCCCGCTTCCTGTTGGAGAAGGTCGGGCCCGAGCTCCGCCAGTACATCGTGACGTCCAACGACGCCGAACGGCCTTTCAGCCGGGACCAGCGTCGCTGGGTCTACGCGTCGTCCAAGCTCGAGAACAACTACTTCGGCTTCGGCACCGACAACGACATCGAGCACGCCACCGCCTACCCCATCGTCAAGCACGCCACCTTCGGCCACGCCATCCCCCCGTCGAGCCCCGCCGCTGGTCAGGAGGCATGGGTGCCGTGCGCCAAGGTGCTGGGGGCACCCCGCGGCCGGCCCGGAGCGTTCCGCCCCGATTCGGTGGTCAACATCTCGGGCATGAGCTTCGGGGCCCTGTCGGGCAACGCCATCGAGGCGTTGAACCGGGGGGCGAAGCTGGCCAGCTGCCTGCACAACACCGGCGAGGGGGGCATCTCGCCCTACCACCGCAAGGGGGGCGAGCTCACCTTCCAGATCGGCACGGCCTACTTCGGCTGCCGCGACGAGCACGGCCGCTTCGACCTGGCCCGGCTCAAGGACCTGGTGGCGTCGGCCCCGGTGCGGGCGCTCGAGGTCAAGCTCAGCCAGGGGGCCAAGCCCGGTCTCGGCGGGCTGCTGCCCGGAGCCAAGGTGTCGGCCGAGATCGCCACCACCCGGGGCGTGCTCCGGGGTCGGGACTGCGTCAGCCCCTCCCGCCATGCCGAGTTCCGCGACACCGATGGCCTGTTGGACTGGGTCGAGCTGCTGGCCCAGGAGACGGGCCTGCCCGTGGGCATCAAGTCCGCCGTGGGCGACCTGGGCTTCTGGTACGAACTGGCCGACCTGATGGCCACCACCGGCCGGGGCGTGGACTGGATCAACATCGACGGCGGCGAGGGGGGCACGGGGGCGGCCCCGCTGATCTTCACCGACTCGGTGTCCCTGCCCTTCCGACTTGGCTTCTCCCGGGTGTACTCGATCTTCGCCGACCGAGACATCACCGACCAGGTGGTGTTCATCGGCGGCGGCAAGCTGGGCCTGCCCGACAACGCCATCGTCGCTTTCGCCATGGGGTGCGACATGGTGTCGGTCGGCCGAGAGGCCATGTTGGCCATCGGCTGCGTGCAGGCCCAGAAGTGCCACACCGACCGCTGCCCGTCGGGGGTGGCCACCCAGGACAAGTGGCTGGCGCATGGCCTCGACCCCACGCTCAAGTCGGTACGGGCGGCCAACTACATCAAGACCCTGCGCCGGGACCTGCTCAAGGTGTCCGAGGCCTGTGGGGTCGAGCACCCCGCCCTCATCGACACCGACCACGTCGAACTGCTGGAGGCGGGCATGCGCTCGACGACGCTGCGGGAGGTCTACGGCTACCAGCCCGGGTGGGGCCGCCCGTCGGCCGCCGACCAGGCCGAGATCAGGCGGCTCATGACCGCCACCGCTCCCCAGGGCGGTTCGGCCCCGCCCTCGGCCGACGCCGTGGGCTGATCCGCCGCCGTCGAGGTGGGGTGTCACATCTAGGGCCAGAACGCGACTCGGCTCGCCCGCCGAGGGGTGCGTTTGCTGCCTACCGGGTTGCCGCTTGCACCCCCCGACCAACCCGGCGCCCCCTTCGCCGTCAACCAGATCGTGCACGGCTCCAACCCCCGCTGGGAGGCGGACGTGGAGGCGTGCGGCCGGCGGGAGGTGCCCATCGTCGTCTCGTCGCTGGGTGCCCGCGACGACCTGAACGCCACCGTCCACGCCTGGGGTGGCCCCACCCTCCACGACGTGATCGACGACCGCTACGCCCGCTAGGCCATCCAGAAGGGGGCCGACGGCCTCATCGCCGTGGCTGCCGGCGCCGGGGGCCATGCCGGGCGCCAGTCCCCCTTCGCCCTGGTCCAGAGATCCGGGCCTTGTTCGACGGGCCTGTGGCCCTGTCCGGCGCCATCGACACCGTGGAGCCGGCCGCCGACCGCATCGCCGCCCTGGCCACCAGCTACGCCGCCGCCCGGGCCGAGATCAACGCCAAGCTCCAGCCCGCCGTCGCCGGCTAGACCGATGGCGGGAGGTCGGCCCAGAACCGGGTGAGGGCGGCGGCCCCCTGCTCAGGGTCCTCCAGCATCCACCAGTGGCCCCGGCCGGCCAGGACCTCGACCCGGGCGCCGGCCCGGGCTGCGGACCGGCGGCGTTGCTCGTCGGTCCCCACCAGGACGTCGAGCTCGGCCAACAGCGCCAGGCCGGGACGCTGGGCGGCGACGGCCAGGTCGCGGCCCGCCTCGGACAGGGCGGGCTGGGCGGCGGAGCGGTAGAGGGCGAGGATGCAGCGACCCATGGTCTCGTCGAAGGCCGCCGCCAGCTCGGCGGCCACGTCGGCGGTGATGCCCCGGGAGGCCAGGAAGGCGGCCATCTGGTCGTCGGGCAGGGCCAGCATCTGCTCCACCCAGGCCTCGCCCGCCTCCGGGGCCTGCCACACCTGGGCGAACTCGTGCCACACGTAGTCGGGGTCGAACACGCCGACGATGTCGCTGACCCACGAGCGCAGCAGGTCGGGCCGGGCCATGGCCACGCCCATGACATGGCCGCCACCCCAGTCGTGGCCCACCAGGTCGACGGGCTCACCGAGCGCTTCCAGCTCGCCGACCAACCAGTTCCGGTACTCCAGCCGGGTGGCCGTCCACCCCGCGGGTGGCGGGGCGCCGAAGCCCGGCGGGGACAGGCAGATCACGTCGTCGCGGCCGAGCGCGGCCCGCAACGGGCCCCAGATGGCCGCCGTCTCCGGGTTGCCGTGGACCAGGACCACCGTCACGTCGCACCTCCAGGACGTCGGCCCTTCACGCTACGCCGAACGGCGACGGCGGGGCTGCTAGGAAGTGTCGGTGGTCACGTCACGCGCGGTCACCTCACGCGCCGAGCTCGACGAGCACTTCGTGGGACCCACCCTCGATCCCGAGGTGTGGTTCCCCTACTACCTGCCCCACTGGAGCTGCCGGGCCACCGCGGCGGCCACGTGGTCGTGCGAGGACGACGGGCTGCACCTCACCATCCCTGCTGAGCAGCCCTTGTGGTGCCCTGACCTGCACACCGAGCCCCTGCGGGTGTCCTGCGTGCAGAGCGGCAGCTTCGCCGGACCCCTGGGCAGCACCATCGGCCAGCAGCCGTTCCGCCCCGGCCTGACCGTGCGCGAGGAACAGCCCACCCTGTGGGGCTACACCCCCCACTTCGGACACATCGAGGTGACCATGCGGGCCGTGATCTCACCCCGCTCCATGGCCGCCTTCTGGATGTCGGGCGTCGAGGACCGCCCCGAGCACTCGGCCGAGATCTGCGTGGCCGAGGTGTTCGGCGATGCCGTCCGCCCCGGGTCGGCCGACGTGGGCATGGGGGTCCACCGGTTCCGCGACCCGAAGGCCGTGGAGGACTTCTCCGCCGACCCTCTCGATATCGACGTCGCCGACCTGCACACCTACGGCGTGGACTGGCGGCCCGGCTCTCTCGTCTTCAGCGTCGACGGGCAGGTCGTGCACCACGTCGGCCACGCCCCCGACCATCCCATGCAGCTCATGCTGGGGGTGTTCGACTTCCCCGCCAAGGCCCCCACCACCGACCCGGCCGGGGCCGTGCCCGTGCCCGAGTTGGTCGTCACCCACGTGCGGGGCCGGCCGCTGGCCTAGGGGCCGGCGTTCAGCGTGCGCCGGGTCGGGGCAGGTTCCAGTCGCTCCACACGGCCACGACGCGGAGCCCGAAGCACAGCCCCCCACCCAGGGCCATGGCCCTGGGGCGGGATGGCCCGACCCGTAGGACGGCCACGAACAGCGCGGCTCCGGCCAGGGCGGCCACGGCCAGGATGTGGGCCTGCAGCACCCGGGAACCTGGTTGAGCAGCACGTCGCGCACCGTCCCGCACCGACGGCGGTGAGGGTGCCCATGAGCACGGCGGTGAGCCGGTTCGTGCCCACGTCGAGGGCCTTGGCCGCCCCCACCACGCAGAACAGGCCCAGACCGGCCGCTTCGAGCACCGTCTCCAACCCCTCGGCCGCCATGCGCCCCCCGGACAGCGCGAAGGGGAGGTGGCAGCCAGAGGTGACGACGGGCTGGCGGACGGGACGCGAGCGGGCGAGTCCCGCCGGCGAGCTCCCCCGCCCCCTCACCCGACGCCGTAGGCTCCCGGCCCGAGCCTTGCGGGCCCGACTGCAGCCGGCCCCGCTTCCGGCAGGAGGAACGACCGGTCGTGGCCCTGGACAGCACGGCAACACCTCGCTGACCACGGGGTGGTTCCCGTGGTCGATCCTGGTGCTCACGCCCGTGGTCCTGGTGGCGAGCCTGCGCTGGCGCTCGGGTGTGTGGCGTCGCCAGTTGGTCATCGGGACGGTCGTGACCGCGGCGGCGACTACGCCTACTACCCGACCTTCGCCGCCCTGGCCGGACGGGTGGCCGCCCACGAGACCGGCATCGGGGAGCTCGACGCCATCGTGGCCGAGGTGGAGGCCGCCGGCACCCTGCCCGCCCGCGGCTGGACGGTGCACGTGGACGTCCCCGCCCCCCGGTCGGGCTTCGAGGCCCGTCGGGCCTACGTCTACCTGCCCCCGGCCTGGTTCGCCGTTCCCCGGCCCGCCCTGCCCGTGATCCTGCTGCTGCACGGCGACCCCGGCGGGCCCGAGAACTGGACCCGGTCCGGGCAGGCCGACGTGGCGGCGGACGCCTTCGCCGCCGACCACGGCGGGCAGGCCCCCATCCTCGTGATGCCCGATGTCGGCGGTGTCGACCAGGTCGACACCGAGTGCGTCGACAGCCGCCGGGGTCGGGTCGAGACCTACCTCATGGACGACGTGCTCGCCTTTGCCGCCGACCGCTTCGGTGCGGCCACGGGACCGGGGACGGTGGCCGTGGCCGGACTGTCGAGCGGGGGCACCTGTGCAGCCATCCTCGCCCTGCGCCATCCCGACCAGATCCGCGTGTTCGGTGACTACTCGGGGGTGGGCCAGCCCACCCTGGACCGACCCGAGGACGGCGCTTCGAGGAGACCGCAGGCTGGTTCGAGGTGGGAAGCGACGACCGCGGCACCCGCGAGGGCGTCGTCGCCGTGGCCGACGCTGCCCGGGCGGCCGGGGTGACCTCGTGCCTGGTCGTCCACCCCGGCGGCCACAGCTTCCGGGTGTGGAAGGCGGCCTTCGCCAGCTCCCTGCCGTGGATGGCCTTCCACCTGGGCCTCACCGACCAACCCGGGGACTGCCCCTGAGGATCGCGTCCCTGGCGTCATACTTCGGGCTGTGTTCGCGGGCCTCCACCACATGTACCACGACGAGATCAGCGAAGAGGGCAAGGCCGGGTTCTTCTGGCTGCTGGTCGGCTTCGTCGCCGGCTTCGGCTTCATCCGCCTCAGCACCCGCATGATCCGGGCCCAGGTCAGCTGGTGGCCGGGCAACGTCACCCCCGGCGGCATGCACCTGCACCACATGCTCTTCGGGATGATCATCATGCTCATCAGCGGGGCCCTGGCCGTGGGCACGGGGCCGTCATCGCCCTGGGCCGAGGTGGTGGCCTTCTGCTTCGGCCTGGGCGGAGGCCTGGTGCTCGACGAGTTCGCCCTCATCGTCTTCCTCGACGACGTCTACTGGCGCGAGCAGGGGCGGGTGTCCCTCGACGCCGTCCTCCTGGCCACGGCCACCCTCACCCTCTTGCTGCTGGGCATGCACCCCGCCGGCGCCGACGTGGGCGACCAGGAGGGCATGGCCCGCTGGCTGGTGTTCGGCTACCACGTGTTCATCACCTTGCCCGCCGTGGTCATCTCCATGATGAAGGGCAAGGTCTACCTGGGCTTCCTGGGCATCTTCCTGCTGCCCTTCGCCCTGGTGGGGGCCATCGCGGTGGCCAAGCCCAGCTCGCCCTGGGCCCGGCGCCACTACGCCGCGGGCTCCGCCCAGGAGGCCCGGGCCATCGCCCGCTACCCCGATGACCGCCGGGCCGTGCGCGTCCACCGCCACCTCCAGGACATGCTCGGCGGGGTTCCCGACCAACCCTGAGCGCAGCCACCCCAGGCGTGGCAACATCCGGCCATGGCCTCGTCCCCCTCTCCCTCGGCCCTGGTCCGGCGGGTCACCGCCACCCCCGATCCGCCGCCGACCGGCATCCCCAACCCCGTGCACAGCGAGGCGGGGGCCAGCGCCGCGGGCTACCGCGGCGCCCTGGTGGCCGGGGTGCGCACCTACGGGCTGGTGGCCGACGTGCTCAGCGAGGCGGCCGGGCCCACGTGGCGGGACACGGGCTGGGCCGACGTCACCCTGCGCCGCCCGCTGTTCGCCGGCGAGGAGCTGACCATCACCGTGACCCCCGAGGGCCGGGGCTGGTCCCTGCGGGCCGAGGTGCTGGCCGACCCCGCCACCCCCGGCATCGCCGCCCGACTCATCCTCGACGGTGAGGCCGGGCTGGGTAGGGCCCCGTGGTTCGCCGACATCGACCCCCCCGCCGTCGCCCCCGGTGAGGACCCGCCCCACGTGCGCCCCACCTACACCGTCGACACGGCACCGGTGGGCCAGCCCCTGCGCCCCCTGGCCGCGTTCGTCACCGCCGACGCCGCCCGGCGCCTGGCCACCGAAGAGCTAGGGCTCGAGCACACCGACCTGCCCGAGGGCCGCATCCACCCCTGGTTCCTGGCTGCCCGCATGGCCCCCCTGACCAGGCACAACTTCACCTACGGCCCCACCATCCACGTGCGCACCCAGATCCAGCACCTGGCCCCGGCCCACGCCGACGGTCAGGTCGTCATCGGCGCCCGCATCATCGACGTCCACGACGGCAAGGGCCACTGGTACCAGGTGCTCGACGGTGTGCTCAGCGACGGCGCCGGCGCCGAGCTGGCCCGGCTGCGCCACCACACCATCTTCCGCCCCCGGGGCACCGAGCTGCCCCCGCCCCTGGTCGGCGGCCTCGCCGTCGGCCCGTGACGTTCGCACCGAGAGACGTCTTCGAACAGATCCTGGAGTGGTCGGTCATCCCCACCTTCGACCTGGTGCTCCACGTCGACGGCCAGGGGTTCGTGCTCGTCAGGCGGCGGATCGCGCCCTACAAGGGGGTGTGGGCCCTGCCCGGGCTGCGCATGTTCAAGGGCGAGTCCATCGACCAGGCCCTGACCCGCATCTCCACCGCCGAGGTCGGCCTCGACATCGACCCCGGCCAGCGCCGCTTCCTGGGCCAGTACGTGGGTCGGTTCCGCACCGAGCACCAACGCCAGGACCTGTCCACCGGTTACCTGATCACCTTGCCCGCAGGCTCCGAGCCCACCCCGAACCCCGAGCACTTCAGCAGCTCGCGGCTGAGCTACGACGACGTCGAGCCCATGGGGGCCATGTACCGCTTCTACCTCGGAGCGGCACGGGACCTGCTCGGTCGCTGACCCGCAACGCGCCCCTGCCTACGTGCCCGGTTCGGTGGTGGCCCGTTCGATGTCGTAGAGCTCTTCCAGGCCGGCCAGGCGGGGCAGGTCGGCGTAGACCTCGAGGTGGCGGGCCAACCCGACGGTGGTGTGGCCCTGCTCGCGCTGCTCGCGGTAGGCGGTGCGGATGGCGTCGATGGCCGCCGTCTGTCCGGTGAAGGCGTCGATGACCAGGCGGTAGCCCAGGTCGGTCCATGTCGCGGCGCTGCGTTGGTCGAGCGAGGCGATGGTGGCCAGCGGTCCCCGCACCCGTTGGGGGGCCTCGATCCACTCCTGCTTGGACCGGGGGAAGATCATGGCCATGTCAGCGCCGGCATCGAGGTAGGCGTTGGCCCGGTCCACGGCGGCGTCGAAGCCCTCGTTGGCCACCCCACCGGTGCGGGCGATGATGACGAAGTCGGGATCCCGGCGCTGGTCGACGGCGACGCGCACCTTGGCCACCATCTCGTCTCGGGGGATGAGGTGCTCGATGTGGCGGTGGTGGCTGACCCGCTTGGGGGCGACCTGGTCCTCGATCTCCACAGCGGCGGCCCCGGCGGCTTCGAGGTCCCACATCATGCGGGCCACCTGCACCGGGTCCCCGAAGCCCACCCCCCCGTCCACGATGAGGGGCAGGGACGAACGCCGGGAGATGGCCCGGGTCGTGGCCGAGATCTCGTCCATGGTGAGCAGGGCCTCGGACACGGCGAGGGAGTAGCCCAGACCTCCACCGCTCACGTAGCCGGCCTCGTAGCCCAGCTCCTCGCACAACCGGGCCACGATGGGCTCCAGGCACAGAGGCGCGAACACGACCTCCCCCGACGCCAACCGATCCCGCAGCGCTCGTCGGGCCGAGGTCACCGGCCCCGGCTCCCGCGGCGGCACGCGGTGGCGGTCGTGACCATGGTGATCCCCCTGTCCCCGGCTCCGACCGTCGGCCAGGGCCCTCGACGGGGACCGTACCGCGGCGGCACGGCCGATGTTCGGCCGCCGGGCGAGGATCAGGCGACGGTGCGCAGCAGCTCGCGGGGCGGGCGGCCCGACACCGACGAGGCGCTGGCCATGACCTCGGTCAGCACGGCGGCCGCCTCGTGCCAGTCGGGGTGGGACACGGCGGGCTCGAGGCCGGCGCCGATGAACAGCGTCTCGTAGAGGGTGGGGTCGGCGCTGGCCAGGCGGTCGGCCCAGGCGGTGACGTCGCTGACGCAGGGCACGCTGACGGACCCGAAGTAGTCCTGGGGGTCGAGCCCGGGGAAGCGGGCGAAGGGGCGGCGCAGGCCGAGCTGGAGCAGGCGCAGGACGACGACGTCGAGCACGGTGATGAACCACTGCACCCCACAGCGCAGGGCCATGGTCGTGGTGGCCTGGTAGAGGGCCAGGCTGACGACGCCGTTGCGGTAGCCGGGGGCCACCGACAGGGTGGCGATGTCCCAGGTGGCCCCGCTGGCCCGGTCCATGCCGCTCGAGCGCATGGCGTCGGCCGGTGGGGTGTGCCAGTGGTCGGCGATGTCGTCCATGGTCTTGAAGCCGGCCGCGCCCGGGAGCACGAGGCGGATGGCGCCCACGGGCAGGGAGCGTCGGTGGTCGAGCACGCAGATGAACACGGTGGCGCCCTCGTAGGCCGCGTACTCCGCCTCGGTCGCCTCGGGGCTGTTGCCGAAGGACTCCTCGAACACGAGCTGCTCGACGTGGCGGGCCAGATCGGCCCCGGGCTCGTCGGGGGTGAAGACGTAGGTGCCGAAGGGGGCGTCGGACCGCCCCGCCTCGGCGGCGATGGTGTCCACGAGCTCGCGGATGCGGTCGAGGGTGAGGTCCACGACCACGTCGGTGCGTGCCTCGGTGACGTCCACCGGGGCCGGTGCGGCCACGGTCGTCGGTGCGGCTGCGGCGCTCCCGATCCGACGCTCGGCAACGGGATGACGATTGAGGAGGGACTTCAGAGACGGCAGCACGCAGGGCAACCTACAGACGCCTGAGCGTGAGATTTCACGGTCTGGGCATCTTTACCGGCTGAGGGGTAGCCGAATCATCAGACCTGGTGAGAGTAGCTCGTCAATACTGATCCACCCGTGGACGGGTGTCACGTGACCGTCATCACACCCGCGCCCGTCATGGAGCCACCAGGGCGCCCGTCAGGGAGCGACCAGGGCACCCTTCACGCCGAGTCGGTTGAGCGCCTCGGGCACGAACTCGGGGGCCAGGGGGCGGGAGAAGAGGTAGCCTTGGGCCCGGTCGGCACCCAGCACCCGCAGGCGCCCGGCCTGGTTCACCGTCTCGACCCCCTCGGCCACCGTGGTCATGCCCAGGGCGTTGGCCATGGCGATGATGGCCGAGCACAGGCTCTCCTCCGACGTGTCGGGGGCATCGAGGCCCTCGACGAAGGAGCGGTCGATCTTGACGTGGTCCACGGGGAAGCGCTTGAGGTAGGACAGCGACGAGTAGCCCGTGCCGAAGTCGTCGATGGACAGCCGCACGCCCAGGCCCCGCAGCTTGTGCAGGATGGCCGCCGCGGCCACGGGGTCCTCCATGAGGAGGGACTCGGTCAGCTCCAGGCACAGGGCGTCACCGGGCAGGCCGTGGGTCTTGAGGGCGGCCGCCACCCGGTCGATGAGCAGGGGGTCACGCAGCTGGCGGGCCGACAGGTTCACGGCCACGTAGAGGTCCCCACCGCCGGCGATGGTCTTGCGCCAGCGGGCCAGCTCGCGGGCGGCCTGGTCGATGACCCAGGCCCCGATGTCCACGATGAGGCCGGTCTCCTCGGCGATGGGGATGAAGGTCACCGGCGGCACCAGCCCCCGGGTGGTGTGGGCCCAGCGCAGCAGGGCCTCGAAACCGTCGACCCGCTCGCTGCCCATCTCCACGATGGGCTGGAAGTGCACGTGCAGCTCACCGTCGGCCAAGGCGTGGCGCAGGTCCTGCTCGAGGACCAGCCGCTCGGCCACCCGGTCACGCATGGAGGCGTCGAACACGGCCACCCCGTCACGGCCGGCCGCCTTGGCCTGGTACATGGCCGTGTCGGCGTCACGGATGAACGACTCGGCATCGTCATGGGCGTTGTGGCCGTCGACGAAGACCATGCCCAGGCTGGCCGAGCTGTGGATGCCGGAACCCCGCACGGCGAAGGGCTCGACGAAGCTGGCCCGGACGCGCTCGGCCAGGCGCTGACCGCCGGCCAGGTCGGACACGTCTCCGAGCACGATGATGAACTCGTCACCGCCGATGCGGGCCACCAGGTCCCCCGGGCGCACGCTGGCCTTGAGCCGGGCGGCGATGGCCACCAGCAGCTCGTCGCCCAGGCTGTGCCCGCCGCTGTCGTTGACCAGCTTGAAGCGGTCGACGTCGAGGAAGATGACCGAGGCCGGGGGCGCCCCGTCGCGCACGTCGCCAGCCAGGCGGTTGATCTGCTCGAGGGCGAAGGACCGGTTGGGCAGGCCGGTGAGCTGGTCGTGGGTGGCCTGGTAGGCGAAGCGGGCCTCGGAGCGGGCGTGCTCCCGGAGGGCCCGGAACACCCGGATGACCACGGCGGCGGTCAGCGAGAGCACGATGCACACCAGCACCAGCCGCTCGGACGCTCCGGGGTTGGTCTGGGTCATGCTGACCAGGGCGGGGATGACCAGAGCCACGGCCACGAGCGCCAGCCGCCCCCGGCCGGGAGCGGTGTCGTCGCTGGTCACGGGCTCGGTGAGCGTGCGCATGGTGGGATGCAGGAACGTCACCCCCATGGCCAGGAAAGCCAGGGCGTAGGCGGCGTCGCCCAGCCGCTGGGGCACGTAGACCAGGTGGGCATCACCCAGGGTGGCCAGCACGTCGCCGAGGACCATGAAGAGCATGGCCCCCATGAACAGGCGCTGGGCGGCCGTGGTACGACCGCCGCCGGTGAAGGCGACCCGGGCCGTGAGGGCGGCGATGAACACCGAGAGCGGCGGGTAGATGGCCAGGCTGAGCCGGACCTGGATGGGGGTGTCCTGGCGGAACAGGGGGGTCATCAGGTACACCCAGGCCACCGTCAGGGCGGCCAGGGACGCGACCAGGCTGTCGAGGAGGGCATCGACGTCCCGCCCCCGGCCCCGCCACCGGGCGTGCACGAACCCGCCGATGGCCACGCCCACGGCCAGGTAGCCGGGCACGACGACGAAGTCGGGCAGCAACGAGCGCTGCGGCGAGAGGTCGCCGAAGCTGCCCACCGCCTCCCGCAGGGCCCCACCGACCATGAAGATGACCACGGCGCCCGAGATGGTCCACCACGGCCAGCGCAGGGAAGGCCGGTAGCGGCGGACGCCGACCACGCTGGTGATCACGGTGGCCAGGGCCAGGGCCACGAAGGTCAGCACCGACAGGCCACCGAGCAGACCCAGGGCGTGCGCGGTGATCCAGATCAGCCCCACCACACCGAAGGTGGTCGAGGCACGGGTCGATGTCGACCGTGGTGCGAGATCCTTGCTGACGTTGAGCACGCCGCCCATGTAACCGCTCCCGTTCCCGTGGCCTGCGTGGCCGATGCCGTGGTTTACGGCGCGCTTCGGCGTCATCTACAACGACAAGATGGGGGAACAGTGCTCGATGACGCCGTTCTGGGTACTGTCACCCGTTCTCAGGCCCGAGGTCCAGTGACCAGAGTCTCGTTTAGATGAACGGGCGCCTGGCTCAGGGAGCCACGGAGGCGAGGACCCGCTCCCGCTCGGCCTCGTCGAAGCCGTGGGGGTAGAGGCAGAGCACGTCGATGCCGGCATCGGCGTAGGCGGCCAGACGCTCCTTCGCCGCCCCGGGATCGTCGGCCGGCAGGGTGGCGCCGGCCACGATGGCCTCGGGTGTGGTCAGCCCCTGGGACACGAGGTGCTGGTGGTAGTTGGCCAGGGCGTCGTAGTTCACGGCGTCGGTCAACGCCGCCTGCCGGGGCGAGATGCGCACGTAGAGCACGGTGGTGGCTCGGCCGCCGGGGCCGGCCGCCTCACGCACCGCGGCCACCGTGGTCGCTGCGTGCTCCGGGGTGAGCCAGTTGAGGACCACGCCGTCGGCGTCGGCGGCCCCCAGGGCCACCATCTTGGGGCCGAGGGCGCCCACGAGCACGGGGAAGCCCCCGCCGAAGGACAGCCCACCCCCGGTCGAGCACCGGCGCATCTCCTCGACCCACCAGCGCATCTCGGTCAGCGGCGACTTCGGGTACGTGGCCCCGCCGCGCCCGGCGGCCTCGGGGTGGGACACCCCGATGCCCAGGTCGAAGCGGCCCCCGGACAGCTCGTTGAGCGTCCCCGCCATGCGGGCCAGGGCGGTGGGCTCGTGGAAGATGACCGCGGCCACCCCCACCGCTCCCCGCACGGTCGAGGTGGCCTCGAACATGGCGGCCAGGCTGGCGAAGGCGTCGCGACCGCCGAGGGGCTTGCCCGGCTCGGCCCCGCCACCCCGCACGTCGGGCACGAACAGGTGGCTGAAGCCGCGGTCCTCGGCGAAGCGGCCCAGGCGGGCCACCTCGTTGGCCGGCAGGTCACGCACGCAGATCCCCAGGTCCATGGCCCGGATCTTGGCACGCCCCGCCCGGGGTCGGGGCGCTACGTTCGGGCCCACACGTCGAGCGCTCTGGGGGGAGACGCCATGAAGGCAGCGGTGCTGAACGAGCAGCCGGGCAAGCTCGAGATCGAGGACCTGGTCATCGACAGGCCCGGGGCCAACGAGGTGCTGATCCGCACCGTGGCCGCCGGGTTGTGCCACTCGGACCTGCACTTCATGGAGGGGTTGTTCCGCTCGAAGTTGCCCGTCGTGCTCGGCCACGAGTCGGCCGGGGTGGTCGAGGCCGTGGGCAGTGACGTGAAGTACACAAAG
This sequence comes from Acidimicrobiales bacterium, assembly GCA_038255145.1. Taxonomy (GTDB): domain Bacteria; phylum Actinomycetota; class Acidimicrobiia; order Acidimicrobiales; family CAIXPF01; genus WHTX01. The sequence continues at coordinate 239,525 of JBBSLP010000001.1, forward strand.
CCCGGTGACCACGTCATCTGCTGCGTGTCCATGTTCTGCGGGCGGTGCCGTCAGTGCCTGTCGGGCCACCCCTACCGCTGCGAGGACCCCGCAGCCACGTCACGCCCCGCCGGCGCCCGACCCCGCCTGCGCCGCCGTGACGGTACCGCGGTGGACCAGTTCTCCCGCCTGGGCGGGTTCGCCGAGCAGATCCTCATCCACGAGAACGGCGTGGTCGTCATCACCAAGGACATGCCCCTGGACCGGGCCGCCCTGATCGGCTGTGGGGTGACCACGGGCATGGGGGCGGTGTTCCGCACCGCGGCGGTCGAACCCGGCTCGACCGTGTGCGTCATCGGTGCCGGCGGCATCGGTCTGGCTGCGGTGCAGGCCGCCCGCATCGCCGGGGCCGGGCAGGTGGTGGTGGTCGACGTCAGCGACGACAAGCTGGAGACGGCCCGGGCCATGGGCGGCACCCACCTGGTCAACGCCTCGGCCGTCGACGACGTGGTGGCCGCGGTCAAGGAGCTCACCGACGGCGGCGTGGACTACAGCTTCGAGGCCATCGGGCTCAAGGCCACCTGTGAGCAGGCCTTCCGCGTGCTGGCGCCCGGGGGCACGGCCACGGTCATCGGCATGGTGCCCAGCAAGACCAGCATCGAGATCCGGGGCATGGACCTGCTGGCCGAGAAGAAGCTGCAGGGCTCGACCATGGGCTCCAACCAGTTCCGGGTGGACATGCCGCGGATGATCAACATGTACCTCGACGGGCGCCTGCTGCTCGACGAGATGATCTCGGGCACCATCGCGTTGGGCCAGATCAACGAGGGCTACGACGCCATGCACCGGGGTGAGGTCACCCGCACCGTCATCAGCTTCGACCGCTGAGGCTGTGGCTGTGCCCACTTCCCGGTTCGGGCGGGTCGACTACCTGCCCAGCATCGACCGCCCCCCCATCACCTGGCCCGGAGGGGCCCGGGTGGCCTTCTGGGTGGCGCCCAACATCGAGCACTACGAGTACCTGCCACCCCGGGACCCCTCCCGCAACCCGTGGACCCGCAACCCCCACCCCGACGTGCAGGGCTACGGGCAGCGTGACTACGGCAACCGGGCCGGCTTCTGGCGCATGGCGGGGGCCTTCGACCGTCATGGGGTGCCGGCCACGGTGTCGCTGAACCTGGCCGTGTTCGACCACTACCCCGAGGTGGGCGAGGCCATGGTGTCACGGGGCTGGGAGTTCATGAGCCACGGCATCTACAACACCCGCTACCTGCACGCCCTCGACGAGGAGGCCGAGCGGGAGTTCTACCGGGACTGCGTGGACTCGTTGCGCCGCCACACGGGCCAGCAGCTGCTGGGCATGTTGGGGCCGGCCATCTCCAACAGCATGGCCACGCCCGATCTGATGGCCGAGGCCGGGCTGATCTACCACGCCGACTGGATGCACGACGACCAGCCCGTGCCCCTTCGTGTGCAGGGGCCGAACCGGCTGGTGTCGGTGCCTTACACGACCGAGCTCAACGATGTGCCCGTGTTCACCCACCACTTCGAGGCCGAGGACTTCGCGGCGATGGCCAAGGCGCAGTTCGACGTGCTGTGGCGTGAGGGCGAGGCCAGTGGCCAGGTCATGTGCCTGGCCATCCACCCCTACCTGATGGGGGCGCCGCACCGGGTGCGGTACCTGGACGAGATCTTCGAGTACGTGCTGTCCCACGACGGGGTGTGGGCCACGACGGCGGGCGAGATCGCCCGGTGGTTCCTCGACCACCACTACGACGAGTTCGTGGCCCATGCGTTGGCGTTGGAGGCAGGCCGTGCCCGCTGAGCGCCGCTACGGGATGGATCACGACCACTACACGTGGTCACCGTTGCCCACCCGTCCGCCGTTGACGTGGCCGGGCGGGGCCCGACTGGCCCTGGGCGCGCTGGTCCTGCTCGAGCACTACGAGTGGGAGCCGCCGCCGGATGCCTATTCGCTGCGTCGGCCGTCGGGCGGGATCCTCAACCTGCCCTTCCCCGACTACGTACGCCTCACCCACCGGGACTACGGCCATCGGGTGGGCATCTTCCGGGTGCTCGACGCCTTGGAGGCGGCGTCGGTGCCGCCGACGGTGGCCATCGACGCGTTGACCATCGAGCGCTACCCGTGGCTGGCCCGCCATGTCGCCGATCGGGGGTGCGAGCTGGTGGGCCACGGGGTGGCGGCGTCGCGGCTGATCACGTCGCGCCTGTCCGAGCTCGACGAGCGGGCCACCATCGCCGAGGCGGTGGAGGCCGTGACCTCGCTGGTGGGCCATGCGCCAGCAGGTTGGTTCGGCCCCGAGGGGGTGGAGTCAGCCCGCACGCCGCAGCTGGTGGCCGAGGCGGGGTTCCGCTACCTGTGCGACTGGCCCAACGACGAACAGCCCTACCCCATGACCGTGGCCGCCGGTGAGCTGACGAGCCTGCCCCTGTTCCTCGAGGTGGACGACGAGTTCGCCCTGTGGCACCGGCGGTTGACGCCCGCCCGCTGGGCCCAGGTGGTGGTCGACACGGCCCGAGGCCTGTGGGAGGACGGGGCGACGTCGGGCCGTAGCCTGGTGTTGACCCTGCGGCCGTGGCTGGTGGGCCAGCCCTTCCGCGTCGGCGCCCTGGCCGAGGCCGTGGCCGAGATCACCTCGTGGCCCGGGGTTTGGTCGGCCTCGGCCGGGGACATCGTCGATGCCTACCGGGCCGCCACCGTGACCTCGGCCTGAGGCCTTCACCTGTCGGAGTCGGTGTCGACGGCTGGTCGAACGTCGGCCGCCGTCGAACCCCCGCCGCCGCTCCCACGTACCCGCTGAGCTGCCCTTTCACCCCCTTGGCGTCGATTCGACGTCGATTCGACGGGCGGCTCACCCATCCGCTGCGTGGGTGGACCGACGCTTGCTGTAGCGGCAGGGTTGGTGGCGCCCATCCGGGGTCGGGCTCGGGAGGATCATCAACCGTGCGGGTTGACCATCGTCCCCGAATGATCTGTCCGGCGCCGCTACTGCTCGACCACTGGGGGCTCGACCACGGGGGGCTCCGTCACCGGCGGCTCGACCACTGGGGGCTCGACCACGGGGGGCTCGACCACGGGGGGCTCCGTCACCGGCGGCTCCACGACAGGCGGTTCGACCAGGGGGGTGAGGCGGTAGGGCTTCTCGCCGGTGATGTTGCCGCCAGGGGCGTACTCGCAGACCCAGACGGTGCGGTGGTCGTCACTGGCCGAGCCGCAGCCCACGCTGGTGGTGTCGGCCCACACGATCTGGGTGTAGTGGCCGCACGAGCTGCGGGTCCCGGTCGGCGTGCAGGTGTCGCTGTCGAAGTCGTAGTCGATCCGCTCCCCGGCCCAGCGGAACGAGATGGGCTGGTCCGGTCCCCACTCCCAGGCGATGTTCTCCCCGTAGGGGGTGCCGGGGTTGTGCTCGAACTCCCCGGTGGCGACGAGGGTCTCGGCCCAACTCTGCGCGACCACCGCGGCCTCGTCGTTCCACACCAGGTCGGGGATGGTGACCGTCCCGTCCAGCCGAGCCGACTCGTCGCTGGCCACCAGCCGGCGCAGGTCGTTGTGCTTGGCCAGGATCTCGGTCTGCTCGGCCGGTGTGACGGCGGCACCGACGGCGGTCATCCCCATCGACGCCACGGCGGCGAGGATGGCGCCGGCGACGACGACCTTCACGAACGATCGTTGCCTGGGCATGGCGGACGGCCCCCGATTCGTCGTCACCGCGGCGTCACTGCGGCGTCAACGTCCTCCACGGCGCCCCGAGAGCGGGGCTAACCGGACAGGAAGCCGTGGACCAGGTCGAGGAAGACCTCGAGCTGGTCGTGCTGCACCCAGTGCCCGGCGTGGTCGACGACCTCGTGGCGGGCATCGCGGAACGGCTTGACCAGGGCCTCGGCGTCACCGTCGCGCCGCACCCAGCTCTCGGACCCGCTGATGAGCAGCACCGGGCAGGTGATCTGGCGCCAGAACTGGTGCAGGTCCTCCATGGACAGGTCGAAGGCCGCCCCCTGACGGGTGTAGGGGTCGAACTTCCAGCTGTAGGTGCCGTCCTCGTTCTGGTTGCTGCCGTGGATGGTCAGGTGGCGGGCCTGGGCCGCACTCAGGTGGCGGTTGGCCTCGTGCATGCGCTGGTAGGCGTCCTCGAGGGTGGCGTACCGCCTGGGCCCGTGCCCGGCCAGCCGCCGACCCGAGGTCACCCAGTCCCGCACCCGGCCCACGGGCGAGGCGTCGGGCACCGGCGTCCGCTGCCCGTAACCCTCGATGACGACCAGCTTGGACACCTGGTCGGGGAAGGCGCCGGCGTACTGCAGGGCGACCCTGCCCCCCAGGGAGTGGGCCACGATGGCCACCGGCGCCGTGCCCGTCTGGCGCACGAGTTGGGCGATGTCGTAGACGAACTCGGCGCTGCTGTAGGTCGAGCCCGTCGTCCACTGCGAGTCGCCGTGGCCCCGCAGGTCAGGGGCGATGATGTGGAACTCGTCCCGCAGTCGTTGCGCCACCCAGTCCCAGTTGTGGCAGTGGTCCCGGTTGCCGTGGATCAGCAGCAGGGGTGGCGCACCGGCGTTGCCCCAGTCCAGGTAGTGCAGGCGCAGGCGCTGGGAGAAGTACGAGTGCGACGTGGGGCTGGCCTTGGCATCCATGCTCCACGTCCCACCTTTCCCGACCGACCGACCGGCCCGCGAGCCTACCCATGCCCGCTCGCCAGCTCAGAAGGGCGCCCACTCGGGGCTGCGCTTCTCCTGGAAGGCGGCGGCGTACTCGTCGAGGTTGCCGGTGAACGTGCCCAGGGCCTGGGTGCGGTTCTCCAGCTCGATGGCGTGGCGCAGGCTGGGGGCGTCGATGTTGGCCCACATGCCGCTCTTGGTCATCGACACCCCGAACTCGGTGTGCTGCGCCACCTGCTGGGCCAGGGCCACCGCGGCGACCACGTCGCCCCCGGCCTCGCTGACCTGGTTCAACATGCCGAAGCGGTCGGCCTCCGCCGCGTCGAAGAGGCGCCCGGTCAGCATGAGCTCGGCCGCCCGGGTGGCGCCCACGATGCGGGGCAGGAAGTAGCTGACCCCCATGTCGCACGACGACAGGCCGACCCGCACGAACACCGACCCGAAGCGGGCGTCGGGGCCGGCCACCCGCAGGTCGCAGGCCAGGGCCAGGGCCAGCCCTCCGCCCACCGCGGCCCCGTGCACAGCGGCGACGACGGGCTTGTCCAGCTCGTGGATGAGGGTGATCAGGTCGCTGAGCTGCTGCTGGAGCCGGTAGAAGCGCCCGACCGGCCCCCGCCCCTCGGTGTCGGGGGCGGGATCATCGGTGGCGTTGAGGTCGTAGCCGGCGCAGAAGGCCCGCCCGGCCCCGGTCAGCACGATGGCCCGGGTGTCCCGGTCCCGACCGAGCTCGCCCAGGGCGGCGGCCAGGTCGGTGGCCACGCTCGGGCTCAGGGCGTTGAGGCGCTCGGGCCGGTTGATGGTGACCACGGGGACCCCGGTCGTCCCCCGGTCGATGTCGACGAGCCCTGCTGATCCCACTGGCGTTCCCCCTGCTCACGTGTGTTCGATCGATCGGTCATCGGCACCTCGGCCCGCTCCCCCGCCGGGCGCTCACCACGGGTCGATGGGGTGCTTGCGACCGGTGCGGGGCGGCGGCATCGGGAAGGTGGCCAGGGCCCGCAACAGGATGTCCCTGGTGTCGGCGGGGTCGACCACGTCGTCGAGGGCGAAGCCCTGGGCGTAGCGCAGCCCGCTGTTGCGCTCCTTCATCTCGGCCGTGCGCACGGCCCGCAGCTCCTTGCGGGCGTCGTCGTCCGCCGCGGCCTCGAGCTCGTCGCGGAACACGATGTTGACCGCCCCCTCCAGGCCCATGCCCCCGAACTCGGCCGTGGGCCAGGCCAGCAACAGGTCGGGCTCGAAGGCGTCGGACCCCATCACGTAGTAGCCCAGCCCGTAGGCCTTGCGCAGCACGATGGACATGACGGGCACGTCGGTGTTGGCCAGGGCCATGAGGGTGCGGGCGCTGTGGCGCACCAGGGCCGTCGACTCGGCCGCGGTGCCGATCATGAACCCGGGGGTGTCGCACAGGAAGAGCAGGGGCAGGTCGAAGGCGTTGCACAGCTCGATGTGGCGGCTGATCTTGTCGGACCCGTCGCGGTCGATGGCCCCGGCCCCGTACATGGGGTTGTTGGCGATGACGCCCACGGGCCGGCCCCCCAGGCGCACAAGGGTGGTCGACACGCAGCGCCCCCAGTTGGGCCGCAGCTCGAGGACCGAACCCACGTCGGCGATGCCGGCGGCCACCTTGCGCACGTCGTAGGCCCGGCGGGGGTTCTCGGGCACGAGGGTGCGCAGCGCGGCGGCGTTGGCGGGGGTCTCGCCGGCGGGCACCGGGCCACCGAAGTAGCCCAGGTAGCGGCGGGCCATGGCCACGAGCTCGTCCTCGTCGTCGACGAGCAGGTCCACGGTGCCGATGCTGTCGTGCAGGGACATGGGCCCGATCTGTTCGGGGGTGACCTGCTCACCGGTGGCCGACAGCACCAGGGGTGGCCCGGACAGGCCCAGGGTCGACGTGCGGGTGGCGATGATGACGTCCGAGCAGCCGGCGATGTTGGCCTGGCCGGCGAAGGCGGGTCCCGACAGCAGGGTGATGATGGGGACCACGCCCGACAGCTTGGGGAAGTGCACGAAGGTGGTGACCATGCCGCCGTGGTAGTCGAGCTCGGTGGCCCGGGCCCCGCCGCCCTCGGACCAGCACACCAGCGGCCAGCGGTTGCGCCGGGCCAGCTCGAGCATGCGGTCCATCTTGCGGTGGTTGCGGGGGCTCTGGCTGCCGCCGAAGACGGTGTAGTCGTAGGAGAAGGCGCACACGGGACGACCGTCGACCTGGCCGACCCCCATGACCAGCCCGTCGGCGGGCCCGTCGCCCAGGGCCTGGGTGGCGGGGCGGACGAGCTGGCCGTACTCGACGAAGGTGTCGGGGTCGAACAGAGCGGCGATGCGCTCGCGGGCCGTCCACCGCCCCCGATCATGCTGACGCTGCACGGCGACGGGGCGGGACCCGTCCAGGGTGGCGGTGCGGGCCTCGACCACCTTCTGGAGCAGGGGAGGCAGGTCGGTGGTGGGGTCGGCCATGTCGGGAACCTAGCCACCGGAGGCCGGGCCCGGGGTCGTGCCGCCGTGCCAAGCTGAGCGCGCCATGGCCGAGCTCCGACCCCCGCAACGCCGAGTCGTGCTGTCCACGCCCGTGGCCATCAGCGTGGCCGAGTGGGGTGACCCCCACGCTCCCCCGCTGGCCCTGGTGCACGGGGGCATGGACCTGGTCCGCACGTTCGACGGCGTGGCCCCCCTGCTGGCCGACGCGGGCTGGCGGGTGGTGGCCTGGGACCAGCGGGGCCACGGCGAATCCGAGCACGCCGACCTCTACGGCTGGTCGGCCGACCTGCGCGACGGCGCCGCCGTGCTCGCCGCCGTGGGGGGTGGGGGACCGGTGCCCGTGGTGGGCCACTCCAAGGGGGCTGTCCTGGCCATCGACCTGGGGCTGGAACGTCCCGACCTGGTGGCCGCGGTGGTGGCGGTCGACGGCTTCGTGCGCCGCCGGGGCTGGGAGGGCGAGCCCCCGGCGGCGGCGGGCCGTTGGCTGGACGCTCGCCGCGCCGGTCGTGGACCCCGGCCCGGGACGCCGGCGCAGCTGGCCGAACGACGGGCCGCGGCCAACCCCGGGGTGCCGCTGACCTTCGTCCACCACCTGGTGGCCACCGCCGCCGCACCCCTCGACGGGGCCGGCCACGACGGAGCCGGCGACGGCGGGCCGGCCGAGGGGCCCTGGCAGTGGAAGGTCGATCCCGCTGCGGCCACGGCCCCGCCCCACGGGTGGACGGCCGACGCCTGCCTAGCGGCCCTGGCCGGTCTCACCGTGCCCTTCCTGGGGCTGCGGGCCGGCGTGGACGCCGTGTTCGCCGGCCAGCCCGGGGTGGAGGACATCGTGGCTCACCTGCCCGCGGGTGGGCGGCTCGAGGTGCTCGATGGCCTCGGCCACTTCGCCCACACCGAGGACCCCGAGCTGGTCGTCCGCCACGTCCTCGACTTCCTCGGCCCGCCGCCCGCCGGGCCCTGATCGAGGTCACGCCTCGAGGCCGAGGCGCAGGATCGTCGTCGCCGCCCGCCGCACCTCGCTGGGCCGCGCCGGTTCGGGGTCGAGCATGAGCTGCATGCCGATGCCTCGCAACTGGCCCAACAGGACCACCGCCAGCACGGCCACCTCCCGCACCGGCCCGCGCTGCGGCCCGACGCTGCTGGCAGGCGGTGCCGACCAGCTGGTCGTCGGCGGCGACGGTGGCGAGACCGCGTCGAGCCCGTGCCCGTTCCAGGTGGGTGGCGAACTGGACCTCCGACGGAGCGGTCGCCGGATCCATGCCCCGCGTGGCCATCGATCCGGCTCGCTCGGCGACCGGCGTGGCCAGGCGCATGGCGACGTCGTCCTCGCCCACCCCGGGCTCCTGGCAACGTCGGGCCAGATCGTGCCCGACGTAGCCGACGTCCCAACTGCCGACGGTGTCGGCGCACCAACTGGCCAACAGGTCGGGTCGGGTCATGGCCACGCCGACCGCGTGTCGTCCGCCGAGATCGTGGCCGACCAGGTGGACCGGACGTCCGATCGCCTCCGCGAGCGGAGCGCGCTCGGTTCGCGAGCAAACCGTGCCCGCGGGTCCCGAGCGAGGCCGGCCCCGTGGTGGTCAGAGGATGGCGACGGCGTTGCCGGGAGAACCGAGACCGCCGGGGACCTTGAGGGGGGCGGCGACGAAGAGGAAGACCCAGCGACCGGCGTCACGGCAGCGTCGGGCCAGGGTCTCGTAGTCGAACATCTCGCCCAGGGCCAGGCCCAGCAGGGGGATGAGCCGGCGGTGCAGGGAGCCGACCGTGGGATCGCCGGGGACGACCTCGACGGCGGGGTTGTCGCAGCACAGGGCGGCGATGTGGGCGTCCCACAGGAAGCGGGCCATGTCCTCGCCGGCCGACAGGCCGGTGAACGTCGGCCCCGCGGCCAGGGCCACCCTGGCCTCGGCATCGAGGGCCCGGTAGGCGCCCACCCAGCCCGTGCGCAGGCAGAGGATGTCGCCCGTCTCCAGCGCCACCCCCTCCTCGTCGAGCACGGCGGCCAGGTCAGCGGGGGTGATGGGCACGGGGTCGAAGGGGTCCACGACCATGCCGTGGCGCTCACGCCAGCCGGCCACGTCGACGAGCACCCCCCGGCCGGCCACCCCCCGCTCGGCCCAGTGGTGGACGCCGAGGTCGTTGTTGCCGCTCATGGGGTCCTCGAGGCGGCCACCCCAGTAGCCGTGCTCCCGGCAGCGCACGTGGTTGAGGCCGTCCCACTGCGTCGAACCCTGGAGGTGGAAGCCGTCGAGGCGGTCGTCCATCTCGTTGCGGTTCAGGGCGAAGGTGACGTGGTCGAAGGCCTTGCGGCCGAACAACGGGGGGTCGGGCTGATCGAGGGGCAGGTCGAGGCTGATGACCTCGCCCGTGCGCACCGCGGCCGCGGCCCGGGCCACCGCCGCGGGCGACAGCAGGTTCATGGTCCCCACGGCGTCACCCTCGCCGAACACGTCCCACGCCTTGCGGTGGGGCAGGCCCAGGCCCTCCACGGCCGGCAGTTCGTCGTAGCTGGGCAGCAGATCAGTCATGACAACACCCCCATGTCGGAGCCCTGGGCCCCACTCGTCCGCGTCCTCGTCCCCACGTCCCCGACCGGCACCGGCCCGGGGCCCGGCGGATGTTAGGAGACGCGACGGACAGGTGCGCTGCCCCCTGACCAGGCAAAGCGCGTCACCGACCCGGGCCGGTGCGAAGATGGGGGGGTGATCAACGTGGCCGCGGACCATGGTGTCGGAGAGGCGCCGACGCAACGGTCGCGCCCGGTGGTGGCGGTGGCCAACCGGTTGCCGGTGCAACACGGCGCCGACGGCTGGGAGCTGTCACCCGGCGGACTGGTGACCGCCCTGCGCCCCGTCATGGAGCAGGGCTCGGGCAGCTGGGTGGGCTGGGACGGTGGCGCCGAGGGCACGCCCCGACGCCTGCCGTCCATGAGCATCGACCTGCAACCGGTCAGCCTGACCCCCGACGAGGTCGCCGCCTACTACCACGGCTTCTCCAACCGCACCCTGTGGCCCCTGCTCCACGACGCCGTGGAGAAGCCCGTGTTCGAGCGGGACTGGTGGGCCAGCTACCAGCGGGTCAACGCCGCCTTCGCCGACGCGGCCATGGCCGCCCTGCGCAGTCAGCCCGACTCCCTCCTGTGGGTGCACGACTACCACCTCATGCTCGTACCGCTGCTCGTGCGCCAACTGCTCCCCCACCAGCCCATCGGTTACTTCCTCCACGTCCCCTGGCCTTCGCCCGACCTGTTCATGCGCATGCCGTGGCGGGCCGACGTGCTGCGGGGCCTGCTCGGCGCCGACGTGGTGTCCTTCCACACCGAGGGCTATCGGCGGAACTTCGTGCAGGCCTGCACCAGGCTGTTGGCCACCGAGGGCGTCACCCTGCGCACCGGCGGTGAGGTCGTGCTGCCCGACGGTCGGGTCGTGCGCACCACGGCCTCGCCCATCTCCATCGACGCCGACGAGTTCACCGCCCTGGCCCACTCCCCCCAGACCGACGTCGAGGTGGTCGCCCTCGAGCAGCAGTTCGCCGGGCGCAAGGTGCTGCTGGGCGTGGACCGCCTCGATTACACCAAGGGCATCGTCGAGCGGCTGCTGGCCGTGGAGCTGCTGTTCGAGCGGCGGGAGGACCTGCGCCGCGACCTGGTCTTCGTGCAGGTCGCCGTGCCCAGCCGCGACGACGTGCAGGAGTACCGCGACCTGCGGGCCACCGTCGAGCAGACCGTGGGCCGCATCAACGGCCGCTTCACCGCCCCGGGGCGCGACGTGCCCGTGCACTACCTGTACCGGGGGCTGCCCCAGTCCCGCCTGGCCGCCTACTACGCCGTGGCCGACGCCCTGCTCGTCACCCCGCTGATGGACGGCATGAACCTGGTGGCCAAGGAGTACGTGGTCGTGCAGCAGGCCCGCCGGGGAGCCGGGGCCCTGGTGCTCAGCGAGTTCACCGGCTCCGCCCTGGAGCTGCGGGCGGCCACCCCCTGCAACCCCTACGACGTCGAGGGCCTGTCCCGCCAGATCGAGGCCGTGCTCGAGCTGCCCGAGCGCACCCGGCGCAACGCCATCGCCTCGATGGCCCGACGCGTCCGCACCCACGACGTGCACCGTTGGGTGGACAGCCAGCTCAGCACCATCGAGGCCGCGGCCGCCGCCCACGGCTGAGCCCAGAGGGTGACCCGCGGGACGATGGTGTCGGGTGCGGGCCCGCCGTCGGGGCATCGACACGGGCCCACACCCGAACCACGGCAGATGCCCACTCGAACAGTTCCCCTTGGTTGATCAATGCAGCCTCGGCGGTTTGTCAACGTTCCACCAACGGCGGGCCACGGTGCCCGGGAGTGGTTGGCTACGGCTCGACCAGCACCTTGATGGCTCCCGAGGACCGGTCCGCAGCGGTGGCGAAGGCTTCGGGAGCCCGATCGAGGGGGAAGCGGTGGGTCACCAGGGCCTCGCCCAGCCCGGGCAGCTCGCCCAACAGCCGCGCCGCCAGGTCGGCCTCGCGCACCCCGTCCACGTGGCCGTAGTAGATCACGGGCAGGACCCGCAGCTCCTTGAGGCTGAGGGCCATGCCCGGCAGGGTCACGTCACCCCAGTAGTTGCCGGAGATGACGAACCAGCCGCCGGGCCGGCACAACCGCACCGCTTCGCGGGCCGCGGATCCGGTGCCCGCCGCGTCCATGGCCACGTCGTACTTTCCCCGGGGCTCGAGGCCGGCGCCGAGGCGGGCGGCCGCGGCCTGCTGGTGGGGGTGGCGGGCCACGACGTCGACCTGGCAGCCCCGGTGCAGGGCGATGGCCGCGGCCACCAGGCCCACGGTCCCCCCGCCCACGATGGCCACCCGCATGTCGGGGGTCAGGGGCACCGACGCGAAGGCGTGCACCCCCACGGCGATGGGTTCCACCAGCCATGCGTCCGCCGCGGAGACGCCCTCGGGTAGCTCGACCAGGCACTCGGCCTCGATGAGGAGGCGGTCGGCCATGCCCCCGTCGCGGTGGATGCCGACGACGGTGTTGGACCCCACCCGGCACAGGTTGGTCTGGCCCAGGAGGCAGCTGGCGCACTCACCGCAGTAGCGCAGCGGGCAGATGGCCACGGCCCGACCGTCGACCGTGCCCCCGATCTCGTGGCCGAACGTGACCGGCCGCGGGCCCATGTCGAGCATGTGCAGGTCGGACCCGCAGATGCCCACCGAGGCCACCTCGACGACGACGCCCTCACCCTCGGGCTCGGGGAGGTCGACGACGGCCACACCGTCTTCCGTGCACCGCACCGCTCGCATGGCCGGCACCGTAGCGCCGGCCGCCGGGTGCCCGGAGCGGGATGCGGGCCACCCCCGACCTCACCCCGCGTCACGCTGCCCGTCAAGGCGGGCGTCCAGCTGGGCGCCGATGCGGTCGAGGGCATCGACGATCATCTGGCGGTAGCCGTCCTCGTCCAGGGCGCCGATCACCTCGCGGCCGAAGGCCACATGGGCTCGGGCGTGGGCGTGCTCACCGAGGCGCCGGTAGACGTCGGCCAGGTTGAGGTGCAGGGAGGGGTGGAAGCTGCGGGCCGAGCCCGCCACCCCGGCCGCGGCCACCCGCTCGTCGGTCAGCTGATCAGCCGCGGCCAGGGCCCGCAGGTCCCAGGTGAGCTCGGCCTCGGGATCGTCCTGCAGGTCGGCCATGGCATGGGCCAGGGCGCACCGGTGCAGGGGATCGCCGTGCTCACCGACGTCGGCCCAGACGTCGAGGAACATCGTCCGGGCCCCGGACGGATCCCCCCGCTGACCCCGTTCCATCGCCCGGCTGATCCTGCCCATGACCTCGCCCGACTCGCCCATCCCCCCGTTGTACGCCGCCGGTGTGACAACGCAGGTGGCGTGAGATCGGGCCGGTCGGCTGGGGCTGCTCGCAACGGTGCGACCTCTCCGGGTACCTCGCGCCGATCCCGCGGCGATCAGGCACCCACTGACCGCCGCCGTGCACGTCCCGATGGCCGACGACGGTCGGTCCTCGACGGGTTCGTCAACCCTGGGCGTAGTTGGAGGCACCCCACCAGTCGACGACGAAGGTCCTCGTCTCGTCAGCGACGTCGAACGTCTTCTGCTCGGCCCCGGTGGCACGGCTGTCGGCCATGGCGGTCATCGGTCGTCCTCCTGTGATCGTCGCCGGCCGGCGGCCGGCGATGATCACCTTGGTACCAGGCCCCTGCCGCCGCCCTGCCGCCGTCGTGGCAAGCCGGCGGCAAGGGGACCGTGGGACGGTGGCCCGGTCCCACCTGTCGAGGAGGAACCAGGACCGCCATGCGCCACACCGACCCCATCGACCAGCGGGAGGATCTGGACCGCCTGCTGGCTGCGGCCACCCGTCGCGAGTCGTGGTCTCCCGAGGACACCAAGTCCGGCGCCCGCTTCGAGCGGGTCGTCATCGCCGGCCAGCCCTACGTGCTCAAGTACCAGGACCCCGTCGACGACTGGCTGCTGCGGGCGACCGGAGACCCCGGCCGCAGCTACGTGCGGCTGTGGGAGCACGGTCTGCTCGACCGCCTACCGGACGTGGTGGACCACGCCGTGGTGGCCGCGGCCTGGGACGGGTCGGTGGGCCGCGTGCTGCTGCGGGACGTGACCCCCCAGCTGCTGCCGCCCGGGCAGCCCTTCACCGTGGCCGAGCACCGGCGCTTCCTCGACCACATGGCCGCGCTGCACGCCACCTTCTGGGGTTGGCGCGACGACGTGGGCCTCACCCCCTTGGCCGCCCGCTACCTGTTGTTCTCGCCGCAGGTGGCCCGCGACGAGCACCAGCGGGGATCGGACGCGGTCGTGCCCCAGATCATGGCCCAGGGGTGGTCGGCCCTGCCCGATTCGTCTGCCACCCTGGCCCACCTCGTGCTCCCCCTCCTCGAGGACCCCGGACCCCTGGTCGCCGCGCTCGACCGGGTGCCCCACACCCTCGTCCACGGCGACTGGAAGGGCGCCAACCTCGGTCGTCACGCCGACGGGCGCACGGTGCTGCTCGACTTCGGCGAGGCGCCCGGGGAGGCCTCGCCCCTGGCCGACCTGTCGTGGTACCTGGCCCTGAACGCCGCCCTGCTGCCCGAGGACAAGGACACCACCATCGCCACCTACCGGGCGGCCCTCGAAGCGCGTGGTGTCGACGTCGGCGGGTGGTGGGAGGAGGCCGTCGCCCTCGAGATGCTCGGGGCCATGCTCCAGTTCGGTTGGGAGAAGGCGTTGGGCGGTCCCGGCCCCGAGCTGGCCTGGTGGGAGGCCAAGGCGATGGCCGGTGCCCGTTGGCTGTAGCCGCGGCGTACGACAGGTCGGCGTCAGCGTGGCACCGGGAGGCCGGCGTGGTCTACGGGCCACTGGCCACGGCCCTCGTCGAAGCCAGCCCGGGGCCGTGGGCGGGGTGCCGGGTGCTCGACGTGGGCTCGGGCACGGGCATGGTGGCCGACGCGGCCGAGGCCCGTGGCGCCACGGTCGTGGCCGCCGACCTGGCGGTGGGGATGTTGCGCCACCAGCACGTCCTGCGCCGGCGCCGCGACCCCAGGCCGGCGGTGGCCGCCGATGCCCTGGCCCTGCCCTTCGCCGATGCCGCTTTCGACGTCTCGGTGGCCGGCTTCCTGCTCAACCACCTCCCTCCGGGCCCGGCCCTGGCCGAGCTGGGCCGGGTCGTCCGCCCCGGCGGCCTCGTCGTGGCCACCACGTGGCCCCATGGGCGCCGCGACGCGGTCAAGGCCGCGGTCGACAGCGTGCTCGCGGCCCGGGGTTGGCGCCCACCGGCCTGGTACGCGGCCCTCAAGGCCGACGTCGAGCCGGTCTCCGGACGCCCCCGACGGCTGGCCGCCGCGGCCCGGGGCGCGGGGCTGATCGCCCCCCGGGTCGTGGAACGGGTCGAGGACCTGGGCTTGCGCGACCCCGCCGCCATCGTCGCCTACCGTCTCGCCCTGCCCCACGTCGCCCCCTGGGTGGACCGCCTGGCCCCGCCGGCGCGGGCCGGGCTGGAGCGTGACGCCCGAGACGCCGTGGCCCCCCACCTGGCCCGATGGCGGCCGGCCATGCTCATCCTGGTGGCTCATGTCGCCGGTCAACCCAGGCGGCGGGCGGCGAAGCGCTCCAGTCCGTCCGCGTAGCTGCCGGCCCGCCCGACCAGGCGGGCGACGCGGCGGCGGGCCTGGGACTGCCAGACGGGGACGTCGAAGGTGGTGGCCACCTCGGCCGTGATCCACCAAGCCTCCAGACCGGCGAGCTGGTCGAGGCCGTCCAGCAGCGCGCCCACCGCGTCGAGATCGCCAGCCAGGACCAGGTGGGGGGCCATGTCGAGGGCCCCGGCGGGATCCGTGCGTGCACGCCCCCGGCGCCGCGCGGCGACAGCCCCCACCAGCAGGGCCTGGGACCGGTAGTGGGGGATGCCCAGGTGACCGGCGTCGGTGGCCAGGGCCGCGGCGCCGAGCAGGGCAGCCTGGAGGTCGCCCCCAGCCAGGTCGAGGCGGGCCCGGAGCAGGCGCCCCCGCAGCTGGTGGCGCCAACGGAACGCGTGCTCGACGTCGCCGAGGCCGTCGGCCCGCACGAGCAGGCCCGCGGCGCCGTCGAGGTCGCCGGCCAACAGGCGCCCGGCCGCCAGGTCGAGCACACCTTGGGCCAACGGCTCGGTGAGGCCCTCCTTGGCCGCCAGTTCCGTGGCCGCGTGGTTGAGCTCGTCGGCCTCGCCCAGCCCCCCCAGGTTCCGCACGATCCAACCCCGCAGGTTGAGCGGGCGCGGGGTCCAACGGCGGGCTCCCATGCGGGCCACGTCGTCGGCCAGGGTGGCCAGGGTGGCCAGGGCCTCGTCGGGCCGACCGAGGGTGGCCGAGGGTGGCCGAGGGTGGCCGAGGGTGGCCGAGGGTGGCCGAGGGTGGCCGAGGGTGGCCGAGGTGGCCGAGGCCATGGTCGCCGCCATCAGGCCGTAGGCGTTGGGGAACCGGTACGCAGCCAGTCCCCGGCCCGTCTCGGGACGGGCCAGGCGCAGGGCCTCCTCGGGTCGGCCCTGGCTGACGCGCAGCCAGGCCAGCCAGGCCTCGGCCAACCTGCCGATCGTCAGCGGAGCCGTGGCCAGGGCCTCGCCGAGGCGGGCGTCGGACCCGGCGAGGTCCCCCGCGGCCAACGACACCCAACCACCGAGGGCCAGGCAGCTGGTGCGCACGTCGGCCGCAGTCGCCTCGCGGGCGCCCCGGTCGGCCAGGACCAGGGACTGGGCGAAGCGACGCTCGAGGTGGGCCGACCACGCCGCCACCTCCAACGCCTCCGGCCCCGCTCCCAGGGCCACCCCGGCGTCGAGGTCGGCGGCGGCCTCGGCGTAGCGGCCGAGCAGGCTGTGGACCCGGGCCCGTTCGACCCGGGCCTCGGCGGTGTCGTCGAGGGTGATGGCCTCGTCGAGCAGGTGGCAAGCCTCCTCCTGGTGGAAGCGGGCCACGGCCACCCGGGCGCCGGCGACGAGCATGGCACCCGCCTGGTGCAGGTCGCCGCCCAGGCGGGCGTGGTGGGCCACGGCCAGGGGATCGGCGTCCGCCCGGGCGCCCAGGGCCCGTCCCGCCTCGCGGTGCAGGAATGCGGCACGCGACGGCCCAACCGTCGACGCCAGCGCCTCACGGACCAGAGCGTGGGCGAAGGTGAACGCGGCGCCCCCCAGCACAGCGCGCAACCTGCTGACCAGCACCGAGACCTGGTCAGAGGCCCGTGTCGGCGCGTCCTGGCCCCACACGCAGGACACGAGGTGGTCCACGGTCACGGGCCGGGCGTGGTGGAGGGCGAGAACCTTGAGCAACCGCCGGCCCTGCCGTCGTCCCAGACGCGTGCCGTCGCAGCCCTCCACCTGGAGCTCTCCCAACAGCCGCACCCTGAGGAACTGCACCGGCCTCATGTTGCCCGCGGTGCCAGCGCAGGGGAACCCCTGCGCTACACGGGGTGGGGAGAGAGGACCCCGGGGGGCCGGCCCAGGCGAAGGGCGCCCACGAACCCACCTCCGGGGTTCAGTCGGGGCACCGGTGTGCCGTAGTACCACCATGGACACGCCGGCGCTCCTGACCCCTGGCGGGGGCCGGAGCCTGCGTTCCCGGTGGCACCGGGCCTTCGCCCTGCTCACCGCCGTGGTCCTCCTGTGCGGACTGACCACCCTGGTCGGTACCAGGGTGCTGGTGGACCGGTTCCGTGGCGCCGCCGTGCGCTCCGAGGGCCAGGCCACGACGGACGCTCAGCTGCGCTCGGACCTCGTGGTCCACGCCATCCTCTTCACCAACCCCATCAGCACCAGCCAGCAGGCGCAGGTCGGCCAGATCGAGGCGGCCATCTACGCCGACTTCGCCCGGGCCATGGCCGCCGAGGGCAACCCCGCAGCCCGGGTGCTGCTGGCCACCTCGCTCAGCACGTGGGAGGACCTGGTGGCCATGGGAGCCCCCGGCGGCATCCCCGGTGACCTGGCCACCCGGGGCCTCGCCGTCACCAGCCGGGAGCCGACCGTACTCGCCCTGCTCGAAGAGGCCGGCTCCACCGGTCGACGGGCCGAGCGGGCCGACCTGGCCCGGGCCGCCCTGTTCGACCGACGGGCCATGGCCGTGGTCGCCCTGCTCGTGCTGGTGGCCATGGCCCTGGCCGTGCGCCTGGCCCGACGCCTGTCCCGTGAGGTGCTCCGCCCGGTCGAGGTCCTGCGCGACCACGCCAACGAGCTGGCCGCGGGCAACCTCGAGCACCGGGTCGACCTGGACCGGGTCGAACTGCGCCGCACCGACGAGTTCGGCCAGCTGGCCGTGAGCTTCAACGCCATGGCCGACGCCATCGCCGGCACCCAGCGGACGCTGACCCGCAAGGCCAACACCGACCCGCTGAGCGGGTTGGCCAACCGGGCGGCGTTCCGGGTCCGGCTGGAGGCCGCCCTGGCCCGACCCGAGCGCCGCGCCGGCAGCCTGGCCGTGCTCTTCGTCGACCTCGACGATTTCAAGGACGTCAACGACTCCCTGGGCCACGCCGCCGGCGATGCCCTGCTCCACGTGGTGGCCCAACGGCTGAGCGAGGTCGTCCGCCCCGGTGACCTGGTGGCCCGGCTGGGCGGCGACGAGTTCGCCCTGCTGCTCGACGACCTGGCCCAGCCCGATCTGGCCGCGACGGTGGCCGAGCGGGTGGTGGCCGCCGTGGCCCAGCCCATCGACGTCGGCGACACCGTCGTCCACGTCGGGGTGAGCGTCGGGCTCGCCCTGCGCCAGACCGATTCCACCTTCGACCTGCTGATGCGCCAGGCCGACATGGCCATGTACGCGGCCAAGGGCAAGGGCAAGAACCGGGTCGAGAGCTTCGACGCCGGGCCCGATGGCGTGACCGTGTCCCTCGACCCCCTGCGGGTCGACGTGGGCGGTGCTGCCCAGCGTGGTGAGCTCGTCGTCGAGTTCCAGCCCGTGGTCGACTTGACCACCGGGTCCCTGGTGGGGCTGGAGGCGCTCGTCCGCTGGCAGCACCCCACCCGGGGTCTGCTGCCCCCGTCGTTGTTCATCGACCTGGCCGAGCGCTCCGGCGCCATCATCGGTCTCGGCTCCTGGGTCCTCGAGACCGCCACCCGCCAGCTCCGGCGCTGGCAGAGCCGCTACGGCGTGGACGAGCTGTGGGTGTCGGTGAACGTGTCCGCCCTGCAACTGGACGGGCCCGGCTTCGTCAGCGGGGTCGAGCGGGTGCTGCGTTCGACCGGTCTCGATGCCGCCAGCCTCGTGCTCGAGGTCACCGAGTCGGTCCTCGTCGATCCCCACGGGGGTGCCGCCGCCGCCCTGACCACGTTGCGGTCCCAGGGCGTCCGCGTCGCCCTCGACGACTTCGGTACCGGGTACTCCTCCATCGGCTACCTGCGCCAGCTGCCCGTGGACATGCTCAAGGTCGACGCCTCCTTCGTCACCGGCACCTCGGTCGGCAGCCGTGACGACACCCTGCTCGAGGCCATCGTGGGCATGGCCCGCCACCTGGGCCTCGACGTCATCCCCGAAGGCATCGAGCAGCCCGGGGAGCTGCAACACCTGCGAGCCATGGGCTGCCACCTGGGGCAGGGGTTCCTGCTGTCCCGGCCTCTCTCCGTCGACGGCGTGGAAGCCCTGCTCGCCGCCCCCCTCCCCTTCCCCCACATCGGGCTCGACGGTCACATCGAGGTGGTGGACGGCCACTCCCGGGCGTCGTCCACCTGACACCAACCCGACCCGACCGCAGCTCCCGGGGTCCGGCACGGGGGTTGGATGATACGTTGGGGCCCGAACGTCTCACACCCTGGGGGAGGCCGTTGTGGAACAGGCGACACGGATCCGGCTGGCCGGCGAGATCCTCGGCCACATGCGGGAGGGCACCGTCCCCCTGGCGCCGGGGGTGATGGAGAACCCCATCACCGTCTACACCGACGCCGGCCACCTGGCCCGCGAGCGCGAGGCGCTCTTCCGGGCCCACCCCCGCATCGTCGGCTACAGCAGCCAGCTGCAGAGCTCGGGCGACTTCGTCACCGACGACCTCGGCGGGCAGCCCCTGCTGATCATCCGGGGTGAGGACGGGGTCCTGCGGGGCTTCTACAACGTGTGCCGCCACCGCGGTGCCGCCGTCGAGTCGGCGCCGTGCGGCAACCAGCGCCGGTTCAGTTGCCCCTACCACGCCTGGACCTACGACACGACGGGTGCCCTGCGCTCGGTGCCCAACGGCGACGGCTTCCCCGACCTCGACGCCGACCGCCAGGGCCTGGCCGCCGTGCCCGTGGTCGAGCGCCACGGCTTCGTGTGGTTGCTGCCCGAGGGGTGGACCGCGGACGACCTGATCGCCTCGCTGGCCGGCCTCGACGCCGAGCTCACCGCCTACGGCATCGCCGACTTCGTGGTCGAACGCAGCGAGGTGGTGCGCCAGCCCTTCAACTGGAAGCTGGTCATGGACGGCTTCCTCGAGACGTACCACCTGCGCTTCCTGCACAAGGCCACCGTCGGGCCCTACATCCAGTCCAACTTCACCCCCACCGAGGCCCTGGGTGACCACGTGCGCATGGTCGCCATCCGCTACTCGATGGACAGCCAGAAGGGCAAGGAGCCCGAAGAGCTCGACCTGCTGCCCCACGTCGCCGTCATCTACGTGGTGTTCCCCAACACCATCCTCATCTGGCAGGCCGACCACTTCGAGGTGTGGACCGTGCACCCCGACGGCGACGACCCCGCGGCCAGCGTCATGCGGGCCTCACTGCTGGCGCCCGGGCCCACCCTGACCGAGGACGACCAGCTCCACTGGGACCTGAACTGGAAGATCCTCATGGACACCGTCATCACCGAGGACTTCGTCGTCGCCCGCACCATCCAGCAGGGTTTCAACACCCCGGCCCAGAAGTCCGTGGTGTTCGGCCGCAACGAACCCGCCCTGCAGCAGTACCACCGCCGCCTCGACGCCTCCATGGCCCGCTCCTGAGGGCCGGCCGCCGCCGGTCCGCGTCGTACGAACATACGTGCGCCTGGGCCGGCCGGCTGCCAAGATGGGGTCATGCTCGACCACCTTTCCATCCAGTGCGGTGACGTGGCCGCCAGCGCGGCGTTCTACGACACCGTGCTGGCCACCATCGGCGGCCAACGCCTCATGGACTTCGGCACGGTCATCGGTTATGGCATCCCGCCCAACCCCGACTTCTGGCTGGGCCCGCACAACGTCGGCGAGGGGTTCCGCGAGTCCCACATCGCCTTCAGGGCCGAGGACCGGGTCACGGTGCGGGCCTTCTTCAACGCCGCCGTGGCTGCGGGGGCCGAGGGCCTGCACGAGCCCAGGCTGTGGCCCGAGTACCACCCCGACTACTACGGCGCCTTCGTGCGCGACCCCGACGGCCACAACGTCGAGGCCGTCTGCCACAAGCCCGAGTAGGCGATGGCGGTGGCGCCCGCAGCCATCATCGCCGCCACCGTGGGGCCGAGCGCGTCCGGTAGGACGTCGCTGATCCACACCAGTCGCGCCCCCGCCGCCCCGTCGACGGCGGGCAGGACCTCGACGCTGGCCTGGTGGTGGGTGAGGCCGAGCCTGCTGTCCACGACGGCGTAGACGAGCCGGCGCTGCTCGTCGTCGGCGCTGACCAGCCGCTCCCGGGCTCGGGCGCCGTTCACGAAGGTGACGATGCGGTCGTCGCCGTCGAGACGGGTGGCGGTCACGAACCCGGCGGCCACCCGCTGGTGCACGGCGCCGAAGTCACGCAGGGCGTCCCAGGCCGCGTCGGGGCCGATGCCCAGGTCGATGTCGGTGCGCAGTGAGGTCATGGGCCGATGGTGGGGCCTCCCGCGACGGGAGGGGCAAGCCCTGGGCCCCCGCAGATCAGGCCGCCGCTGAGACCGGTGGGGCGAAGTAGGCCCCGGGGGTGCGGCCGGTGTGGCGGCGGAAGGCCTCGACGAAGGCGCTGGGCGAGCGGAAGCCCACCTCGTGGGCCACCCGGCCCGCGGGCACGCCTGCGGCCAGTGCGACCAGGGCGCGGCACAGGCGGGCCTCGCGGTGAGCTCGGCCGGTACGAGCAGGTCGAACACCACCGTCTCGGCGTGGCGGCGGGCGTCGGGGGTGAGGCATCCGGTAGCGGTGCACGTGGGGCACGCCCACCGGGGCGATGGCCTCGAGCACGCCGGGCCGATCGTCGTCGAGGTCGTCGGTGTCGACCTCGGCTGTGTCGATCTTGGCGGTGTCGAGCTCGGCTGTGTCGATCTCGACTGTGTCGATCTGGTCGTCAACGTCGGGGCGGCCGTCGTAGCGGGCGTCGTCGAACGGCGCTTCGTCGAACGGCGCTTCGTCGAACGGCGCTTCGTCGAACAGGGGACCATCGAGGACCTCGGGTGGCGCCAGGGTGGCCGTCGGAGAAAGGCCGTCTGGCGACATCGGACGGCACGCTATCGCCGTGCGCGACAACCGTGCCATACCTACGGTGTTCGGCGTGCCGTCCGCCGATGTCGACGGCCTGCTGGCCCTCACGGACCTGGTCGGGCCCTATGCCATCCGCGGCTGCTCACCGACCTGGGTATGGAGCTGGCCCCCGCCGTGGCCGCCCTGCCGCCCGACGGCACCAGCTTCTCCGTGTTCGTGGGTCGGGAGCAGATCGCCCTGCCCG
This sequence comes from Acidimicrobiales bacterium, assembly GCA_038255145.1. Taxonomy (GTDB): domain Bacteria; phylum Actinomycetota; class Acidimicrobiia; order Acidimicrobiales; family CAIXPF01; genus WHTX01. The sequence continues at coordinate 261,729 of JBBSLP010000001.1, forward strand.
AAGCCGACGTGCTCCTGCTGCGGGCCGCCGACCCCACCCTGGAGGCCACCTTCGAGGCCGATCCGTTGTTCCAGGGCCTCCCGGTGGTGCAGCGCAAGGACCACATCTGGACCGGCGAGGACCTGTGGTCGTCGTTCCGCAGCCCGTCGGTGCTGACCATCCCCTACGCCCTCGAGCACCTCGAGCCCGAACTGGAAGGCATCGGCCTGGGCGGCTGAGGCCGGTGTGGCCGTACTCCCGTCCAACGGCGACGGGACCGGAGTGACCACCTACGCTCCGCCCTGGTCAGTGCCGGTGGAGCACCAGCGCGACCCGAGGGAGCAGGGATGCCAGTGATCACCGCGTTCGAATCAGGTCAGTTTCTGTGGCTGCTGCGCAGCCGTGACGCGTGCGTGAAAATGGGTGCGAGCGAGCCCGTCACGCCGTCGTCTTCTTGGTCCTGAGGCCGTAGATCAGTTTGGTGTGGGGCCCGACCAGAAGGGCAGCGCACTGTTGC
>JBBSLP010000002.1:0-167952 GCA_038255145.1 Acidimicrobiales bacterium
CTTTGGATCAGGAGGCTGGAGGTTCGAGCCCTCCCCCGCCAGCTACCCCCCTGAGCAGGGCGGTGTTCGCGCCGCCTGCAAAGCCGGGGCGGATGGCCTCAGCTTCGCCGTGAGGGCTCGGTGGCCGGGCCCACGCCGTCCAACCCGTCACTGCGCTGCAGCGCGAGTACTCGCTGTGGTGGTGCGGGCCCGAGCAGGCCATCCTGCCCGTGCTCGACGAGCTCGCCCAGCGCGAGGTCCAGGCGCTGGGCGCCCAGCACGGCATCGTCACCCAGACCTGGTCACCGATCGGCGGCATCACCTTCTACCGCGATGGCCAGCACACCAGCACCCTCGAGGACGCGGTCATCGGCGGGATCGCCGAGACCCACGGCAAGACCCCGGCCCAGGTGATGCTGCGCTGGGGCCTGCAGGAGGGAGGCTCGGTCACCCCCAGGTCCACCAGGGCGGACCGCATCGCCGGAACATCCCTGACCCTGCCGCACCTTCTCCCCTTCGACCGCTTCATCGGTCGTCGCCACGACCTCGCGGGGGCGTACCTCACACGGTGACGGTGCGTGAGGCCACCAGCTCGTCGGCGGCGAAGCCATCGATGCGGACGGGGGTCCCCGCAGCGGGAGAGGTCACCCGGGCCGTGGCCGAGCCTCCGCCGCCGGGCAGGTCGACCGTGGCCCGGGGCCGGGAGCCCACGTAGATGTCGGCCCGCTCGACCCCGAGGGCATCGATCTTGACCGTCAGCTCGGTCCCCGTCGCCGCCAGCTCGACGTCGAGGCGGCGGATGGTCATGTCGGCCAGGAGGCGGCCGGCGTGTTCGAGCAGGTCGACGTTGCCCCTCAGCACGTCGTCCCTGGTCATGCGGTGGCGGTCGTCGGGGATGATGCCCAGGTCCTCGACCGGGGTCCCGGCCTGGGCCCCCACCCGCAGGGTGCGACGGATGGACACCCGCATGTCGGCCCCTCCGGGCAGCTTGCGGTAGGGGGATTGGGGATCGGGCGCGGGTACGTCGAGCAGGGTCTTCAGCAGGCCGTGGGTCCACACGTTGGCCCCGCCGGCGCCGGTGTTGTCGTCGACCCCCAGCACCTTGCCGATCTCGTGGTCCTTGAAACCTGCGGCGAAGATGTCGGTGGCCGAGTAGCACCGGGCGTCGGTCACCAGCACCACGGGGCCGTGGTAGCGCTGGCCCTTGGCGTTGGCCGCCCGCTCCGGGGTGATGGCGAAGCCGGCCGAGTGCAGCGCCCCCGTCTCCACGGCCTGGTCCATGGACCCGTACCAGGGGCCGAGGTCGATCTGGCCGGTGGGGTTGGCCTTGTGCTGTCGGCACACCCGCAGGTTGAGGCCGCTGATCAGGAACTGGGTCGGTTCCGGGGTGATGTGGTGGGGGGTGAAGAGCTGGAGGGACAGCTCGCTGGCGAAGATGTGGCCCCCGCCGTTGCCCCGCACGTCGAGGATCAGGCCCCGCTCGGGCAGGAGGTCGACGAGGCGGGCCAGTTCGTCCACGAAGGCGTCGGGATCGGTGACGTTGAAGCTGAAGATGCGCACGTGGCCGAACTCTCCGGACGTGGTCGTCACCGTGGTGGCCCGGAACGTCGTGGGCATGGTGGAGGGGATCTCGCCGGCGGCGGCTGCGGCCCGTGAGGTCGGGTCGGGGACGTCGCCGGCGGCGAGCACCTCGGACAACTCGACCACGGCCGGCGCGAACAGCAGCACCTTGGCCCGGCCGATCTCGTCGGCGTCGAGGTCCAGGCCCTGGGACAGGGCCGTGGTGCTGAGCTGGTCCAGGCCGCCCACGAACGGGGGTAGGTTGTCGGCCACCTGCCACCGCTCGCGCCGCTCCTGCACCTTGCCTGCCGAGTCGACGAAGGTCACCGTCACCCACTCCTCGTCGGGCGGCAGGTGGATGCGCAGCGACCGGATGGTCATGGAGTCCAGGCCCCGGGCGTGGCGGGCCGCGGCGTTGCTCCCGGCGAAGCGGGCCCCGTTCACCGTCACCGCCCGGTCCATGGGGATGCCGTTCCAGTGGGTGATCTCGACGCCGGGGGTGAAGCCGGGGGGTGCGTAACCCGGCTTCAGCCGGGACACCACGTAGTGGGTGCGGTCGTCGTCGTGCCATTCCTCGACCTGGAAGGGCAGGTAGGCGATCTTGCCGGAGAAGGGGAGGGGGAGCAGGTAGTTGGTGTGCAGATCGTGGACCGAGTGGAAGATCTCCGACAGCTCTGAGTGGAACACCCACTCCGGGGACATCGTCGTCGCCGTCTGGTGCTCGAGGCGGGCGCGCAGCAGGCGTAGGCGCTGCACGGGGTTGACCGCGTACATGGCCACCTTGAGGGGCAGGTGGGCGTAGTTCTGCTCGAAGAGCACCAGCGCCTGGTCGACCAGCAGCCTGCGATCGTCGAGCGTCAGCGTTCCCGCACCAGCCAGGAAGGTGGCGATGTCCGTCGACCCTGGCAGCCGCACCGATGGGTCACTGGCGAGCGTCGTCATCGTGGTTCCACCCTTTCGTTTCCCGGTGGGAGTGCCCGAGGTGGCGTCCAGATACGTCGGCTCCCCGGGTGATCACCGCGGCCGCGCTTGTCGAGGACGAGACGTTGCCGCGATGGGCAGGGGTGACGATGGCGCCCATGGTCACCACTGCGTCGCCCCTCAGCAGCTCCGAGGCTGTCGCCCGACTGCGACGGGGTGATGCCGACGCCCTCGGCGAGGTCACCCGGCGCTTCGGGACCCTGGTCACCGCAGCCGCCCGTCGCGTCCTCGGCACCGCGCCCGAGGTGGATGACGTCGTGCAGGAGACCTGGATGGCCCTGCTGGCCAACGCCGGCACCATCCGTGAACCCCAGTTCCTGGGCTCGTGGTTGTGGACCACGGCGACGAACCTCGCTCGGCGTTCGGCCCGGATGTCGGCCCGCACCGTGGTCACCGATCCTGCGGCCCTGCCCGACCCGTCGACCAGCCAGGCCGACGTGTCCGACCAGGTCGAGCTGGGTGACCTGTGCACCATCGTGCACCGGGTGGTGGGCGGGCTGCCCGCGCCTGACCGCCAGCTGGTGGAGCTGCTCTTCGGCGGGGCCGAGTTGCCCTATGCCGACGTCGCCGTCCTCGTGAACCGTCCGGTGGGCAGCCTGGGGCCGACCCGGCGTCGGCTCCTGACCCGACTGGCCCGTGACCCCGCCATCGGGGCCATGGCCTGAACGGGTCGGTGACGACGGAGGACGACACCGCTCGCGAACGCGCTGGGTGCAGTCTTCAACACGTCGGGCGCGAACTCCTTCTGACGTCATGTCGACATTCACCAGATCTGCATCATCGAGGCGCAGGTCGCACGGCGTGGCGGCCATGTCCCTGCCTATGTTGTGCCATGCGGAGTGGGGCGGAGCCCCTGTGACGTGATGGTCGCTGAAACACCGGATGATGCCGGCATCCGAAACGGCGACGATCTGCATGGCGCTAGGCATCGGGCGGCCACGGTCGAACGGTGATCGTCGAAGGGGAAGGATGCCGACGTGCTCGCTGAGGACTTCCATGAGGTGGGTGAGGGGGCCCAGCTGTCGACGGACCGGTTACACGTCGTCATCGGGTCCACCCCCCGCCCGGCCGCACCCGTGGCCACGCTGCTCCTGCTGCGGAACTTCGAACTGCGGGTGGGGCACCGGCTGCTCGTCCTGCCCCACAACGTGCAACGGGTCGTGGCCTTCCTCGCGGTCCGCGAACGACCCCAGGTGCGGTCCACGGTGGCGTCGACCTTGTGGATGGACGTCACCGAGCAACGTGCGGCCGCCAACCTGCGCACCGCCCTGTGGCGTCTGCGGCGCACGGGGATCGACGTCGTGGAGGCCTCGGGGCCCTACCTGGCCCTGGCCGGGGCCGTGGACGTCGACCTGCACCGGTTGACGGGTCAGGCCCGTCGCCTCGTCGCCGCCGGTGGCGACCTCGAAGAGGCCGACACCGACCCCGACGGGTTGGGCGATGACCTCCTACCGGAGTGGGATGAGGACTGGATCCTCTACGAGCGCGAGCGCCTGCGTCAGCTGCGGGTCCACGCCCTCGAGGCCCTGGCCGGCCGGTTGACCAGCCAGCGACGCTTTGGCGAGGCCATCGACGTGGCCCACGCCGCCGTCGCCGCCGACCCGCTGCGGGAGAGCGCCCACCGCTGCCTCATCCAGGCCCACCTGGCCGAGGCCAACGTCGGCGAGGCGCGACGGCAGTACGAGCTCCTCAGGGCCCTGCTCGGCGACCAGCTCGGGGTGGCCCCCTCGGTGGAGCTCGACCACCTCTGCCACGGCACGGCGTCGGAGGCCGGCGTCGGGGGGCGGTGACGCGTCAGGCGGCGCGGATGCGGTCGAGCACCGTGGGGTCGAGGGCGGTGACGGGCACCGTCTCGGGGCCGGCGAACATGCCCAGCACCAAGGGGAACAGCTGGAGGTCCATGGCCGCCATGGCCCGGCCGAAGAGCTGGCGGCGGGCGCTTCGGTTGGCGGCCCGCTCGACGCCGGCTGCGCTGATGACATCGGCGATGAGCCGCAACCGGGCCAGGTCGTCACTCCGTTCGCGGCCGTAGGGGGCGAAGTCCGGGGGTCGCCGGGCGCCGGCCAGCACCAGTTCGCCGACGAGGCGGGCGTCGCGCAGGGCGATGGACAGACCGCAGCCGATCGTGGGGTCGTTGTGTCCGGCCGCATCCCCGATGAGCACCACCCCCTCGGCGACGGGGTGCTCGGTCCACGTGTCGGTGCCGGGAAAGGCCCCGCACGGTCCGGCGGGCCGGGCCGCAGCCAGGGCCGCGGCCTCGGGTACGGCGATGGCGGCGGCGTCGGCCACGAAGCGCGCCGCCCCGCCGGCGCCGGCGTAACGGGTGCGCTCTTCGGTGGGGACCATGTGGTAGCCCCGGGCCAGGCCGTTGCCCTGGTGCAGCAGGAGGAACAGGCCCTGGTCGGTCTCGGCCAGCACGTCGTGGTCGGCGGGGGCGACGGCGGTGTCGAGCCCTTCCATCAGCAGGCCGGCCACCCAGCCCGTGGCCTGCTGCTCGTGCAGGGTGATGCCGGCGTGGCGACGCACCAGCGAGGCGCGGCCGTCGGCCCCCACCACCAGGGATGTCCGCACCTCGTGGCTGTTGCCGTCGCGCGATCCGAAGCGCACCGTCGGCGTGGGCCCCATGACCACGGTCACGTCGGTGACCCCCCGTCGCACCGAGGCCCCGGCATCCGTCGCCGCGTCGAGCAGCGCCTGGCACGCCGCGGGGTGGGCCAGGTTGAGGGTGCCCTCGACGCCGGCCACCACGAGGCCGACAGGGATGGCGCTGGGGTCCTGTCCCCCTTCTCCATAGCGAAGCCAGGTCGGTGACCAGTGGGCCCCGGCGGCCTCGAGCGCGGTGGCCACCCCCAACTGCTGGGCCTCGCGCACCCCCCAGGGCTGGAGGCTCTCGCCCCGCACCCGGTCCACGAAGCACGTCGACGCCTCGACCACGAGCACCTCGAGCCCGGCCCTGGCCAGCACGGTGGCCAGGGCCGAGCCGGAGATGCCCCCGCCGACGACGACCACGTCGGCCGTGGTTGTGTCCTGGCTCATCGACCACCCCCTGGACGAGTTACGTCACGCTGTATCATAACGTCGTTGCGTAACCTGTCAACCGATGGCCCGACCGCACAAGCACGACGACGCCACCCGGGAGGCCCTGCTCGACGCCGCTGAGCACCTGCTGGCAACCGCAGGACCGGAAGCGGTGTCGGTGCGGGCGGTGGCCGATGCCATCGACGCCTCGACCCGGGCCGTCTACAGCGTGTTGGGCTCCAAGCACGCCCTCATCGAGGGCCTGGCCGCCCGAGGCTTCGGCTACCTGGCCGACCTCGTCGAACGCGTGCCCCGCACCGAAGATCCCCTGGCCGACCTGGTCGCCGTGGGGGTCGACGGCTTCCGGACCTTCGCCGTGGGCCGACCCCACCTGTTCCGCGTCACCTTCGACCGCCTCAGCCCCGACGTCTTCCGCCAGCCCGAGGTGTACCCCCAGCTCGATCGGGCCCTGACCGCCCTGACCAGCCGGGTGGTGCGGGCCGTGAGCGCCGGTCTGCTCCCGCCCCGGCCCACCATCGAGCTGGCCTACATGTTCCATGCCGTGAGCCACGGTCTGGCCGCCAACGAGCTGAGCCGCCTGCCTCCTCCGGTCGGGGCCGGCTTCTGGTCCAACACGGCGGCCATGGACATGGAGCAGGTGTGGCGCACGACCGTCTCCGCCTTCGTGCACGGTCTGCGCGTCACCGGGTAGGAGGGGACACCGCCGCCGGCCTCACGCCGGGGGGACGCCGACGGCGCTGGTGATGCGCAGGACCCGTCCCGTCTTGGGGCCACCGGTGCCGATGGGCACGAGCTTCGAGGTGAGGAACGTCGTCTGGCGGGTCTGGGCCTTCTCCGCCTTGTCCCGCGTGCCCGCCTTGCCGATCTTCGCCCGCTCGCTGATCTCGAGGAACCGGGTCTCACCGACGGTCCACAGCTCGGCCTCGCGTTCGGGTTGGTCCTCGTGGTCGGGCAGGGTCCAGTGCAGGCCCAGCACCGGGGCGAAGCAGCGCAGCCCCTCCGGTGTCGGCGCGCCCAGTTGGCGACCAGTCCTCCTCGAGCTTGTCCTCGTCGGTGTCGTTGGTGGCCGCCCAGGCGCTGACGTCGTCGGGGGCGGGGCGGATCTTGACGGTCACCTCACCGGGTCCTTTGGCGTCGAGCCGGAAGCGGATGATGAGGTTGGCATCGTCCAGGGCCAGGGTGCCGTCCGCTGTCCTCAGGTCGCAGAAGGCTACGAGCCGCATTGCTGCGGAGTCTCCGATGTCGAGGTCCAGAGCGTCCAGGGCGTCGTTGGCGTCTGGACCTTCGATCGTGCTCTTGATCTCAACCTTCTCCAGCTTTGGCGCGGCCATGGGTGGAGCTTCTCACCCGAGGCTGACCTTGGCTTGTGATCAATGGGCGCCGCAGCTCAGATCGTTCTCAGGCGATGGCGTCGGCGATGACGAGGTCCGTCACCCGGTCGTCGTCGTAGCCGAGGATGTCGTGGAGCACGATGTCGGTGTGCTGGCCCATCGTCGGGCCACCCCAGGCCGGTCCGCCGGGGGAGCGCGACAGCAGGACGTGCGGCCCCTCGACCCACACCTCGCCGTGGATGGGGTGGGGCACCTTGCGGAAGTGGTGGCGGTGGGCGAGCTGGGGGTCGGCCGCGCACTCCACCGAGTTCTGCACCTGGTGGGCGGTGATGCCGGCGGCGATGAGGCGGGCCTGGAGCACCTCGGCGTCCTGGTCCGCCGTCCACGCCGTCAGCCCGTCGGCGTCGATGGGGGTGCCTCCGCCCTGGCCCATGAGGGTGGCCAGCCGTTGGCGCTCGCCGTCGGTGCCACAGGCGATGGCCAGCCAGCGGTTCTCACCGGCACAGGGGAACACGCCGTGGGGGTGGCGGGTGTCGTCGTCGTTGCCCCGCCGGCTGAGCACCACGCCGTCGCGGCTGTAGGCCAGCAACCCGGGGCTGAGGAAGTGCAGTGCCGCTTCGGCCTGGGACAGGTCGATGTGCTGGCCCTGGCCCGTGCGGCGGCGGTGGTCGACGGCGGCCAGGAGCACGGCCACGGTCATCCGCGGCGACGTGTAGTCGGTGTAGGCCAGGAAGGGGCCGGCGGGGGGACGGTCAGCCCAGCCGGTGACGTCGTAGAAGCCGGCCACGGCGCCGGCCAGGTTGCCGAAGCCGGCGAAGTCGGCCTCGGGGCCGGTCTGGCCCATCAGGCAGGTCGACACCATGATGACCGAGGGGTTGATGGCGGCCAGCTCGTCGTAGGCCAGGCCCCAGTTGCGCATGGCCTTGGGGGTGAAGGCCTCGATGACCACGTCGGCCCATCGCACCAGGTCCCGCACCACGTCGCGCGCCTCGGGCGTGGACAGGTTCAGGGTGATGGAGAGCTTGCCGGCGTTGGGGTTGTGCCACTGGCCGGTGTCCTCGATGCCCCCCGGGGTGCCGGCCAGGAAGGGCCCGGCGTTGCGGATCACGTCGGGTCGGCGCTCGGACTCGATGCGCACGACGGTCGCTCCCCAGTCGGCCAGGACCCGGGTGGCCATGGGCCCGGCGATGGCCCAGGTCAGGTCGAGCACCTTCAGCCCTTCGAGGGGGCGGGCGGGAGAGTCGTCGGCGCTCGACGATGACGGGCCCGGCTCGGGGAGGGCGGGGCGTGCGGGGCGGGCCGGCAGGTGGCCGTTGGCCTCACCGAGGGCGGGGGGCGGGCCCAGGCGTCGCAGCGGGGTGGCCGAGGCCTTGGCGAAGGGGCCGGGGCAGCGGACCCCGTCGAGGACGTCCCAGTACTCCCGTGCCGCGAACTGCGGTGACTCGACCACATCGGCCAACGTGGCCACGGGGGAGAGCAGCAACCGGCGTTCGACGGCCGCGGCCACGAGCTCGGCCTTGGTCTTGGTCGCCGTCAGCCTGCCCACCGCGGCCACCGCCGTCGCCAGCACCGAGGGGTCGAGCTGGCCCGAGAACAGCAGGTTGAAGAAGTCCACCCAGTCGAGGGAACGGACCTCCTCGCTGCAGTGGCCCTCCTCGTGGACCCAGTCCATGAGCCGCTGGGTGAAGGGCCCGATCATGGCGCCGAACAGGAAGGTGATGGACACGCTGCCATCGAGGGCGGGGTACACGAACTGCGCCGTGTAGGGCCCGATGCGGATGCCGCCGGAGCACCGCTGGTAGAGCGGGGCCCCGACCAGCGAGGCCAGCATGGACATCTGGGTGCACTGCATCATGGCCTGCTGGCACGAGGCGGAGACGTGCTGGCCCCAGCCGCTGCGCACCCGCTCGTGCAGGGCGATGAGGGCGCCGTTGGCCGCTTCCGCCGAGCCGTGCAGCCACGACTGGGGGATGGAGATGCGCACCGGGGGCCGGTCGGCGTCCCCGGTGAGGGCCACCTGGCCGCCGGCGGCCCCGATGGTCAGGTCGCTGGCCGGCCACGACGCCTTGGGCCCGTCGTCGCCGAAGGGGGACACGTTCACCGTGACCAGGGCGGGGTTGGCCGCCCGCAAGGCGGCCAGGTCGACGTCGGGGAAGGCGCCACAGTCGAGCACCACGTCGGCCGAGGCCGCCAGTTCGGCCACCGCGGCCGCATCGGTGGCCACCACCGACCGCTTGCCCCGGTTGTAGGCCAGGTGCCACAGCTCGTCGTCGCGGCACGTGCTCCCGCCGGGGGGCTCGACGAGGACCACCTCGGCACCGAGCTGGGCCAGGATGAACCCGGCGAAGTTGGCCCGTTCGTCGGTCAGATCGAGGATGCGGTAGCCGCTCAGCACGGCCCCGTTCTACCCCGTGCCGCTCGTCACCCGGGCATCCACCTCCGGCCTCGGACACCCCTGTCCAGCTCTGTGCCGTCCGTCACGTTGTCCTCCCGTCGGGGTAGCGTCGGGACGACCACGACCCAGGGGGACACCGTGCTCGGCGACTACCGCGTGCTCGATCTGACCGACGAACGGGGCCACCTGGCTGGCGCCATGCTGCGCCAGCTCGGCGCCGAGGTCATCGCCATCGAGCCTCCGGGTGGGTCCTCGGCCCGGACCCTGGGCCCCTTCGCCGGCGATGTCGTCGACCCCGAGCGCTCGCTGCACCACTGGGCCTACAACCGGGGCAAGAAGAGCGTCGTGCTCGACCTCGACACCGACGAGGGCCGCGACGCCCTGCGCGCCCTGGCCGCCGGGGCCGACATCCTCATCGAGTCGGCCGGGCCCGGCGTGATGGACGGCAGGGGCCTGGGTTGGGCCGAGCTGTCCGCCCTGAACCCCGCCCTGGTCCACGTGTCCATCAGCGCCTTCGGCAGCGATGGCCCCAAGGCCACCTGGGCGGCGTCTGACCTGGTCATCCAGGCGTCGGCCGGCAACATGGCCCTCACCGGGGACAAGGACCGGGCCCCCCTGCGGGCCGGGGGCACCCTGCCCCAGGCGTACCACAACGCCGCTTCGGAAGCGGCGGGCGCCGCCCTCCTCGCCCTGTTCGAGCGCCAGAACCGTTCGGGTCTGGGTCAGCACGTGGACGCCTCGGCCCAGCAGAGCATGAACCAGTCGTGCCAGTCCATGATGCTGGCCCACCCCCTGGGGGCCATGTCGACGACCCGCATCGCCGGGGGCGCCAACCTGCAGGGCATCGACATCCAGCTGATGTGGCCGTGCCAGGACGGCCACGCCTCGGTCACCCTGCTGTTCGGCACCGGCTTCGCCCGCTTCACCCAACGGCTCATGGACTGGGTGTGCGAGGAGGGCTTCTGCGACGAGGCCATGCGGGACAAGGACTGGATCGAGTACCCCATGATGCTGCTCGACGGGCGCGAGCCCGTGGCCGAGTACGAGCGGGTCAAGTCCACCCTGACCACGTTCTTCGCCACCAAGACCAAGGCCCAGCTCCTCGACGCAGCCATGACCCGTCGGGTGCTGATCGCCCCGGTGTGGACCACGGCCGAGGTGGTCGACAGCCCCCAGCTGGCCGACCGGTCGTACTGGGAGGACGTCGACCACGGTGAGCTCGGCCTCATCCGCTACCCCGGCGCCTTCGCCAGGTTCAGCACCACCCCACTCGAGCCCCTGCCGGCGGCGCCCAGGCTGGGGGAGCACACCGACGAGGTGCTGTCGGGCGCGGCACGCCGGCCCCACGTGGTCGTGCGCGAGGCGGACCCCTCGGCACCGCCGTCGACGGCCAGGCCGCTCGAGGGCATCAAGGTCCTCGACTTCATGTGGGCCATGGCCGGTCCCGCCGCCTCGCGGGTCCTGACCGACCATGGCGCCCAGGTCGTGCGGGTCGAGTCGGTCAACAAGATGGACGCGGCCCGCACCCTGGCCCCGTTCCGCGACGACGTGACCGACCCCGAGTACTCGGGCCTGTGGAACAACATGAACGCGGGCAAGTCGGGCCTGGCCCTCGACCTGTCCAAGCCCGGGGCCATCGACGTCATCTGGGACCTGATCGACTGGGCCGACGTCGTCCTCGAGTCGTTCTCCCCTCGGGCCATGGCGGCGTGGGGGATCAGCCACGACCAGGTGTTGGCCCGCCGGCCCGACCTGGTCATGGCGTCGAGCTGTCTGATGGGCCAGAGCGGACCGTTGGCCATGCTGGCCGGCTTCGGCACCATGGCCGCGGCCATCTCCGGCTTCTTCCAGCCCGTGGGCTGGCCCGACCGGGCGCCGGCGGGAGCCTTCGGGGCCTACACCGACTACACCTCGCCGCGGTGGCTGGTGGCGTCGGTGGTCGCCGCGCTGGAGCACCGCCGGGCCACGGGCCAGGGCCAGTACATCGACCTGTCGCAATCCGAGGCCGCCCTGCACCTTCTGGCCCCCGCCCTGCTCGACCGCACGGTCAACGGCCGCACCCTGGCCCGGGCCGGCAACCGCGACCTGGTCCACGCCCCCCAGGGCGTGTACCGAACCGCCGGGGACGACCAGTGGATCGCCATCGCCTGCACCGACGACGCCGCCTGGGCCGCGGTGGCCCGGGCCCTGGGGCGCGCTGACCTCGTTGACCTGGCCGTGGCCGAGCGCCATCGCCGCCACGACGAGCTCGACGACCTCATCTCCCGGTGGACGGCGGACGAGGACGGCCACGAGCTGATGCACCGGCTGCAGGAGGCCGGGGTGCCGGCGCACGCCGTGCACAACTCGGCCCAGATCGAGGCCGACCCCCAGATGGTCCACCGCGGCCACTTCGTCGAGGTCGCCCACGCCAAGCAGGGCACCACCGTGATCGAGGCCAGCCGCTTCACCCTGTCGCGCACCCCCGGCGTCGCCACCTACGGCGGGCCCACCTTCGGCGAGCACACCTTCGAGGTGCTCAGCGAGGTGCTGGGCTACGACGTCGACCACATCGCCGACCTGGCGGCGGCCGAGTTGTTGGAGTGACAGGCTGAGCTCGGAGCCGGTCACCGACCGGACGGTCCGGGACCGGGAGGACGGCCAGCATGAGTGGTCCGGTGAGCGACGTCGACGCCCCGACGGATGAACCCGCCGTCGGCCGACCCACCCCGCCAGCGGTCGAGCTCAGCGACAGCCGGGCCGAGACCGTGGGTCACATCCCGGTCCGTCGGGCCCTGCCCCGGCGGGGTCGGCGCACCGTGGGGGCATGGTGCTTCGCCGACCACATGGGCCCGGCCGACGTGACCGAGGAGCACGGCCTCGACATCGGCCCCCACCCCCACATCGGCCTGCAGACGGTGACGTGGCTGGTGGACGGCCAGGTCCTGCACCGGGACAGCCTCGGCTCCGAGCAGGTCATCGAGCCCGGCCAGCTCAACCTGATGACCGCGGGTGACGCCGTGTCCCACGCCGAGGAGGCCACCGGCCACTACCGGGGCACGCTGCAGGGCATCCAGCTGTGGATCGCCCTGCCCGAGGCCACCCGCCACGGCCCGGCCGCCTTCGAACACCACGCCGAACTGCCCCGCCTCGACCTCGACGGGGCCGTGGCCACGGTGCTCGTGGGCGAGCTCGACGGTGTGGCCAGCCCGGCCCGCCACGACACCGCCCTGGTCGGCGCCGACCTGACCCTCCACCCCAACGATCGGCACGCCGCGGTCACGGTGCCGCTGCGGGCCGACTTCGAGCACGCCCTGGTGGTGCTGGAGGGCACCATCGGCGTCGATGGCCAGGCCGTGGGGCCGGGCCAGCTGGCCTACCTGGGCCGGGGCCGCGACGAGCTCGGCCTCGACGTGCCCGAGGCCGCCCGCGTGGTTCTCATCGGTGGCGAGCCTTTCGAGTCCGAGCTGGTCATGTGGTGGAACTTCGTGGGGCGCAGCCAGGCCGAGATCGACGACGCCTACGCGGCGTGGGCCGTCGGGGACGACCGCTTCGGCCGGGTGGCGTCCCCCCTGCCCCGCATCCCCGTCGGCCCACCCTGGTGGCAGCGCCGCTGACCTGGTGGTTCGGCTCAGCCCTTGGTCAGGCGCCGCTCGGCCAACATGGCCGTGTTGGTCAGCTCCACGCCCCGCAGCAGCTCGGGGTGGGTGAGGACCCAGAAGCGGTCCTGGAGGATGGCGTCGAGCACCAGTTCGCCCACGGCGTCGGGGTCCATGCCCGCCTCGAGTGAGGCCTGGATGCCAGCGGCCGTCTTGCCCGAGGCCTCACCGTCGGTCTTGGGCTTGGCCTTGGACGGCCGGTAGCTGACCGAGTGGCGGGAGATGTTGGTGTTGATGGGCCCGGGGCACAGGCACGAGGCGTGCACGGGGCTGTCGCGGGCCCGCAGCTCGCGCTCGAGCGTCTCCATCAGGGCCACCACGCCGAACTTGGCCACGTTGTAGGCCCCCATCATCCGGTGGGCGAACAGCCCGGCCAGCGACGACGTGGCGTTGATGTGGCCCTCGCCCTGGGCCTCGAGCAGGGGCAGGAAGACCTTGACCCCGTAGATGGGGCCCCACAGGTCGACGTCGATGATCCACTTCCAGTCGTCGAGGTTCATCTTCGACGTGGGGGTGGGGATGCCGATGCCGGCGTTGTTGCACACCACGTGCACGGCGCCGAAGCGGTCGAGGGTGGTCTGGGCCAGGGCCTCGACCTGGGCCAGCTGGGACACGTCGCACGTGGTCGACTCGGCCTCGACGCCGCCGGCCCGCAGCTCGGCCACCGTCTCCTCGAGCATCCCGGTGTCGAGGTCGGCCACCATGACCTTCATGCCCGATCCGGCGAAGGCCCGGACCATGCCCCGGCCGATGCCGCTGGCCCCTCCGGTGACCACGGCCACCTTGCCCTGAACGTCCTCCACGATTCCCCCCGGCGTCTCACTGCAGCAACGGACGACGCACCCTAGTGGTACGGCGTCAGGGCAGGGGTCGGGTGGAGCAGCCGGTCGGCGCGGCCACGCCGGCCACCCGTTCCAGCAGCCAGTCGACCACCTTGTCCGCCGCTTCGGTGCGCAGGGAGAGGTGGCCGGCCGTGGCGTAGGTGTCGAGCTCTATGTCGGCCCCGGCCTTGCACTGCTGGGTGACGTAGTCCTCGGTGACGTCGGGGCGGACCAGAGGGTCGGCCAGGCCCTGGGACACCAGCAGGGGGACGGCCTGGGCCTTGGCCGGCGGGGAGTTCTGCTCCAGCAGCTCGGACCAACCGGGAGTGGCGGACGGCTCGGCGGACAGGAACTCGGTGAGCAGGGCGACCACGTCGGGCAGGGCGGCGATGGTCTCCTCGTTGTCCCCGATGCAGTCGCGGCCCAGGCTGGCCACGTAGGGCTTGGCCGCCTCGTGGACGACGGCGTCCTCGTTGGCCTCGGGGTACAGCCGCGACCACGACGAGATGGCCAGGGCGGTGAGGAGCACGCCGGCGGGCTCCTCGGCGTCCCGTTCGAGCAGCACGCCCAGGTCGGTGGGCGGGGACATGGGGGCGGCGCCGACCACGTCGAGCTCTGGCGCGTAGCTGGGGGCGAGGGCGGCGGCGAACAGGGTGGCGTGGCCGCCCTGGGAGTGGCCGTAGATGGCGCTGACCTTGCTGGTGTGCCCCCCGGTCAGGCCGCTGGCGGCGCGGATGGAGTCGAGCGTGGATCGGCCTTCGCTCTCGCCCACCAGGTAGGGGTGGGGGCCGGGTGTGCCCAGGCCCGGGTAGTCGGTCGCCACCACGACGACGCCGCCGGCCAGCAGCTGGTCGAGTCCGGGGACCCGTTCCAGGCCACCCAGGCCGAAGTCGATGGTGGGGGCGCAGCGCGAGGCCACGCCGCTGGTGCCGTGGGCCCAGGCCACCACGGGCCAGCCCCCCGCCGGCGGCTCACCGGGAGGGACGGCGGCCACGCCGGACACGGCGATGGCCGTGCCCTCGGCGTCGGTCGACGTGTAGAGGACGCGGGTGACCGTGGCCCCCGACTTCAAGGGGGTCAGCACCTGGCTGCGGATGAGGGTGCCGGGGCCGCCGGCGGGCAGGGTGGCCGGTGGGGTGTAGAAGGCCGAGGGCCCGTCCGGTTCGGCGATGTTCTCGAAGCCGAGCCAGGCCGCGGGCACGAGGGCGGCGATGGCGAGCAGGCCGACGACGGCGACGACGAGCTCCCGGCGGCGGCGGTGCCCGGGGCGGTGGTCCGGAGCGGGCGTCGGCTCGGCCGTCGGTCGAGGGGTCGTCATCGGAACCGGGGCTCGGTCATGCGGGCTTCGCTCTCCTGTTTGTGGACCCGCTCGTCATAGCCGATCTGGCGGAACACGTCGGCCAGGGACGCGAAGTCGCCGTAGTCGGCGGTGAAGTCGCTCGTCCACGGGGTGTCCTCCCACTCGGGGTGTTCGGACACCAGCGTCATGTACTCGTGCTCGGCGTGGTCCTCGAAATCGGCGTTGAGGCGGTAGCTCGACTTGGGGTGCAGCACGTAGAGCAGCCAGGACAGCTGGTAGTAGGCGAAGGCGATGGCCTGGGGCAGGATCAGGCCCCGTAGGCGCCCGCTGCGCACGCCGTCCTTCTCCAACAGCTCCTCGAGGATGAGCAGGTGCCACTGCTCGTTGTCCTGCTGGGCCCGGCTCTCGGCCACCCGGTCGGCGATGCGTCGGGCCAGGCCGGTGCGCTCGTAGACGTGGGTGATGGCGATGTAGGCCACCTGCTCCCAGGCCTGGTAGGGCACCCGGGCGATGAGCTCGAGCACCCGGAACTTCAGCAGGGTGCGGGGCCTGCCGTAGACCAGGTCGAGCGAGCGGAACAGCACCTTGGCGGCCAGCCCGTAACGACGGCGGGGGGCGGCCAGGGTGACGGCCTGCTCCCGACGGCGGTCCTCGGCGTCGAGGTGGCCCAGGGCGCCCGTCATGGCCAGCGCCGGCCGATCGGCGGGGGGATCACCCGGGGTCGTCGGCATCGACGCAATGTAGGTGGCCCATCGCCGTGGGTGTGCAGCGGGCCTCAGCGGGCCGGGCTCAGCACGGGGCCAGCAGGTGGCGGACCGGCAGGCCGGGGTGGTCCCGTCGACGTCGATGGGGCGCACGGGCACGGGCACCTCTGGCGGGACACGTGGGCCTCAGCGGCGATGTCCTCCAGCGAGGTGGCGGCGAACCCCTGGCGCACGAACACCCGCAGGGCGGCGTCCATGATGGCCTCGCGCTTGGCCGGCAGCCCCCGGGTCGGAGGGGCCTGCCCGGCTCCGAGGGGGACGGGTGGCACATTGCCCATGCTGCCTGGCCTCCATCTTTGGACAGTAGTGTCCAACGCCATGCTGGACGCGTCCGGAGAGACAACGAGCGACTCGGCGCAGCCGACGCCCCTGGGGGCGGTGTGCTCCCAGCCTCTCGAGGTCGTCGTCATCGGGGCCGGACCCGCCGGCCTCACCGCCGCCTACCAGCTGGCCACCCGCTACGACACCACGTCGACCATCCTCGAATCCGACGACGTCGTCGGCGGCATCAGCCGCACCGTCGAGCGCGACGGTTGGCGCTTCGACATAGGCGGGCACCGCTTCTTCACCAAGGTGTCCCAGGTCGAAGCGTTGTGGCACGAGATCCTGCCCGACGAGGACTTCCTGTTGCGTCCCCGCAAGAGCCGCATCCACTACGGCGGCAAGTTCTACGACTACCCACTGCGGGCCTCCAACGCCCTGCGCAACCTGGGCATCCCCGAGGCCGTTCGGTGCACGGCGTCCTACGCCTGGGCCCGGGTGCGCCCGCCCAAGGACCAGTCGACGCTCGAGGGCTGGATCGTGGCCCGCTTCGGCTGGCGCCTCTACCGCCACCTGTTCAAGACGTACAACGAGAAGCTGTGGGGAGTCCCCGTCAGCTCGTTGCCCGCTGACTTCGCCGCGCAACGCATCAAGAACCTCTCGCTGTTCAACGCCGTGGTCGATGCTGTCATCCCCAGCAGGCGCAAGGGCCAGATCACCTCGCTGATCGAGGAGTTCCAGTACCCGCGCCACGGGCCGGGGATGATGTGGGAGCGATGCCGGGACCTGGTCGAGGCCCGGGGCTGCAAGGTGCTGACCGACACCAGGGTGGTGGCCGTGCGCCACCACGACGGGAGGGCCACGGCCGTGGTGGCCGAGAGCGAGGGCGCCCGCACCGAGTACCCGTGCGACGAGGTCATCTCGTCCATGCCCATCTCCCAGCTGGTCGGCGCCCTCGACCCCCCGCCCCCCGCCGCCGTCCTCACCGCCGCGGCCGACCTGCGCTACCGGGACTTCCTCACCGTGGCCCTGGTCGTGCCCGAGGAGGACGGCTTCGAGGACAACTGGATCTACATCCACGCCCCCGAGGTCGAGGTGGGACGCATCCAGAACTTCGGCTCGTGGTCGCCCGACATGGTCAAGGAAGGGCGCACCTGCCTGGGCCTGGAGTACTTCGTCTTCGAGGGTGACGACACCTGGAACCGCTCCGACGAGGAGCTCATCGCCCAGGGCACCCGGGAGCTGGGCGTGCTCGACCTGGTCGACCCGGCCAAGGTCGAGACCGGCTACGTGGTGCGCATGCCCAAGGCGTACCCCTTCTACGACGAGCGCTACAAGGCCAACGTGGCCACCATCGTGGAGTGGCTCGACGCCTGCACCCCCAACGTGCACCCGGTGGGGCGCAACGGCATGCACCGCTACAACAACCAGGACCACTCCATGCTCACCGCCATGCTCACGGCCGAGAACATCGCCCGTGGAACCCACCACGACGTGTGGACGGTCAACGTCGAGGAGGAGTACCACGAGGAAGAGCAGACCTCGGCCTGAGGTCGGTCGAGCCGGGCCGGGCCCGGCGGGTGAGGGCTCTAGGCCCGGCGGGGTGAGGGCTCTAGGCCCGGCGGGGTGAGGGCTCTAGGCCCGGCGGGTGAGGGCGGAGATCTCGGCCACCAGGTCGGGCCACAGGGCGGGGGGCAGGTCGTGGCCCATGCCCGGGTAGCCCACGAACTTGGCCCCGGGGATGGCCCGGGCCAGGGCCATGCCCCCCGTGACCCGCACCAGGGGATCGTCGAGGCCGTGCACCACCAGGGTGGGGACCTCGACAGAGGCCAGGTCGCGGGTGCGGTCGGCCTGGGCGCCGATGGCCGCCACCTGGCGCCGCACCCCGGCGGGGTCGTTGCTGCGGTCGAAGGCCCGGCGGGCCGCGTCCTGCAGGCGCACCTCGTCGACGGGGAAGCCCGGCGAGCCGATGAGCCGGGCCATCTCCACCGCACCCACGGCGGCCGCCTCGCGGTCCGCCGCCGGCTTGCGGCGCATGACGGTGACGAACACCTTGGTCTTGGCCCGACCGACCTTGCGTGAGCCGGTGGAGGTCATGATCAGGGTCAGGCTGCGGACCCGGGAGGGGTGGCGCAGGGCCACGGTCTGGGCGATGAATCCACCCATGGATGCCCCCACCAGGTGGACGCGGTCCAGGTCCAGGGCCTCGATGAGGGCGGCGGTGTCGTCGGCCATGTCCTCGATGCCGTAGGGCGGCTTCCTGCGCCGCAGCAGGTCGCCGAGGGTGGGCATGCCCGCGTCGTCGAGGTGGGTCGACTGGCCGACGTCGCGGTTGTCGAAGCGGACGACGAAGTGGCCGGCGTCGGCCAGGGCCCGGCACAGCTCTTCGGGCCACGCCACCATCTGGCCCCCCAGGCCCATGATCAGCACCAGAGGGGGATCGGTCCGCTCCCCGAAGGTCTCGTAGGCCAGCTCCATGCCGTTGGCGGCGACGCGCTGCGCCGTGGTCTGCGTTCCCGGTGCGTCCATGGGGGCATGTTGGCCCATCGGGGCACCGTGGTGACCGTCGGCGGCCGACCTGATCACGACCGTGGCCGCGACGCAGTCATCCAGAGGGGGCCGGCGCCGTCCCGTACAGTGCGGGCGACCGACGCGGAGGGGTGCGACGATGGCACAGGACCACATCACCGGGCACGAGCTGGCGGCGCCCATGCTCAGCGGACCCACGGGGCCGCTGGCCGGCGTGCGCATCATCGACGTGACCCAGGCCATCGCCGGGCCGTGGTGCGCCATGATGCGGGGCGACCTGGGCGCCGACGTCATCAAGGTCGAGCCGCCGGCGGGGGACAGCAGCGCTTCCTCGGTCCCTACACCAAGGACGACGAGGAGCACGCCTACGGTGGCGCCTACGCCACCTACAACCGCAACAAGCGCAGCATCGCCCTCGACCTGGGGAAGGACGAGGACCGAGAGACCCTCCTGCGCCTGGTGGACGGGGCCGACGCCCTGATCGAGAACAGCCGGGCCGGGGTGCTCGACCGCCTGGGCCTGAGCTACGAGATCCTCCACGAGCGCAACCCCAAGCTGGTCTACGGGGCCATCCGCGGCTTCGGCGACCCCCGCACCGGGGCCAGCCCCTACGGCGACTGGCCGGCCTACGACGTGGTGGCCCAGGCCATGGGCACCCTGGTGTCGATGAACGGGACGGCGTCGGGGGAGGAGCTCAAGGCGGGCCCCTTCGTCGGCGACATCTACCCAGGCACCGTCGCCGCCGTGGCCGTGGTGGCGGCGCTGTTCCACGCGAAGGCCACCGGCGAGGGCCAGTTCGTCGACGTGGGCATGGTCGACGCCGTGCTGTCGCTGTGCGAGTTCGGCGTCATGCGCTGGTCCTACATGGGCCGCGACACCCCGCCGACGGGCAACCAGGCCCCGTTCTCGGCCCCCTTCGACATCTTCCCCACCGCCGACGGCTCGGCCGCCATCGCCGCCCCCGGCGACCACCAGTGGGCCACGTTCTGCACGTGCATCGGTCGCCCCGACCTCATCACCGACCCCCTGTGCGCCAAGGCCCGTGACCGCATCCGCAACCGGGCCTACGTGGACGACATCGTGGGGGGCTGGGCCGCGGCGCACACCACGGCCGAGGTGGTCGAGGCCCTCGGCGGCCTGGTGCCGGTGGGCCCGGTGCGCAAGCCGGCCGAGATGATCGAGGACCCCCACATCGCCGCCCGGGAGATGCTGGTGGCCGTGCCCCAGCCCAGCGGCCGGGACACGGTGCAGGTCAACACGCCCATGCGCTTCAGCGCGACACCCGCCGGGGTCCACCGCCGTGCCCCCCGCCTCGACGAGCACGGCGCCGAGCTGCGGGCCGAGCTCGATGCCGCTGGGGGCACCGAGGCCGTCACCGAGGACTGACCCGGCCCCGCCCGGCCGGTCGCCCTCAGTCGGGGTCCGGCTCGGGTGGGCGCCACGAGCGGTCGAGCACCCGTCGCACCATGGGCTCGAACGTGCTGATGGGCTCGGCGGGGTAGTCGGGGTCGAAGGACACCTCGTCCCAGTTCGTGGTGAAGTCCACGGTGAGCTGGTAGTGCGGGTTGTCCCGGTACTGCTCGCGGGCGTTGGGGTCCAGGCCCAGGTGGCGGGCGTAGAAGTACGTCTGGAACAGGGGGTGGTGGGCCAGCATCCAGTGGTTGGCCTCGCTGATGAAGGGCTTGAGGATCGCCGCGATCACCTCGCCGTGGTTCAGCGGGCCCAGTGACTCGCCCACGTCGTGGAGCAGCGCGCACACGACCAGCTCCTCGTCGGCCCCGTCGCGCCGGGCCCGCGTCGCCGTCTGCAGGCTGTGCTGCAGGCGATCGATGGGGTAGGCGGCATCGCCGTCGAGGCCGGTGAGCATGCCCAGCAGCAGGTCGGGCAGTTCGGCCAGGTTCTCGACGTGGACCTTCTTCAGGACCTCGTAGTCGGCGTCGGTGCCCTCGTCCATGCGGGTGAAGTGCATCTTGCCCAGGTCCGGCGCGGTGCCGGGCGCGTCGTGGGGGGATGTGGCCATGACCGGGAGGGTCAGGCAGGTGGGGCGGCCCCGTCAAGGGCGGACCCGTCGAGGGCGGGCTGCGGCCGACGCCCGTGGCCATGCAGCGAGCACCACAGGCACAGCACGAAGGCGGTGGCGGCGCCGAACCACAGCCACGTCAGGAACGCGGCCAGCACCCCGGTGATGAAGAAGCCGAGCAGGAGGGCGACGACCCAGCTCAGGACGGCGAGCACGAGGGCGCCGAGGACCGCCAGCGCGGTCCGGGCCGGGGCCTGCACCACCGGTCGGTAGGCCGTCGCCACCACCGGTGATCTCTCGGTGGCCGCGGCCGCGGGCAGGACGAACGCACCGAGCAGCAGCACCAGTGGGGTCAGCCACAGCGAGAGCATGGACGCGGCGACGGTCACGACGCCGACGGCCAGGGCCCAGACGAGGACGCCGGGCCGGCGTACCGCCCGGCGTAGCCCCTGGCGGGGGACGCCGTCCACGGCGGCCGACGCCGTGCACGTGGTGAGCCACACGGCGACGAGCACCACGAGCAGGGAGCCGACGGTGAGGGCGACGAAGGACCAGCTCGACTCGGGCACGGGGTCCGAGGTGATCAGCAACGACTGCAGGGCGGCCTGGGCGATGATGACCGGGACGAAGACCGGCCACCCCCGACCGAGCGCCCGCCAGGTGCCCGTCACGGCTCGGGCCTGGCGTTGCGGTCGAGCACGTCGGTCACCGATCCGCTGAACACCGACCGGGGCCCGATGGTGATGTCCATCGAGTCCTGGTCATCGGCGTCCTGGTCATCACTGTCCTGGCCATCGTCGTCCTTCGCCGGCGAGCTGACGGTGATCACCTCGTTGTCGACCGTCTCACCGGCGCAGCTGATGGTGGCGTCGTCGGCACCGGATGCCGTGCACACCGGCGCCGTCAACAGCTCCACCCCCTGGCTGACGAGTTCGTCGAGGGCGGCGAAGCGCACCTCGGACAACCGGTTCCCACCCACCGGGGCCAGGGCGGCGGTCTGCGAGCACCCGGCCATGACCACCACCAACACGGCCAGGGCCGCGGTGCGCCGGACGAGATCGACGGTGCTCGTCCTGCCGCTCAACGGGCTGCCCTGGTCTCGTAGGCGGACAGCCGGGCCCGTTCGGCCAGGTGCTGGGCCTCGAGGGCGGCGTCGGTGATGCCCGACAGGTCGAACGGCGCCGGCAGGAGCAGCTCGGTGTTGCGGTCGAGGGGGGAGCCCCGGCGCATCAGGGGTGTCTCCGCCCAGTCGTTCGACGCCAGCTCCCGGCTCTGGGAAGCGAGGTCGAGGTAGTCACCGCTCGTCCCCGGGGTGACCGGGGAGGCGTGGTCGAGGACGGTGGTGAAGAGCGACAGCGTGCCGTCACGGTTGTCGACGAGCTCGACGACCTGCTGTTGTTGGGGGAAGTCGATGCACGACGCCGTGGTGATCTCCCAGAACCCGCCACCGTCGCGGCCGACGTGGGCCAGGATCTGGTTGAGGTGGGTGTGGCCGTTGAGCCAGCCGACGACCACGGGGTGGGCCAGCAACAGGTCGACGAACTCCTCGGCCCCGTGCAGCTTCTGGTCGAGGCCGGGACGGCTGGCCCGGTTCTCCAGGGTCAGGCTGTTGTGGTGGCTGAAGATCAGCACCAGCTTCTGCTCGGCCTGGGCCTTGGCCAGCTCCTGGGTCAGCCACGTGAACTGGTCGTGGGGGACGGCACCGTCGGGCCCGGCGACCTGGTTGCAGGTGTCGAGGCCGAAGGCGCGGACCTGGGGGGTCAGGTCGGCCTGCCACCACGTCTCCCCGCTGTCCAGGTTGTGCTTGGTGAAGCCGTGCCCGAGGGGACCCGGGGTGGGCTGCGTCTGGAAGTGCTCGGCCATGAACGTGCGCTGCTCGAACAGGAACCGACCGGGATCGGCGTCCACGGTGCGGAAGCCGGACCGACGACCCCGCTGCTGGCCCAGGGCGTCGACGGCCCGCTGCAGCACGCTGCCCGTGGCCGCGTAGCCGGTCAGCGCCGAGGTGGCGGTGGCCTCGAGGGTGAAGGATTTGCGGGAACCCGTGGCCAGCGAGCGCAGTTGCGAGCTGATGTCGAACGTGCCCAGCAACAGGGTGTCGTGGTTGCCGTAGACGGCGTACCACGGAGCCGGCAGGCCCACCGAGGGCACGGGCTGGGCGATGGCCTGCTGCAGCAGGTCGGGTAGGCGGGGGAACCCGTAGTCGCCGAACGAACCACCGGTGGGATCGCCGGGGCGGTAGGCCCACGTGGCCTCGGGCCAGGCCTGCACGCCCTCGAACCCGTCGCCGCCGCCACTGGTCGGTCGCACCGGCACCCCGTCGAGGATGTCGATGTACCAGCGCAGCTCCATGTGGGAGTGCATGTCGGCGCTGTCGCCGGTGACGATGGCCGCACCCATCGGCGCGCCTGTCACCGGGCTCGTGCGCAGGTCGGCGAAGGACTTGACCATGGCCGCGGTGACGTGGACGGTCAGCGGGTCCTGGGGGTGGAAGGCCGATCCCCAGGCCGCGTGGTCCTGCACGATCATGGGCTCGATGCGCCCCGGCGACTGGGCATCGATGACGTGGAGGTCGGACAGGTGGCCCAGGTACAGCAGTGACCGGCGGTCGCGGACCCGGGCCCCGTTCGGCGCCCGCTTCAACACGTCGAGGCGGGGGATGTAGGGCTCACCCGGGCCGGCCACCAGGGTGCGGTAGCTGCGGTTGCCTTTGGCCCGCTGCAGGATCGTGTGGCCCAACGTCCCCGGGCGGTCGGCCAGGGTGGTGGCGCCACCCTCGGCGGCCGAGGCCAACGCCGTGGCCAGCACCGAGGTCTCGATGCCCACGAGCGACGAGAGCGCGGCCACCCGGGCCAGGAACTGTCGCCGCGAGAGACCCGCCACCCTCACCCCCACCCGTCTGCACGTGAGACCATGCCGCGGCGGCGAATGTATCGGGCTCCTGCCGTGACCGAAAGCTCCGCCGTCGCCGAGGGAACCGTGACCGACGGTGCCCCGGTTGACGCCGGCGTAGCCGGCGGGAGCGCTCTCCAGGCCGCCATGCATGACGATGCCGGGGGTGACGGCCACCATGCCCCCGTCCACCAGGGTGGCGTCGCCCGGTGAACGCCGTGCATCAGTCGGCTTCCTCGGCCACGTCGACCCGGGTGGCGCGCACCTTGTCGGTGTGGCCGGCGGCGGCCAGTTCGGCCAGGGCGGTCTCGGCCGTGGCCTCGTCGAGGTCGGTGGCCAGGCCCATGCCCGACGCCCCGCAGCTGGGCCCGCCAGCCTGGGCCCGTCAGTTGATGGCCACCAGCTCCAGCGAGAAGGTCAGGGCCTTGCCGGCCAGGGGGTGGTTGGCATCCAGCACGATCTCGTCCTCGTTGATCTCGACCACGGTGGCCTGCTGCTCACCGCCGAGGACGACGACGTTGCCCCGCTCGAGTCCCTCGGGCGCGTCGGACGCCGGGAAGCGCAGGACGAGCTGGTCGTCACGGGGGCCGTAGGCCTCCTCGGGGGCGAGGCGGACGGTGATGCTGCCGCCGATCTCCAGGCCTTCCACGGCATCGTCGAAGCCGGGTATGACCTGGCCCGAACCCAGCTGGAAGCTCAACGGCTCACGCCCGGCCGAGCTGTCGAACTCCTTGCCGTCGTCGAGCGTGCCCCGATAGTGCACGGCGACGGTGTCTCCGGAACGGGCGGTGCGTGCGTCGGCCATCTCGGCCCCTCTCACGTGTCGGGCGCGGGCGCCGGGCGCGGTCCCGCCGGGTCGCGCCAACGGTCCCCACCCACGCTAGCCACGGGTGGGTCGGCGCTTCTTCTGCCGCCCGGCGCGGGCAGGGTCCATACCGCCGGGGTCGTTAGGGTCCAGCCATGCCCCCTCGGCCGGCTCGGCCCCTGCCGCCACGTCTGGCGGCCGGCCTGCGCCCCGTCGACCTCGACCTGGGACGGCAGCGGACGTCGAGCTGCGGGGGTGCCGGCTCACGGGTGTGGGCCTGACCGGCGCCACCCTGGAGCGGCTGCGGCTGACCGACTGCGTGCTCGTGCGCTGCGACCTGTCGGGCGTGGTGGCCGAGCACATCAGCGCCACCCGGGTCGAGCGGCGCGACTGCCGCATGACCGGGTTCGTGGGCAGCCGGGGGTCGTGGCGCGACGTGACCTTCGTGGACTGCCACCTCGACGACGCCACCCTGCGCATGACGTCGTGGGACCGGGTGGACCTGCTGGGCTGCTCCCTGGCCCGGATCGACCTCTACCGCGCCAAGCTGGTCCGGACCCGGATCCTGCGCAGCGACCTGACCGGGGCCGACCTCTCCGCTGCGACCCTGGACGGTGCCCACCTGCACGGCTCCCGTCTCGACGGGCTCCGCGGCGGCGCCGCGCTGCGGGGGGTCGTCATCGGCGGTGAGCAGGTGCCGGCCGTCGGCGCGGCCCTGCTCGACAGCATGGCCATCACCATCGACGACGATCCCGCCGGTTGACGCGACCGGATGCCCCGGCGCGGGGATGGCGTCAGGCGGGCTCGCCCACCCGGACCAGGCGCTTGCCCGTGTTGTCACCGCCGAGCATGCCCACGAACGCTGCGGGCAGCACGTCGATGCCGTCCCAGATGTCCTCGTCGTAGACGACCTCGCCCCGGTCCAACATGGCGGCCAGGCGCTGCTGGTAGGCGGCGATGCGGTGGACGTGGTCGCCGACGGTGAACCCGGTCATGGTGGCCCGGGCCCGCATCAGGCCCATGAGGCCGCGGATGCCGGGGTCGTCGAGGCGCTCGTAGGCCGAGATCATCCCGCACGAGGCGATGCGGGCGAAGGGGGCCAGGTTGGCCAGCACCGCTTCGAGCAGGGGGCCGCCCACGTTGTCGAAGTACACGTCGATGCCCCGGGGGAAGGCGGTGGCCACCTCGGCGGCCAGGTCGTCGGCGGCGCGGTGGTCGATGACCTCGTGGTAACCCAGGCGCTCGATGACGTGGGCGGCCTTGGTGGGCGAACCCACCGTGCCCACCACGTGGGCCCCGGCCAGGCGGGCCAACTGGCCGGCCAGGGAGCCCACGGCGCCGGCCGCGGCCGACACCAGCACCTGGTCACCGGGGGCAGGCCTGCCCACCTCGACCATGCCCACCCACGCCGTGAGCCCGGGCATGCCCAGCACGGAGATGAAGCGGGAGATGGGGCCCAGGGTGGCGTCGACGGGGTAGAGGGCCCCGCCTTCGACGACCACGTGCTCCTGCCAGGACAAGAAGCCCCACACCAGGTCGCCGACCTTCCAGCGGGGGTGGCGGGACGCGGTGACCTGGCCCACGGCCCGGGCGGTGATGGGGCCGCCGGGCGTGAACGTCGTGCCCATGAGGCCCCGCAGGTAGGGGTCGCACGACAGGACCAGGGTGCGCACGGCGACCTCGCCGGGAGCGGGCTCGGGATCGGGCCGCTCGATGATCTCGAAGTGGTCCTCGGTCACGGGGCCGACGGGACGGCGGGTCAGCACGACAGCGCGGTTCACGACTGCAGTCTGGCCGCCCTCCGCCGCCGTCGTCGGACGTCGCCCAGGCCGCCGATGAGGATGCGGACGCCGACGATGGCCACCAGGGCACCGAGGAAGGCCAGCCAACCTGGGGCTCCGGGAGATGGGGAGCTTGCGCAGCCGTCCGAAGTGGTCATCGTCCCGGACGATCGACAGCACGGCATCGCCGGTCATGGGATCGTCGGCGGGTGCAGGCGGTCCGGGTCGGGATCCGGTTCGACGACCACCTCCCACCGAACCGAACGCACCGCCCGGGCGACGTAGCTCCTCCTGCTCACGTCCCCCATCGTGCGCCCCACCCCTGAGGTCGTCGAGGCGCGGCGGCTGACCTCGCGCCGTTGCTGGGCGTGTCGGCACCCACCGGCGGGTGCTGCCGCGTCCGGAATGGGCTGATGGAGCCGGTCGAAGGGCGCCTGGCGAGCACGGTGACCGGGTGGGTGGAACCGTTGCGAAAACCCCGCCGAACCACAGGATTGCCGGACCAGGACCGTCACAGGGCGGCGGTAGCCTCTGGCCATGACCGGTCGAGCGTTGTCGGCAGTGGTCCTGGCCGGCGGGTTGGGGGCGCGCATGCGTTCCAACCGGCCCAAGCCGCTGCACCTGTTGTGCGGCCGACCGATGCTCCTGTACGTGCTCGACGCCCTCGCCCCCCTCGAGGTCGCCCGCACCGTGGTCGTGGTCGGGCCCGGGGCCGAGCGCATCACCAAGCGCCTCAGCGACGAGGGCCACCACCTGCACCTGGACTTCGTCGAGCAGCCCCAGGCCCGGGGATCGGCGGATGCCGTGGCCGCCGCCCTCGCCGCCCTGCCCGAGGACGACCTCGGCGACGACGACGTGCTCGTCATGGCCGGCGACCTGCCCCTGCTGCCCGCCGCGAGCGTGACCGGCCTGCTCGGGCACCACCGCGAGACCGACGCCGCCTGCACCCTGCTGGTGGCCCGGGCCGCTCCCCACGAGGCCGTGGGCCGCAGCCGGGTCATACGCGGTCGCCGGGGCACGGTCACCCACGTGGTGCGGCCCGAGGACCTGGGCGACGACGACGGTGGCGACGAGGTCGCCGCCCTGGTCGGTGTGTTTCGGCGCTCGGTGCTGGGCCCCGCCCTGCGTCGCCTGGTGCCCGACGCCATCGATGGCGAGTACCGCCTCTTCGACGTCGTCGAGGTGCTCGATCGGGCCGGTTACCCCGTGGGGAGCTTCGAGGTCGCCGCCACCGAGGTGGCCGCCGTCGACGACCGGGCCCGCCTGGCCGAGGTCGAGGCCGAGATCCGCCGCCGGGTGAACCTGGGTTGGCTACGGGCGGGGGTGACCTTCGTCGACCCCGCCACCGCCTACGTCGATGCCACCGTGCAGCTGGGCCGGGACGTCACCATCTTCCCCAACACCCTGCTCCAGGGCCTCACCGTGGTGGGGGAGGGCGCCGAGGTCGGCCCCGACACCCGCCTGGTCGACTGCGTCGTCGGCGCCGGCGCCCACGTCGAGCGCACCAGCGGACGTGACGCCGAGATCGGCCCCGGGGCCGACGTGGGCCCCTTCGCCGTGCTCGAGCCCGGCGCCCAGGTGCCGCCGGGTGCCCGCGTCGGTCCCTTCACCACCTTCGGTGAGGTCTAGCTCCGCCGCACGGTCGAGCACCGAGATCAGGGTTCCGTTGCTGACCTCCCGTCGTGCGCCGGGGCGTCACAGCGGCCAAAGTGGAGTGCCCGGTGGAAGCGACAGGGGGACCCTTGGTGGCCGAGAACATCGATGTACCGGCCCGCAAGAGGCTGCACCTCGTCTCCGGGCGCTTCAACCGCCAGCTGACCGAGGACATCGCCCGTCACCTCGGTGTCGAGCTGACCGAAGCCAACGTGGCCACCTTCGCCAACGGCGAGATCCACTGCCGCTACAACGACTCCATCCGCGGCGGCGACGTCTTCATCGTGCAGAGCCACACCGCGGACGACGCCGGCTCCCTGAACGACGCCCTGATGGAGCAGCTCATCATGGTGGACGCGGCCAAGCGGGCCTCGGCCAAGCGGGTCACCGTCGTCGTGCCCTTCTACGGCTACGCCCGCCAGGACCGCAAGAGCGAGGGCCGCGAGCCCATCACCGCCCGCCTGGTGGCCAACCTCTTCGAGACGGCCGGCGTCAAGCGCCTGGTGTCCATCGAGCTCCACTCGGGCCAGATCCAGGGCTTCTTCAACGGCCCCGTCGACCACCTGACCGCCATGCCCGCGCTGGCCGCCTACATCTCCGACCTGGGCGAGGACCTCATCGTCGTCTCGCCCGACGCCGGCCGGGTCAAGTCGGCCGAGCGCTATGCCAGCTACCTGCACGCCGGACTGGCCATCGTCTACAAGCGCCGCACGAAGGGTGAGAAGAACTCGGTCGAGGCCCTGGCCGTCGTCGGCGACGTCGAGGGCCGCACCTGCGTGCTCATCGACGACATGATCGACACCGCCGGCACCATCGTTGCCGCCGCCGAGCAGCTCAAGGAGGCCGGGGCCGCCCGGGTGCTGGCCGCCGCCACCCACGGCGTGCTGTCGGGCCCCGCCATCGACCGGCTCAAGAACTCGGTCATCGAGAAGGTCGTCATCACCGACACCCTGCCGTTGCCGCCCGAGAAGCAGATCGACAAGATCGAGGTCGTCTCGGTGGCCGGCATCTTCGCCGACGCCATCCGCGCCGTGTTCGAGGACGCCTCGGTGAGCGATCTCTTCGACGGCAACAACCTGAGCTGAGCACCCGCTTCATCCCCGGTCGCGGACCTGAGCTAGGCTGTTCCGCTGCCTGGGCGCCGCCATCGGCCCGCGCCCGTCCCAAGTCGCCATCTCGTGTTGCAGGAGCGTTCCATGCCTGACGTGCTCATCGCCAAGACCGGGCGTGAAACCGGCTCCCGGTCCTCCGGCCGACTCCGTCGGGAGGGTCAGGTCCCCGCCGTCGTGTACGGCATGGGCATGGAGCCCGTCGCCATCACCCTGACCTGGACCGAGCTGCGCAAGGTGCTGGTCGAGGGCGGCACCTCGAGCCCCATCAACATCTCCGTCGACGGCACCCCCCACCTCACGGTCATCCGCGAACTGCAGCGCCATCCGGTGCGTCGCGAGGTCATGCACATCGACTTCCTGGCCATCGACCCCGACCTGCCGGTGACCATCGCCGTGCCCCTGGTCCTGGCCGGGCTCGAAGAGGGTGACGAGGCCGCCGACATCATGTTGGCCGTCCACGAGATCGAGGTCACGGCCAAGCCCAACCAGCTGCCGTCCGAGATCGAGGTCGACGCCCAGGCCGTGCGCGCCGCCGGCTCCTTCACCGTGGCCGACCTGCAGATCCCGGCCAACGTCGAGATCCACGCCGACCCCGAGCTCGTGCTCGTCACCATCGTCTCCACCGAAGAGCTGGCGCTCGAGGAAGAGGTCGAGGGTGCTGAGGACGGCGAGGGCGACGCCGAGGGTGGCGAGGCCGCCGAGGGCGAAGGCGGCACCGAGGCCGCCGACGGCGAGTAGCCGTCCCCGCCGGTGGGTGTGCTGCGACGGCGAGCGGACGAGCCGGCGCGCCGGGGCGAGCCTGCCTCGCTGCTGGTCGTCGGTCTCGGCAACCCCGGGGCCGAGTACGCCCGCACCCGCCACAACGTGGGGGCCGAGGTGGTGGAGCGGCTCGCCGCCCGCCACGGCGGCAGCCTGCGGTCGGGCAAGGAGCAGGCCCTGAGCACCGAGGTGCGCATGGGTGGTGAGCGCGTGGCGCTGGCCTTCCCCCAGACCTACATGAACGATTCGGGCCGCTCGGTGCAGCTCCTCGTCCGCCGTCACGGCATCGAGGACCCCGAGCGGCTCGTGATCGTCCACGACGAGCTCGACCTGGCCCCCGGCATCCTGCGGCTCAAACGGGGTGGCGGACTGGCCGGCCACAACGGGTTGCGCTCGATCCGCGACCACCTGCACGACACCGACTTCCTGCGGGTGCGCATCGGTGTGGGCAAGCCCGTCTCCAAGGAGCGCGGCGCCGACCACGTGCTGTCCCGGGTGTCCAAGGCCGACCGTGAGCTGCTCGACGTCATCGTCGAGCGGGCGGCGGACGCCGTGGAGATGATCCGGGCCGACGGCATCGATGCCGCCATGGCCGTCTACAACCGGGCCGAGAGCTAGGTCGCCAGGGTGAAGCGACTGTTGGCCGTGGTGCTCGCCGTCCTGCTCGTGGGCGGGGCTGTCGTGTTGCGCAGCCGCCTCGACGGTGATGACGGCGGGGGAGGGGGCGGGGGCGACGACGGGCCCACCGCAGCCGCCTCGGTGTCCTGCGTGACCGAGGTGTTCGCCGCCTGCCAGGCGGCCACCGGCAACGTCGCCACCCAGCAGACCGCGGGGGCTGCCCTCGACCGGCTGCTGGTCGAGCCACTGACCCCGGCCACCTCGGCCATCGAAGCCTGGGTGCTGCCCCGATACCTGGTCCAGGCCGTCGAGGCCCAGAGGGCCCGCATGGGGGCGCCCCCGGCCTTCGGCGAGGTGTCCGACACCGTGGCCTGGACCGAGGTCGTGCCCGCTGGGGTGCCCGATCGCCTGGCCGCGCTCGCCGCATCATGTGGCGCCGTCGACTGGGCCTGCGTGGCCAACGATGCGGGGGCGTTGTGGGCCGAGCTGGGCGCCACCTTCCCGGGGACGGTCAAGGTCGGTCTCGACCCCCCGCTGACGTCGGCCACGGGGCTGGTGGCCCTGGGGGCCATGACCACCGCCGCCCTGGGACCGTTCGATCCCAGCCTCACCGACACCCAGGCCTGGGTGTCGGACCTGCTGCGCAGTCAGTTGGCCGCCGCACCGAGTGGGCAGACCGCCCTGGCCACCCTGGCCACCCGGGCCGGCACCTACGACGTGGCCGCGGCCATCGGGGCCGACGCCGTCAAGGTGGCGGCGAACAACCCCCGCGTCGGTGTGGCCACCCCGGCGCCGGCCGCCGTGCTCGAGGTGGTGGTGGCCTCGGCGGCCGACCGGCGCCTCGACCGGGACCTGGCCAAGGGGGTGGCCACCCAGCTGAAGGCGGCCGGGTGGCAGGACGGGGCCACGCCCGCCAGTCTCGTGCCCGCGGGTGACGTGCTCGTGGCGCTACGTAGCATCCAGGGCAGGTGACCTCGCACATGACCTCCCGCAACCCGATCTCCCGCCGCCCGATCTCCCGCCGGATGGGTCGCCGCGCCGCTCCCATCCTCGTCCTGCTGGCCGTGCTCGCCGCGGCGTGCTCCAGCCCGTCCGACGGCGGTGACGACGCGTCGCCCACCACCGGGGGTGGCGGTGGGGACGCGTCGTGCCCGGCGGTCAACGTGGCCACGTCGCCCGAGAAGCTCGACCTGCTGACCGACCTGGCCCGCACGTTCAACGCCGAGCGCCCCGGCGGGGTGTGCGCCAACGTGTCCGTCAACCGGGTGTCCTCGGGAGCGGGCATGGCTGCGCTGGCCAAGGGTTGGGACGAAGGCGTCGACGGCCCCCTGCCCACCATCTGGACACCGGCGTCGGCGGCCTGGGGAGCGGTGCTCGACTTCCGCCTCCAGGAGAAGGGCGAAGCGGCCATGGCCGGCGAGGGCGTGCCCTTCATGCTGACCCCCCTGGTCATCGCCATGCCCAAGCCCATGGCCGACGCCGTGGGCTACCCGGCCAAGCCCTTCGGCTGGGCCGACCTGCTGCGCCTGGCCACCACCACCGACGGCTGGGCCGCCTTCGGCCACCCCGAGTGGGGGCCGTTCCGGTTGGGCAAGACCAACCCCAACTTCTCCACCTCGGGCCTGTCCGCCCTCATCGCCCAGACCTACGCGGCCACGGGCAAGACCGAGCGGCTGTCCCTCGAGGACCTGAACCGGCCCGAGGTCGACACCTACGCCAAGGGCGTGGAGTCGGCCGTGGTCCACTACGGCGACACCACCCTGACCTTCCTCAACAACCTGGCCCGGGCCGACCGCAGCGACACCGCCCTGCTCTACGCCTCGGCCGTGGCCGTCGAGGAGAAGTCGGTCATCGACTACAACTCGGGCAACCCCGACGGGGTGCTCCAGCCCGGCGAACAGCCCCGCATCCCCCGCTATCCCCTGGTGGCCCTCTATCCCACCGAGGGCACCCTGTACTCGGACAACCCCCTCTTCGTGCTGACGGCACCCTGGGTGTCCGACCAGCAGCGCGACGTCGGCACCGCCTTCCAGGACTACGTGGGCCGGCCCGAGAACCAGCAGCGGGTGCTGCAGTACGGCTTCCGCCCCGCCAACCCCGAGGTGCCGGTGGCCGAGCCCATCGTGGCCGCCAACGGGGTCGACCCCGACCAGCCCCAGACCCTGCTGCAGGTGCCCGAGCCCCGGGTGATGAACGGGCTGTTGGACCTGTGGGACACCCAGCGCAAGGGGGCCAGGGTCCAGCTCGTGCTCGACGTGTCGGGGTCCATGCAGGAGGCGGCCGCCCCCGGCTCGGACGAGACCAAGCTCGACCTGGCCAAGCGGGCCGTCATCTCCGCCCTCGACCAGTTCGGGCCCAGCGACGAGGTCGGCCTGAAGGTGTTCACCACCAACGCCGACAACGCCGGTGGCGACTCCATCGACCTGGTGCCCGTCGGTCCCATCGCCGCCACCCGGGACGAGATGCGCAGCCGGGTCGAGAGCCTGCTGCCCCGCAACGGCACCCCGCTCTACCTGGTGGCCCGGTCCAGCTTCGAGCAGGCCATCAGCGGCTACGACACCACCCGCATCAACGCCGTGGTGCTGCTGACCGACGGGGTCAACGACGACGGCACCCCCGGGGACGACCGCCAGCAACTCGACGACACCCTGAAGCGCATGCAACAGGCGTCCCAGGGCGAGAACAGCACCCCGGTGCGCATGTTCACCATCGGCTACGGGCGCGACGCCGACCTGGTCGTGCTGCGCCAGCTGGCCGAGGCCACCAACGCCGCCGCCTACGACGCGAGCGACCCCCGCACCATCGAGACCGTGTTCGCCAACGTGATCTCCAACTTCTGACCGCCGTGGCCGTTCGTCCCTCCCTCCGGGATCGCTTCCTCACCCCCCGCGTGGCGCGGGCCATGACCTCACCCCTGGGCATCGTCCTGGCCGGTGCCGGGGCCGCGGCGGGCATCCTCACCGGGTTGGGCCCCGTGGGGGCCGTGGTCGGTGCCGCCGCGTTGTGGGCCGGGCGGGTGGCGGTGGCCGTACCCCGCAACCCCGCTGCTCCCGACATCGAGCCCAAGGCCGTGGGGGAGCCGTGGCGGGCCTTCGTCATGCGGGCGCTGGCCAACCGCGACCGCTACCACCGGGCCGTGCGGGCCTCGCGCAGTGGGCCCCTCAACGAACGCCTGGTGCAGATCGGCGACCGGGTCGACGCCGGGGTCGAGGAGAGCTGGGAGGTGGCCCAGCGGGCCCACAGCCTGACCCAGGCCCGCCGCCAGATCGACGTGTCCGGCATCTCCGGCCAGCTCGACCAGGCCCGGCGCACCCTGTCCGACCCCGCCCTGCCTCCCAAGATGCGCCCCACCTACGAGCGCACCGTCGAGGCGCTCGAGGCCCAGATGGCCACGGCGTCACGCATGGAAGAGGTCATCAGCCAGGCCAACGCCGAGCTCGGCCTGCTCGACGCCCGCTTGGGCGAGGCCGTCACCCGTGTCGTCGAGCTCGGTGCCCGGGCCGGTGACGCCGGCGAGCTCGGCCAGCTCGGCGACGACGTCGAGACCCTGGTCCGGGAGATGGAATCCCTCCGCCAGGCCCTCGACGAAGCCGGCTCCGTCGCCCGCGGCGGCGCCTGACCCCCACCCGGCCTGCCGCTGAGCGCCCGAGGGTGGGTCCCTTCCTGCCGTCCACCGTTCAGGCGAATCGATATCGAATCGCCGGGCGTCCCGGACCCTGTGCGCTTGACCTGTCGACGCAAAGTGGTTGTCGGCGTCAGATCAGCGTCAGATCTCCTCGCCAGACGCGAACCGGACGCATGGGCGTACCGCTGGCGTAGGTGGATGCGTTCGGTTCCCGCGCGGGTCAGCGCGCTGATCAGCCCGGCGGGCCGGCGGCGGTCAGCGCGGCCACCAGGAGCTCGGCCACCTCGGCGGGGTGGGTGTCGAGGAGGCCGTGGTTGGCGCCGTCGATGGCCACGAGGCGGGACCCGGGCAGGTGTTCGGTGAGGGAGGCGGCGATGAGGGCGTTGGCCGCCGGGCTGGCCGTGCCGTAGGCCACGATGGTGGGCACGTCGAAGCCCTCCAGGCGCGCCGGGTCATAGCGGGTGGCCAGGGCGGCCCGTACGTCGCGGGCGTTGACCGGGGCCCGTCGATCGAGGGCGGCCTGGGCCCGTTCGGGCATGGCCCCGAAGGCGCCGGCGCCGAACCACAGGTCGACCATGGTGGCGATGGCCCCCGGCTCTCCCCGATCCACCGCCGCCGTGTAGCCCGACAAGGTCTTGTGCGCGGCCGCCCGCGCCGCGCGGTGGGAAGGGTCGTCGTCGAGGACCAGGGCCCCCGTGGCCACCGGTTCCACCAACACCAGGGACGTCACCTCCAGGCGGGCCCGCAGCCCCACGGCCAGGGCCACCACCCCGCCGAAGGACCACCCGGCCACCACCACGGCCCGGTCGGGGTCGACCTGGTCCTCGATGCCCGCGGCCAGTTCGTCCACGCTGCGCTCCGGCGGTGGCGGCGCCCCCCGGGCGGCGTCGTGGTCGGCCAGGGTGGGGGTCACCACCTCGATGTCTGGCGGTAGGTGGGCCCGGACCCGGTCCCAGGACGACGGTCCCCCGGGCGAGCCGTGGACGAGCACCAACGCCGGTCCGCTGTTCACGGAACCCTCCTCCATGCGGGGCCCCCACCGTGCCCAGACCAGGCCCGGCACCCCTCTGGCCGGGCATCGTAACCACGGTGCGGGGTGGTGTCCGCGGCCCCCGGGCAACGGCAGGCCCGGGGGTACTGTGGGCGCCGTGACACCCCCGACGGACCTCCGGGTCGGGTCCTGCGCCGCGCCCACGAGCAGGATGGCCGCGCCATGGCGACGGTGACCGCTCCACTGGCCACGCCGCTCGCCGCCCTGCCCGCCCTGCTGCGCGACGAACCCGCCATCCTCTCCGCCCTCGGGCGCAACACCACCACCCT
Organism: Acidimicrobiales bacterium; assembly: GCA_038255145.1. Lineage (GTDB taxonomy): Bacteria > Actinomycetota > Acidimicrobiia > Acidimicrobiales > CAIXPF01 > WHTX01. The sequence goes on from JBBSLP010000002.1 coordinate 35,184, forward strand.
GTCCGTGCCCGAACCGGCCCGGGCCCTGGCCATCGCCGGGCTGGCGGCCACGTCGCGCCGCCACCCCTTCCTGGTGGTCACGCCCACGGGCACCGATGCCGACCACCTGGCCAACGACCTGGCCGCCTACCTGGGCCCCGACGAGGTCGACGTCTTCCCCGCCTGGGAGACCCTGCCCTTCGAGCGGGTGTCCCCGGCCATCGAGGCCATGGGCCGCCGCCTGCGCACCCTGTGGCACCTGAGCGACCCCGACCGGGCCCCCCGCATCATCGTGGCCCCCGTCCGCGCCCTCATCCAACGCCTGGTGCCCGAGGCGACGGAGGCCGACCCCATCGTCATAGGCCACGGTGACGTCATCGACGCCACCGACCTGGTCGAACGCCTGGTGGCCGCCGGCTACCGGCGCGAGTACCAGGTGGAGAACCGGGGCGAGGTGGCCGTGCGCGGCTCCATCGTCGACGTGTACCCCTCGGTCGGCGACCTGCCCGTGCGCATCGACCTGTGGGGGGACGAGGTCGACCGCCTCAGCGAGTTCTCCGTGGCCGACCAGCGCACGGCGCGCGACATCTCCGAGATCGAGATCTTCCCCTGCCGCGAGCTGCTGCCCACCGACGAGGTGCGGGCCCGGGCCGCCGAGCTCATCAGTACCGAGCCCTGGGGGCGGGACCAGTGGGAGCGCTTGGCCGAGGGCCAGACCTTCGACGGCATGGAATCGTGGCTCCCGTGGCTGGTCAACGACGAGGTCGTGCTCACCGACCTGCTGCCCGTCACCGCCCAGGTCCTGCTCATCGAACCCCGCCGGATCCGTGACCGGGCCGCCGACGTGCGGGCCGAGGAGACCGACCTGGCCAGGTCGTTGGCCCGCAGTTGGGGGGTGGCGGATGACGCCTCCATGCGATCGCTGCACGTGGGCTTCGACCGCCTGCTGACCCGCACCGATGCGGCCACCTGGTCGGTGACCGCGGCGCCCGAGGGTCCCGACGTGTCCACGGTGACGGCGTCGGGCTGGCCCCCGCTCATCGGTGACGGCGAGGCCCTGGTCCGCCAGCTGCGGGCGCTCTTGGCCGACGGCTACCGCCTGGTGGTGGGGGCCGACGGGGCGGGGTCGGCCACCCGGCTGAGCGCGCTGCTGACCGAGCACGGCCTGCGCCTGCACGACGCCTCCGCCCCCGGGGCCGACGTCGACCTGACCAAGCCCGGGGGCTACGTGGTCGTCCAGCCCCTCGAGCGGGGCTGCCTGCTGCCCAAGGTCAAGCTGGCCGTGCTGGCCGAGGCCGACCTGACCGGCCGCCGGCGGGCCCACCGTCGGGCCCGCCCCCGCAAGCGCGAAGCCGTCCAGGGCTTCTTCGACGACCTCAAGCTGGGCGACCACGTGGTGCACCACCAGCACGGCGTCGGCCGCTACGGGGGCATGGTCACCCGGGCCATCGGCGGCACCGAGCGGGACTACCTGCTGCTCGAGTACCGGGGCGGCGACAAGCTCTACGTGCCCTCGGACCAGATCGACACCGTGCGCCACTACACCGGCGGCGAGACCCCCAGCCTCAACCGCCTGGGCGGGGCCGACTGGCAGAAGACCAAGGCCAAGGTGCGCTCCGCCGTCCAGGAGATCGCCCAGGAGCTGGTGGTCCTCTACCAGAAGCGCGTCCACGCCCCCGGCCACTCGTTCCCCGAGGACACGCCGTGGCAACGGGAGATGGAAGAGGCGTTCCCCTACACGTTGACCATCGACCAGGCCAAGGCCGTCGTCGACGTCAAGGGGGACATGGAGTCCACCCACCCCATGGACCGCCTCGTCATCGGCGACGTGGGCTTCGGCAAGACCGAGGTGGCGGTGCGGGCCGCGTTCAAGGCCGTGCAGGACGGCAAGCAGGTGGCCATCCTCGTGCCCACCACGCTCCTGGCCCAGCAGCACTACCAGACGTTCTCCGACCGCTACGCCGCCTACCCCATCCGGGTCGAGGTCCTGTCCCGCTTCCTGACCAACGCCCAGGCCCGTGAGGTCATCCGCGGCGTGTCCACCGGCGAGGTCGACGTCGTGGTCGGCACCCACCGCCTGCTGTCCGAGGACGTGAAGTTCCCCCGCCTGGGCCTGCTGGTGGTCGACGAGGAGCAGCGCTTCGGCGTCAACCACAAGGAAGCGGTCAAGAAGCTGGCCAACAACGTGGACGTGCTCACCCTCACGGCCACACCCATCCCCCGCACCATGGAGATGTCCCTGGTCGGCATCCGCGACCTGACCGTGCTCAACACCCCGCCGGCCGATCGCCAGCCCATCCTCACCTACGTGGGCGAGCACGACGAACGGGCCGTGGCCGAGGCCATCCGCCGCGAGCTGCTGCGTGAGGGCCAGGTCTTCTACGTGCACAACCGGGTCCAGGACATCGAGCGGGTGGCCGACCACCTCCACGAGCTCGTGCCCGAGGCCCGCATCGGCGTGGCCCACGGCCAGATGGACGAAGGCAGCCTCGAGAAGATCGTCATCGACTTCTGGGAGGGGGCCTACGACGTGCTCGTGTGCACCACCATCATCGAGTCGGGCATCGACATGCCCACGGTGAACACCCTGGTCGTCGACCGGGCCGACCTCATGGGCCTGGGCCAGCTCCACCAGTTGCGGGGTCGTGTCGGCCGCAGCGGTCACCGGGCCTACGCGTACCTCTTCTTCCCTCCCGAGCGGGCCCTGACGGATGAGGCCTACGAGCGCCTCAAGACCATCGCCGAGGCCACCGAGCTGGGTTCGGGCTTCAAGATCGCCATGCGCGACCTCGAGATCCGCGGCGCCGGCAACCTGCTGGGCACGGGCCAGTCGGGACACGTGGCTGCGGTGGGTTACGACCTGTACTGCCAGATGGTCAACGAGGCCGTGGCCGAGCTCAAGGGCGAGCCCGTCAAGGAGCCGGCCGAGGTCAAGCTCGACCTGCCCGTCGACGCCCACCTGCCTCCCGACTACGTCGAGCGCGAAGACCTGCGCCTCGAGGCCTACCGGCGCTTGGCTGCGGTGACCACCCAGGCCGAGGTGGACGACATCCGCAAGGAGTGGGAGGACCGCTACGGCCCCGTGCCCGAACCGGCCCTGGCGCTCCTGGGCGTGGCCCGGCTGCGGGCCCAGTGCCATCGCACCGGGGTGCGCGAGGTCGTCGTCACCGGCGGCAGCTCGTCGGGCCCCGGCGGTCGGGGCGGGGCTGCGTTCGGGGGGAGCAAGGTCATGGCCCGCATCTCCCCCCTCGAGCTCAAGACCAGCCAGTCCCTGCGCCTGGCCCGGCTGTACAAGGGCTCCATCTACAAGGAGGACGCCCAGCAGCTGCTCGTCCCCCTCAAGGCGGCGTCGACGGCGGCTGACGCCCTCATCGAGCTGTTGACCACTATCGTCCCCGAGCCCGGGGAGCCAGCGGCAAGGTGAGGGAATTGATCGTTCGACGACTGGTGCCGACGTTGGGGGTGGTCGCCGTGCTGGCGGCCGGCTGCGGTGGCTGGCGAGACGAGCAGGCGGCCAAGGTGGACACCGCCACGGTGACCATGTCCAGCCTGCGCGACGAGGTGACCGAGCTGGCCGACCATCCCGACCTGGCCACGATCTTCAGGCTCGACACGACGGGGGGCGGCCAGACCGACGAGAGCGCCACCGCCCTGGTCAGCTGGCTGAACGTGCGGGTGCTCGACCTGACCGTCGACGAGGAGCTGGCTCGCCGGGGTGTGGCCGTCGACGACGCGGCCAAGGCCTCGGCCGAAGAGGAGCTGCGGCTCCAGTTCCAGATCTACCAGCAGCAGCTCGAGGCATCGGGCACCACCCCGGCCACGCCCCAGTCGGCCGAGCAGCAGTTCGACGCCCTGTCGCCCGACCTGCGCAGCGCCATCGTCGAGCGCGAGGCGGCCCGCAACGCCTTGGCCGTCGAGGCGGCGGGTGAGGCGGGGACGCCGCTGCCGGCCACGACACAGGCCTGGTACGACGACAACCGCGGCGACTTCGAGCAGGTGTGCGTGTCCCTCATCGCCACCCAGGACCAGGCCGGCGCCAGCGCGGCTCGGGCCAGGGTCGAATCGGGCACCCCCTTCGCCACCGTGGCCAAGGAGGACTCGGGCGACGCCAGCGCGGCCGACGGCGGTGCAGCCGGCTGCGCCTTCACCCCCCAGCTCACGCAGGAGCTGGCCACCGCCCTGACGACGGCGGGCCAGGGCGGGCTGGTCGGACCCCTGCAGCTCAACCAGTCCTGGTTCGTCTTCAAGGTCGACACCCTGGGCACCGCCGCCTTCGACGACGCCCGGGCCAGCGCATCCAGCAACCGCCTGGCCGCCCGCCAGGCCATCCTCACCGCCTGGTTCGCCGAGGCGACGCCCACGGTGACCGTCACCCCCCGGTTGGGCACGTGGGACGCCACCAACCTCCAGGTCGTGGCCAACCCCGGGCCTGCGCCCGCTCCCGCGGCGGTCCAGCCGTGAGCCGCCGGTTGCGCACCCTGGCGGCGGCCCTGGCTGTGGCCACCCTGGCCCTGGCCGGGTGCAGCAGCAGCAAGGACTCGGCGTCGAGCGACACCACCACCCCCGTCATCACCTTCGACTTCACCGGCACGGCGGCAACGGCCGACGGGATCGACGTCCCCGCCCAGTCCCTGGCCGAGCAGCTCGACGTGTTCAAGGCCGTTCCCGACGCCGTGAACGCCGCCCTCGGCGATGTGCCCGACCTGCTCCAGCCGGGCAGTGACCAGCCCCAGCCCGTGGTCGTGGCCGACCTGCTGCAGACCGAGATCATGGTCCGCCTGATCCAGCAGGAGCTGGCCAAGCGGGGCATCACCCCCACGGCCGAGCAGCAGCAGATCGCCAGCAACAACCTCAAGGCTGCGTTCGGCACCAACCTCGACAAGATGCCCCCGGCCTTCGTGGACACCCTGCGCAACCGCTACGCCGAGTACGTGGCCCTCGACGTGGCCCTGAACCCCGATCCCCCCGAGGACGAGTTGCAGGCGGCCTACGCGGCCACACCCGAGAAGTGGGAGCGGGCCTGCGCCCGCCACATCCTGGTGACCAGCGACGCCGACGCCCAGTCCGTGCTCCAGCAGCTGCAGGCCGGGGCCGACTTCGCCGAGGTGGCCAAGGCCCGCTCGCTGGACACCGGCACTGCGCCCAACGGTGGTGACCTGGGCTGCCTGGCCCGGGGCGAGACCGGTGGCGCCTTCGAGGAGGCGCTGTGGAACGGCCCCGTGGGCGAGATCCAGGGTCCCGTGACCAGCGAGGTGGGCATCCACATCCTCCAGGTCACCTCCCGCGGCGTGCCCCCCTACGAGGAGGCCCGTGACGACATCCTCCTCGACAAGCGGGCCGAGCCCTTCGCCGAGCTGGGGGCGTGGGTGACCGTGCGGGCCATCAAGGCCCCCATCACCGTCGACCCCCGCTTCGGCACCTGGGACGCCACCGTGGGCAAGGTCAACCCGGTGGGCGGGACGGCCCCCGGGCTGTCCCTGACCCCCGAGACCCCCGACTCCACCGTCGTGCCCACGACGACGCGCTGACCCACGTGGTCACGGGGAGGATCGTGGTCATCGGCCTGGGCCCGGCCGGGCCCGAGCTCGTCACCGCGCAGGCGCTGGCCCGCATCGGCGCCCTCCCCGTGCGCTTCGCCCGCACCGACCGGCACCCCTCGGTCGGTGCGTTGGGCGACCACGTCAGCTTCGACGAGGTCTACGAGGCTGCGGTCACCATCGACGACGTCTACACGACCATCGTCGAGCGCCTGGTGGCCGCGGCCCACGAGCATGGCGAGGTGCTCTACGCCGTGCCCGGATCCCCCCTGGTGGCCGAGCACACCGTCGAGCTCCTACGCCGGGAGACCCGGGTCGAGGTGGTCGTCGAGCCATCGCTGTCCTTCCTCGACCTGGCCTGGGCCCGCCTCGGTGTGGACCCCTTCCAGAGCGGGGCCCGCCTGGTGGACGGGCACCGCTTCGCCACCGAGGCGGCGGGGGAGCGGGGTCCCCTGCTGGTCGGCCAGTGCGACCGTCGTGACGTGCTCAGCGACATCAAGCTGGCCGTGGACGGCGACCCCGGCACCCCGGTGGTGGTGCTGCAGCGCCTGGGCCTGGCCGACGAGCACGTCGTCGAGGTGGCGTGGGAGGACCTCGACCGCGTCGTCGACGCCGACCACCTGACCTCGCTGTGGATCCCCCACCTGGCCGCGCCGGTGGGAGCCGAGCTCGTGCGCTTCGCCGAGGTCGTCACCACCCTGCGCGAGCAGTGCCCGTGGGACCGCGAGCAGACCCACGCCTCGCTGCGCCGCTACCTGCTCGAGGAGTCCTACGAGGTGCTCGACGCCCTGGATCGGCTCGACGAGGACAGCGGCGAGGGCTACGACGAGCTCGAGGAGGAGCTGGGCGACCTGCTCTTCCAGGTGTACTTCCACGCCACCATCGCTGCGGAGTCCGGGGCGTTCACCCTGGGCGACGTGGCCCGGGGCATCCACGACAAGCTCGTGCGCCGCCACCCCCACGTGTTCGGCGACGTGGCTGCAGCCGATGCCGAGGCCGTGGTGGCCAACTGGGACGCCATCAAGGTCGAGGAGAAGGCCGCCGCCGGCCTCGGCCCCTTCGACACCGTGCCCAAGGCCCTGCCCGCCCTGGCCTACGCCGCCACCCTGCAACGCAAGGCTGCTCCGCTGGGGCGGGCCGTGGCGGCCCCGACCATCGATGCCACCGAGGTCGGCGCCGCCCTGTTCGAGCTGGTCGCCGCCGCCCGCGCCGCCGGCGTCGACCCCGAAGAGGCCCTACGGGACACCGCCAACCGCTTCCGCGCCAACGTCGAAGCCGCCCGCACCGCCGACTGACCGGCCCCCCGGCGCCGCAGCGAATCGTCAGCGAATCGCCGGTGGCTCTGCTGCGGCTGATGAAGGGGGGCCTCCGGCTGGCGGGCGAACGCCCTGTGGCCGGCCACGGGGGCAGATGCTTCACGGATGGCCAGGACGGTGGCAGCAGGTTCACTCTCACGCCAGGCGTCGGTCTGAGCTCGCGGCGTCACTCGATCGGCCGGACACAGACCCGTGGCCGCCTTTCGCGAAAGGTGGTGAACCTCCCCCGTACACAGACCTTCGCGAAACCCGACCACGGCCAGGGTCGCCACCCAACCGCCCGCCAGCAGCACGCTGAGTGGACCAAACGTCGATGACCGGCCCAACTGCCCACGGGCGCGGAGGCCGACAACACCAACCGCCCCTTCATCAGCCGAAATAGAGCCCGCAGCCACGGCTCACGCACGGGCCACCGCAACCTGAGTCCCATGACCCCGACACCCGACCCGCCGCAGGGCCCGGCGGCCTCGAGCCTGCGGCCTACGGCGGGGCCGATTCGCCGTGGTGCGGAACCGATACAGGACATGGTGCCCCGGCGGCTCCGGGACGGCGGGCCCGGTAGCGTACGGCCCTTCGCCGGGGTCGCACCCACCGTGGGGGTCACGGCAGTAACATCCGCAACACCAGCAACAGGAGCAACGACGCGCGTGAGCACGATCGAGATCGTCACCGGTCGGGAGGTCCTCGACTCCCGTGGCAACCCCACCGTCGAGGTCGAGGTCATCCTCGACTCGGGAGCGGTGGGCCGGGCGATCGTCCCGTCGGGCGCGTCGACAGGACAGTTCGAGGCCGTCGAGCTGCGTGACGGTGGCTCGCGCTACCTGGGCAAGGGCGTGGCCAAGGCCGTGGCCAACGTCAACGAGGAGATCGCCGACCTTCTCGAGGGCCAGGACGCCTTCGAGCAGCGCGCCATCGACCATGCGCTCATCGACCTCGACGGCACCCCCAACAAGGGGCGCCTGGGGGCCAACGCCATGCTCGGCGCCTCCCTGGCCGTGGCCCAGGCCGCGGCCAGCGAGCTCGACCAGCCCCTCTTCCGCTACCTGGGTGGGCCCAACGCCCACGTGCTCCCCGTGCCCATGCTCAACGTGGTCAACGGTGGCGCCCACGCCGACAACAGCGTGGACTTCCAGGAGTTCATGATCATGCCCATCGGCGCGCCCAGCTTCCGCGAGGCGCTGCGCTGGGGCGTCGAGACATACCACACCCTCAAGGGCCTGCTGCACGAGAAGGGCCTGGCCACCTCCCTGGGCGACGAGGGTGGCTTCGCCCCCGAGCTCGGCTCCAACGAAGAGGCCCTGGCCCTCCTCGTCACCGCCATCGAGCGGGCCGGCTTCACCCCCGGCGAGGACATCGCCCTGGCCCTCGACGTGGCCTCCACCGAGTTCTACGCCGACGGCACCTACACCCTGGCCAGCGAGGGCCGCAGCCTCGACGCCGAGGGCATGGTCGACCTGCTCGAGGACTGGTGCGACCGCTACCCCATCGTGTCCATCGAGGACGGCATGGCCGAGGAGGACTGGGACGGCTGGAAGCTGCTGACCGAGCGCCTCAACGCCCGCGTCCAGCTCGTGGGCGACGACCTGTTCGTCACCAACCCCGACCGGCTGGCCCGGGGCATCGAGTCCACCACGGCCAACGCCATCCTCATCAAGGTCAACCAGATCGGCACCCTGACCGAGACCCTCGACGCTGTGGGCCTGGCCACCCGCTTCGGCTACCGCTCGGTGATGTCACACCGCTCGGGGGAGACCGAGGACGTGACCATCGCCGATCTGGCCGTGGCCACCAACTGCGGCCAGATCAAGACCGGCGCCCCGGCCCGCTCGGACCGGGTGGCCAAGTACAACCAGCTCCTGCGCATCGAAGAACTGCTCGGAGACTCCGCTGCCTACTGGGGCCCTGTGGCCGTCAGGCGGGGGTGAGCGTCGACGGTGCGGGTGCGGCGGGCTCTGTGTGTGATGGCCGTGGTCCTGGGCGTGCTGGCCGCGGTGGCCTTCGTGGGTTCGTTCCCGGCCCGCCAGATCATCGCGCAGCGCCGGGCCATCGCCTCGGCCGAGGAGCGCAACGTGGCCCTCGACCACGAGGTGGCCCTGCTGGCCTCCCGCGTGGCCACGCTGCAGACGCCCGACGAGGTCAAGCGCCTGGCCCGCCAGCACCTCGACCTGGCCGAGCCCGGCCAGGAGTCCTACCGGGTGCTCTTCCCGCCCGCTGACGGGGTGCCCCTGCCGCAGGGTTGGCCCTTCCTCGTGCCCTCCGACTGACCCGTCAGGCGGGCTGGACCCGCAGGTCGGCGCGGCCCACCGCAGTGAGCACGGCGTTGAGGACGCGGGCGTCGTCGTCGAAGCCCAGGCCGTCGTCGGTGTCCGAGCTGCTGTCCCGGTCGAGGACGAAGTATTCCACGGCGCCGTGGACCAGGGCCCGGCCGTCGGCGTCCAGTGCTGCGGCCCCGTCGTCGATCAGGGTGATGAGGGATGCCGCCACCTGGCGGGCGGTGTCGACGTCGACCTGGGCGCGGTCGTGTGCGGTGGCCTCGATCTGGTCGAGGTGGGCCACGACGCGCACGGAGAGCCAGCGCATCTCCTCGGCGGAGGTGGTGCGGGCTCCCGCCACCAGGCGGTCGACCTCGCCGGGGTGGAGGAGGCCGTCGAGGAGCAGGTCGAGACGGGCGTGCTCTGACATCGGCCACGATCCTGCCACAGCCCTCCGGCCCAGCGCCGCGCACGGGGGCACGGCGGGGCATGGGGGCAGCGGTGGCGCTAAGGTCCGCGGCATAGGACCTGCCACGGACCGAGGGGGCCGTCACTCGTGAACATCTCCATCGAGGTGAACGGGAAGACGTACAGCGACGACGTCGAGCCGCGACTGCTGCTCGTCCACTTCCTGCGCGAGAACAGCAAGCTGACCGGGACGAACGTGGGGTGTGACACCTCGTCCTGCGGCGCCTGCACCGTCCACCTGAACGGTGAGGCGGTGAAGTCCTGCACGGTGCTCGCCGTCCAGGCCGACGGCCAGACCGTCAAGACCATCGAGGGTCTCGCCGACGGCGATGTGCTGCACCCGATGCAGCAGGCCTTCCACGAGAACCACGCCCTGCAGTGCGGGTACTGCACCCCGGGCATGGTCATGGCCGCGGTGTCGCTCCTCGAAGAGGTGCCGAACCCGACCGAGGCCGAGGTCCGCGAAGGCCTCGAGGGCAACCTGTGCCGCTGCACCGGCTACCACAACATCGTCAAGGCCGTCCTCGCCGCCGCGGCGAGCGACGCCGGGAAGTAGGGCGCTGTGATCCCGGTCGCGTTCGACTACCAGCGGGCCTCGAGCATCGAGGAGGCCCTGGCCGCCCTCGGTGAGTACGGCGACGACGCCAAGCTGCTGGCTGGCGGCCACTCGCTGCTGCCGCTCATGAAGCTGCGGCTGGCCACCCCGGCCGTGCTCGTGGACATCGCCCGCATCCCCGACCTGTCCTACATCCGTGACGGTGGGGACCACGTGGCCATCGGTGCCCTGACCCGCCACCGTGACCTCGAGATCAGCGACCTGCTCAAGGCCGAGGTGCCGCTGCTGGCCGAGGCCGCCTCCCACGTCGGCGATCCCCAGGTGCGCCATCGGGGCACCATCGGGGGTTCGGTGAGCCACTCGGACCCGGCGTCGGACCTGCCGGCCACCTTGCTGGCCCTCAACGCCGAGTTCGTCATCCGCTCGGCCGACGGTGAGCGCACCGTGGCCGCCGGCGACTTCTTCACCGGCTTCCTGGAGTCGGCCCTCGAGCCGACCGAGCTCATGACCGAGATCCGCATCCCCAAGCTGGGCGGCGCCGGTTGGAGCTTCCAGAAGTTCAACCGTCGGGCCCAGGACTGGGCCATCGTCGGGGTGGCGGCCTGGAAGGGTGACGCCGGTTCGGGCATCGCCCTGGTCAACATGGCGTCGACGCCGGTGCGGGCCACCGCCGTCGAGGATGCCCTGGCCCAGGGGGCCTCGGCCAGCGACGCAGCCGAGCTGGCCGCCGACGGGCTCGAGCCGCCGTCGGATCTCAACGCCTCGCCCGAGTACCGCCGGCACCTGGCCAAGGTGCTGGTGCGCCGGGCCCTGGAGGCTTCAGGGGCCTGACCGGCCGGCTGTAGGCCGTGGGTCCGGGGACCTGCGGCTCCGGCACCCCTGGGCACGATGTTTCGAAGGCCGCGCTCGCCGAGCGCGGCCTTCGACGCGCTGGGCGTGTGATCGGACGGTGGTGGCCGCGGCGACCGCCAGAAAGGGGTAGGGCAAAATGCCCCCCTCATCGTGGAGCGGACCCTCCTCGGGACCTACGATGAGGGTCGGTGCCGTAGCGCATTCTGGGGATCTCCACCGGTCGGCGGATCGGGTGGGGACAGCTCGGAAGTGGCGCGTTCGTGCGGTGGCGGACGGCGGAACAGGAGCGGGGCGTGGACACCCAGCGGTGGAAGGCAGTCAAGTTCGCCGCGGCCGGAGGCGGCCGTCTGGTGGGCGAGGCCCGCGACGCGGTCCGACGCAACGGGCGCCTGGCCGCCCGGGGTGCGCTGGGACGGGCCCGGGCCAGCCTGTCGGGCGACGCCCGGCGGGCCACCTGGCCCCGACAGCCCCTGCCCAGCCGCTACGACGTGGTCGTCATCGGCGACGGGTTGGCCGCGCTGGCCGCCCTCGACGTGCTCGCCCGCCAGGGTCGTGGCCGACGCATCGGCCTGCTGGCCCCGGGCATGGTGGGCGAGACCTGGCCCAGCCGCCCGCGGGCCGTGCTGCGCCACGTGCGCCGCCGCTCGGCCGAGGTCGACGTGGTGGCCCGCAGCCGCTTCCTCTACGAGGGATACGCCGGGGAGCGGGCCATGGGCCTGCACCTGCGGGCCCACCCCTCGGTGCACCTGGCCCGTGACCTCGAGGAGCTGGACGGCCTGGCCGCCCTCTTCGCCGGAGCCCCCGCAGGAGTGGCCGAACTGATCGACGGGGCTCACGCGGCCCGCCTGGTGCAGCACCTCGACGGCGACGGGGTGGCTGGCGCCCTGGTCGAGGCCGATGTGCTCTTCGCCGACATCGCTGACCTGCTGTGGGAGCTGGGCGGGCGGGCCGCTGAGCTGGGGGCCAGTCTCGTCGAGCAGTGCCGGCTCGAGGGCCTCGAGCACGATGATGACGGCTGGACGCTGGTGACGTCGCGGGGTCGGACCACGGCCGACATCGTCATCGACGCCACCGCCGAGGGTCGGGCCATGGCCGCGGCCGGAGCGGCGCCGGGCGGGGCCTGGCGACGGTGGGAGTCGGTCATCACCCAGCACGTGCAACCCTTCCTCCACGCCCAGCTCCTGGTGGGAGCGGACACCGAGATCTCCCAGACCGGTCGCGGCGAGGTCGTCGTCTCCGGCCACGCCACCCCCTACCCGGCCCGGCAGGCCGGCGGCTCCATCGAGGCCGCCGGTTCCCTGGCCGCCGACGCCGTCTCCGTCATGCCCCGGCTGGCCAGCCTGCGGGGCATCGCCCAGACGTGGCGGGCCGACCTTGTCCCCGACGACGGCCTGGCCGTGGTGGGGCCGACCCACCTCGAAGGCCTGCTGCGGTTGGGGGGCATGGGCACCGACCCCTTCGCCCTGGCCCCGGCCCTGGGTGAGGCCCTGGCCCTGACGGCCCTGGGGCTCGAGCCTCCCGTGCCCCTGACCCGGTTCGACCCCGCCCGCACCCTGGCCGAGCCCGGGCCCGAGCCGGCCGCGGCTCCCGCCGTCGGTTCCCCCCGTTCGACGCTCTCCGTGGCCAGGTGACGATGATGACCGAGCTTCCCTGCCCTGTCTGTGGTGCCCGGCCCCGTGACGAGTTCCGTCCCCTGCGTGCTTCACGCGGCGCGGCGACGCCGGCCGGTGACGAGCGCTGGTGGCACCACCTCGGTTGTCGTCGGGTGGCCGAGCTCGAGCGCACGGCCGACGACCTCCTGGTCCCCGTGGCACCGGCCGAGCGCTTCGGTGCCCTACCCGTCTCGCCGGCATCGCCGCCGCCGCCCTCCCGTCCGGCCCCCGAGATTGTCGTGGCCCTCCCTGATCGGGGCCACGGTGGTGAACGGCCCTCCGAGGCGCCTGCCCCTCTGCCCCAGCGCATGCCGGGCCTGCTGGGCCGGGCCTCGTCGGGCCTGGCCACCCGTCCCGCCGCCGGTCTCAGCGCGACGGGATCGAGCTCGACGCCCTCGGCTCCGACCGCCGAACCCCCCGCGAGCGGCCGACCGGCGCCGACGGAGGTGGTCGCCCCCGCGGCGTCGATCGCCACCCCGGCCCCCGATCCGGTGGTCGGGCCCGCTGTCGCGCCGGGGGTGGGCGCCGACCCTGTCGTCGCTGAGCTTGCTGGCGCCGAGCCTGTCGTCGCCGAGCTTGCTGGCGCCGAGCCTGTCGTCGCCGAGCTTGCTGGCGCCGAGCCTGTCGTCGCCGGCCCCGCCGTCGCCGGCACCGCTGTCGTCGCACCCGCAGGCGGACCGCTGGCGGCCGAGATCACCGCGCCGATGGAGGTCGCTGCTCCCGTGTCCCCGGCCGGTCCGCTCGTGTCCGCCGGCCCCCCCGGGGTTCGGTCGGCGACGTCGCCGACGTCGGGCCGGGTCGGGCTCGATCTGGCCACCCGCCTGTTCTCTCCCCGGCCCGCGCACGGCCGGGTGTCACCGCCCTACCCCGATGCCCGCCAGGCCGCCGAGCTGGCCCTTCGACCCGGTTTCGGCGAGAGCCCGTCAGCGGGACAGGCCACAACGGGCCTGGGCAGCATCTTCAGTCGCCCCCCGGCCATGGACGCCGGCGCCCCTCGGCTGGGTGACGAACGTCCTCGCCCCGTGGCCGCCGCGGTCACCGCCCCGGCCCCGCTCGATGGCGTCCCACCGTCCACGGCTGGTGCCGGGCCGTCACGCCCGGGGCCGGCCGATCCTGCCCTGCGACCGAACGTCGCCGGCCTGCCCCGACGCATCGGTCCTGCGTCATCCGGCCCATCCGGCCCATCCGGCCCATCCGGCCCATCAGGTCGGACCCCCGGAGCGGCCGGCACCCCGACTCGATCGGGCTCGGGCCTGGCCCAGCCCGGCCCTCGACCCGCCGCTGCAGCGGGCCAGCCCGGGCCCCGGGCTGAACAGTCGCGGCCCCCACGTGCCGGCCTCACCGGTCAGCCCGGTCGTCCGCCCGCCACCGGCCAGCCGGGTCGTCAAGCCCCGGCCGGACCCGCCCCGCGGTCTGGTTCGCCCACACCCGCCCCGAGGACCGGTGCTGCCGGAGCCTCGCCGCGGCCCGGTCCCGGCCGACCCCCGACCGTTGGTCAGCCCCCGCGGTCGCGCGGTGCCGATCCCCGGTCGAGCGGTCCAACCTCGGGAGCACGACCCGGCCCCGGAGCTCGACCTGCCCCCGGGGCGCCCACCCCGGGAACCCGGCCCGCTCCGGCTGGACAGGCACCCCGCCCCGGTCTGCCTCGGCCCGCGGCAGCCGGTCCCGCGCCTCGGCCCGGTGCCGCCGGTCCCGCGCCCCGCGCTGGGGCCGGTGGTCCGGCCCGAACCGGCGCACCCGGGCAGCCTCCTCGTGGCGCGGCCCCGGGTGCACCTGCGGCTCCCGGTACCCCACCCCGTCCGGGCTCCGGTGGGCCCGCCCGTCGACAGGCGGCCGGCGCCGGCCCCGGGCCCCGTGACGGAGCTGCCGGCCCGGACCCGCGGTCGGCGGGCCCCGCACCCCGCCCCGGAGGAGGCGGTCCCGCGCCTCGTCCCGTAGCCGGGCGCAGCCCCGCCCCCCGACCTGGCGCCGTCGGTCGCGACGCCACCTCGCCCCGGCCCGGACGTGCCGATGGCCCCACCCCTCGCCCCGGCGCCCCTCGGCCGGGGGGGAGCGCCCCACCGCTGCAGCCGAACACGGGACGGTCCAGCCGGATCGCGCCCGAGCCCGTTCCCGGGACCGAGTCGACCACGGGCCGCTTCCGGGGCCCGGGCCGGGTCCCGCCCAGCGCCGACCGCTCGGCCCGTCGGCCCATGGCCCTGGTGGGCGAGCCCCGTGTCGTCGACCTGTCCCGCCGGTCCCCGGTCGGCCCCGAGGAGACGCCCCGCCGTTCCGGCCCCGTCGATCGTCGTCCCCCCTTCGATCCGCCCGGTGCCGTCGACCCCTTCGCCGACCTGGACGACGACCTCGATGTGGACGGGGACGACGCCTGGGGCGATGACCTGGGCGGTGGCGGCGACGACGGAGACGCGCGAGCCCCCCTCGGTGGCCGACCGGTGGCGGGCAGCCTGTTCGTCCGACCCCGTGACGAGGACGTCATCGACCTGCGGGATCCGGCACCCGTGCCCCCTCCGCCGCCGGTACCCACCTCGGCTCGCGACCCCCACCGCCCCGGGGCACCAGCCGACACCGACACCGACACCGACACCGACGACGCGGCCGAGGCCGCACGAGAGGTGGGTCGCCGATGAGCGCCCGACGTGGTCCCCGGCACCCGGGTGAGGTCATCGACCGCAGCTACGGCGTGACCTTCACCTTCAACGGCCAGCCTGTCACCGCCCACCGCGGCGACACCATCGTGTCGGGCCTGGCCGCCAGCGGCATCCGGGCCTACGCCCAGGGCCGGCGGCTGCAGACGCGGCGTGGCCCGCTCACCGCGGACCGCTTCGACCCCAACTGCTTCCTGCAGGTGGACGACGAGCCCAACGTGCCCGCCGCCCACCGCCTGCTGGTCGACGGGCTGGCCGTGCGCACCCAGCACGTGTGGCCGTCACTGAACTTCGACCTCAAGTCGGTCAACCAGCGCGTGGCCCGGGCCTTCCACTCGGACCGGGAGATGAGTGCATCGACGGCGGGCAACTTCCTGCGCCCCGCCTATCGACGGCTGCTGTCCCACGTGGGCGTGGCCGGACGCCTCGGTGGCGGCCCCGCCATCGCCGGCTCGGTGCGCCACCTGCACCCCGACGTGCTCGTCGCCGGTGCCGGGCTGGCCGGCCTGGCCGCCGCGGCGGCGGCGGCCGAGACCGGGGCCGACGTGCTCGTGCTCGAGGCCGATCACCAGCCTGGCGGCTGGTGGCGCTCGGGGGCCGAGGACGGCAGCGGCGCCCAGGACGAGGTGACCGAGGCCCGGCGGGCCCTGCTCGCGGCCGGCGGTCGGCTGCTCGTCGGTGCCGTCGTGTCCGGGGCGACGCCCGAGGGCGTCGTCATCGTGTCGGTCGACGGTCGCAACGGCGACGAGCTGATCGTGTGCCGGGCCGGGCACGTCATCCTGGCCACCGGCACCGTCGAGCGCAGCCTGACCTTCACCGGGAACGACCTGCCCGGGGTGATGTTGTCCACCGGGGCCCGCCGGTTGGCCCGTCTGTGGTCGGTCCGCCCCGGCGAGCGCCTGCTCGTCATCTCCGGCAACGACCACGGCGAGTCCGTCGCCGCCGACTGCGCCGCGGCGGGCGCCACCGTGGTCGACGTGCTCGATGCCCGCAAGGGGGCCTCGATCCGCAGCGCCAGCGGCACCACTGAGCTCGAGTCCGTGGTCCTCGGCGACGGCACCACCGTCGAGGCCGACGCCCTGGTGGCCGCCCCGGGCTGGACGGTGGACGCCGCCCTGGTGCGCTCGGCCGGCGGCCGGGTGCGTGTCGACCGAACGTCGGGCCGAGCCGTGGCCGAAGGCCGACCCGGCCTGCTCAGCGTGGTCGGCATGCTGGCCGGCGAGGGCACCCTCGACGCCGTCGTCGCCCACGCCCAGGCCACCGGCCGCCAGGCCGCGGCCAGCGCGGCGCGTCGACGGGTGACCCGGGGAGGGGCCACGGGCCTGCCCCGCACCGACGTGCGCCGGGTGGCCCCACCCCAGCTGCCCCTCGACGGTGAGACCGACGAGCTGCAGTTGGCCTCGGTGTCCGTGGGCATCGTGGACTTCCACGAGGACGTCACCGCCTACGAGCTCAGCGACACCGACGCCGTGGGCGCCACCCGGCGCCTGCTGCAGGCCGGCGCCGCGCCGGGCAGCGACGCCCGGGCCCGGGCCGAGCTGGCCGAACTGGCTCGCCACCACCCCGCCGTGGCCGAGCTCTCCCTGCCCCTGCTCACCGGATCGATCGGCGCCGTGGCCCCCCTCATCGGTGGGGTGCGCCTGGGCGCCCTGGCCCAGCTGCGCCCCCGCGTCGTGCGGCGGACCGCCCTGGCCCAGGTGCACGAGGACGCCGGGGCCCACCTCGCCCCCGCCGGGCGGGGCTGGATCGACGTCGTGGACCACGGCGATCCCGAGGCCGAACGACGGGCCCTGCGCATCGGCGCCGCCGTCGTGGACTCGGGTCGCTGCGGCCTGTTCCGCCTCGACGGCGCTGGTGCCCCCCGGCTGCTGGCCTCGGTCCTGTCCCGGCCCGTCGTGCTCGACGTGGGATCGGTGGCCGCCATCACCTCGTCCGCGCTCACCGCGGCGGTGCTGGTGGCCCGGGTGGGCGAGCTGACGTGGTTGGCCCGCACCGAGCCCGTCGACACCGATGCCTTCGACGAGGGGCTGGTGGCGGAGACGGCCGGTGAGCGCCGGGCGGCCGTGCACGTGGCTCTGCTCACCGAAGGGCTGGCCGGCATCCTGTTCGCCGGCCCCCGGGCCGGGAGCTGTGTGACCGAGCTGCTGGGCCAGGCGCCCGGTGTGGACCGGGTGGTGCTCTTCGACGCCGAGGTCGGTGCGGAGGGCGGCTTCGCCTGGTGCGTCGAGGAGGACGGCCGGGTCGTCTACGAGCTGCGGGTGCCCGCCGGTCGGGCCGTGGCCGTGTGGCGGGCCGCGGTGGCCGCGGCCTGGGCCCACCAGGGCCGTCCGGTCGGGGTGGTGGCGTGGGCCGAGCAGAGGGCCAACCGAGTGGTCGACGAGGTGGTTCATGTCTGAGGTGGTTCATGTCTGAGGTGGTTCATGTCTGAGCGGTCCATGTCCCAGGGGACGCTGACGGCGGCGCTGTCGGAGCCGGCCCGAGGGGCGCGCCCGGTGGTGCGCAGCGTTGCCGGCGTCGAGGCCGACCAGGCCAGCACGGGCATCGAGGCCGAGGGTGGCGACAACGCCGAGGAGGGACCGGAAGGGCCCGAGCGGGCGGGGTGGTTGGTCGGTGACCGGGCGGCCCGGGGCACGCTGCGGCTGGTCGACTGCTCCCCGGTGGCCAAGTTCGAGGTCCGGGCCGATCCGGCGGGACCGCTGGCCGCCCGACTGGCGGTGGCCGTGGGCCAGCTCGAACTGTTCGAGGAGGGGATCCTGGCCGCCAGCCCGGCGCCGGGGGAGTGGCTGCTGTTCGTGCCCGGGGCCGCCGGAGCACTCGAGGACCTGCTCAAGGCGGCGGCGAAGCGCGAGCTCGTCACCGTGGTCGACCTGACCCACGGACGGGCCCTGTTGCGGCTGTCGGGGGAGTGCGCCGCCGAGCTGCTGTCCCACGTGTGCGAGCTCGACCTGAGCGACGCCGCCTTCGCCACGGGGCGGGTGGCCACCGCACCGGTGGCCGGGACGCGGGCCCTGGTGCTTCGCGACGACCTGTTCTACGACGAGGCCGGCCTGGGTGAGCTCGATGCCGACGTCGTCGACGCCGAGGTGCCGTCCTACCTGTTGTGCGTCGAGCGCAGCGTGACCGTGTGGCTCGGCGAACGGCTGGCCGACCTCGGTGGTCCCTTGGGCCTCGAGGAAGAGGGCTACCTGCGCTATCGGCGGCGCCGGCCCGAGGTCTGAGCTCCGGCGGTCTCCGCCCCTCGGTGGGCGTCAGGCCGGGCGCTGGGCGACGACGAAGACGCGGCGGAAGGGGAACGACGTTCCCCAGGGCCGCTCGGGGTAGGCGTCGCGGAGCTGGGGGGCGAGCTCGGCCAGGAACTGGTCGCGCCCGGCGGGGTCGAGGGCGGTCAGCACCGGCCGCAGCGCCGTGCCCCGGATCCAGTTGAGCACGGCATCGGGGCCCGCCAACACCTGGAGGTAGGTGGTCTCCCAGGCGTCGACCCGGCAGCCGGCCCCGATCAGCTCGGCCGCGTAGACCTGGGGCGTGTCCACCGCGGTGATGCCCCGGGTCAGGGCACCGCCCAGCGTGGCCTTCCAGCGTGGTGACGACGCCAGCTGGCGGGCCAGCTCGTGGCTGGGCTGGTCGAAGTTGCCGGGCACCTGCATGGCGAACCAACCACCGGGGGCCAGCCAGCTGGCGTAGCGGGCCAGGAGTCGGCGGTGGTCGGGCACCCACTGCAGCGCGGCGTTGGTGACGAGCACGTCGATGGGCCCATCAGGCTCCCAGGTGGCGGCGTCACCGGGGGCGAAGGTCAGCCGGCCGGCGATGGCGTGCGCCTCGGCAGCCTCGAGCATCTCGGTGGAGCTGTCCACGCCGAGCACGTGGGCCCGGGGCCAGCGCTCGGCCAGGGTGGCGGTGAGCTGGCCGGGACCGCAGCCCAGGTCGACGACGCGCTGGGGGTCCTCGGCACCCACCCGCCGCACGAGGTCGAAGAACGGTCGGCTGCGCTCGTCCTCGAAGGCCAGGTACGTCCCCGGATCCCACATGGCAGGCCGTCCCCCGTCGTCGCCGGTGCCGGCCCATCCTCGCTGGCGTCGACGGGCCGGCGCCAGCCCCGGTCGTCCCGCCCTCCCAGCGAGTGCCGCGACCCTTTGACCTGCGGCGTCGTTCCCCGGATTCGATGTCGATTCGGCGGAACGGGTCCGGCCGCCGACACGTCCCGCCCCGCAGAACCAGGCTGGACGGTGCCCGCCGGGCGCCCTCACCTCCGCCGGTGACGGCCTCGGACCCAGGGCTTCGACATGGCTCGCCGCTGACTCGTACGCTGGCGTCGTGACCTTCCCACCCCAGTCCGTCGATGACGTCCGGGCCGGGCTCGAAGCGAACGGCTACCTGCCCGACGAGGGGCTGGCCACCTCCGTGTTCCTTGCCGTGCGCCTGCGCCGCCCCCTCCTGCTCGAGGGCGAGGCCGGTGTGGGCAAGACCGAGGTGGCCAAGGCGCTGGCCCGGTGGACGGGGGGTGAGCTCATCCGCCTCCAGTGCTACGAGGGCATCGACGTCTCCCAGGCCGTCTACGAGTGGGACTACTCCCGCCAGCTCCTCCACCTGCGCACGGCCGAGGCCACCGGTGCCGCGGTGGCCGACCGGGCCGACGAGCTCGAGGACGAGCTGTACTCGGCCCGCTTCCTCGTCCGCCGGCCCCTGCTGCGGGCCGTCGACCACGGCGAGGGCCCCACCCCCGTCCTGCTGGTGGACGAGGTCGACCGGGCCGACGACGAGTTCGAGGCCTTCCTCCTCGAGATCCTGTCCGACTACCAGGTCACCGTGCCCGAGCTGGGCACGTTCAAGGCCGACGTGCCGCCGCTGTGCGTGGTCACCTCCAACCGCACCCGTGACGTGCACGACGCCCTCAAGCGCCGCTGCCTCTACCACTGGGTCGAGCACCCCGACTTCGCCCGTGAGCTGCGCATCGTCCAGCTCAAGGCGCCCGACGTGCCCGCCAAGCTGGCCGCCGAGGTGGCCGCCGCCGCCGCCGAGCTGCGGGGCCAGGGCCTGTACAAGCCCCCGGGCATCGCCGAGACGCTCGACTGGGCCGAGGCCCTGCACCTGCTGGGCCGCACCTCCCTCGACGAGGCCTCCATCGAGGCCACCCTGGGCACGGTGCTCAAGTACCGCGAGGACCAGCAACGGGTGCGATCCACCGGCGTCGACGCCCTGCTGGCCGCCGTCGGGGTCCGTGGCTGATACCCCGGCGCCCGCGGCTCGCCGCGGTCGCACCACCACCCCGGCCCCGGCCGAGGCCCTGGCCGTACTCTTCGGTCGTGCCCTGCGCCGGGCCGACCTGGTGCCTCCTCTGGGCTCGATGCTGGCCTTCGTGCAGGCCCTGGGTGAGGTCGGCCTGACCAGGGACGCCGTCTACTGGGCGGGACGGGCCACCCTGGTGCACCGGCCCGAGGACATCGAGACCTACGACCGGGTCTTCGCCGCCTTCTGGGTGGGCACCGACACCGTGCCCGTGCGCTCCACCACGGTCGACGAGGTGGCCATCGCCTTCGATGACGACGAGGACGACGACGAGCCCGAGGGCACCGACGGCGACGACGAGCGGGAGGCCGACGCCGACACGCCGTTGCTCGAGGTGCGCTGGTCCGACGTCGAGCTGCTGCGCAACAAGGACTTCGCCCTGTGCACGGTGGCCGAGCTCGACGAGGCCCGCCGACTCATGGCCGGCCTGCGCCTGGCCGGCTCCCCCCGCCGGTCCCGGCGCTGGCAGCGCACCCGGAAGCACACGGCCCGGCTCGACCTGCGCCGCACCGTGCGCCACGCCCTGCGGGCCCAGGGCGAGGCCGTGCGCCGGGCCCACGTCACCCACGGTGAGCGGCCCCGGCGCCTGGTGCTGCTGGCCGACGTGTCCGGTTCCATGGAGGCCTACAGCCGGGCCCTGCTGCGTTTCGTGCACGCCGCCGTGGTCGGGCGCACCAAGGTCGAGGCCTTCGCCATAGGTACCCGGCTGACCCGCCTCACCCGCGAGTTGCAGACGCATGACCCCGACGCCGCCCTCGACCGGGCCGGCCACGCCGTGGCCGACTGGTCGGGCGGGACCCGTCTGGGTGAGGCCATGCGGGAGTTCAACGACACCTGGGGGGTGCGGGGCCTGGCCCGGGGCGCCATCGTGGTCATCCTCTCCGACGGCTGGGACCGGGGTGAGCCCGCCACCCTGGCCGAGCAGATGCAGCGCCTGCACCGGGTGGCCCACAAGGTGGTGTGGGTCAACCCCCTCAAGGCGTCCGAGGGCTACGCCCCCCTGGCCCAGGGAATGGCGGCGGCCCTGCCCTTCGTTGACGACTTCGTCGAGGGGCACTCCCTCGCATCGCTCGAGCAGTTGGCGGAGGTCATCGCGTCATGAGAGAGACCGCTTCATGAGGGACACAGCGTCATGAGGGAGATACTCGACGACATCGACCGGTGGCGCGCCGCGGGCAAGCGGGTGGCCCTGGCTCGGATCATCGACGTCGAGGGGTCCGGTCCCCGGCTGCCCGGCTCGGCCATGGCCGTGAACGAGGACGGCGAGGTCGCCGGTTCGGTGTCGGGCGGCTGCGTCGAGGGCGCGGTGGTGACCGAGGCCCTCGACATCCTCGACGTGGGCGGGCGACGGCGGGTGACGTACGGGTTCTCCGACGACGAGGCCTTCGCCG
Source organism: Acidimicrobiales bacterium (assembly GCA_038255145.1). Lineage (GTDB taxonomy): Bacteria > Actinomycetota > Acidimicrobiia > Acidimicrobiales > CAIXPF01 > WHTX01. The sequence continues at coordinate 57,118 of JBBSLP010000002.1, forward strand.
TGGGCCTGACCTGCGGCGGCACCATCCACCTCTTCATCGAACCCCTGGACTGGTAGAACCTGGACATGGCCCTCTACGACGAGCTCGACCGCGCCGTGCGGGCGTCCGAGCCGGTGGCGTTGGCCACCATCATCGTGGGGCCGGAGGACCGGCTGGGGGCCAAGCTGCTGGTGCGACCGGGCCACGTGCCCCAGGGTTCGCTGGGGCACCCCGACCTCGACCGGGTGGTGGCCCGCGACGCCCTGGGTGAGCTCGAGGCCGGCCACACCCTGACCCGCCACTACGGGGCCGAGGGCCAGGCCCGCGAGGAGACGGTCGGCGTCTTCATCGAGAGCTTCGCCCCCCCGCCCCAGATGCTGATCTTCGGGGCGGTGGATTTCACCGCCGCACTGGCCAAGGTGGCCAAGGTGCTGGGCTACCGGGTGACGGTGTGCGACGCCCGGCCCGTGTTCGCCACCACCAAGCGCTTCCCCATGGCCGACGAGGTGGTGGTCGACTGGCCCGACCGCCTGCTGGCCAAGGTGGGTCCGACCCTGGGGCCCAGGGACGCCATCTGCGTGCTCACCCACGACCCCAAGTTCGACGTGCCCGCGGTGATCGAATCCCTGCGCACCCGGGCCGGCTACCTGGGGGCCATGGGCAGCCGGCGGACGACGGACGACCGCAACCGCCGCCTGCGCGACGAAGGCGTGACCGACGAACAGTTGGCCCGGGTCATGGCTCCCATCGGCATCGACATCGGCGCCCGCACCCCCGAGGAGACGGCCGTGTCCGTCTGCGCCGAGATCATCGCCCTGCGCACCGGCCGCCTGGCCACCAACCTGCGCGACACCAGCGGCCCCATCCACGCCTGACCCCCCCCCGCTCCGCCCGGTGGGTGGCAACTCGGACGACGCCCGGGCAGGCGGGCGGTACCGTCGCCGCCATGGGGATCATCCGGTCGCTGGACGAGCTCGACAGCCTCTACGGCCAGCCCATGGGGGCGGCGGTGACCAAGGAGCTCGATCACCTGAGCCCCCTGCATCGGGCCTACGTCGAGGCGTCGACGTTCGTGCTGGTGGCGTCGTCAGGACCCGGCGGGCTGGACTGCTCGCCCCGGGGTGATCCCGCCGGCTTCGTCCGGGTGGCTGACGAACGCACCCTGCTGCTGCGCTGTCGACCGACGAGGAGTTACGAGCCAGTTTCGCCATCGATGGCAAGGAACCGACGACCGTCATCGTCGTCACCACCACCGCCGCGTACACCCAGTGTCCCAAGGCGCTGATCCGGTCACGGTTGTGGGATCCGGCCCTGCACCGTGACCCCGCCGACCTGCCCACGGTGGGCCAGATCATGGAGCAGATCACCGCCGGTTCCTTCGACGGCAAGGCCTACGACGACGCCTACCCCGAACGCGTTCGCCAGACCATCTACTGACAGAGGGGCCGGTCCGGCCTCCGGCGGCTCGCGGGTCGAAGTCGGGTGCGCTGGGCACGGCGAGCGACCAAGCTCGCGCTCATGGAGCTCACCGACGGCATGATCGTGTTGCGGCCTCCGACCGACGGGGACGGGCCTGAGGTGGTGGCCGCCATCCGCGAGTCGCTGGCCGAGCTCGCCCCGTGGATGCCCTGGGCCCGCGCCGGCTACGGGTTGCCCGACTACGCCGCCTTCAACAACGGCGGCCGCGACCTCGGCGACCACAACTTCCTCATCTTCGACGCCGCTGACGCCAAGGTCGCCGACGCCGACCCCGCCCGCCGCCCCCAGGTCCTGGGCACCTGTGGCCTCAACCACCTCGACGCCATCAACCGGCGGGTCAACCTGGGCTACTGGTTGCGCTCGTCGGCCACCGGCCACGGCGTGGCCACCCGGGCCACCCGGCTGTTGGCCTGGTACGGCCACCACCACCTCGCCCTCCAGCGCCTCGAGCTCGTCATCGCCGTGGCCAACACGGCCAGCCAGGCCGTGGCCGACCGGGTCGGCGCGGTGGCCGAGGGCGTCCAGCGGGGCCGCCTCGTGCTCAACGACACCCTGGTCGACGCCACCATGGCCTCGCTCCTGCCCGCCGACACCGCCGGCTGGCAGGAGACCCATGGCCTGGCCGTCCACGGCACCAGCAGCCCGGCCGCCCACCCGTCCGGCCGCTGACCCGCCCCCCGGACAAGCCCTGCCCACCAGGTCGGATCGGCCCTTGAGACGACGCCGGGCTAACGTCTCGTGGGCTGACCGAGGGGGCGCCGTGGACTTCACCGAGAACGAACTGCACCAGGACATCCGCGAGGGCGTCCGTGCCGTGTGCAAGGACTTCCCCGACGACTACTGGGCCGAGAAGGACGAGGCCCACGAGTTCCCCTGGGACTTCTACAAGGCCATGGCCGCCTCGGGCTGGGTGGGCATCTGCGTCCCCGAGGAGTACGGCGGCGGCGGCCAGGGCATCGCCGAGGCCACCATCCTCATGGAGGAGATCGCCCGGTCGGGCGCGGCCATGAACGGCTGCTCGGCCCTGCACCTCTCCGTCTTCGGCATGAACCCCGTCGTGAAGTTCGGTTCCGACGAGATGAAGGCCAAGTACCTCCCCCAGATCTCCGACGGCAGCCTGCACGTGGCCTTCGGCGTCACCGAGCCCGACGCCGGCACCGACACCACCTCCATCTCCACCCGGGCCCGCCTCGACGGTGACCACTACATCGTCCGCGGTCGCAAGGTGTGGACGACCAAGGCCCTGTACTGCGAGAAGGTGCTCCTCCTCGTGCGCACCACCCCCCTCGAGGAGTGCCGCAAGCGCACCGACGGCATGACCCTGCTGCTGGCCGACCTGCAGCGTCCCGAGGTCACCATCACCCCCATCCCCAAGATCGGCCGCAACGCCGTGGTGTCCTGCGAGGTGGTCTACGACGACCTCCCCGTGGCCGTCACCGATCGGGTGGGGGAAGAAGGCCAGGGCTTCAAGTACCTGCTCGACGGTCTCAACCCCGAGCGCATGCTCGTCGCCTCGGAGGGCCTGGGCTGTGGCCGGGCCGCCCTCGACAAGGCCGTGCAGTACGCCAAGGACCGCACCGTCTTCGGCCGCCCCATCGGTCAGAACCAGGGCCTGGCCTTCCCCCTGGCCGAGGCCTACACCCGCCTGCGCGCCGCCGAGCTCGTCCTCCGGGAAGCCGCCTGGCGCTACGACCAGGGCCTGAGCTGCGGTGAACAGGCCAACCTGGCCAAGTGGCTGTGCGCCGACGCCGGCTTCCAGGCCGCGGACCAGGCCATGCAGACCCTGGGTGGCATGGGCTACGCCAACGAGTACCACGTCGGCCGCTACTGGCGTGAGGCCCGCCTCATGCGCATCGCCCCCGTCAGCCAGGAGATGGTCATGAACTTCGTGGCCGAGCACGTCCTGGGCCTGCCCCGCTCGTACTGATCGGGCCTACCCGCCAACCGATGACCCGCTCGTGACCACCGCCGCCGTGCTCCTGGCCGCCGGCGGTGGTTCGCGCTTCGGCGGCGACACCCACAAGCTGCTGGCCCCCCTGCAGGGCCGGCCCATCTTCGCCTGGGCGCTCGACGCCGTGCTCGACGCAGCCGCATCCGGAGCGGTCGACGAGGTGATCGTGGTGACCGGGGCGGCCGATCTGGCCGACCTGTTGCCGGCGGGCACCACCGTTCTGGCCAACGATCGCTGGGCCGACGGCCAGGCGGGCTCGCTGCAACTGGCCCTCGACGCAGCGCGGGCCGGGGGGCACGACGCCATGGTCGTCGGCCTCGGTGACCAGCCCTTCATCGGAGCCGAAGCCTGGCGCCGGGTGGCTGCGGCCCACCATCCGATCGCCGTGGCGACCTATGGTGGTCAGCGCCGCAACCCCGTCCGCCTCGCCGCCGAGGTGTGGCCGTCGCTCCCTTCGGAGGGCGACGAGGGAGCACGAACGCTCATCCGCCGACATCCCGACCTGGTGGGCGAGGTGGCCTGCCCGGGTGACCCGGGAGACATCGACACGCTGGAGGACCTCCGCAGGTGGAACTGAACAACGAGTTCGAGGTCGACCGCCCCGTCGACGAGACGTGGGACGTCCTCACCGACGTCGAGCGGATCGCCCCCTGCCTGCCCGGTGCGCAGTTGCAGGAGATCGAGGGCGAGGGTGCCGACACCGAGTACCGGGGCATCGTCAAGGTCAAGGTCGGCCCCATCACCGCCCAGTACAAGGGCAAGGCCACCTTCGTGGAGAAGGACGATGCCGCCCACAAGGCCGTCATCAAGGCCGAAGGTCGCGACTCGCGGGGCCAGGGCAACGCCTCGGCCATGATCACCGCCCAGCTCAGCGAGATCACGCCCAGCCGCACCAAGGTCGTCGTCAACACCGACCTCACGGTCACCGGCAAGGTGGCCCAGTTCGGCCGCGGGGTGATGGCCGAGGTCAGCGAGAAGATCCTCACCCAGTTCGTGCAGAACCTCGAGACCCGGGTGCTGTCCCAGCAGACGGCACCGTCCGCGCCGGCCGCCGCCCCTGGTGGTGCCGCCCTGGCCTCGCCGCCGCCCCCGCCCCCCGCGGCGACCACGGGCCGGGGCTCGAACGGCTCGGCTCCCGCCGAGGACGCCCCCACCACCGAGGCGGCCGACGCCCCCGAGCCTCCCGCGGCCGAGACCCCGGCCACGCCGGCCACCCACAGCGCGGATGAGTCCACCCCCAAGGTGCGCAAGATCGAGAGCACCGAGCCTGTCGAGCCCGTCAACCTGCTGGGCGCCACCGGGGGCAGCCTGGCCAAGCGCCTGGCTCCCGTCGGCGGCGTTCTGGCCGTCGCCTTCGTGCTCCTGCGTCTGCGGTCGCGCCGCAAGCGCCGCCGCAGCCTCAAGGCCTCCCTGCTCGACCAGGGCGCCTCGCTGCTCAGCCAGGGCCTTTCCGAGGGCGGTGCCCTGCTCAGCCAGGGCCTCGACCAGGGCGGTGCCCTGCTCAACGAGGGCACCAAGCAGCTGCGCAAGGGTCGCCGCCGGTTGCGCCGCCACTGAGCTGCTGAGCTCCTGAGCTGCATGTGCCCATGACCGACCGGCGGCCGCAGGCGTCCGACGACGACGTCGTCGCCGTCGAGCGCCTGCTGGGCCGTCGACCCCAGGGCGCGTTCCGCGTGGTCGTGCGCGACCACGCCGGCGCCCCCGTGGTCATCGAGAACGAACCCCTGCTCGAGGACGGCACCCCCATGCCCACCCGCTACTGGCTGGTGGGCCGGGAAGCCGTGCTGGCCGTCAGCCGACTCGAATCCTCGGGGGCCATCGGTCGCGCCCGGGCCGAGATCCCCCCTGACGCCGTGATCGAGTCCCACGAGCGCTACGCCGCGGCCCGGGCCCGGGCCCTGCCCGTGGGTTGGACCGGACCCCTGCCCAGTGGCGGGGTCGGCGGCACCCGGGTGAGCATCAAGTGCCTGCACGCCCACCTGGCCTGGCACCTGGCCGGGGGCGGGGACCCCGTGGGTGCCTGGGTCATCGATCGCCTGGCCGAGGCCGGCGTGGACCGCTTCGGCCACCGGCTCGCGGTGGAGACCAACGACAAGATGGACGAGGGGACGTTGTGAACGTCGGCGCGGTGGACATCGGCTCCAACACGGTGCGGGTGCTGGTCAGCGGCCCTGACGGCGCCGACGTGGCCCGCCTGGCCACCATCACCCGCCTGGGATCGGGGCTGGGGGACGGCGGCCAGCTCGACCCCGAGCGGGTCACCGCCACCCTCGACGCCCTGCGTGAGGCGGCCGCCGCCTTCGACGTCCACGGCGTGGAGCACCGCCGGGCCGTGGCCACGTCGTCGGTGCGCCGGGCCCGTGACGGGGACGCCTTCCTCGACGCGGCCGCCGAGGTGCTGGGCGTGCGTCCCGAGGTCATCCCCGGAGACGAGGAGGGCGACCTCTCCTTCCGGGGGGCGACGTCACGCCTCGACGCCGAGGACGGGCCCTTCGTGGTCATCGACCTGGGCGGGGGCAGCTGCGAGTTCGCCGTGGGCTCGTCGAGCTGCGAGGGCGTCTTCTCGGCCGAGTTCGGCTCGGCCCGGCTCACCGAGGCCTACGTACGCCACGATCCCCCCGCCCCCGACGAACTGGTGGCGTGCCTCTCGGTGACCGAGGTCCACCTCGACGACGTGCGCCGCGAGCTGCCCGCCGTGGACGCCGCCCGCACCTTCGTGGGCCTGGGGGGCACGTTCCAGACCTTCGCGGCCATGGAGATCGCCGACGGCGACGAGGGCCGGACCGTCGACGGCTACCGCCTGTCCCGGGCCGCGGCCGAGGACGTGTACCGCACCATCGTGCTCGACCCCTACGAGCAGCGCATCGAGAACGCGGGACTGGCCCCCGAGCGGGGCCGGGTCATCGTCGGCGGTGCCTGCGCCATCGTCGAGATCATGCGCTACTTCTCGCTGGACGAGATCGTGATCTCGGAGCGGGACCTGCTCGACGGGATCACGGCCGACCTCCGCCGACGCTGACGGCGGCGAAGCCGGTGGTGACGCCGAGGGGGCGCCGGGCTCGGTACGATCCGGCGCCATGAGCAGCCTCCGCGGGAGCCGGGTCGAACTGCGCCCCTTGGCCCCACAGGACTTCATCGCCTACGCCGAGGTCCGCCGACGCAACGCCGAGTGGCTGACGCGTTGGGAACCGGCCCGGCTGGCCGGCCAGCCCGATCCCGCCGACAGCTACGACGCCTTCGTGGCCCGCTGCTCTGCTCGCCAACGCGAGCGGCAGATGGGTAGCGGCTACGGCTTCGGGGTCTTCGCCGGCCACGCGTTCTGTGGCGAGATCAACCTGTCATCCATCCAGCGCGGGGCCTTCCAGAGCGGCTACGTCGGCTACTGGGTCGACGAAGCCCGGGCGGGCCGGGGCTACTGCCCCGAAGCGGTGGTGGTGCTGTGCCGCTTCGCCTTCGAGGACCTGGGCCTGCACCGGCTCCAGATCTCGATCATCCCCCGGAACAACGCCAGCCGCCGTGTGGTGGAGAAGTTGCAGATCCGCAGCGAGGGCATAGCCACCCGCTACCTGCAGATCAACGGGGCGTGGGAGGATCACGTCCGTTATGCGATCACCTCGGAAGAATGGTCAGATCGTGCTGACGAGCTGACCCACCAGTGGCTTTGAACGCGTTGGTCGTCCACCCCACCTGGTAGGCAAGGGCCACGGCGGCCAGCTGGGAATTGACCTCGAGCTTGCGGAGGATGGCCTTGATCTGCGAACGGATCGTGGCGATCGACACGTAGGACTCAGTGGCGATCTCGGCCGGCGCCTTGCCCCGCATGAGCTCCTCGAGGACCTCTGATTCACGGGTCGACAGCTGGGTGAACCGGGAGAGCTGGGCCTCGCGGTCACGACGGTGGCCCTGGAGCTCGCCCAGCAGCTCACGGTCGACGACCGAGGGCGCCGAACGGCGACCGGCGACGGCCTCGCGCACCGTGGCCAGCAGGCGCTCGACCGGGTCGAGGGTGTTGACCGAGCCCGACGCTCCGGCCTCGAGGCAGGAGGCGATGCGGATGCGGTCCCGCCCGTCGTGCACGGCCAGCACCCGGAAGCCGAAGCGGCAGATGGAGCGCACGGTGTCCACGGCGTCGTCCGCGGTGGCGTCCACCAGCACGAGGTCGGGGTCGAAGGCCCGGACCTGGCGCAGCACGGACTCGACCGAGGGGTCCGCAGCCACGTAGGTGGTGACCGACGCGGTGGCGAGCACCATGGCCAGGCTCTGGGCCACGAGGGCGTGGCGGTCGACGATCACGACGCGCCCGCCGATCACGTGAGCCTGCAGAGCTCCCGGCTGGAGGTCGCCCGAGAGCGACCGGCCGAGGTTGTCGAGGTTTGCGGTCGTTGTCATCGAGATAGGTATCGGCTCGCTGGTCGTCGCAACTTGAGGACGGTCGTGGCCCAGTTGGGCGATCACCGATCGGCAGTCTGTTCCGACGGCGCACGCGACGGGCGCGCCCGCGCGCCTGCGCCCGCGTGACGTAGGGAGGTGGCGGTCCGTCGCCGGCCCGATGGGGGTGAGTTCCGGCACGCTCGCGCACCGAGAAGCGATGTGACCACTCTGAGACAAATATGACGAAACCGTTACACCGGTGGTTCGCCTTCCCGACGCCCGCGGCACCCGATCGGTGTTCCTGGCCCGCCGGGGTAGGTGGAACGGCTCATGCAGACGGGCGTCATCGAAGACGCCCAAGTGGGTGAACATACCCGAGTGATCCCCGATCTTGAGCACACCAGTGCGCGACAAAGGGCGTGATTTCACCCTTGGCGCCCCCCAGATGGGGCAAAAAGAGGCACCTTCGTAAACTGATCGCTGTTCTTCTGCCGATCTAATTCACGTTGCTCAAGAATGAGCACAGGCCCCACGGGGCCACCCTCCAGTGCCGGTGGGTCCGCAACCTCCGAACCTGCACTGACCGGGACACCGTCGTCCCGAAATTCCGCAACTGCCGATCAAAGGGATTCCGCCATGAACACCGCTATCTACCGCATCTTTGCCGCGCTCAAGGTCCGTGAGCTCGAGGCTCGTGAGCGTGGTGCCACCGCAGTTGAGTACGGCATGCTCGTGGCCCTCATCGCCGCCGTGATCATCGGTGTGGTGGTCATCCTCGGTGGTCAGATCAAGACCGCCTTCGAGACCATCACCGACGCCCTGGACTCGAACACCCCCGGCTGAGCCCGGTTGGACGGAGCAAGCGTCGAAGTTCGGCGCTGGGTCGTGTCAGGTCCGCTCGCGGTCCGCGAGCGGACCATGGCACTTCCGACCTCGGTTACGCCTGGCCGTTATGCGTGGGAGAACGATGAGAAACAAGGTAGTTGGGTTCACCCTGGCCGGGCTGCTGGCCCTGCTGGGGCTGGGGTTGCTGCTCACCTCTGGGGGCAGCGACGACAAGGACACCAAGGTCGACACGGCCGCCGGCACGGATGGCACCGCGAAGGGGACCCCGTCCCAGCTCGCGGCGTCGGACGCCAAGCCGGTCGAACTGGTGGGGGTGGCCGTGCCCCCGGACATGGCCCGGGTCACGCTGCAGCTCGAACCGCAGCGGGCGCTGGGCGGGCTCGTCAACCCCGGTGACCTGGTGGCGGTGACCGCCTCCTTCGACCGGGCCGCGGGTGCCAACGCCGCCGAGGGGCCCCAGACGGGCATCATCCTGGAGAAGATCCTGGTCACATCGGTGCAGGTGGACACACCGGCCGGAAAGGCCAAGGATCCGACGCCGCCCAAGGGCACGCTGTTGATCACCCTGGCCGTCCCCCCCGCCGACGCTCCCCGCCTGGTCTACGCGGCGGAGTACGGCAAGGTGTGGCTGGCCGGTGAGACGGCGACCACGCCCGAATCCGGTCGGACGCCGACCAACCTGGCCACCATCACCCCGGTGCCGGCGCCGTGAGCCGCCCCACCGATGTCGCACCCAACGGCACCGCCCCCGATGCCACCAACGGCTTCGACGAGCCCGAGGACCCCAAGGTCCGGCGCCTCCTGGGGCTCGATGCCGAACCCTTCGCCTCGCCGCCCGCGGGCGGGCTCTTCGGCCGCACCCCGGCCGCGCCGACCGACCGTGACAGCGGGGACTGGGCCCGGGTCACCGGCCGCCCCACCCCGGGCCCGACCCCGACCCCGCCCGCGCCCCGGGCCGACGTGAACGGGGGGAGCGGACTGCCGCCGATCCCCTCGGCTCCGCCGGTGCCGCCCCGGGCCCCCCAGCACCCGGTGACCACGGCCGAGCGCGCCTACACACCGGCCTCGACGTCCAACCGGCTGCCCGTCCACATCGAGCCGACCGCGGAGCCCGACCACCTCCACCAGATCAAGGAGAACGTCAAGGACGACCTCCTCGGTCGCCTGGGCCATCGCCTCTACGACCGGCGCACCACCGATGACGAGCTCGAACGCACCGTCGTCACCGAGATCGGCGCCCTGCTCGATCTCCACGGCAGTCGCCTCGATCCCGACGAGCGCCTGTGCCTGGGCCGGGAGATCGCCGACGAGGTCCTGCGCCACGGTCCCCTCGAGCCCTTCCTCGAGGACGAGTCGGTCAGTGAGATCATGGTCAACGGCCTGCGCCCCATCTGGGTGGAGCGCGACGGTCGGCTGACCAAGACCGAGGCCCGCTTCACCTCCGACGCCCAGCTGCGCCAGGTCATCGACCGCATCGTGTCCCGGGTCGGTCGTCGCCTCGACGAGTCCTCGCCCATGGTCGACGCCCGCCTGCCCGACGGCTCCCGGGTCAACGCCGTGGTCCCGCCGCTGGCCGTCGACGGTGCGTCGATGACCATCCGCAAGTTCACGGCCAAGGCTTTCACCCCCGCCGACCTGGTGCGCAAGCGCACGGCGTCGCCCGAGGTGCTGGGCATGCTGGCCGCCTGCGTGCGGGGCAAGCTCAACGTGCTGGTCACGGGGGGTACGGGTACGGGCAAGACCACGATGTTGAACCTGCTGTCGGGCTTCATCCCCGACGACGAGCGCATCGTGACCATCGAGGACAGCTGCGAGCTCATGCTGCGCCACGAGAACCTGGTCCGCCTGGAGAGCCGCCCGCCCAACATCGAGGGCAAGGGCGAGGTCTCCATCCGTGGCCTGCTCCGCAACGCCCTGCGCATGCGCCCCGACCGCATCGTGGTCGGCGAGGTGCGCGGTGGTGAGGCCCTCGACATGCTCCAGGCCATGAACACGGGCCACGACGGCTCGCTGTCCACCCTGCACGCCAACAGCCCCCGTGACGCCCTGTCCCGGGTCGAGACCATGGTGCTCATGGCCGGTTTCGACCTGCCATCCCGGGCCATCCGTGAGCAGACGGCCTCGGCCGTGGACCTCATCGTCCACCTGGTCCGGCTGCGCGACGGTACCCGTCGCATCAGCCACATCGTCGAGGTCGAGGGCATGGAGGGTGACGTGATCACCCTGTCCGACCTGTTCGTGCTCGACGAGACCCAGCACGTGGGCGAGGACGGCTTCATCGAGGCCGAGCTGCGGCCCACCGGGCTCCGTCCCCGCTTCGCCGACCGGCTGATCGCCATGGGCCTGCTGCCGCAGTCCCAGCACGCAGGCAGCGGTGGCAACGAACGGCGGCGGCGACGGTGAGCACCCTGCTGGGCATCGCCCTCCTGCTGGCCGGCATCGTGCTCGTGTTCCTGCTGGTGCGCGGCGGTCGGGGCAAGCCCGAGGAGCAGGACGGCTACGTGCCGCCCCGCAACGAGACCTCGGGTTGGGCCTCGGCCACGTGGCTGGCCGACCACGTCTCCACCGACAAGCGGGCCCGCTGGGTTCGCAAGGCCGACGAGGCCCTCGACCTGGCCGGGTTCCACCTGCCCGCCGCCCCCATGATCGTGGGCGTGGCCGCGGCGTGCCTGGTGGCCGCGGTGGCCGGCGGGTTCCTCATGGGCCCCGTCGGCGTCATCGTCATCGGCGGCCTGCCCGCGGTGCTCGTGCTGGTGCTCATCAAGCGCCGCATGGCCAAGCGCCGCAAGGGCTTCGCCGGGCAGTTGCCCGACACCCTGGGCCTCATCGCCTCCAGCCTGCGCTCCGGGGTCAGCCTGCCCCAGGCCATGGCCTCCGTCGCGGCCGACGCTCCCGAGCCCACGGCCGACGAGTTCCAGCGGGTCGTGTCCGAGGTGCGCCTGGGCATGGACCTGCCCGTCGCCCTGCGCCTGCTGGGCGAGCGCATGCAGTCCGCCGACCTGCACTGGGCCATCGGTGCCATCGAGATCCACCGTGACATCGGTGGTGACCTGGCCGAGGTCCTCGACCGGGTCGTGGACACCATCCGGGGCCGGGCCCGGGTCGTCAACCAGATCCAGATCCTGACAGCTGAGGGCAAGCTCTCGGCCATCATCCTCGGCATCCTGCCCCCGGGCATGCTCGTCGTGATCTCCTTCCTCAACCCCGACTACGTCCACGAGCTCACCGGCCGGCCCCTCGGCTGGGCGCTGCTCGCCATCGGCGGCGTCCTCCTCGTGGGCGGCCTGCTGTGGATGCGTCGGCTCACCCGACTCGTCTACTGAGCCCCGGAGCCTGTCCATGGACCTCACGCGTCTGTTCGGAGCCCTGGTCTTCCTGTGCTCCGCCGTCCTCGTCTTCAAGACCCTGCGGGTGAGTGGCCCCTCGGTCGACGGAGACGTCACCGCCACCACCACGACCGTCGGCCGTTCCCGCCGTGACTCCGCCCTGCGCCGCTCGCTCGACCGCAAGGTGCGCAGCGCAGGGATGTCGGGGGTGTGGTCGCCCGACAAGCTGATGGTCACCAAGATGGTGGGCGCCGCCGTCGGCGCCGGCCTGGGCCTGCTGCTCATCGTGGCCAACCCCAGCCGGCTGGCCGTGCTCGCCTTCCTGATCTTCACCGCCGCCGGCTTCTTCGGGGTCGATGTCATCCTCAGCCGCCGGGCCGATGCCCACAAGAAGGCGGTCGAGCGCAGCCTGCCCGACGTGTTGGACCAGCTCACCATCTGTGTGGGCGCCGGTCTGGGCTTCGACGCCGCCATGGCTCGGGTCGCCGCCACCAACAAGGACGACGCCCTGGGTCAGGAGCTGGGCCGGGTGCTGCGGGACGAGCGTGTGGGCATGACCCGCAGCGAGGCCCTCATGGCCATGTCCGACCGGGTCGAGCTCAACGAGCTGCGCACCGTGGTGCGGGCCATCGTGCAGAGCAGCCGGGCCGGCGTCCCCGTGGGCCGGGTCCTGCGGGTCCAGGCCGAGGAGGTGCGTGAGCGCCGCCGGGTCAGAGCCGAGGAACGGGCCATGAAGATGCCCGTCAAGCTGGTGTTCCCCCTGGTGCTGTGCGTCCTGCCCGCCCTGTTCGTCGTCGTGCTCGGTCCCGCCATCCTCCGCCTCTCCCAGATGAACCTGACCGGAGGGTGATCATGGACCCCACGAACCTCCCGTCCGAGCGCAGCCCCGCTCGGCGCCCGCCCACCGCGACCTGGCGGCCCCGGCCCTCGGGGACCCTGCTCGGCCGGGTCCGTGCCCGCCGGGCCCGGGGCGAGCGCGGTGCCGCCGCCGTCGAAGCCGCCATCATCCTGCCCCTGCTCATCTTCGTGATGTTCGGCATCTTCGAGGTGGCGTTGCTGGTCAACGACACCCTGCTCATCAGCCAGGCCTCCCGATCGGCCGTGCGCACCGCCGTGGCCATGCCCCGGGACCCGGGCTTCGACTCCTCGGCCGTGGAAGCGGCCGCCGGCGTGTTGGGCATCGACACCTCGGGTGACATCGACCAGCTGATCATCTACAAGGCCGATCCGGCCACGGGCAAGCTGCTGGGCGGTGGCGACCTGGCCACCTGCGCCTCGAGCTGCATCCACTACACCTGGGACGACAACTCCGAGGTCTTCGTGAAGTCCAGCGGCACCTGGCCGGCCGACACCCAGATGGCGTGCGGCAGCCAGGCGGCCAGCGACTTCGTCGGTGTCCAGATCACGGGTCACCACGAGTGGGCCACCGGTCTGTTCGGCGACGGCATCTCGCTCACCGAGCGGGCCGTCATGCGCCTCGAGCCCAAGATGGGCGGGTCCTGTGGCCGGGTGTCGACATGACGGGCCCCAGCGCCGCGGCGGTGATCGAGACCACGGAGGTGGGGGCCACCCCCGCCGTCGGACGCCACCGGGGGGCCGGGAAGGGTGACGAGAGCGGCTTCGTCCTCGTGTGGGCCGCGCTCACCATGGTCGTCCTGCTCTCGGTGACCGGCCTGGCCGTCGACTTCGCCCATTGGACCCAGGAGGCCAACCGCCTCCAGACCGTGGCCGACGGGGCCGCCCTGGCCGGGGCCGTGTTCATGCCCGGCGACATCACCCAGGCCGAGGTGGTGGCCAACCAGACCATCCTCGCCTCGGGCCGGACCGACCTCGAAGCCGTCATCCTGCCGGGCAGGCAGGCGAACCAGTTGCGGGTGGTCGTGCGATCGAAGGTGGAGAACGCCTTCGCCTCCCTGGCCGGGTTCAACACCACGACCATCAGCCGGGCGGCCACGGCCGAGTTCTCCTCACCGGTGGAGATGGGCAGCCCCGAGAACAAGCTGGGCAACGACCCCGAGAGCGACGGCGCCCAGCCCGACTACTTCCTGGGCCTGGCCGGTCCCGACGCCAACAAGCAGATGGGTGACCAGTTCGCCTCCCGCTTCTGCAACGGCGCCGTGGGCTGCACCGGGGGGGTCAACGACGACTACGACCCCGGCGGTTACTCGTTCACCGTGCGGGTGCCCGGTGCCCTGTCCGGGCCCCTGCGCATCCAGCTGTTCGATCCTGCCTTCGTCGAGGTGGGCACCGTCTGCCAGCAGCCCATCTTCCCCGACGCCGCCCAGCTCGAGACCCTGCGGGCGGCCGCGAACGGCACCGTCGGCGGCCTGCCTGCCGGTTGGTACGACGACGCCCCCACCCGCTACGCCGGGGGCAAGGGCCGGTTCTGCACCGGGGACAACGACGTCAACGGGGCCAACGTCGAGACGTCGGTGACCATCAAGGGGCCCGACGACACGCCCTGGGACTTCTCGGACAACCCGGTGATCGACCAGCCCGACTGCACCCCGACGACGTTCCCGGCGTGGAGCCCGTCCAAGTCGGGCCAGACCCTGGGCCAGCTGCTCGATCCGGCCAGTGCCGACCCCGACGGGCAGTGGATCGTCGACCCGGGCGATGGTCGCTGGACCCTGGCCGAGGTGTTCCGCCGCTGGGTGTCGGTGTGTGAGCTACCGGCCTCCTCCGTGGCCCCCGGTGACTACGTGGTCCAGGTGCGCTCCAGCGCCCGGGACGCCGATCCGTCGCTGTCGGACACCTCGGTGGCCACCGCCGGGCAGAACTTCTACTCCATGCGTGCGGGTGCGGCCACGGAGACGGGTGTGGACCCCACCGGGATCTCCACCTTCGCCCAGGGTCGACTGCCCATCTACGCCAACAAGGACGGCGCCGAGACGTCGATCTACGCGGTGAAGCTGCAGCCCGGAGGCACCGGTCGCAGCCTCAGCATCAGCTTCTACGACGCCGGTGACGCCTCCCAACCCGGATTGCTGCAGGTCCTGCCCCCGGCTGACTCGAACATGAGCGGGGGCCAGTTCAAGGGGTGCAGCTTCACCCGAGCGGACGGGGCCGTGTTGACCAACGGCGTGGGTGACAACTGCACCGTGGTCAACGTGTCCCGAGCCGCGGGCTTCAACGGCCAGGTCATGTACGTGGACGTGCCCATCCCCGACGACTACACGTGTGACCTGGACGCTCCCACGGGGTGCTGGGTCAAGGTGCGCCTGGCCTTCCCCGGGGGTGTGGAGGACTTCACCACCTGGTCGGCCGGGGTCAATGGCGCCCCCGTCCGGTTGGTGGAGTAGCGATCGAGCCGAATGGACGCTGACGGTGGCCGGGGCGGGAACGCTCCGGCCACCGTCGCGTTCGCTGTCGTGTCGGCTGGTCAGCTGCTCTTGCTGATGCGGCTGCGCAGCTTCTCGAGCTGGGCCCGGAAGTGGGGCTGGTCGGCCGACCACGCCTGGGGGATGAGCTCGCGGTAGACGGCGTCGGGGTGCTCGGTGGCCGACCCGATGGTGCGCAGGGTGTGGGTCATCTTCTTGACCAGCTCGGTGGGGGCGGCGGCGGCCCGGGCCGCCAGCTGCTGGGCGGTGTCCATCAGGGCGTCGTCCTCGACGGAGCGCCACACCAGCCCGGCCCGCTCGGCCTCGGGGCCGTCGAGGACCTCACCGAAGATGACGGCGGCGAAGGCGGCCTGGGGGCCGGCGATCTTCTGGAACATCCACGTGTGGCCACCGCCGGGGTGGATGCCCAGTTGCAGGAAGCGGGTGTCGAAGCGGGCCGAGCGCCCGGCCAGGCGCAGGTCGCACACCAGGGCCAGGTTCATGCCCGCCCCGACGGCGGGGCCGTTGACGGCGGCGATGGTGGGCAGGGGGCAGCGACCCACCCGCAGGAAGCCCTCGTAGATGGCCAGCAGGCCCTCCTTGGTCCCACTGGAACCGAGGTGGGACAGGTCGGCTCCGGCGCAGAAGGCCGGCGGGGCCCCGGTGACGACCACGGCACCGACGTCGGCGTTGGCCTCGATGGCGTCGAAGGCCCCGGTCAACTCGTCACAGAAGGCGAGGTCGAGGGCATTGCGGCGGGCGGGATCGTTCAACGTCACGGTGGCGACGCCGTCACGCACCTCGGTCAGGACGCGGCTCATGGGCCGGACCCTATCCTCTGGCGGGTGAAGGACCCGACGGTGACGGTCGCGCTCGACGCCGTCGTCGTGGCGGTCACGGACGAGACGCCCAAGGTGCTGGCCGTGGCCGCCCCCGACGCCGGGCACGCCCGGCTGCCCTCGGGGCCGTTGGAGCCCGCAGATCGAACCCTCGAGCTCGCCTTGCGCCGCTTCGTACGCCAACAGGCGGGCCTGGGCGTGGGCTACGCCGAGCAGCTCTACACCTTCGGTGACCTGGGCCGCAGCGAGACCGGGGGCCTGTCGCGGCTGCTGACCGTGGCCTACCTGGCCTTCGTGCGCGAGGCGGCGCCGTCGGCCGAGGCCGGTTGGCTGGGCTGGTACGAGCTCTACCCGTGGGAGGACCACCGCCTGGGCCGACCGGCCGTGCTCGACGAGGTCGTGGTCCCTGCGCTCGAGGCCTGGGTCGAGGCCGGAGGTGCCGTCGAACGGCCCGAGCGCGAGGAGCGGGCCACCGTGACCTTCGGCCTGCGGGGGGCGCCGTGGGACGGGGTGCGGGTGCTCGAGCGCTACGAACTGCTCTACGAGGTCGGCCTGCTGGCCGAATCCCCGGCCCGTGACGACGGCTGGCCGGCGCTGGGGGTGTCCATGGACGCCGACCACCGCCGCATCGTGGCCACCGCCCTGGGGCGGTTGCGGGGCAAGCTCACCTACCGCCCCGTGGTGTTCGAGTTGCTGCCGTCGAGCTTCACCCTGTCCCAGCTCCAGCAGGTGGTCGAGGCCCTGGCCGGGGTGCCCCTGCACAAGCAGAACTTCCGCCGCCTGGTCGAAGGCGCCGGCCTGGTCGAGGGCACCGGCCGCATGGCCCCCACCGGAGGACGGCCCGCCGAACTGTTCCGCTTCCGCCGTGAGGTCCTGCGCGAACGCCCCCGCCCCGGCTTCGGCCTCCCCTGGACCCGCAGCTGAACTGCCTGCCGGCGCCGGGGCGCTGCGGCCGGCGCGCCCCGCGCTGCGTTAGTCGAACCGGACGCATGCGCCTACCGTCGCCGTAGGTGGATGCGTTCAGTTGGTGCACGGACCCGCCCGTGCGACGAACCGGACGCACGGGCGTACCGCTGGCGTAGGTGGATGCGTTCAGCCGGGCCAGTTGCCGACCGGTGGGTGCTCTCGCTCCCGGACGTCGGCGCCTGATGGTCGGTCGGCAGGGTCGGCCATCGCCGTTCCCTGGAAGGTTGTGTACCGCAGCGGTACACGACCTTCCAGGAAACGCCTGCTCGGGGCGCTCGGACCGTGGGCGCCACCCAACCAGCTGCCGTGAGCCCGCTCCGTCAACCAGGGGGGCCCGTGGGTCAGCCGGCCGGAGCCGCCCGCAGAGGCCAGGCCGCCGACCGGAGGCCCCTTCATCAGCCGCGGTAGAGCCAGTGGCCACCGAACCCCGCACCCGGCCACCCGGCCGGCGCCCGATCCGACCGGCTGGGCCTGCAGCCGCGGCGCGGCCGGTCGGTCGGTCGGTCGGTCGGTCAGCCGAAGTTCATGGCGCCGGGGGAGCCGCCGTCGACGATGAGGGTCTGGCCGGTGATGGTGTCGGCCCGGCACAGCATGACGGTGGCGTCGGCGATGTCGGTGGCGCTACCCACCTGGCCCAGCAGGGCGCCGCGACGGGCGCTGGCCGAGACCTTCTCGGGTAGGCGCTGGGCCATGCGGGTGCCCTCGACCAGGCCGGGGGCCACGCAGTTGACCGAGATCTCGGGGGAGAGGGCGGCGGCCAGGCAGTGGGTCAGGTGGATGAGGCCGGCCTTGGAGCACGAATAGGCGATGCTGCTGGACGAGGGGAACAGCCCACCGACGGAGGCGATGTTGACGATGCGGCCGCCGCCGTCGGCCCGCAGGTGGGGCGCCAGCGCCCGCGACAGCAGGAACGGGCCCCGCAGGTTGGTCTCGAGCACCCGATCCCAGGTGTCGGCGTCGAGGTCGTCGAGCTGGCGGAAGGGGATGCCGATGTTCCACGCCGCGTTGTTGACCAGGATGTCGACGCGCCCGAAGCGGTCGACCACGGCAGCACTGGCCGCGTTGATCGAGTCCTCGTCGCGCTGGTCGAGGGCGAAGGCCGCGGCTTGGCGCCCGGTGGCCTCGACCACGGCCCGGCAGGCGTCGGCGCCCTCGACGTTGCCCACGTAGGACAGGGCGATGTCGCAACCGGCCAGGGCCAGGGCCTCGCAGATGGCGCCGCCGATGTCCCCCGACCCCCCGGTCACGAACGCCACCTTGCCGTCGAGCTCCATGTGCCCTCCCTGGGCGCCGCCACCGGCCCGAGCGGCCGGAAGGGGGCTGCGGTTGTGGGCCGGACAGTAGCCGCGCCGCCCATCGACCCTTCCCGTCATCGAGGGGTTGCCGACAGGCCACCTCCCGTGCATATACTCGGGCCGAGCATAAGTAATGCTCATCCCGAGCATTACCACGGTGGCCACCGACCCAGGGGGTGCGGACGCCACCGCAGGGCCCGACGACGGGCTCATCGTGATCTGGTGAGGAGCGTCCGCCATGACGACCATGAAGCTGCCGCTGCGGGTGACCGCAGCCGACGGGAACGACCCGCTGGCCCGGGCCAAGGCCACGCTGCCCGAGATCGAGTGGATCGCCGCGGCCGACGACATCGCCGCCATCTGGGAGCTGAAGGCCCAGCGCAACGCCATCGTGTTGGCCCACAACTACATGACGCCCGACATCTACCACGGCGTGGCCGACTACACCGGTGACTCGTTGGGCCTGGCCCGCCAGGCCGCCCGCACCGACGCCGAGGTCATCGTGTTCGCCGGCGTCCACTTCATGGCCGAGACGGCCAAGATCACCTGCCCCGAGAAGACGGTGCTCATCCCCGACCCCAAGGCCGGTTGCTCGCTGGCCGAGTCCATCACCGGGGCCGACGTGCGCCGCCTGCGGGCCCAGTACCCGGGCGTGCCCATCGTGGCCTACGTCAACACCTCGGCCGACGTGAAGGCCGAGGTCGACATCTGCTGCACCTCGGGCAACGCCGTGGAGGTCGTCGAGTCGCTGCGGGCCGAGCGGGTCATCTTCCTGCCTGACCAGTACCTGGGTCGCTGGGTGGCCAGCCAGACCGACACCGAGATCATCCTCTACGAGGGTTCGTGCATGGTCCACGAGCGCTTCACCGGGGTCGAGCTGCGCCGCTACCGGGTCGAGACCCCCGGCGTCGAGATCATCGCCCACCCCGAGTGCCCCCCCGACGTGCTGGCCGAGGCCGACTACGTGGGCTCCACCGCGGGGATGATCGACTACGTCCAGGAGCGCCACCCCAAGCGGGTGATGATGGTGACCGAGTGCTCGATGGCCGACAACGTGGCCATGGAGTCTCCCGACGTCGAGTTCATCCGGCCCTGCAACCTGTGCCCCCACATGAAGCGGATCACCCTGGCCAAGATCCGCCACTCGCTGGAGACCATGACCACCGCGGTGGAGCTCGACCCGGTGACGGCCGAGCGGGCCCGCCTGTCGGTCGACCGAATGCTGGCCATCGGCGCCGTGCGATGAGCAGGTTCGTGGAGGGCGAGATCAGCGCCCGACCCCGGGTCGAGGTGGCCCGGGCCGTGGTGGTCGGCGCCGGCGTGGCCGGGCTGTCCGCCGCCCTGGAGCTGGGCGGGGCCGTGGTGTTGACCGATGTCGCCCCTGGTGGCGGCGGGTCGACCCCGTGGGCCCAGGGGGGCATGGCCGCGGCCATGGGTGAGGCCGACACCCCGGCCATGCACGCCATCGACACCACCAGCGCCGGGGCCGGCCTGGTCGACGAACTGGTGGCCCGGGTGGTCACCGACGGCGGCCCCGGGGCTGTGGCCTGGCTGTCCGAGCGCGGCGCCCGGTTCGACCGCGACGCCGAGGGGCGCCTGGTGCTGGGCCGTGAGGCCGCCCACTCGGCCAACCGCATCGTGCACGCCCGCGACGCCACCGGTTTCGAGCTGGCCCGGGCCCTGACCGTGGCCGCCCAGGCCGATCCCGCCACCCGGCTGGTGCCCGACACCATCGCCGTGGACCTCATCCGCTCGGGGGACAGGGTGGTGGGGGTGCTGGCCCGCCAGCGGACCGACGGCGCCCTGGTGGCCTACCTGGCCCCCGTGGTCGTGCTGGCCACCGGCGGCTACGCCCACCTGTGGGCGGCGACGACGACCCCGGCCCAGGCCGTGGGTGACGGTGTGGCCATGGCCGCCCGGGCCGGCGCCGCGCTGGCCGACCTCGAGTTCGTGCAGTTCCACCCCACGGCTCTGGCCTCGGGTTCCGACCCCCGGCCGCTGTTGACCGAAGCCCTGCGGGGGGAGGGAGCCGTCCTCGTCGACGAGGACGGCGTGCGCTTCACCCTGGCCGATGACCCCGCCGGCGAGCTCGCCCCCCGGGACGTGGTCGCCCGCTCCATCTACCGGCACCTCCACGCCGGCCACCAGGTGTTCCTCGATGCCCGGGCCGCCGTGGGGGCCGAGTTCCCCGACCGGTTCCCCACCGTTTTCGCCCTGGCCCGGGCGGCGGGGCTCGACCCCCGGGTCGACCTGCTGCCGGTGTCGCCCGCGGCCCACTACTGCATGGGTGGCGTGGCCGTGGACCCCCAGGGTCGCACCTCGGTCCCCGGCCTGTGGGCCGCCGGCGAGGTGGCCTCTTCGGGCCTGCACGGGGCCAATCGCCTGGCCAGCAACTCCCTGCTCGAAGGGGTCGTCATGGGCCGACGGGTGGCCGCCGACGTTGCCGCCGCCTCCCCGGTGGCCCTGCCCACCGTCGTCGACGTGCCCGTGGGTGCCGAGACCACGGTGGAGGTGGACCCCGACGGCGTCGTGGCCACCGTCCGCCGACTGCTGTGGGACGAAGCCGGGGTCGAGCGGGATGGTGAGGGCCTGGCCGATGCCGCTTGCACCCTCGACGAGCTGGTCGGGGCGGCGGCGTCGAGCCGACCGGCCCGCAACGCCGTGCTCGTCGGGCGACTGGTGGTTGCCGCGGCCCGGGCCCGCACCGAGAGCCGTGGTGCCCACTTCCGCCGTGACTTGCCCGTGCCCGACCCGTCCTCGGCCGTGCGCCGCTCGGTGGTGCCGACGGCTGCGGCCACCCGGCCGTGGTCGGTGACCGAAGCCGGGCTCGTGGCTGCGCTGGTGGTGGCGTCATGAGTGCGGCTTTCCCCCTGGTGGGGCCGCACCACCTCATCTACGACGACCTGTTGCGCACGGCCTACGCCGAGGACCTGGGCATGGCCGGGGACCTGACGACGGAGGCCGTGGTCCCCGCCGATGCCCGGGTGCGGGGCGTCATCGCCGCCCGCAAGGCCGGGGTGGTGTGCGGGTTGGGCGTCGTGGCCCGGGCCTTCGAGCTCTTCGACCCGGCCGTGTCGGTGGTGGCCCGCATGGCCGACGGTGACCGGATCGCCCCCGGTGACGTGCTCGTCGACCTGGAGGGACCGGCCCGGTCGGTGCTGACGGGGGAGCGCACGGCGCTGAACCTGTTGGGCCGGCTCAGTGGCATCGCCACCCTGACCCGCCAGGTGGTCGACGAGGTCGCGGGCACCGGGGCGTCGGTCGTGTGCACCCGCAAGACGACGCCGGGCCTGCGGGCGCTGGAGAAGTACGCCGTGCGGGCCGGCGGGGGCCTCAACCACCGCTTCGGCCTCGATGACGCCGTGCTGGTGAAGGACAACCACCTGGCCATCGCCGGCAGCGTGGCCGAGGCCGTGGCCCGGGTGCGGGCGCGGGTGGGCCACCTGGTCAAGGTCGAGGTCGAGGTGGACACCCTCGACCAGCTCGACGAGCTGCTGGGCCTGCCCGTGGACGCCGTGCTCCTCGACAACCTCGGACCCGACCTGCTGGCCGAGGCGGTCACCCGGGTCAAGGGCCTGCTCATCACCGAGGCGTCGGGCGGGATCACGCCGTCGACGGCCCGGGCCATGGCCGAGAGCGGGGTGGACCTGCTGTCCATCGGTTGGCTGACCCACAGCGCGGCCAGCCTGGATGTCGGCCTCGACCTCTGATCGTGTCCCCGCTCGGGGTCCCTGGTTGTCGACCACTGAAGGTGGTCAACAGCTAGGGATGACAGAGTGGTGGTGAACGTGTGGCCCCCCGGCGGGAATCGGCCGGGCACGCGCCGTCGCTTGGTGACCGCGCATCAACGTGATCGCAGTTCAGAGCCAGTCTGTGGCTGAGGATGGCCGTAGATCGACTCCTTTCGGGCGAATCGACATCGAATCGGCGGAAAGGGCGCTGACAAGGCCATCACACCCATGCTGAACTGCGGTGATAGCCTTCGGGGTGACGCTCCTCGGTGGCGTTGTCCGGTTGTCGGTCTCGAGGGTCGCCGGCGCGTTGTGGGTACGTCGAATCACCACCTGACGTGGTTTGCGCAACCCTGCCGCCGGATCGGACCTGAGGCCCGTGGACACGAAGACCGAACGAACTGTCAGGATCAGCGCGACGCGCACGCTGGCCGCCGGGCTCGGCCTGGCCCTCATGGGGGCCCTGTTCGTGCCCGCCGCCGGAGCCGACACCCCCATGCAACAGTGACGCTTGTCACTTCTTGCTCACACCGTGCTCACAAGGTGGGTTCGGATCCTGCGCTCCATGGAAACCGACACGCAGCGAACCGGCAGGATCAGCACAACTCGCAAGATGGCCATCGGCCTCGGACTCGGCGTCCTGGCCACCGTATCCGTGCCTGTCGCCGTGGGTGCGGCCACGACAACCACGCCGGCCACCACGGCCCCGGCCACGGCCCCCTCGACCGACACCGCACTCGGGCGTCGGCTGGAGCGGGCCTGTGCCCGGGTGCCCAACCTGACCGCCAGGGTCGAGCGCACCCGGGCCACCATCGAGGGCGACGCCTCCACCCGGGGCTCACTGGCCTGGCTCCAGGCCCAGATCGACAAGGCCCGGGCCGACGGGCACCCCGAAGCCGCCACCGTGCTGGAGAACGCCCTGGCCACCCGCACCGCCCGCCTCGACCTGGTCACCTCCCGGCAGGCGTCGCTGGCCAGCGTGGCCCAGTTGTGCGCCGACAAGGGGGCATGAGCTACCGGCAGGTGGCCGCGGTCATGGCCCTGACCGTGACGCTGGGTGCCTGCGGCCGGGGAGCCACCACCGGCTCCCCGGCCCCGCCGGCCGCATCGGCCGCATCGGCCGCTGCGGCGTCGCCGACGACGGCGTCACCCACGGCGGCCACATCGGCCAGCCGCGGAGGCGACAGCACCGGCATGACCGAGGCCGAGGCGGCCACCATCGAGCGTGAGCTCGACGACATCGAGAAGGTGCTCGACGAGACCGACGCCCAGCTGCGGTCCGATTGACGACCCCGGGGAGTGCCACGGTCCTCGTCGTCGAGGACGACGACGCCGTCCGGCGGGCCATCGGACGGGGCCTGGGCGTGCACGGCATGACCGTCAGCGAGGTCGGTGACGCCGAAGCCGCCCTGATCCGGGTGGCGCAGGCCCCTCCCGACCTGATGGTGCTCGACGTGGGCCTGCCCGGCATGTCGGGCATCGCCCTGTGCGCCGAGCTGCGGGCCCGGGGTCTCGAGGTGCCCATCCTCATCCTGTCGGCCCGGGACCAGGTCGGGGACCGGGTCGAGGGGTTGCGGGCCGGGGCCGACGACTACCTGGTCAAGCCCTTCGACCTCGACGAGCTCGTGGCCCGGTTGCAGGCTCTGCTGCGTCGGGCCACCCGGGTTGCCGGTCCGCCCACCTCGGCCATCAACGTCGGGGCGTTGTGGGTCGACGTCGATCGGCGCATGGCCCGCCTCGGCACCCACGCCCTCGACCTCACCCGCCGCGAGTTCGACCTGCTGGCCGCGCTGGCCACCAACGCCGACATCGTCATGTCCCGCATCCGCCTCCTGGAGCTGGTCTGGGGCTACGACTTCGAGGTGGACACCAACGTGGTCGACGTGTTCGTGGGCTACCTGCGGCGCAAGCTGGCCGCGGCGGGGGCCGGCGGCGGCGAGCACATCCAGGACAACCCCATCCAGACGGTGCGGGGCGTGGGCTTCGTGCTGCGGCGGCCCTGAGCGTGCGTCTGGCCACTCGCACCAGCCTGGCCGCGGCCATCGCCGCCGCCCTGGCCCTCGCCCTCCTGGGCGGCATCGTCCGCGGTCAGGTGTACCGGGTGCTCGTCGACAGGGTCGACCGCCAGCTGGAGTTGCGGGCCGACACCGCCCCTCTGCTGGCCGCGGTGGGCGGGCGTCTGGCCGATTCCCGGCTGGATGCGGCCGTGGAGGGGGCCAGGATCACCACCGTGGCCGGTGCCGCCGCGGGCGGGCAGGGGACGATCGAGGTCGGCGCCCTGCCCGGGGACGGTCTGCCCCCGGTGCGGCGGGTGGGCTGGCAGACGGCCCGGGCCGATGGCCAGAGCTGGCGCCTGCACACGGTCGAGGTCAGCGACGTGCCCCGGGCCGGGGACCGCACCCTGGTCCAGTTCGTGGCCCCCCTGGGCGACATCGCCGTCATGGCCCGCCGCCTGCGCCGCGCCGTCGTCGTGGCCGCCGTGGCCGGCGTGGCCGCCAGCGCCGTGGTTGGCTACGGCCTGGGCCTGGTGGCAGCCCGACCGCTGGCCAAGCTGCGTCGCGACGCCGCCCGTCTCGGGGCCGGACCCCCGCAGGCATGGCGCATGGCCCCCCACTACGGCGCGCCCGAGGTCGACGATGTGGCCCGTGTGCTCGACGACGGCCTCGACCGGGTGGCCGCGGCCGGCGAGCGTCGTGAGGCGGCCCTGGACGCGGCCCGGGCCTTCACCGCCTCGGCCGCGCACGAGCTGCGCACCCCGCTGACCAGCGCCATCACCAACCTCGACGTGGCCAGCCACACCGGCGCCCCCTCCGAGGCCCTGGAGGAGGGGCGGGCCCAGCTACGTCGGGTGGCCTCGACCTTGGCCGCGCTGCGCCAGTTGGCCGATGCCGACCTGGCCGGTCCCGCCTGGTTCAGCGGGTTCGACCTGGCCGACCAGGTCGCCGTGCTGGCTGATGCCGAGGGCCGTCGCCACCCCGAGGTCCTCGTCGAGGTGGTGGCCCCCACCGAGGAGTGCCCGGTGCTGGCCTGGTCGGAGGGGGTGCAGCTGGCCTGTGCCAACCTCATCGGCAACGCCGTGGTCCACGGCCGTCCTGTCGACGGGTCCCGACCCCGGGTGCGGATCACCGTCAGCGTGCACGGCGCCGCGGCCACGATCACCGTGGACGACAACGGCCCCGGCGTGCCCCCCGCCGATCGCCAACGGGTGCTGCAGCGCTTCGAGCGGGGTGCGACCAGCCCGGGCAGCGGCATCGGCCTGGCTCTGGTGCACCAGGTCGCCACCGTGCATTCGGGCTCCCTCGAACTGCACGACAGCCCCCTGGGCGGCACCCGGGTGGTCCTGACCCTGGCCGCGGTGGCGCCGCCGCCTCGCTGAACCCTGTCGCCGGACCCTCTCGCTGAACCCTCACCCGAACGCGTCACCGGAAGGTGTCGTCGGCTTCGGTGTGGGCCTGACCGGGGGCGCAGCTCTCGAGCACGGGGCAGCGGAAGCAACCGGGGCCGACCCGGGGCTGGGGCTCGGTCCCGCCCGAGCGCAGCTCGACCAGCTTGACCACGCCGTCGAGGAGGCGTTGAGAGGCGGCGTCGAGCATGTCGATGGTGACGTCCTCGCAGTGCAGGGTGGCACCGTCGAGGTAGTAGCTGGCCAGCCTGAAGGGGGGCACGCCGAGCCGCAACGTCTCGATCAGGGCGTAGAAGCGCAGGTCATCGACATGGGACCCGTAGGGAACGCCGGACTTGAAGTCGATGAAGGCCTTGCCCGCCACCAAGCCCTCGCTCCGACCCAGCACCAGGTCGACCCGGCCGGTGAGCACGATGGCGCCGCCGACGAGCTGGGTGCGCACCGGGCTCTCGGTGGCGGGAGCCCATCGGCGGCTCAGGGGCGGGAAGCACTCGAGGAACTTGCCCACCCGGTCGGCGGCCACCCCCATGGCCTCGGCGTGCTCGGCCTCGGTGGCCTCGCGCAGCCACTGGGCGTCACGCCCCGAGTCGCTCTCCAGGCGTTCGACGGCCGCGTCCACCAGCACCAGGGGGTTCGCTTCGCCCCGCCAGGTGACCGACAGCTGGATGGCCCGGTGGGCCAGGGTGCCGGCCAACAGCGCGGGGTTGGGCGTCAGTGACTGGCCGTCCTGGTGCAGGAAGCGCACCTCGCACCCGTGCACCTGGGACAACGCCCACTTGCCCACCCACAGGGGCTCCTCGAGGTCGGCCACCACGTCGGTCAGGGCATCGTCGAGGTGGGTGCGGAGCTCGTCGGCCAGTTCGGCCGGGAACGACGGACGCTCCACGCCCCGGGTGCGCAGCGCGGCCAGCGCCCTCTCCTGGGCCGGGTTGAGGGCGGGGGGTCCATCCACGGGCTCCAGTGTCACACCTCGCTGTGACACTGGAGCCCGATGAGCACCTCACCGCTGCGCCCCACCCCCAAGAGCCCCTCTCCGCAGATCGCCGCGGCCAAGGTCGCCGCGGCCAAGGTCGCCCCGGCCAAGGTCGCCCCGGCCAAGGTCCCCACCGCCAAGCTGCTGGCGCCCTCGCCCCTGGGCGCCGTCTCCGCCCTGGAGTTCTCCCGGGCGGCCCGGTCCCTGGCCGACGCCACCCGCCGGGCCGGCTGGACCTCGCCCACCTTCCTCAGCCCACCCCGGCTCAGCGGGGCCCAACGCACGTTGCGCCGCTCGGGGATCGACACCGCCGTGGTGGCCGTGCGCATACGCGACCGACCCTGGTCCGCGGTCATGGGTGATCTCGTCGAAGGGGTCGTGGCCGCCAACCGCCTGGTGGGCGCGGAAGCCGAACGTTGCCGTGACCTGCTGTGGCGCTCCCTGGACGAGCCGGGGGAGCGCGCCGCGTGAGGGCCGGTCACCCCCGGCCGGAGCACGTGGTGGGGGTCGAGGCCCCCGCTTCCTGGTTCGAAGCCGCGCTAGCTGCCCGTCGACTCCCGCAGTTCACGCAGCCAGGACTCGGCGGGGGCGTCGCTGGGGGCCCGCCAGTCGCCTCGGGGTGACAGCGAGCCGCCCGAGCCGATCTTGGGCCCGTTTGGCACCGTCGAACGCTTGAACTGGTTGGCGAAGAAGCGACGGAGGAAGACCTCGAGCCAGCCTTCGATCGTCTCGCGGTCGTAGGCCCGGCGCTTGGCCTCGGGCACCTGCGGAGGCCACGCCCCCCGGGCGGCGTCGGCCCAGGCGTGCTCGGCCAGGTAGGCGATCTTCGACGGCCGGTAGCCGAAGCGGGCCAGGTAGTACAGGAAGAAGTCATGCAGGTCGTAGGGCCCGATGGTGCCCTCGGTGCTCTGCACGGGGGCGCCGTCCACGCTGGGGATGAGCTCGGGGGATATCTCCAGGGCGACGATCTCCTCCAGCACCTGGCTGGCGTCGTCACCCAGCAGGTCGGTGGCCGCCACCCAGCGGATCAGGTGTTGGATGAGGGTCTTGGGCACCGACGAGTTCACGTTGTAGTGGGCCATGTGATCGCCCACCCCGAAGGTGCACCAGCCCAGGGCCAGCTCGCTCAGGTCACCCGTGCCCACCACCAGGGCGTGGTGCCGGTTGGCCAGGCGGAACAGGTGCGAGGTGCGCTCGCCGGCCTGGACGTTCTCGTAGGTGGCGTCGTAGGGACCGTCCCCGTGGGCCGCCGGGTGGCCGATGTCCTCCAACATCTGCTGCACGGATGGGTTGATGTCGATCTCGGACGCGGTGACCCCCAGGGCGGCCATCAGCCCGTGGGCCAGGCCCCGGGTGGTCGAGCCCGTGGCCGGCCCGGGCATGGTGTAGGCCAGGATGTCGGTGCGGGGCCGGCCCAACTGGTCCATGGCCTGGCACGCCACCAGCAGGGCCTGGGCCGAGTCGAGGCCCCCCGACACCCCGATGACCAGGCGCTGGGTGTGGCTGGACACCAGCCGGGTGGCCAGGCCCTGGACCTGGGTGCGGTAGGCGTCGGCGCAGCGCTGGTCGAGGCCGGCGGGGTCCGAGGGCACGAAGGGATAGCGTTCGACGGCCCGGGCCAGGGGGACGGCCCGGCCGACGGGGCCCAGGTCGACCCGGACCCGGCGGGTGGCGGTGACCCGGTCGCGGTGGTCGGTGGCGCAGTCGACCCAGCTGGTGGTGCGGGAGCGGTCCTGCTGGATGCGGTCGAGGTCGATGTCCGCCGCCACCAGCTGGTCCTCGGTGGCGAAGCGTCGCGACTCGGCCAGTTGCTCGCCGTTCTCGTAGATGAGCCCGTACCCGTCCCAGGCCAGGTCGGTGGTCGATTCGCCCTGGCCGGCCGTGGTGTAGAGCTGGGCGGCGATCGACGTGCCCGAGCGTGACGCGCACAGCAGGCGCCGGTACGCGTCCTTGCCCACGGTGGTGTTGCTGGCCGACTGGTTGACCAGCACCGTGGCTCCGGCCATGGCCGCATAGGTGGACGGGGGGATGGGGACCCAGAAGTCCTCGCAGATCTCCACGTGCACGGCCAGACCGGGGACGTCACCCACCTCGACGATGACGTCGGTGCCGAAGGGCACGGGCTGGCCCAGCAGGTCGACGTGATCGGCCACCGCGTCACGGGCCGCACTGAACTGGCGCTTCTCGTAGAACTCGCGGTAGTTGGGCAGGTAGCTCTTGGGCGTCGCCGCCAGGATGCGGCCCCGGTGCACGACGACCCCGACGTTGAACAGCCGGCCCCACACCCGCAGGGGCAGGCCCACCACCAGCAGGGTCCGCAGGTCCTGGCTGGCTTCGACCACGTCGCCCAGGGCGTCGAGGGACGCTTCGAGCAGGGCGTCCTGCTGGAACAGGTCGTCGTTGGAGTAGCCGCTGAGGCCGAGCTCGGGGAAGGCGAGCACGGCCACGCCGTCGGCCGCCGCCTGCCGGGCCAGGGCCACGGTCCGCGCCGCGTTGGCCCGGGGGTCGGCCAGGTGCATGAGGGGCACGGCCACGGCGACGCGGGCGAACCCGTGGGCGTAGAGCGACTGAGCCGGATCGACGTCGACCATGGCCCAACTCTTGCCGACGCGACCCTCCGACAGCAGATCTGCCCTCGGGCCAGGCGTTGTCAGGCGTTGTCAGGCGTCGTCAGCGGCGGCGATGGCGTCGAGGATGGCGGAGGCGATGCGCTGCAGGTCGGCCACGTCGCCTTGGTCGAGGGCGTCGAACACGTAGCGGCGCACGCTGGCCACGTGGCCCGGCGCCGCCGCCACCAGCTGGGCGTAACCGGCGTCGGTCAGGCGGGCCACGGTGCCCCGACGGTCCCCGGGGCACGGCTCTCGACTGACGAAGCCCCGGGCCTCGAGGCGGCGCACGGCGTGGGACAGCCGACTGCGGGAGAAGCTGGTGCGGTCGGACAGCTCGCTCATGCGCATCCGGTGGCCCTCGGCGTCGGACAGGCGCACGAAGACCTCGTAGTCGGCATGGGACAGACCGGCGTCGGCCTCGAGGTCGTCGCCGAGCCGGTCCAGCAGGAGCTGGGTGGCGTCGAGCAGCGAGCGCCACGCCCCCAGCTCCTCGGGGGTCAGCCACCTCGTCCCGTCCGCCATGGGGGTACGTTAGGTCCCGTTGGTTGACTGTTCAACTGTTCCGTGCTGTACTTGCGTCAGCAAACAAGGAGCGCCCCCCATGAGCACGACCACCCCCACCCTCGCCGCCGGCACCTGGACCATCGATCCCTCGCACTCCGAGGTGGGCTTCACCGTGCGCCACCTGATGGTGTCCAAGGTGCGCGGTCGCTTCACCACGTTCGAGGGCGCCATCGTGGTCGGCGCCGACGAGCTGGCCTCCAGCGTGACGGCGTCGATCGACGTGTCGAGCATCAACACCAGCGACGAGAACCGCGACAACCACCTGCGCGGTGCCGACTTCTTCGAGGCCGAGACCTACCCCACCATGACCTACCGGTCGACGTCGGTGGTGGCCAAGGGCGGCGGCTACGTCGTCGAGGGCGAGCTGACCCTGCACGGGGTGACCAAGCCCGTCACCCTCGACCTCGACTTCGAGGGTGTGGGCGCCGATCCCTGGGGCGGCACCCGGGCCGGCTTCAGCGCGTCGGGCGAGATCAACCGCAAGGACTTCGGCGTCGACATCTCCATGCCCCTCGACGGTGGTGGTGTGGTCGTCGGCGACAAGATCAAGATCAACCTGGAGATCGAAGCCATCCTCCAGACCCCGGCCTGACCTTTCGTCCCGGGCCCTCGTCGTAGGCATCGGGACGCGGACATCGGACGCGGACATCGGAGGTAGACACTTCTGGGCCCGGGTGACGCCCGGGGACTGAGGCTCACCTGCGGGGAGGCACTGGTCGGTGACCGCGCTCAGGGAACCGTCGCCCACTCCATGACGTCACCGGCCCTGACCCACCGCCCACGCGGATGGGGTCGTCGGCGACCCGATCGCCGCCGGCGGGGCCCGACAGGGTGGCCGTCGCCGTGGGCCCGGGTGCCGGCGTCGACGCCAACGGGCTGCGTGACGCCGCCGCCGCCTTCGCCAACGTCACCTCCGGCCACGGGTCGGTGGCGTTCGTCCTGCCCGACGGCCTCGACGCCGCCGTCGCGGCGTGAGCCGTGGTCGAGGGGATCGTCCTCGCCCGCTACCGGCGGGATGTCCTGAAGGCGAGCCCGACGACGGTGGCCCTGGGCGCCATCACCATCGTCTCCGCCGACCCCGGTGCCGCGGTGGGCGCGGCCCGGGGGGCGACCTTCGCCCGTGCTCGCTTCGGGCCTGGCCGACGTCCTCAAGCAGGCCGACATCGGCGCCCTGTGGTTGCTGCTGTTGTTCATCGTGGTGACGTACCTGCTCGACATCATCATCCCCGGCATCCTCCCCAAGTGGGCCATCTTCGCCCCGGTGTTCGTGCCCCTGATGCTCCAGCGCGACGTGGTCCCGCAGACGGTGCTCGCCGCTCACCGCATCGGTGATTCACCGTCGAACGTGATCACGCCGCTGATGGTGTACCTGTCGTTCATCGTCGTCGTGTGCCAGCGCTACAAGAAGGACTCGGGCCTGGCCACCGTGGTGTCGTTGATGATGCCCATCGCCGTGTGGGTGGCCATCACCTGGCTGGTGTTCTTCGCCATCTGGTACACGCTGGGCATCCCCCTCGGTCCCGGGGCACCGATCAAGCTCTGACCCATGGGGATCGGCCCGCCGACCACGGCGCCGGCAGGCCGATCTCGACGTGGCTAGCGTCCGGCCCCATGGGCGACACCATCGAGTTCAAGAGCAACGGCGACAGCGCGTCGGGCTACCTGGCCCTCCCGCCCGGTGGCACCGGCCCCGGCCTCATCGTCATCCAGGAGTGGTGGGGGCTGAACCCCCAGATGAAGCGCACGGCGGACCGCTTCGCCGCCGAAGGCTTCGTGGCCCTGGCCCCCGACCTGTACCGGGGTGAGCTGGCCGAGCACGACGAGATGGACAAGGCCGGCCACCTCATGTCGACCCTGCCCGCCGACCGGGCGGCCAGGGACATGGGTGGTGCCGTGGACTTCCTGGCCGGCCTCGACGCCGTGACCAGCGACGGGATCGGGGTGGTCGGCTTCTGCATGGGCGGGATGCTGACCTTCATCCTCGCCGCGCTGCGCCCGGACAAGGTCAAGGCCGGGGTGCCCTTCTACGGCTTTCCGCAGGGGGGTGGCGAGCCCGACTACACCGCCATGACCGCCCGCATCCACGGCCACATGTCCGCCACCGACCAGCACTTCTCCGTCGACGCCGTGAAGGCGCTCGAAGCCAGGCTGCAGGGCATGGGCAAGGACGTGGTCATCGAGGTCCACCCCGCCGAGCACGCCTTCATGAACGAGGAGAGCGACGTGCACGACCCCGAGCTGGCCGCCCGCCTGTGGCCCGAGGTGGTGACCTTCCTGAAGGACAGCCTGTCCTGACCTGGACAGCCTGACCCCGGACAGCGGGACCGGCGCCGGTCTCCCCGCACGACCGTCGGGTGCGGTGTAGGAAGGGACATGGCCGAAACCGATGTTGCCGAGGTCCTCGAGCTCGAGGCGCGCCGCTGGAACGCGATGATCGCCAAGGACACCGCCACCCTGGCCGAGCTCTTCGCTGACGAGATGTCCTACACCCACTCGAACGCCCTGGTGGATACGAAGGCCTCGTACCTGAAGGCCATCGAGAAGGGCACGTTCGACTACCAGGCCGTCAAGCGCTCCGACGACGCCATCACCGTCTTCGGTGACACCGCCCTGCTCACGGGCCGAGCCGAGATCGACGTCAACGGCGGCGGTCGCCAGCTCCACCTCAACGCCCGCTACACCGTGATCTGGCTGCGTCGCGACGGCAGGTGGCAGTTCCTGGCCTGGCAGTCCACCGCCATCCCCGCGTGACCCTGGCCATGCCTCGGCGGGCCCAGACCCGCCAGCTGTGGCACCTGCTCGAGCCCATCCACGCCGTCACCTACTTCGCCCCCGAGGTCGTCGCCGCCTACAGGGCCGTCGGCCTCAAGGGCTTCTGGATGGGCTACTTCGCCGGCCGGGTGGCCCCCATGGGCCCCGTCGGGCCCGAGGTGGCCGCGGCCGTGGTCTGCAACTTCGAACCCTCCATGGTGGCCCGGGCCCTGCCTGCGGCCTGGTCGCTGGCTCCTCCCGAAGCTGTCCTGGCCGCCCGGGCCGCGGCGGTCGAGGCCGTGTTGACGCCGTTGCTGGGCGGAGCTGACGAGGTGGCCGAAGCGGCCGAGCTGGCCGAGACCGCGGTGGCCGGGGGCAACGTGGCCGGTCGGGCCCTGTTCGCCGGCTACACGACCCTGCCTCGGGCGAGGACACCCGTGGGTCGGCTGTGGTGGGCGGCGACCCTGCTGCGCGAGCACCGCGGCGACGGCCACGTGGCCGCCACGCTGGCCCAGGGTCTCGACGGCCTCGACAGCCACCTGCTGTTCGTGGGCACGGGCCAGGTCCAGCGAGCCACCCTGCAACCCAACCGGGGCTGGGACGACGCCACCTGGGACGCCCGCACGGCGGTCCTGGAGGCTCGGGGCCTGCTGGCCGACGGGCGGCTGACGCCGGTGGGGGCCGACCTGCGCCAGGCCATCGAGGACACCACCGATGACCTGGCCGCCGAGCCCTGGGCGCACCTGGGTGAACCGGGCACGGCGCGGCTGGCCGAGCTACTGGCGCCGCTGGCCGCCCGGGTGCTGGCGGCCGGGCACATGCCCTTCCCCAACCCGGTGGGCCTGCCCGCGCCGGTGTGACCCGGCCCCTGCGGTCGAACTGAACGCATCCACCCGTCTGCCGCAGACGGGTGCACGCGTCCGGTTGCCCCTGCGGGGCCCGGCCGAGACGCACTTGCGGCCCGCGCTGCCCGGCTGGCGTGCGAAGATCGGCGGGGTGAGCTCGCTGCCGCCCGAGGTGCCGGGGACCGTCGACCCCGCCTACGCCGTGGCCGACTACGGGTCGACGGCTCGAAGGGCTCCGAGCCGGCCGCTGGTGGCCCTGCCTGCCGCCGCCACCGAGCGCCACGGACCCCGCTTCGGGGCCGACCGGGTCAGCGCCGGCGACGCCGATCTGACCCGCCAGCACCCGGTCGAGCCCATCGGCGAGCGCATCAACGTCTCCGGGCGGCTGCTCGATGCCGACGGGCGCCCCATCGCCGGCCAGCTGGTGGAGATCTGGCAGGCCAACGCGGCCGGGCGCTACGCCCACGACCGTGACCAACACCCGGCCCCGCTCGATCCTGGGTTCACCGGCGGGGGACGCTGCCTGACCGACGGCGACGGCGGCTACCGCTTCACCACCATCAAGCCCGGGGCCTACCCGTGGGGCAACCACCCCAACGCCTGGCGGCCGGCCCACATCCACTTCTCGGTCTTCGGGCGTTCCTTCACCGAGCGCCTGGTCACCCAGATGTACTTCCCCGGCGATCCCCTGCTGGCCTACGACCCCATCTTCGCCGCGGTCCGCGATCCCGCCGCCCGCGACCGCCTGGTGTCGGCCTTCGACTGGGAGACCACCGAGGAGGCCTGGGCCCTGGGCTACCGCTTCGACATCGTCGTGGCCGGCCACCTGGCCACGCCGCCGGACCGACGATGACGGGGACGACGCCGTCGCAGACCGTGGGGCCCTTCTTCCGCTTCGGTTTCGCGTGGATGGACCAGGCCGATCTCATCGCCCCCGGATCTGTGGGGGCGGTGACCCTCGTCGGCCAGGTCACCGACGGCGACGGTGCCCCCGTACCCGACGCCGTGATCGAGATCTGGCAGGCCGACGCCGACGGGCAGTTCCCCCGCGGCACCGACGGACCCTGGCACGGCTTCGGGCGCAGCCTGACCGACGACCAGGGCCGCTATCGCTTCACCACCGTGCGCCCGGGTCGGGTCGACGGCCGCCAGGCCCCCCACATCGACGTCTCCGTCTTCGCCCGGGGCCTGCTCCAGCGGGTGGTCACCCGCATCTACCTGCCTGACGAGGTCGAGGCCAACGCCGGCGACCCCGTGCTCGCCGCCCTCGAGCCCGACCGGCGGGCCACCCTGGTGGCCGAGGCGGTGGACGCGGTCGACGGCAGTCAGCTCGCCTTCGACATCCGCCTCCAGGGCGACCAGGAGACGGTCTTCTTCGCGTGGTGACCACGGGGCTGGTGACCGACGTGGGTGGTGACCATCGTGGTTGGTGAGGGCCTCTTCGCCCCCATCACCACCACCGACGCCCTGCTCGAGGCCACCGGCTCGGCGGCGTGGCTGGCCGCCCTGCTCGATGCCGAAGCCGCCCTGGCCCGGGCCCAGGCCGACGAGGGCGTGATCCCCCGGGTGGCCGCCGACGCCATCGCCGCCGCCTGCCGGCCCGATCGCTTCGACGTCGACGAGCTGGGCCGGGCCGCCCGGGGCGGGGGCAACCCCGTCATCCCCCTGGTCACGGCCCTGGGGAACGCCGTGGGCGCCGTGGCCGAGCCCTGGGTCCACCACGGCGCCACCAGCCAGGACATCCTCGACACCGCCGCCGTGCTCGTGGCCCGCCGCTCCCTGGTCCTCGTCCGCGCCGACCTCGACGGGCTGGCGGATGCCTGCGCCACCCTGGCCGACCGCCACCGCCACACCACCATGGCCGGGCGCACCCTCCTGCAGCACGCCCTGCCCACCACCTTCGGGCTCAAGGCCGCGGGATGGCTGGGCGGCACCCTCGACGCCACCGCTCTGCTCGATCGCGCCGACGCCGACCTGGCCGCCCAGCTCGGTGGGGCCGTGGGAACGCTGGCCTCCCTGGGGGCCGACGGGCCCGCCGTGGCCGCCCGCTTCGCCGCCCACCTGGAACTGGCCGAGCCGACCCTGCCCTGGCACACCGCCCGCCAACGCCTGGCCGCCCTGGCCTCGGCCCTGGCCATCGTGGCCGGCACCGCGGCCAAGATCTCCGGTGACGTCGCCCTGCTGGCCCAGACCGAGGTGGCCGAGGCGGCCGAACCCGCGGCCGCCGGTCGGGGTGGCTCGTCGGCCATGCCCCACAAGCGCAACCCCGTGGGGGCCGCCGCCGTCAGCAGCGCGGCCCGCCGGGCCGCAGCCCTGGTCCCCGTGGTCCTCGGTGCCCTGGTGGCCGAACACGAGCGGGCGCTCGGTGGCTGGCAGGCCGAGTGGGAGACGGTGACCGAACTGCTGGCCCTGGCCGGGGGAGCGGCGGCCCGGACCCACGAGACGGTGGCCGGCCTGGAGGTCGATGCCGACGCCATGGCCGCCAACCTGGCCCGCACCGGCGGGGTGGCACTGGCAGAGCGCATCAGCCTGGCCCTGGCCCCCACCCTGGGCCGGTCGGCGGCCCAGGCCGCGGTGGCCGCCGCCGCCCGCCGCTCCCGGGGTGGTGGCTCGTTCGCCGACGAGCTGCGAGCCGACCCCGACGTGGCTGCCGTGGTGGGGCACAGCATCGATGCGCTGCTCGACCCCGCCAGCTACCTGGGGGCCAACGACGTGTGGATCGGCCGGGCCCTGGCCGCCCACCACCAACACCAGGCCCAGCGCCTGACCAGTCGAGCGAACAGCAGGGGAGGGCGCTGACGTGGTGCCGAAGTTCGAGGTCCAAGGCCCCGCCGGCGCCCCCGTGCTGGTGCTGGCGGGGTCGCTGGGTTCGACCGTCCGCATGTGGGATGCCCAGGTCGGCGTCCTGGCCCAGCGCTTCCGGGTCGTGCGCTACGAGCACCGCGGCCACGGTGGCAGCCCGGCCGGTCCCGGCCCCTACACCGTGGCCGACCTGGGTGGGGACGTGATCGAGCTGCTCGACCACCTGGGTGTCGAGCGGGCGTCCATCTGCGGGCTGTCCCTTGGCGGGGTGGTGGCCCAGTGGACGGCCGCCCACCACCCTGAACGGGTCGAGGGCCTGGTCCTGGCGTGCACGGCCGCCCACCTGCCCCCGGCCGACGCTTGGCGCGAGCGGGCGGCCACGGTGCGGGCCTCGGGCCCCAGCGTGCTCTTCGACGCCCTGCTCGGTCGATGGTTCACCCCCGCCTTCGTGGCCACCCACCCCGAGGTCGCAGAGCGTCTGGCCACCATGCTCGATGCGGCGGACCCCGAGGGCTACGCCGGCTGCTGCGAGGCCCTGGCCGGGGCCGACCTGCGCCCCGACCTGGCCGCCATCACCGCCCCCACCCTGGTCATCGCCGGCGCGGCCGACCCCGTGACCCCGCCGTCGGCCGCCCTCGAGCTGCAGGGCGGCATCGCCGGTGCCGCCCTGGTGGTGCTGGCCGACGCCGCCCACCTGGCCAACATCGAACAGCCCGAGCGCTTCACCGCCGCCGTGGTCGACCACCTGGCGGGCACGGTGGCCGAACGGGGCCGGCGCGCCCGTAGCGAGGTGCTGGGCCCCGCCCACGTGGCCCGCTCCGAGGGAGGGGCCGATGCCTTCGACGCTCCCTTCGTCGACCTCATCACCCGCTACGCCTGGGGCGAGATCTGGACCCGCCCCGGCCTCGACCGTGCCACCCGGTCGTGCATCACCCTGGCCATCCTCACCGCCCTGGGTCGCCACGACGAGCTCGCCCTGCACGTGCGGGCGGCCCGGCGCAACGGCCTCGATGCCGCCGCCATCGGTGAGGTCCTGCTCCATTCCGCTGTCTACGCCGGGGTGCCGGCGGCCAACAGCGCCTTCGCCGTGGCCCGCCGGGTCCTGGACGAGCCACCGCCCGACGCCGAAGCCGACGCTGGCGACGCCGACGGGAGCACGGGGCCATGACCGAGCGCACCCAGGTGGGCATCATCGGCGCCGGGCCCGCAGGGCTGGTGTTGTCGCTGCTGCTGGCCGAGGCGGGCATCGAGTCGGTGGTGCTCGAGGGCCGGGCCCGCGACACCATCGAGTCCGAGGTGCGGGCCGGCGTGCTCGAGGAGGGCACCGTGGCCGTGCTCGACCGCTTGGGCGTGGCCGATCGGCTCCACCGCGACGGCCTGGTGCACGGCGGCCTCAACCTGCAGTTCGAGGGCCGGCGCCACCGCATCGACCTGCACGGGCTGACCGGGGGCGGCACCATCACCGTCTACGGCCAGCAGGAGGTCCTCAAGGACCTCATCGCCGCCCGGCTGGCCCGGGGCGGTGACCTGCGCTTCGGCAACCGGGCCCTGACCGTCGAGGCCATCAACGGTCGTGAGCCCACCATCCGTCACGGCAGCGGCGAGGAGCTGCGCTGCGACGTGGTCGTGGGCTGCGACGGTTTCCACGGGGTGTCCCGGGCCGCCATCCCCGCCGCCGCCCTGCGCACCTACGAGCGCAGCTACCCCTACGGGTGGTTGGGCATCCTCGCCGCGGTGGCCCCATCCAGCGACGAGCTCGTCTACGCCTACCACCGGCGCGGCTTCGCCCTGCACAGCATGCGCTCGCCCACCCTCAGCCGCCTCTACCTGCAGGTGGATCCCGCCGACGACCTGGCCAACTGGCCCGACGAGCGCATCTGGTCCGAGCTCCAGGTCCGCTTGGGGTCCCCGGGCTGGACCCTGCACGAGGGGCCCATCGTCGAGAAGGGCATCTCGCTCATGCGCAGCTTCGTGGCCGAGCCCCTGCGCCACGGCCGGTTGTTCCTGGCCGGGGACGCCGCCCACATCGTGCCCCCCACCGGGGCCAAGGGCCTCAACCTGGCCGTGGCCGACGTGACCGTGCTGGCCCGGGCCCTGGTGGACTGGTACCGGTCCGGGGACACCACCGGACTCGCGACCTACAGCGATCGCTGCCTGGATCGGGTGTGGCGGGTGCAGGCCTTCTCCACCACCATGACCGCCCTGCTCCACGTCGACCCCGGCGAGGACGGGTTCGGTCACCAGCTGCAACGGGCCCGCCAGCGGGACATCCTCGCCTCGACCGCGGTCACCGCTGCCCTGGCCCGCAACTACGTGGGACTGCCTCTGGACTGACCGGCGGTCAGCCCAGAGGAGGCCCCTGACGGCAGGACTCAGAGGCCACCGGTCTTGGGTGCGGCCTTGACGGGGTCGGCCACCAGCTCGAAGGGGAAGTCACCGGTGTTGGCCAGCTCGAACCCGGCGGGTGACTCCTTGGTGGTCCCGTTCTTCGAGTCGTCGAAGTAGGTGTGGGCGAGGGCGTCGTCACCGTCGAGCTGGCCCGGGGGGAAACGGTCGGTGATCTGCTCGAGGGCGGCCTCGAACATCTTCTGGTGGGCGATCTCGCGGGTCATCAGGAAGTTCAACGCATCACGGGCGCCGGTGTCGTCACAGCATTTGATCAAGCGCTCGTAGACGATCTTGGCCCGCACCTCGGCGGCGATGTCGGACTGCAGGTCGGCGACGGGCATGCCGATGGTGTCGATGTAGGCCGCCGTCCACGGGGTGCCCATGGAGTCGGTCAGGCGGGGCTTGCCGCCGGCGAGGATGTTGGTGCCGCTGCCCACGGCCAGGTCCAGGTACTGCACGGTGTCACCATCGAGCATCTGGCCCAGGTAGCCGCCCTCGACGTCATCGAGCATGGGACCGGGGGTGCCGGCCATGAGCTGCACCAGCATCTGACCCACCATCTCGAGGTGGGACATCTCCTCCGTGGCGATGTCGAGCAGCATGTCGCGACGGCCGGGGTCGGTGTCGGTCCAGCCCTGGGTGAAGTAGCGCATGGCCGCGGCCAGCTCTCCGTTGGGGCCACCGAACTGCTCGTGCAGCATCTTGGCGAAGCGGGGGTTGGGGGCGTCGACGCGCACCGTGTACATCAGCTTCTTGTTGTGCAGGAACATGTGGGTCTCCGTCCATGGCCCGCCCGGAGCGGTCGCTCTGACCGGGGGACAGTCGCCTACCCCGCCCATCGTCGTGTGAGACGTCAGCGACCGACTTCGTGGAGAGGTCGGGTGAGCCGCGCTCCCGGCGGTGGGTCGTCAGGAGCGGCCTGTCAGCCCACGCCGAGGAGGCGGCGCACGGAGATGCTGCGACGGCGGCGCGAGCCGATCACCCGGGAGATGGAGCGGCAGGCCGGACGGAGGCGGGAGGTGGTGGGCACCGTGGTCGTGAGCACGATGCTGTTTCGACAGCCGCCGACCTTGACTTGAACCCCTCGAACGGGTGATTCGCGGCCGAAACGGTTTGAGCAGCCGGGGACCTGGGGACGAGGCTCCCCCCTCGTGACCGTACGCCTGGTGGCCGTCGACGAGGTCGTGCTCGAGGCGCTGGTGGCGGTGGCCGTGGCCGCGTCGGGGCCCGACGAGTCGGCCCCGCCCGTGGCCGGCGGCGGCCCGGGTTGGACGGTCGAGCGGGTCGAGGGTCTGCGTGCCTACCACCGGGCCCGCCGGTCGGGGTTGGACGGCCCGGCCGGCGAGGTGACCAGGGCGGTGACGCAGGACGGTGTCGTGCTCGGCGCCGTCCGCCTCGAGGTGGTGGAGCCAGGGCCGGTGCTCGAGGTGGGGTTGTGGCTGGCCGGCCACGCCCGGGGCCGGGGCATCGGCGCCGCAGCTCTGGGCCTGGCGCTGGAGGAGGCCCGACGGTTCGGGGCCGGCGAGGTCGTGGCCGAGACCACGATGGCCAACCACGGGGCCCAGGCCGTGCTCCGCCGCTTCGGGTTCGAGTTGGTGGAGGACCCGGCGACGGCCGGCGTTCACGCTCGCCTCGTCCTGGGCGCGGCACCCGGCGGCGGCTGAGGCCCCGGCACCTGGCCCCCCTGTGACCGGTGGTCGACGAGGGGCGGGGGTTGGCCATGACGGACGGGTCGGAGGGCGCCCGGGTGGCGGCGCCGGTCATCGAGCACGTGGTGGTGCTCATGCTGGAGAACCGGTCCTTCGACCACCTGCTCGGCTTCCTCGACCATCCCGATCCCGCCTTCGGTCGGCTCGTGCCTGGCGTGCACCGCAACGTGGCCGCCGACGGCACCGACGTGTGGGCCACGGCGGTCGGCGTGCCCTGGGGCCTCGATCCCGATCACAGCCACCGGGGGGGGTGGACCAGGTCATGACCATCGAGGGCGTCGAGAACGGCGGCTTCCTACGCAACTACGAGGCCACCTTTCCCGGTCACCCCGGGGTCGCCCGCCGCATCATGCAGTGCCTCGAGCCCGAGGTCCGGTGCCATCGGCAACTGGTACCTGTTCCCCCGCTTCCTCGAGCACGTCAGCCGGGGTGACCTGCCCCTGTACTCGTTCATCGAACCGGCCCACAACACCATCAACGATGATCCCCGGCACCCCCGACGGACCAACAGCCAGCGCCCCCACAACAACCTGGCCGATGGCGGGGACTTCGCCGCCGGCGAACGCCTGGTGCGTGACGTCTACGAGGCATTGCGGGCCCGCCCCGACGTGTTCGACAAGACCCTGCTGGTCGCGCCATTGGAGCCGACGGATCACCACCTTCATCCGCAGCATCGTCGAGCGGGTCAAGGGCCGGTTCCGCCGCACCCCCCGCTACGACTTCAGCCGCTACGGCGTCCGGGTGCCCGCCGTGCTCGTGTCACCGAGGATCGCCCCCCACACCGTGGTCGTCCCCCCACCGGGTCACGCCGCGGCCGCGGTCTTCGACCACACCAGCATCCCCGCCACGCTGCGGGCCCTGTTCGCCCCTGATGCCCTGCACCTCACGGAGCGCGACCGCCTGGCGCCCACGTTCCACCACGTGGTCACCGACTCGACCATGCCCGGACCCCGGCCCAGCCCGGGTGCCCCCAACCCCGACGGCCTGCCGATGGTGCCCGACCTGTCCGAGGTGCACGGTCCGGCACTGGCCCTCTGGGCTGGCGACGTGGCTGGGGACGTGGCGGCACCGGCGGCCGGCCCCGCCCAGCTGGACCTCGATCTCGCCAGGCTCGACGACAAGGTGCGGCGACGCCTGCGCCTCAGCCCCACCAGCGCCCTGTTGCGCACCCGGGCCGCTGATCCGGTCGGTGGGCGGCGGGCCACCAGCCTGACGGCCACCGCCGACCTCTT
Organism: Acidimicrobiales bacterium; assembly: GCA_038255145.1. Classification (GTDB taxonomy): domain Bacteria; phylum Actinomycetota; class Acidimicrobiia; order Acidimicrobiales; family CAIXPF01; genus WHTX01. The sequence continues at coordinate 98,497 of JBBSLP010000002.1, forward strand.
CGAGCGCACCGCCCAGGGGGCCCGGGGCGGGTCTGCGCCTCCCGGGTGAGGGTTCCCGGTCGAGTTGCCCGATCGTCTGACGGGTGGTTCTGCCCCCGCGACGTACCGCGGGGGCCCTGCCGCGGCAGACTGCCCCATGGTGCACGGGCAGCGTTGGGTGTTCTACGGCGACACACGGGTGGCCGTGCACGAGCGCGACTGGCCGGTGGCGCCGTCGGAGCCGTACCGCAAGACGTACCGGCTGCGGCCCGGCCAGCACTGGCAGGACGCCGAACTGTCGACGTCGGTGCGGGCCCGCTACGCCTTGGTCGATGCCGAGGTCGTCCCCGTAGGGGTGGCCATCGCCCGTGAGGCCATGGCCAAGGGCGCCGTGTGGGCCTACGCCACGGAACAGTGGGCGGGCACCGTCGTGCTCGTCGGTCCTGACCTGCGCTGCGTGGCTCTGGATGGGGCCGTGGGCGAGCTCGTCGAGGAACTGCGCCTGGCCAACGGCGGCGTGCTCGGTGGCCTCACCGACGTGGTCGGCCGGGGGGCCGACGGACGGGTGCTCCTGCGGGAGGCCCGCAACCTCGATACCCGGGAGGGCCTGGGCTCCCGGCAGCACGGTTTCGCCCGGGCCGCCCATGACCGCTTCGGCGACGACCTCGACCTGGCCGTCGTGGAGTGGGGGGGAGTGCATGCTCCCCCCATCACCGCCACCGCCGTCGCCACCACGGCCGCCACCCGCTAAGCCGCCCCCTCCTTCAGAGGACGGCGTCGATGGTGGCCGAGTAGGCGGCGGCACCCTCGGCGGTGAGGTGGAAGCCGTCGGCGGCGAAGTACTCGGGGTGGCCGTCGGACACGGCCTTCCAATCGCCGATGACCACGTTGGCCCAACGCAGGGGCACGGCCCGCAGTTCGTCGTTGACCGGACCCTCCCACTCGCGCTGGCCGTTGAGCTGCACGGTCATGATGACGATGCGGGGAACGGCGGTGAGCTGGGCGAGGACGGCGTCGACCTGACCGGCGGCCACGTAGCCGTTGGTGCCCAGGTGGATGACCACCCGGCCGGGCTCGTACCCCACGGCCAGGTAGCTCCCGACGATGCCGGCGGCTTCCCCCATCTGGCGGCTGACGACGGCATCGGTGAGGCCGCAGCTCACCAGGGCTTCGGCGTACCCGGGCCCGGCGCCGAGCATGACCGAGTCGCCGAGGCAGAACGCGCCGCCGGGGATCTGCTCGGCCCCGGCCACCGCGGCCGGCCCCGCGGCCAGGGCCACGGTGGTGGCCGCCACCAACGCCAGCCGTTGCCAGGGACGCCGGCGACGGTGGGCGGTCGTCGGGTTGCAGATGTTCACGCTGTGCGTCACGTCATCAGTCTGCAACATCGGCGAGGGACCGGTCCGCCTACCCCCGTCGACGGGCCAACGACGCCGGGGACTCCTTGGTGTTGGCCCACCCGGTGCGCATCCCCGCCTGCAGGCCGCCGTCGACGGGGAGGTCCACGCCGTTGACCCAGCCGCTGTCGCCGACCAGCAGCCAGCAGATGGCCTGGGCCTCGTCCTCGGGCTGACCCACCCGACCGACCTGGTCGTTGAACCACGCCATCTGCTCGGCGCCGGTGTCGGCCTCGAAGTAGGGGAACAGGGGGGTGACCACGGGGCCGGGGCTGACGCTGTTGACCCGGATGTGCTGGGGCAGCAGCTGGCCGGCCAGGCGCTGGCTGTAGGCCGCCACCCACTCCTTGGACAGGGTGTACGCCGCGGGGCCGCCCTTGTCGTACGCCTTGGAGATGTCGATGCCGGCGGCGAAGTCCGCAGCCTCGTCGAGGGCGGCGATGCGGTCGAGGTGGCGCTCCCAGGCCATGGCGGCCAGGGAGGCGATGTTGACGATGGAGCCGCCCTCGCTGATGGCGCCCTTGGCCAACAGCGCATCGGTCAGGTGGCGCAGGCCGTACACGTTGACCCGCAGGACCAGTTCGGCGCCCATGGAGCCGGCCACGCCGGCGATGTTGCCCAGGCCGTCGTAGGGCCCGTCGAGCTGCGCGACCACGGCGTCGATGGACGCCGGGTCGGACAGGTCGCAGGTGTGGTGGTGGGCGGCGCCGTCCGGTGCGTCCTTCACGTCGAGGGTGGTCACCTCGTGGCCCTCGGCCACCAGGCGGGCCAGGGTGGCGTTGCCGATCCCCGTCGACGCCCCCGTCAGCAGCACGCGCTTGGTCATGTCCGTCTCCCCCTGCAGGTCGGCGCCCCGGGTGCCCACCGGGTGCGGTGGGCGCGAGCGCCGTCGATCGTGGCCCTTACCCCCTCCCCGCCGCCGCGGCCGACGTGCGACAGGGATGGGGCCACTGTCGCACCGGGCGGTGGGCCGGCGCCAGTGGGAGGGGAGGGCGCCATCGCCGCGGCCGAGTCGAACAGCACCTTCACGGAACACAGGGATGGTCGTGGACAAGTCGCCGGCGGTCGTCCGTGAACGCGCCGGATCCACCCACCTGCATAGCGGTCTATGGCTGCGTTGGTGACCTCGGTCATTGCCGGCCTGCGCCACGACCCGGGCTCGAGGGTCCGGGCGCCCGACGGGCCCCGCCGCCCGTGTGAGTGACCTATTACCCACTCAGCGTGTTGGTTGAACATCGCCACCACTGCTTGCCTGCTCTTGCTAGCGAAGAAGCCGAGCTGCTTGCGCTGTCGAGGGTTGCCCAGTTGTACGACCGTTATGTGTTCTTGGATGACTTCGTCAGTGCGCTCGCCAAGGTGTTACATCGCGCGGCGACCGCGTCGTCTGTCGCGCGGTGCTGTTGACTTGTCAACAGGTATCTCTGCCTAGTCGATACGATGGTGAACGTCCTGGAGTGGCCCTCAGTTGGTACCTCTGACCTGCTGGTTGACTGTCGTTCCCCATCAAACGCTGATACAGGGCCCGTTGGCCTGATGGCAGCGACCGGTATCACTGGAGCGCAAGCCAGAGCAATACCACTCGGTACTCGCACATCCTCTTGTGCATTCGCGGCGGCCGGTCGTACCATCGATTGGGTAGAAGAAGTTCTAGGGCAGCGCACGACTTGGCATGAATGGTCTACTGAGGAGGCGTACGTGATCAGTGATAATCGGTGGGCTCACGTCGAGGACGTTGTCGACCCCCTGCGACAGGCCGTTCTCGTCCACCCCATCTACCAGTCGCTGCGCGATCGTCGAGCGCTCCAGCTCTTCATGGAGCACCACGTGTGGGCTGTGTGGGACTTCATGAGCGTGCTCACCCGTCTGCAGCGCGACCTCACCTGCGTGGGCCTGCCCTGGGTGCCCCGCCCCGTCGACGCCGCCGTGCAGCGGATGATCAACGAGATCAAGATGGGCGAGGAGTCCGACGAGCACCCGGATGGGGGCTACACCTCGCACTTCTCCCTCTACCTCGAGGCCATGGAGGAGGTCGGCGCCGACATCGAGCCCGTGCGCCGCGCTGTCGTCGCCCTGGCCTCGGCCTCCACCGCCGGTGGTCGACTGGGCAGCGTGACCGACCTGATGATCCAGTGTGGGGCGCCGGCCGCGTCGGTCGAGTTCGTGAGCTCCACGTTCGACCTGGTCGAGAACGGGTCGACCCTCGAAGTCGCCGCCGCCTTCGCCCTGGGCCGCGAGGAACTGATCCCCGACATGTTCACCCACCTGGTCAACGGCAGCGACGGACGTCTGCTCGTGGCCTACCTGCAGCGCCACGTCGAGCTCGACGAGGGTGAGCACGGTCCCCTGGCCCACCGCCTCGTGGAGCAGTTGGCCGGCGACGATGCCGCCAGCTGGTACGCCGTCGAGCGGGCCGCGGCCATGGCGCTCGGGGCCCGGGCCCGGCTGTGGGACGGGGTCGTCGTCGCCATCGAGGGCGCCCGCGTCATGGGCTGAACCGGCCTGCCGCGCGCCGGAGACGGCACCGGTGACGACATCGGCACCGACGAAAGACCGGCAAGAACGCCGTACGCAGGACAGGCCGTTCGGTCTGTGACCCTCCCGGGTAGCGTGCAGCAAGAACAAGACGACGATCGTCTTGGTTTCTTGACGGTGATGTCGATGGTGATGTCGATGATGGAGCCGACGGTGGTGACCGGGCGCTGAGGTTCAGGCGCCGGAGTTCGTGATCTGGGTTTCGACTGACCGGTACCGCCCGCAGCTGTCCGCCTCCCACGGCGGGCCACGGGCACGAGCGTTCCGGGAGTCCCGGACCCCTGCAGGCGGCGGCCTGGGCGGTCCGGTGATCTACGGCGGGAGTGGAAGATGGCCTTGACGTTCCGCAATCGTGTCTGGCAACGGGGCGCCTCCGCGCTCGAACGGCTGGTCGAGGTGGTGCAGGCCGAGGAGGAGCCGGCCTGCGTCATCGACCGGCGCGGCGTGGTCGTCGTCGCCAACCCGCCGCTCATCGAGCTGCTCGGGTTGGGCGACGACGGCCTCACCCCCCGACTGGGCTACCTGGCCAGCGGGCCCTTCGAGCTCGAGGTGGTGACCGCCCTCTTCGAGAAGCAGCACCAACGCCACCGGGGCACGGTGCGCTGCACCAACCAGCGCACCCACGAGCCGCTGTGGCTGAAGTGGGACTTCTCGGCCAGCGCCGACGGCCGGGGGCGCACGTCCCACGCCGTGGCCCTGGTCGAGGACCAGACCGGCCGCATCAACGCCGACAGCCACGTGCGCATCCTGCAGTACCTCATCACCGCTGCGGCCCGGGCCAAGGACAGCCAGGACCTCCTCTACGCCGCGGCCCAGGTGCTGTGCCACTTCACCGGCTGCGGCCTGGGCCAGGTGTGGCTGCCCGACGGCGACTGGTTGGTGTGCAGCCCCGTCCACTACGCGCACGGCTACGAGCTCGAGCACATCCGGCGCGAGAGCCTGGGGGCCCGCCTGCGGGCCGGCCAGGGCATCACCGGGCTGGCCTGGAGCACGGGGGAGACCGAGGTCGCCATCCCCGGTGAGGACCTGGTCGAGGAGGATCGGGCCGAGACCCTGGCCCGGGCCGGGGTGTCCGAGGTCGTGGCCGTGCCCATCCGCACCTCGACGGGGGTGGCCGCCGTGCTCGAGATGTTCGTCTCCCGCGACCGGGCCCCCATCGACCGCGCCGCCCTCATCGCCAAGGTGGGCGTCGAGCTCGGTGAGCTGCTCGAACGTCGCCTGCTCAACGACGCCCTGCGGGCATCGGAAGAGCGTTTCCGGGCCGTGTCCGAGTCGGCCGTGGACGCCATCGTGTCCGCCGACGGCGCCGGGCGGGTGGTGTCGTGGAACAAGGGTGCCGAGAAGATGTTCGGCTGGGCGTCCCACGAGATGGTCGGTCGGTCGTTGACCGTGATCATCCCCGAGCGGTTGCGGGCCATGCACAACGCCGGCATCGCCCGGGTGGCGGCGGGGGCGCCCAGCACCCTGGCCGGCACCGTGGTCGAGCTGGTGGCCCTGCGCCGTGACGGCAGCGAGTTCCCCGTCGAGCTGGCCATCGGCATGTTCGAGGGCGTCGACGGTCGGGGCTTCTCGGCCGTGCTCCGTGACATCAGCGAGCGCAAGGCCGCCGAGCAGGCCCTACGTGCGTCCCAGGAGCGGTTCCGGGCCGTGTCCGAATCGGCCGTGGACGCCATCGTGTCCGCCGACAGCGCCGGTCGGGTGGTGTCGTGGAACAAGGGTGCCGAGGCCATGTTCGGCTGGTCCACCACCGAGATGGTGGGCCACCCCCTCACGGTGATCATCCCCGAGCGGTTGCGGGCCATGCACAACGCCGGCATCGCCCGGGTCGCCGCGGGGGCGCCTAGCACCCTGGCCGGCACCGTGGTCGAGCTGGTGGCCCTGCGCCGTGACGGCAGCGAGTTCCCCGTCGAGCTGGCCATCGGCATGTTCGAGGGCGTCGACGGGCTCGGCTTCTCCGCCGTGCTCCGTGACATCACCGAACGCAAGGCCGCCGAAGAAGCGGTGGCCCTGGCGTCCCGCGAGGTCGAGCGCACCAACGCCGAGCTGGAGACGCTGATCTACTCGGCGTCCCACGACCTCAAGAGCCCCATGGTCTCGGTGTTGGGCTACCTCGAGTACCTCAAGGTGGACTACGGCCAGATGCTGGGGGTGGAGGGCGAGCGCTACCTCGAGCGCATGACCGACTGCACCCTCTACATGCAGCGGCTGATCCAGGACCTGATCGAGCTGTCCCAGGTGGGCCGCCGACGGGGTGAACCCGAGCCCCTCGACCTCGCCGTGCTGGTGGGGCGCATCATCGACGAGGTGGGGGCCTCCCACCCCGACACGACGTTCTCCGCCAGCGACCTGCCCGTGGTCCTCGGCGACCCCGTCGCCTTCCGCCAGCTGTTCACCAACCTGATCGAGAACGCCGTGCAGCACGGGGACCGGCGTGACCTGGCCGTCGAGGTGACAGCACGGTCCCTGCCCGGCGGCGGCGCCGAGATCTCGGTGCGCGACAACGGTCAGGGCATCCCCGACCAGTACCGCGAGCTGGTCTTCGGTGTGTTCGAACGGCTGGACGGCTCCCGCGCGGGTACGGGCATGGGCCTGGCCATCTGCCGCAAGATCACCGAGCAGTTCGGCGGCACCATCTCCATCACCGGGACCAAGGGCACCGACGTGCGCATCGTGGTGCCGCCGTCCATGGTGCGCCACGCCGCGGCCGCCCCTGCGACCCTGGCGGCCGCGCCGCGGTCGCTCGGTCCGACCCCGGGCGGTGCCGAGATCATCGACCTGACCACACGGACGAGCGAGGTGCCGGCGTGAGCGAACTGCGGGTGTTGCTGGTGGAGGACGACGAGGACCACGTGTTCCTCATCCGTCGGGCCATGCGTGAGGTCGACGGTGTGGCCGTGGCCGTGCAGGTGGCGTCGAGCGGTGACGACGCCGTGCGCTACCTCGACTTCCGGCGCGAGCTGCGGGGGGCCCAGCCCGACATCGTCGTGCTCGACCTGCGACTGCCCCGCATGAGCGGGTTCGACGTGCTGCGGTCCATCAGGGAGAACCCGGCCTTCTCGGCCATGCCCGTGGTCGTGCTGTCGTCGTCGGAACACCCTGACGACCGCGACCAGGCCAAGGCGCTGGGGGCCGACGACTACCTGTGCAAGCCCCTCGACGGGGGCCAACTGCGCAACCAGGTCCAGGACCTGATCCGCCGCTTCGCCGTGCCCGAGGCCGTCTGATCCCGCTGGTCGCCACAGACACCCTGGTTGACCGGCATCGACCCCCTCGGCGCCCGAGCGTGGGATGATCTCGGCGTGCGGTACTGGCTGGCCCATCAGGCGCTGAGCTAGGAACGTGGGCGGCCCGTTGCTGATCGTGGTGGCCCTGGCGGTGCTCGCTGTCGTCGCCGCCGCGCTGGTCGCCCTGCGCTCCCAGCCGGTGATCGACGCCCGCTACGACCGGCGCTACCGGGCCGCCCTCCGGTCGCTCTTCTCGGCGTCCGACGACGGGCGTGACGCCGTGGCCGCCCTGGGCGCGGATGGGCGCAGCTACGTCCCCCCGGCCGTGCGCCACCGCCGCGACGGCGAGGGCGGTGGCGATCCTGCCATCGCCGAACGGTCGGCCCCGCCCACGGCGGACGTGTGGGCCCTGCTGCGCCAGCCGCCGGCGGCCCACAGCCGCCTGGTGGTGCTGGCCGGACCCGGTTTCGGCAAGTCGGCCCTGGTGCGACAGGTGGTGCTGGAGCTGGCGGGCCGCCATGGGGGGCCGACGTCGTGGTCAGGGCGCCGACCCCTGCCCATCCCCGTCCGCCTGCCCGAGCGCCAGGACGCCATCGTCGCCGCCGTCGTCATCGCCGGTGGGGGGACCGTCGCCGGTGCAGATGGCGGCCGGGATGGTGGCGGCATCGGCGAGGACGAGCCCGTGGAGACGTGGGTCCTGGCCCGCCTGGCCGAGCGGGCACTGCCCCTTCCCCCGCCCGGTTGGTTCGAGCGCCGCCTGTCCCAGGGGCGCTGCCTGGTCGTCGTGGACGGCCTCGACGAGGTGGCCGGGCCCGGCTCGCGCACGGCCGCCGTGCTGCGCTGGCTCGACGGCCTGGGCGAGGCCTGGCCCCGGTGCCGGGTCGTGCTCGCCGCCCGGCCCGACGACGTGCTCGGGGGGTCCACATCGGGGGCGACGACGGTCGAGCTGCTCCCCTTCGATGCCTCCCGCATGGCCGCGTTCACCGCGGCCGGGTCCCACGCCCCCGTCGATGGGGAGGCCGCCGCCTTCCTCGACGACCTGGCCCAGGTGCCGGCGCTGCACCGGTTGGGCCAGAACCCGCTGTTCCTGGGCCTGCTGCTCGAGCTCGAGGCCCCCCCCGCCGCCCTGCCCACCGGTCGTTCGGACCTCCTGGGTCGAGCCGTGGCCACGGCCGTCGACCGGGCCCGACCCGCAGGTGTCCCCCCCCGCACCACCCTGGTCGCCCTGCGTCACCTGGCCTGGGTCATGACCGATGCCGCCCTGGTCGACCTCCCCGTCGAGGTGGCTGCCGGCCAGGTCCGCGCCGTGTTGGCCGCAGCTACCGAGGACGCCGACGAGGACGCCGACGAGGACGGCGACGAGGCCGCCGACGAGGACGCCGACGAGGACGCCGACGACGGGGCCGACGGCGCGGCGGACGCCGAGCTCGCCGAGCTGTCGGAGGGCGGTCCCGTCGACGGCCGGTGGTTCGTGGCCGAGGTGGCGGCGACCACGGGGGTGCTGCACGTCGACGGGGACCGTTGCCGCTTCTCCCACGCCCTCGTCCAGGCCCGGCTGGCCGCCGAGCTGGCCGCCACCGCTGACCGTGCCGATGATCTGGTCCTCCACCTCGACGAGCCCTGGTGGCGCGAGGCCATCGTGCTCGCCGCCGGCGTGGGCCTGGGGCCGACGTTGGTGGCCGCCTGCCTGGCCGAGACCGACGAGGCGCCACCGTCGGCCGGGCGCCTGGCCCTGGCCGTGCGCCTGCTCGACGAGACCCCTGACGGTGCCACCGACGCCGAGGCCTCGGCCCACTTCGACGACGTCCTCGCCCGGCTGCTGGCCGAGCCCGTCGGCCGGCTCGTGGCCCACACCGCCCTCGAGGACGACCGGGCCGATGCGGCCAACGAACAGCAGCTCCTGTCGGCGGAACAGGGCACGCTGATCGACTGGGACCTGGTCACCAACGCCGAGTACCAGCTCTTCCTGGCCGACGTCGGCGCCCGGGTGGCTGCGGCCCTCCCTCCCGACCACCGCCCCCAGCCCGGGTACCCCCGGGGCCGAGGTCGTTCGGCGGTGGCCGGTGTGCGGCCCGCGGCGGCGATCGCCTTCTGTGCCTGGTTGGACGACCAGGTCGGTCGCGACGGCGGCTGGCGGCACCGGCTGCCCTCCCCGTTCGAGGCCGCCCAGGTGGCCGGTGCCGGTCCCGTCGGTTTCTGGGTGCACGACGAGGCCGCCCCGGTCGGGGCCCGCCACCACCTGGCCGGTGCCGAGCCGCCCCCGGTGTCGCCCGAGGCCCTGTTGCCCTCCTTCCTCGCCCTCCTCGACCCCTCGCCGTCCGAGGCCAGCGCCGAAGCACCGCCGGGCCTGGACGGGCTGCCCCTGGCCGGCGATGTGGCCGCCCGGGCCGCAGCCCTCGATCCCGGCGGCCACCGCACCGAGGCCGCCCGCCACAAGGTGCTCGACCTGCTCGACGAAGCCCTGGCCGCGGCGGCCACCCTGCCCCTGGTCCTGCGGGCCCCGTTGCACCAGCTGGGCCGTCAGGCCGACCAGCACCGGGCCAGCCGGTCCCGGGCCCAGGCCGCCCTGGGCGCGGTGGCCGACGCCGCCGACGCCGCCCGCAACGAGCACACCGACGCCCTGGCCGCGCTGGCCGCCAGTCGCGACGCCGAACGCCTCGAGCCTGCGGCCCGCCTCGAGCAGCAGCGCGACGAGCTGGCCGCCACCGAATGGCACGGCGACGAGCAGCTGCGCAAGCTGCGGGATTCCCCCCTGCCCGAGGTCGAGGTGACCGAGACCAAGGTGCGGGGCGACTGGCGCGACGTGCGCCGGGACCTCATGGACGTCGACTCGGCCATCGCCAAGGCCGAACAGGGGCTGCGCTCCAACGAGGAGGAGCTACGGCGCCGCGAGCGGCACCGGCCCGAGCTGTCGTGGGAGGAGCACCCCCGCCAGCGGCGCCAGCTCGAGGACGACATCACCGCCGGCGAGCGGGGGGTGGCCGAGATGACGGCCCACCTCGAGGCGCTGCGGGGGGAGAAGGCCCGCTTCGTGGCCCTGCGGGCCGAGACCGAGCACCAGATCCGTCGCGACCTGGCCGCCGCGGTCAAGGAGGTGCAGACCCGCATCGCCGCCACCGAAGGCGAGCTGGGCGCCATCGAGCGCCGCGTGGCCGACGAGCGCCGCCGCCTCGATGCCCACGCCGCCCGCCAGTTGGCCCTGCTCCAGACCGACCTGCGGGATCGCGCCGAGGAGGTCGAGCGCCACGAGCGTGAGGTCGAGGAGGCCGACCAGCGGGTGGCGGGCTGGTTGGGCCTGCCCGGCCAGCTGCGCAGCCAGCTCGAACGAGCCCGGGGCGTGGCCGACGGACTGCCGGGTGGCCCCCCCGGCGACGAGGACCGGGCCACCCGGGCCCGCCGCCTGGTCACCCTGGTCGACCTGCTCGGCGGCCTCGACGAGTGGCTGGACGGCTGGATCACCGCGGCCGGGACCCAGGGCCTGGGCGAGGTGGGGCCCCTGGGTCGCAACCGCGGCCTGGCCGCCGAGGCCCGGGCCGAGGCCCTGGGTGTCGTGCGCACCATCACCATCCGCCAGCGCTTCCTGACCGCGCTTCGCGCTGCGGTGCCCGACCACGTCGACCTCGACGACATCCCCACCGACATCGACGCCTTGCGGGCCGTGGACCCGCCCCTGGCCCGGGCCGTGGACCTGGTGCTGGGGTGGACGTCCGACGGTGGCCGCGCCAGTCCCCCGGGCCCTGACCAGCTCCGCACCCCCGTCGCCGGCCTCGGTGTCGGGCCGGCGGCTGCGGCGCGCCTACGGGCCAGCCAGCGGGTGCTGGTGGCTGCGGCCGCCCGCCTGCTGGCCGAGGAGTCCGCCGAACGGGGCCAGGTGGCCGCCTCCCTGTTGCGCTACGCGGCCATGGTGCAGCTCGTCGAACGTCGCCGGGCCGGCGACGAGCGGGCGGTCGAGGGCATCCGGGTGGTCAAGGTGGCCGTCGGCTCCTGAGCTCAGCCTGCGGCGGCCTCCAGCTCGCGCAGGCGGGCCCGGAGCGCCCGGTCGGCCAGCCAACGCTCGGTCTCGTCCCTGATCACCGCGGCGATGCCCAACAGGGCGCCGGCGTCGTCACGCAACAGGGTGACCGTGAAGGCGATGGAGCACGGGCTGCCGTCGGCCCGCAGCGCCGGCACCTGGAGCAGGGAGTCGCCGTAGCGGGTGGTGCCGGTGGCCATGGTGGCCTCGTAGCCCGTCCAGTGCCGACCCCGTTGGCGCTCGGGGATGATGAGGTCCAGTGAGCCGCCCACGGCCTCGGCCGCCGACCAGCCGAAGATGCGGGTGGCGGCGTCGTTCCAGAAGGTGATGCGCCCGGCCACGTCGGCGATGACCACGGCGTCCCCGGTGCCCCGCACCAGCTGGGCCAGCAGGGTGTCACCGGCCCTGGCCGTGGCCCCTTCGGCGTCCTCGTCGAACAGGTGGGCCCAGCACGGCGGGTCCCCACCCTGGTCGGCTACGTCGGACATCGTCGTCCTCCATCCCTGCGCCGTCAGTAGCTGAACGGCGTCTTGCGCACCGTAGGCCAGGGGCGGGAGCCGCCGTCGTGCTCGCGGGCCCGGTGATCGGGCAAGATAGTGCCATGACGCTGCCGAGCGGGGACGAGGTCAGGGCCGAGGCCGACGCCTTCGTCGACGAGCACTGGAACGACACCATCACCGTGGGGGCGTGGTGGGCCCTGCTGGCCCAGCGCGGCTACACCCTGCCTGACCTGGCCCCCGAGGACGGCGGCCGGGGCTGGGGCCCCGACCTGGTGCGGGAGCTGAACGGCACCCTGACCCGGCGCCGGGCCCTGGGCCCCCCCGGCGGGCTCGGGCTGATGCTGGCCGCACCCACCATCGCCGCCTACGGCACCCCCGAGCAGAAGCGCACCTTCCTGCCCCCCATCCTCGACGGCAGCCACGGCTGGTGCCAGCTGTTCTCCGAGCCCCAGGCCGGCTCCGACCTGGCCGGCCTGCAGACCCGGGCCGAGCGTGACGGGGACGAGTGGGTGGTGTCGGGCCAGAAGGTGTGGACGTCGACGGCGCAGACCGCGGACTGGGGCATCCTCATCGCCCGCACCGACCCCGACGCCCCCAAGCACCTGGGCATCACCTACTTCGCCTTCCCCATGCGCCAGCCCGGCGTCGAGGTGCGGCCCCTGGTGGAGATGACGGGTCGGGCGCTCTTCAACGAGGTGTTCCTCGACGGGGCCCGGGTGCGCGACGAATGGATCCTGGGCGAGCTCAACGGGGGCTGGAAGGTGGCCAACGCCACCCTGGGCTTCGAGCGCACCGGCATCGGCCACACCGGGGCGGCTTCGTTCGCCGCGGCGGCGCCGGGCTCGGTGGCCGGTCACCTCGACCGCCCCGCGGCGTCCTTCGTGGGCAGGCGGGGGGGCCTGGGCGTGACCATGGTGTCCAAGCGCACGGTCACGACCCTGCGCGACCTGGCCGCCAGCACGGGCCGCCAGTCCGACCCCGTCATCCGCCAGAAGCTGGCCAAGCTGCACACCAACGCCCAGCTCGGCCCCATGGTGAACTGGTGGAAGAAGGCCGACCCCGCCAGCCGCACGTCGAGCGACGGCAGCCTGGCCAAGCTGCGCACCACCGAGGCGCTGCGCTTCGGCCGTGACCTCAGCGGCGACCTGCTGGGCCCGGCCCTGGGCATCGTGGGCGACGACAGCGAGACCGGTGGTTACCTGCAGGAGCTGACGCTGTTCTCCCCGGCCCCGTCCATCTACGGCGGCACCGACGAGGTCCAGCGCAACCTCATCGGCGAGCGGGGCCTGGGCCTGCCCAAGGAGCCCGGCCCCGCCAAGGACACCCCCTTCCGCGCCCTTCCCAAGAACTGAGCGCCAGATGCCGAGTGCTCCGGACGAGGCCGCCGACCTTCGGTCGTCGATCGCCGCCGACGCGCAGCTCGACAGGGCCGGGGTGGCCGCCAACTGAACGCATCCACCTACGCGAGCGGTACGCCCATGCGTCCGGTCCGCCGTACAGGCTGGCCCGCCCGCCAACCGAACGCCTCCACCTACGCCGGTGGTAGGCGCCTGCGTCCGGTTCCACTCTGGCGTGTGCCGGTGGCGGGGCAGCAGGCCGACGTAGGCGGGGTTGGTGCTCGGCGACCCGCGCTTCGCGTCATCTGGGTCGAATCGCCGGGGAACGGGGCGGCACGATTGCCCAACAACCTGGAAAGCGGAGCGCGATCCGCCGAGAACGCCGCAGAGGGAGGCACGGAGGCCCGCCCGGCGCTGACGCAGGTGTCAGCTGGGGAGTGGCCGACCTACGCTGCGCGGCGGAGGGCGGCCCGGATGGGCGCCCGGGACCACCATCGGGAGGGCACATGCCGTTCATCCGCTACGAGGCGTCCGAGGGCATCGGCACGATCACCATCGACCGCCCCGAGAAGAAGAACGCCATGAGCTTCTCGGTGCTGCGGGAGTTCCGTGACGCCATCCAGCAGGCGGCCGACGATCCCGAGGCCCGCGCCGTCATCCTCACCGGGGTGCCGGGGTCGTTCTGCGCCGGCACCGACCTCTCCGACCTCAACGACACCCCCGAGGCCGACCGGGGCGGCCGAGGCCAGGGCATCGCCAGCGACCCGGCCATGCCCTTCCCCCTCCTCGCCCTGCCCAAGCCGGTGGTGTGCGCCATCGACGGCCCCGCCGTGGGCATGGGGGCCGAGTTCACTCCATGTGCGACGTACGCATCGCCACCCCCCGGGCCAAGATCGCCTGGAACTTCGTGCACCGCGGCCTCGTGCCCGACACCGGCGCCGGCACCTGGCTGCTACCCCGCATCCTCGGCGTGCAGGTCGCGGCCCGCCTGCTCTATTCGGGCGAGTTCATCTCCGGTGAGCAGGCCCACGAGCTGGGCTACGTGACCGCGGTCGTCGACCCCGACGACCTGCAGGCCGCGGCCCGGCGCGAAGCGGCCCGGTTCACCACCGGTTCCCCCTTCGCCATCGGCCACACCAAGGAACTGCTCTACGCCGGGCTCAGCCGCACCCTCGAAGAGCACCTGGTCGTCCACCGTGCCGTCATGGGCCAGTGCTTCGCTTCGGCGGACCACAAGGAGGGCGTGGCCTCGTTCCTCGAGCGCCGGGAGCCCAGGTTCATCGGACGGTGAGCGGCGGGAGGGGCTCCCGACTATGGGTGGTTCTCAAGCGACGCTGCGTGAGCGCCGATACGACCGGGTACAGACCTGTCTGGTGCAGGTGGACGACGACCGACCGCGGTACCCACCGGCGGTGGTGCCGGGAGGGATGACCGTGGCTGTAGGCGAGAGGGTGGCGGCCATCGGCGCCTCCGGCGAGGACTCCATGGATGCCTGTCGCCGCCATGAGCATCGCTTCGCCGCTCTGCTCCGCCATACCTCCGAGGTGGTCATGGTCATCGGCCTCGACGGCGTGATCAGCTACGTGAGCCCGTCGGTGCACAGCCTGTTCGGCTACGAGCTCGACGAGCTGGTCGGCATGCCCGGCTGGGCCCTGGTCCACCCCGATGACCTGCCCGGGGGTCTCGAGCACATCATGGCCGGCCTGACCGGGGGTCGGTCGGTGGCCATCGAGTGGCGGCTACGCCGGGCCGACGGCACCTGGGCGTGGATCGAGGAGGTCCTCACCGACCTGTCCCAGGACCCCGTGGTCGGGGGCATCGTGGCCAACTTCCACGACGTCACCGCCCGTCGCTCCGCCCAGGAGGGCCTGTGGGCCAGTGAGCAGCGCTACCACCAGGTCGTCGAGACGGCCCGGGAGGGGATGTGGGTCATCGACGCCGATGGCCACACCTCGTTCGCCAACCAGAAGCTGGCCGACATGCTCCGCTGTGGGGTCGACGACCTCCTGTCGTCATCCCTGCTCGACTTCATCCACGACGAGGACCGCGACGCGATGGGGGAGCGGCTGGCCGAGCGGGCCCGAGGCACCAGCGGGTGCTACCAGCTGCGCTATCGCCGACCCGACGGCACCGACCTCTGGGCCGACATCTCGGCCAACCCCCTCTACGACGCCGCCGGCAACTACGCCGGGGCCATGGCCATGGTGTCCGACATCACCGACCAGCGGCGCCTGGCCACCGCCCTGCGGGTCAGCCAGGACCGCTTCCGGCGGGTCTTCGACCAGAGCCCCGTGGGCAAGGCCATCATCGCTCCCACGCTGGTCGTCGAAGAGGTCAACGCCGCCTTGTGCGCCAGCCTGGGCCGGTCGGCGGCCGAACTGGTGGGTACGACGGCGGCCGCGTTCACCCACCCCGAGGACATCGCCAAGGACTTCGAGCAGGCCCGACGCCTGCTCGACGGCGAGATCGACTCGTACCGGATCGACCAGCGCTATCTGCGGGCCGACGGCTCGATCATGATCGGTCGTCTCACCGCCAGCATCGTGCGCGATGACGACGGTTCCCCCCTCTACGGGGTGGCCGTGATCGAGGACGTCACCGAGCAGGTGGCCACCCAACAGGCCCTGGCCGACCGCGACGAGCGGCTGCGGCTGGCCATCGAGGCTGCCGACCTGATGACGTGGGACTTCGACGCCGTCACCGGCCGCTGCCAGGCGTCACCCAACTTCACCACGTTGCTCCACACCACGACGGGGCCGAACGGCGACCTGGGGCCTGCTTTCCGGGCCGCGGTCCACCCCGGCGACATCGACTGCCTCGACATCGGGGCCCTGGCGGCGACGGCCCAACCCGACGGCAGCTTCGCCGTGGACTTCCGCCTCCTGCCGCCCCAGAGCCCGCCCCGTTCGTTCCACGCCCGGGGACGTCTGATGCGCAACGCCGCCGGCGTGGTGACCCGTGTCCTGGGCACCGCCATCGACCTCACCCCCCAACGGGTGGCCGAGCAGCGCCGTCTGCAGGCCGAGCTCAACTACCGGCGCACCATCGAGGCCTCGAGCGACGCCTTCATCGCCCTCGACGGAGACGGCGGCATCCTCCGCTTCAACGCCGCGGCCGAGGCCACCTTCGGCTGGACCAACGCCGAGGCGTGGGGCCGCGACGTGCTCGACGTGGTCGTGCCCTCCCGCCTCCACGGGCTCGAGGAGGAGGTGTTCCACCGCGCCCTGGCCCTGGCCCGGGCGTCGGGTGGTGGTGTCGGCCCCATCGAAGCCCTGGCCATGCGGCGCGACGGCACCACGTTCCCCTCCGAGGTGTCCCTGACCGCCATCGAGACGGGCGGTCCAGACGGGCTCCGTGGTCCGGACGGGCTCTGTGGTCCTGACGGTCACCTCGGTCAGGGTGGCCAGTCCCGCTACAACGTGTTCGTCCGTGACATCACCGATCGCAAGGCGGCCGAGGCCGAGCTGTCCCGCCTGGCCCTCACCGACGGCCTCACCGGCCTGCCCAACCGGGCCCTGGTCACCGATCGGCTGACCGGGGCGCTGTCCCGGCTCGACGATGGTCGCAGCCTCGTCGGGGCGGTCTACATCGACGTCGACCGCTTCAAGGTCGTCAACGACAGCCTGTCCCACCAGGCCGGTGATCAGCTCCTCGTGGCCCTGGCCGGGCGCATCGCCGCCGTCCTGTCACCCCGGGACACCGTGGGCCGCCTCGGCGGAGACGAGTTCGTCGTCGTGGCCGAAGGGCTGACCAACCCCCACCACGTCACCGACCTGGCCGAGCGCATCCGGGTGGCCGTCGGCGCCACGCTGTGGATCGACGGCCAGGAGCTGCGACCCAGCGCCAGCATCGGGGTGGCCGTGTCAACGGATTCGTCCGACACGGCCGAGACGCTCATCGCCGACGCCGACGTGGCCATGTACCGGGCCAAGCAGCGGGGCGGGGGGCGGGTCGAGGTGTTCGACGCCGCCATGCGCTCCCGCACCGCGGCCCGCCTGCAGCTGGAGTGCGAACTGCGCCGGGCGATCGACGGCGACGGCCTGGTCGTGCACTACCAGCCCATCGTCGACCGCACCGACGTGATCGTCGGCTTCGAGGCCCTGGTGCGCTGGATGCACCCCCAGCGGGGTGAGCTGGCCCCTTCGGAGTTCATCGCCCTGGCCGAGGAGACCGGCCTCATCAGCGACCTGGGGGTGTCGGTGCTTCGTCAGGCCTGCCGCCAGACGGCCCGCTGGCGGGCCGAGCTGGGTCGGGACCTGTACGTCTCGGTCAACGTGGCCAGCCGCCAGCTGGCCACATCCGACCTGGGCGGCATCGTGCGCGCCATCCTGGCCCAGGAAGGTCTGCCGGCGTCCGCCCTGTGCCTCGAGATCACCGAGAGCGCCCTCATCACCGACCCCGAGGTCGCCGCGGCCACCCTGCACGAGCTGCGGGACCAGGGCGTGCGCATCGCCGTGGACGACTACGGCACGGGCTACTCGTCCCTCGTCTACCTGCGTCGCTTCCCCGTGCAGCTGCTCAAGCTCGACCGTTGCTTCGTCGCCGGCCTGGGGCTCGACCCCCAGGACGACGCCATCATCGCCTCGAGCATCGCCCTGGCCCACACCCTGGGCCTCCAGGCCATCGCCGAGGGCGTCGAGACCTCCGAGCAGCTGGCCGCCCTGGAGGCGATGGGCTGCGACATGACCCAGGGCTACCTGTGGTCCCGGCCCGTGCCCGCGGCGGGTGCCGGCCGGTTGCTCGGCCTCGCGGCTCCGGTGCCGGTACAGTTACTGGCGGTCTGAGCCGCCGGGGTCAGGTGGAGATGGAGCGCTGGTAGGCCCGCACGGCCAGGGGGGCGCAGACCACGATGATGCCCACGATCCAGATGACCGAGTAGGCCAGCGGGTGGGCGATCGACCACGGGTCGCCCGGGGCCGTGGGGGTGTTGGGGTTGCCGAACTGCACCCGTACGGCGTCGGACAGGCTGGTGACGGGGTTCCACTCGGCCACCACCTTGAGCACGCCGGGCATGGTCGAGGTGGGCACGAACGTGCTGGCGATGAAGGTGATGGGGAAGAGCACGGCGAAGCCGATGCCGGTCACCCCCTCCGGCGTGCCGATGACGCTGCCCAGCAGCACGCCGACCCAGATCATGGCGAAGGCGAAGCCGATGAGCAGCAGGTAGCCACCGATGGCGGCGACGAGACCGTTGCGGATGCGCCAGCCGATGATCAGCCCGCACAGGGACATGAGCACGATGGGCAGCAGGGCCTTGATGAGGTTGGCGATGGCATGGCCGCCCAGCACCGCCCCCCGGGCGATGGGCAGGGAGCGGAAGCGGTCCACGGCCTGGTTCTTGCGGTCGTTGGCGATGGACATGGCCACGCCGAAGGCGGTGAACACGATGGTCTGGGCGAAGATGCCGCCCATGAGGAACTCGCGGTAGTTGCCACCGCCGGGCACGTCGATGGCCCCGCCGAACACGTAGGCGAACAGCAGCACGAACATGATGGGCTGGATGGTGGCGTCGCTCAGCGCCTCGGGCTGGCGCTTCATGTGGATCAGGCCCCGGCGGGCGATGACCCAGGAGTCGTGGATGACGCCACGGGGCGCGTGCAGGCTGTCGATGGTGAAGGACGAGCCGGGAAGGGCGGCGTCCCTGGCGGACGAGCCGGGTACGGATGTTGCGGTCATGAGCGGGCCTCCTCGGCGCGGTCGTCGTCGGCGGCGGATCCGGTCAGGGTGAGGAACACCTCGTCGAGGGTGGGCTGGCGCAGGCTGAGGTCGTCCACGGCGATGTTGGCGTCGGTCAGGGCCTGGGCCACCACGACCAGGGCGGCGACACCCATGCTGGTCGGGGCGTAGGCCGAGCGGGCGGATTCGTCCAGCTTGGGTTCGGCCCCGGTGACCTCGGCCAGGATGCGCCCGGCCTGCTCGAGGTGAGCGGGTTCGACGACGACGATCTGCACGTGGTCCCCGCCTACCTCGCGCTTGAGCTTGCGGGCGTCGCCCCGGGCGATGATGGTGCCGTGGTCGATGACGATGATGTCGTCGGCCAGGCGCTCGGCCTCTTCGAGGTACTGGGTGGTCAGCAGGATGGTGGTGCCCCGCCCGACGAGGAGGTCGAGGACGCCCCACAGCTCGTTGCGGGCCCGGGGGTCGAGGCCGGTGGTGGGCTCGTCGAGGAACAGCACCTCGGGGTTGGCCACCAGGGTGGCCGCCAGGTCGAGGCGGCGGCGCATGCCCCCGGAGTAACCCGACGTGACCCGGTCCGCCGCGTCGCTGAGGGAGAAGTCCCCGAGTAGCGCGTCGGCCCGGGCCTTGGCCTCCTTGCGGCTGAGCTGGTGCAGCTCACCCAGCATGACCAGGTTCTCCCTGCCCGTGAGCAGGGGGTCCACCGTGGTGTCCTGGGCGGCCAGGCCGATGCGGCGGCGCACCTCGTTGGGGTGGGTGCGCACGTCGAAGCCGGCCACGGTGGCCTGGCCCTCGTCGGCCACGGACAGGGTGGTCAGGATGCGGATGGCGGTCGTCTTGCCGGCACCGTTGGGGCCGAGCACGGCGGTGACCGTGCCCGTGGGCACGTCGAGGTCGATGCCGCCGAGGGCGGTGTTCGTCCCGTAGCGCTTGACGAGTCCGCGCGCTTCGACGGCGGGTTTCTGGGGCATCGTCGCTCCGGATCGGTGGGGGAGGGGGGCTGCTGCTGGGGAAGGGGGGCGGCGTCCCGGACGGACGAGTTGACCAGCCGAGGGGCACGGCTGGCCAGCGATTTAGCTGCCGGGGGTGAAGACGACGTCGCCGCCCCGAACTCATCGCCGCCCGGCGCCGGTCTCCGACCCCTGCGCCGTGAGCCGGGTCCCATGTCGCCTACCCGTTCAAGCGAATCGATATCGATTCGCCTGAACGTCACCGCAGGTCGCAGGGCCTGATGCCGGCGAAGTCACCTCGGGTCACCTCGCGGTGCCCTCCGTTCACTGACACGCATGTCAACCATCGGTCCCCTGGTGACGGACGTCTCTGCCGTGCCGACCCACGGTGAAGTTGACGGGAGTGTCGGCTCTGGGGGAGGGTGGCGGACGGAGGGATCTGACATGACGACGAACAACGGCGACGCGCCCACCCCGCCCGCTCCGGCGGCCAAGCCGTCGGCCTGGGCCGATGCCATCGCCGAGCTGGCCCAGCGCCGGGCCTACGCCGCGTTGCAGGGTGGCGAGGCCTCGGTGGCCCGTCACCACGGGCTCGGTCGACTGACCATCCGCGAGCGCATCGACCGCATCACCGACGAGGGCTCCTTCGCCGAGGTCGGCGGCCTGACGGGCAAGGGCGAGTACGGCCCCGACGGCAAGCTCACCGGCTTCACCCCCTCCAACACCGTGATGGGCGAGGCCGCGATCGACGGCCGCCCCGTGGTGGTGACGGGCTACGACTTCACCGTGCGTGGCGGCGCCGCCGACGGGGCCGTGGGCAACAAGCGCTCCTACGCCGACCGCATGGCCCTCGACATGCGGGTGCCCATCGTGCGCCTGCTCGAGGGGGCGGGCGGCAGCGTCAAGTCCATCGAGAACCTGGGCTTCTCCTACGTGTCCGAGATCATCGGCTGGGACGACGCCATCAAGCTGCTGTCCACGGTGCCCGTCGTGGCGGCCGCCCTGGGCCCGGTGGCCGGGCTGCCCGCGGCCGAGGTCCCCACCTCGCACTTCTCGGTCATGGTCAAGGGGGCGGCCCAGGTCTTCGCCGCCGGGCCCCCGCTCGTCGAGGCGGCCACGGGCCAGAAGCTGACCAAGGACGAACTGGGCGGGTGGGAGGTCGCCACCCGGGCGGGCACCGTCGACAACGCCGTGGACACCGAGGACGAGGCCCTCGACCAGGTGCGCCGGTTCCTGTCCTACCTGCCCTCCCACGTGTGGGAGCTGCCGCCCATCGTGGCCAGCACCGACGATCCCAAGCGGTCCGACCCCGCCCTGCGCGACATCGTGCCCCAGGGTCGACGCCCCATCGACGTGCGCAAGCTGATCCGGTCCATCTGCGACGAGGGCAGCGTGTTCGAGATGGGCTCCCGCTTCGGGCGGGCCGCCGTGGGCTGCCTGGCCCGCCTCGACGGCCACCCGGTGGCCGTGTTGGGCACCGACTCCCGCTTCGACGGGGGTGGGTTCTCGACCGAGGCGGCCAACAAGATCGTCCGCTTCGTCGACTTCGCCAACACCTTCCACCTGCCCGTCGTCTACCTGATCGACAACCCCGGGGTGATGATCGGGCTCGACGCCGAGAAGGCGGGGACGCTGCGGGCCGGTTGCCGGGCCCTGGCTGCGGTGCACGAGGCCAACGTGCCCTGGGCCTCGGTGCTGGTGCGCCGGTGCTTCGGTGTGGGCGGGGCCACCCACCGCAACATGGACCGCCACACCCTGCGGGTGGCCTGGCCCTCGGGCAGCTGGGGTTCGCTGCCCCTCGAGGGTGGGGTCGAGGCCGCCTACAAGCGGGTCATCGAAGCGTCGCCCGACCCCGTCAAGGCCCGGGCCGACCTGATGATCCAGCTCCAGGCCGTGCGCTCACCCTTCCGCACCGCCGAGCGCTTCATGGTCGAAGATGTCATCGACCCCGCCGACACCCGCTCGGTCCTCACCCACTGGGTCCGCCGGGCCTACCACCGCCTGGCGGCGGACACCGTAGGTCCGGTCAGCACCGGCTCCTTCCGGCCGTGAGCGGTGTCTCCTCGCCGGGCGGACCTGCCGCCCGGCGAGGGGCCCGGCTTCAGCTGCGGGGGCTGGCGCCCAGGCCGCCGTCGGGGAAGATGATCTCCCCGGTGACGAAGCTCGACTCGTCGCAGGCCAGGTAGAGGCAGGCGTTGGCGATGTCGACGGGCTCGCCCAGCCGGCGCAGGGGGGTCTCCTTGATGCGGGCGTCCACCCAGGGCTGGTGGCTGTAGGAGGAGCCCGACATCGACGTCTTGATGTAGCCGGGACCCACGGCGTTGACCCGGATCTTGTAGCGGGCCAGCTCCAATGCCAAGCACCGGGTGACCATCCACACGCCGGCCTTGGACACGCAGTAGTCCGACGAGCCCTGGAGCGCCGTAACTGCGGCCATCGAGGCGATGTTGACGATGGTGCCGCCGTCCCCCTGGTCACGCATCTGGCGGGCCACGCTGCGGTTGGTCAGCATCACCCCGGTCAGGTTGACGTCGAGCACCTTCTGCCAGCTCTCGAGCGACTTGTCCAGCAGGAGCATGTCGCCGCGGTCCATGCGGTCCGCCCCTACCTGCTCCTCTTCCTCCCGGCTGATGTAGTTGGCGTGGGAGATGCCCGCCGCGGCCACGCACGTGTCGACCCGGCCGAAGGCGGCCACGGCGGCGGCGACCATGGCGTCGTTGGACTCCTCGGACGAGGTGTCGACCACGGCGGTGTCGGCCTTGCCGCCCGCGGCGATGACCTCGGCCGCCACCTTCTCGGCCCGTTCCCCGTTGAGGTCGGCGACGACGATGGACGCCCCCTCCTCGGCGAAGCGCAGGGCGCACCCCCGGCCGATGCCCGATGCCCCTCCGGTGATCAGAGCGACCTTGCCCTCCATGCGACGAGCCACGTTGCTACCCCCTGGTTAGACGGCGGACCGTACCGGCGTGCCGGCACCCCGGCAATCTTCGGGTGCGCACGGTGGCGATCCTCGCGGTGGCGGCGGCGTAGCGTGCCCGGCCATGGCTGACCAACACGGCGACCAGGTGACCGGAGCTACCGCCTCCTCCGAGGCCGCACCGGTCGATGCCCAGGCCCGGGCCCTGGCTCAGCTCACCGGGGTGTTCCACAACCTGAGCTACTACGCGCCCGAGCTGCGGGGCTTCCGCGATGCCGGCATCGAGGGCTACTGGCGGGCCTACCTGGCCTACCGGTCGGCGCCCCTGGGCCCCGTGCCCGCCTCGGTGGTCACCGCCATCTTCTACAACTTCGCCCCCCGGGTGGTGGCCACGGCCATCCCCTCGGTGTGGGAGCACCTGACCCCCGTCGAGGCCCTGGTCCTGCGGGACGAGCTCATGGATCGGGCCCTCGTCCGAGCCTTCGGTGACCAGGTCGACAGCCCGGCGATGGCCGAAGCCGCCGCCCTGGCCCGCAGCGCCATCGAGCACGCCGACGTCGTCGGCCGGCCCCTGTTCGCCGCCCACCGCTCCCTGCCCTGGCCCGACGCCCCCCACCAGCAGCTCTTCCGCGCCGCGACCCTGTGGCGCGAGCACCGCGGCGATGGCCACAACATCGCCCTGGCCGCCGCCCGCATCGACGGCATCGAATGCCACGCCCTCCTCGCCGGCAAGGGTGTGGTCACCGGTCGGGCCATCGAGAAGCTCCGGGGCTGGACCCCTGACGAGTGGGACGCGGCCGTGTCCCGCCTGGCCGCCCGAGGCGTGCTCGAGCCCGACGGATCCTGGACCCCCGCCGGCCGCGCTCTCCACGCCCAGCTCGAGCGGGACACCGACACCCTGTCCGCCGAGCCCCGCAACACCCTCGGCCCCGACAGCTGCCAACAGCTCATCGACCTGATGTCCCCCCTCGTCACCCACCTCGTCGAAACCGGCGCCGTCGAAGGCAGCTGGCCCCCAAAGCGCGTCCACCCCGAACGGCGCCGCTGAGGCGACGCCAGACGAACCGGGGGCCGTGGGCCTGGCGTCGGCGCAAGCCCGGACCCGGACGGTGCCAGGTGGTCGGACCCCACGGGCGGTTGCCGCTGAGCCTTCTCCGTGCTTAACGTGGCGGCGTGCGGCGCCACGGACCACGCCGCTTCCTGCCGCTGAGGCACCCGGCCCAATACGTGGTGGTGACCTTCGTCGCCGCCAGCCTCGCCGGCGGCGGGCTGCTGATGTTGCCGGCGGCCTCCCAGGGGCCTCGGGGGGCGCCCGCGCTCACGGCGTTGTTCACGGCGACGTCCGCGGTGTGCGTCACCGGCCTCGCTGTCGTCGACACCGCCAGCTACTGGAGCACCTTCGGCCAGGTCGTGATCCTGGCGCTGATCCAGGTCGGCGGCTTCGGCATCATGGCGTTGTCCTCGATGGTCGCGCTCTTCCTCGCCCGCCGTCTCGGGCTGCGTCATCGGGTCGTCGCCGCCGCGCAGACCGGCTCTCTCGACCTCGGCGACGTCAGGCGGCTGATCGTCGGTGTGGCCCGCTTCAGCCTGGCCGTGGAAACGGTGGTGGCGACGCTGTTGGCGCTGCGGTTCTTCACCGCGCACGGGGAGCCCGCCGGGCGCGCCGTCTACCTCGGCGTCTTCCACGGCGTGTCCGCCTTCAACAACGCCGGGTTCGCGCTGTACCCGGACAGCCTCGTCGGTTTCGCTGAGGACCCGATCCTGCTGCTCGTGCTGGCGTCGGCCATCGTCGTCGGGGGCCTCGGGTTCCCCGTCTGTGCCGAGATCGCCCGGGACCGTCGTCGACCGCAGCGCTGGAGCCTGCACACGAAGGTGACGGTGTTGGCCACCGGTGTGCTGCTCGGAGCGGGCTGGGCGCTCTTCTCGTGGTTCGAATGGACGAACCCGCGAACATTCGGCCGGTTGTCGACCGGTGACACCGTGGTGAACGGGCTGTTCCAGAGCGTGACGCCGAGGACCGCCGGCTTCAACGCCATCGACATCGCCGCCCTGCGGGAGCCG
Organism: Acidimicrobiales bacterium; assembly: GCA_038255145.1. Classification (GTDB taxonomy): domain Bacteria; phylum Actinomycetota; class Acidimicrobiia; order Acidimicrobiales; family CAIXPF01; genus WHTX01. Next base: position 123,082 of record JBBSLP010000002.1, read on the forward strand.
TCCATCCTCCTCACCGAGATCCTCATGTTCGTCGGCGGGGGCAGCGGCTCGACGGCGGGAGGCATCAAGGTCACCACCTTCGCGCTCCTCGGTTGGGTGATGTGGGCCGAGGTCCGCGGCGACCCCGATGTCGTCCTCTTCTCCCGGAGAGTGCCGAACTCTGCCCAGCGCCAGGCCCTGACGGTGGCCCTGTTGGGGGTGGGCGTGGTCGTGGCGGCCACCATGGCGTTGTTGTCCATCAGCGACCTGGCCCGGGCCGACCTGTTCTTCGAGACGGTCTCCGCGCTCGGTACGGTGGGACTGTCCACCGGGGTCACCCCCCTGCTGCCCGATGGCGCCAAGGTCCTGGTGGCAGTCCTGATGCTGCTGGGCCGCGTGGGCCCCGTCACCTTGTTCGCCGCCCTCGTCCTGAGGGAGCGACACCGGTTGTACCGCCATCCCCAGGAAAGGCTGCTCGTTGGCTGATCGACAACGCCGACGCCGGACCCCGTCACTCGGGGCCCGGATCACGCGGGCCACGGTGCCCGCCGAGGCGGGCAGCCAGATCCTGGTGGTGGGCCTGGGGCGGTTCGGCGGCGCCCTGGCCCAGGAGCTCGTCGCCCTCGGCTTCGAGGTGCTGGGGGTGGACCTCGAGGAGCGCCTGGTCCAGGCGCACGCCGCCCACCTGACCCACGTCGTACAGGCGGACACCACCGACCCGGCCACCCTCCGCCAGCTCGGGGCTGCGGACTTCCAGAGCGCGGTCGTCGGCATCGGGACGAACGTCGAGGCCAGCATCCTCACCACCTCGGCCCTGGTCGACGAAGGGGTCCCCAACATCTGGGCCAAGGCCATCACCGAGTCCCATGGCCGCATCCTCGAGCGGGTGGGCGCGGACCACGTCGTCTTCCCCGAGCACGACATGGGTCAGCGGGTGGCCCACCTCGTGAGTGGGCGGATGCTCGACTGGTTCCAGCTCGACGAGAGCTTCGCCATGGTCGAGACGGTCGTGCCCGGTGACTTCGTCGGCCGGACGCTGGGCGAGAGCGGGCTGCGCGACCGATTCGGCCTCACCGTCGTGTGCGTGAAACCTCACGGCCAGGGGTTCACCTACGCCACGGCAGACACCCTGCTCGCCGCGGGCGACGTGCTGGTGGTGGCGGGCCCGCCCGACAAGGCCGAGCGGTTCGCCCACATGACGTGAACGGTGCGGGCCGGACCCAGGGGCGGAGCGACCGCTGCAAATCGCCGGCGACCCAGCGGGCCAGGGTCGACGTGTCACCACCGGCGAAGGGGGCGAAGTCGGGATCGAGGCGCAGGCGGTCTCGACGGCCCGGGCGGCGACGGCGGCCACGTAGCCCCCGTGCAGCTGGTTCAGCGACGCCCAATTGCCGGTGAGCTCGGCCCGGTAGGTGCCATCGGCTTGCAACTCGACGGCGGTGTCGGTGGCGAAGCCCATCAGTCGACCATTGCGACCAGGGGGGTGGGGGCGATAGCACCGGCGGCCCCAGTTACGCCAGCCTTGACCAGGGCCGGTTGCAGCATGCAGATCCCTGCGCTGAGCAGGGCGGCGACCATGGTGAAGATCCAGCCCCGGTGGAAGCCGGCCAACTCCTGGGCCGGGGTGCTGGGGTGGCCCTGCACGGCGACGAGGATGGCCACCCCGAGGGCGGCCCCGATCTGCCGGGCGGTGTTGTTCACGGCGCCTCCGAGGGCGTAGCGGGTGGGGGGAAGGGTGGCCACCGCGGCGGCGGACAACACGGGCAGGGTCATGCCGATCGAGCACCCCAGCAGCACCCCGGCCGGCACCCACAGCGTCCACGGCTGGGCCGTCTCACCGAGCACGAGGATGTACCAGAGCTGGGTGGCCGAGAAGAGCAGGGTGCCGGTGACCAGCACCCGGTGGAAGCCGTACTTGGCGGCGGCCCGCCCGGCGGGGCCGGACACGATGGCCACGACCACGGCGACCTGCGCTTCACCGACCTGCGTCGCCAGGTGCGGGGCATCACCCCCTCGGTGCTCACCGACCGCCTGCGGTCCCTGTCCGAGCACGGCCTGGTCGAGACGAAGGAGCTGCCCCCGCCGGCGGCCCGCACCGTCTACGCCACCACCGACCGCGGTCGCGAGGTGGTGCCGGTGCTGCGGGCACTGGCCCGTTTCGGCGTGGCCCTGCTCGAGGAGCCACCCGAGGGCACCACCCTGCTGCGTCCGGCCTACGCCGTGTACGGGCTGGTGACGCCGTTCTACGACGCCGGCGCCGCGGCGGGGATCGACGAGCGCTACGTGCTGGTGGTGGATGACGTGGTCATCGAGCTCGACGCCGTAGGCCGGGGCGACCCCGGCCGCCGCCCTGCCGACCTGGTCCTGACCACGTCGGCCCTGGTCCTGCTCGACGTCCGTCGCCGGGTGGCCACCTTCGACGAGGTGGTGGCCGATGGCCGAATCGCGGTCGAGGGATCACCGGCGGCGTTGGCCAACTTCACCCGCATCTTCCGCTTCGGCGTCGCCCGGGTCTGAAGGTCGGCCACCTTCCGGACCGACCATCGGGCAGACTTCGCCCCAGACACCGGTCGCGACGAAGAGGGCCAAACGATGGCGAGGACGTCCACGGACCTGGGCGAGATCGAGGGCATCGATCTCGACGGGTGCGAGCGCTACGCAGGGATCCGCTACGCCCAGCCCCCCATCGGGGAGCTGCGCTTCAAGGCGCCGGTCCCGTCGGGACCCTGGGAGGGGGTGTACGACGCCAGCGCGTTCGGCGCTTCCGCCCCCCAGCCGCCCCCGGTGGTGGGCACGGTGGGGGTCCAGGCTGATCTGCACACCGACGAGGACTGCCTGTTCCTCAACGTGTTCACCCCGTGTGCCGACGGCGGCGCCCGCCCGGTGATGGTGTGGATCCATGGTGGGGCGTACACCATTGGCTCGGGCGACATCTACGACGGGTCCTCGTTCTGCACCCGGGGTGACGTGGTCGTGGTGACCATGAACTACCGCCTGGGGGTGCTGGGCTGGATCCCCCTCGAGCACCTCGACCCCACCGATGCCACCCTGGCCGGGGCGGGCAGCAACGGGGTGCGGGATCAGATCGAGTCACTGCGCTGGGTGCGGGACAACATCGCCGCCTTCGGTGGCGACCCCGGCAACGTGACCCTGTTCGGCGAGTCGGCCGGCGGCGGTTCGGTGGCTGCGGTGCTGGCGGCGCCGTCCGCTGACGGGCTGTACCACCGGGCCATCATCCAGTCCGGCCCTCCCGGCTTCGCCCCGCCGTGGCGCCCAGAGCTGTACACGACCGAGCTGTTGGCCGCCCTGGGCGCCCCTGACGGCGGCATCGACGCCCTGAGGGCCGCCGATGCCGCCGCACTGGTGCAGGCCCAGATCGACATCGGGCTCATCGACCGCATGGGCCGCGACCGCGACCACCCTGTGGACGGCACCGGGGTGGGGCCGCACCCCACGGTGGACGGTGTGGTCATCACGGCCACGCCGGCCGAGGCGGTGCGGGCCAAGGGTGCGGCGGCCGTGCCCCTGCTCATCGGCACCAACGAGGACGAGGGCACGCTGTTCTCGTTGCTGTTGCCGACCGACGTCAGCGACGACGAGCTGGCCGCGGCCATGCCCGAGAACATCAGCGATCCCCACGCCCTGTTCCAGGCCTACCGGGAGCGGGAGAACGGCCGGCGGCTGATCATCGACCTGATGACCGACGCCGTGTTCCGCATCCCGTCGCTGCGCCTGGCCGACGCCCAGGTCGAGGCGGGGGCCCCGGCGTGGGTGTACCTGTTCACGTGGCGGACCCCGGTGTTCGGCGGCCTGTTGGGGGCCACCCATGCGCTGGAGATCCCCTTCGTGTGGGACATGCTGGACGATCCCCAGTGGGGCCTGTTCATCGGCACCGACCCGCCCAAGGACCTGGGGGTGGCCATGCAGGACGCCTGGCTGGCCTTCGCCCGCTCGGGTTCGCCCGAGGCCGAGGGCCTGCCCGCCTGGCCCCGCTACGAGACCGCGGCCCGCCCCACCTTCGAGTTCGGCGACGAACGCCTTGTGGTGGACGACCCCGGCGGCGACCTGCGCCGGCTCTGGTACGACCTGAGCACCCCGGCGTAGCCCGACAGCAGGGCTGACCTGGCCGAACCGTTCAGGCGAATCGATATCGATTCGCCTGAACACGTCCAGCCACAGAGGTACCGGGTTGCTGTCGGCGTGGGTTCAGTGCCCGGCCGCGGCCGCGGCCGCGGCGGCGATGGCCAGCACCGTCCAACCCGATTGGAAGCGGTCCAGGGTGATGCCGCTCTTCTCGTGCCCCAGCACGGCCACGAGCAGGCCCACGCCGATGACCGAGCCGATCTGGCGGGAGCCGTTGAGCACGGCCGACCCGGTGGCCAACTGCGCCGCGCGCAGGGTCACCAGCACCCGCCACGACAGGCAGGCCAGGCCGAAGCTGGTGGCCCCGCGGCGATCACGGGACCGGCGCTGAAGCGCTGGCCCAGCCGGCCTCCGGGGACGGCGAAGATGGCCGCCACCAGGGGGCCGGGGGCGAAGAGCAGGCCGGCGGACAGGGTTGAGTAGTGCCAGGGGCCGGTGAGGAACAGCACGTTGCCCAGCAGCACCCCGGCGAAGGTGACCATGAACAGCACGGCCACGGCCGCGGTCACCGCGAACGTTGGGGCCCGGAACATGGGCAGGTCGATCTGGTCCACGATCGGGCCGAGGACCTGCGCGACCGCGGCGTGGAGCTCACCGGACCGGCCGAGGCCGTCGATGCCCTCACCGCGGGCATGGACGGCCGGGCCCGGCACCATTATGGGCCACCACCGGCCTCACCGCCGGGGGCAGCCTGTGGTGGCTGGGCATCGTGTGGCTGTTGACCCTGGTGGTCTTCGGTGTCGTGCTCGTCGTCACCGGGTTCACCGACGCCACCATCGACGACAGCCTGTGGCAGGGCCTGGGGGCCGGTTGGCAACGCTGGGTGGTGTTCGCCGCCGGGGCGAGCATGGTGCCCACGTTCGGGCCCATGCTACCGCTGCGGTCGTGAGGTCGGCCTGCTCCTGATCGTGCCCCACGACGGGGTCGCCGTCCTCGGGGGCGATGTTGTCGATGACGTCGGCGTCCCACGTGCCCCGGTTGAGGATGGCGGGGTCCTTGGGCAGCATCCGGCGCAGGCGAGGCGCAGCGTCGCCGAGGCCGGGTTCGAGGACGTGGCGGGTGTAGATCACGGGCAGACCGGCGGCCCTTGTGTGGGCGAGCAGGGGCCGGTGCTCGTCGATGACCTCGGCCATGCCCGGCAGGCCCAACCCGTACGGCGGCAGGTGCCTCGGGGGTGGCGGAACCCGTTCTGCATGTCGACCACGAGGCCGCCGGAGGAGGGCGCGCCGGATGGCACCACCTCAGCTGGGCGTCCCTGCTCGGCTCCAGTGCTCGGCCCAGGGCACGGTCATCCCGGCAGCCTCGAACGCGGGGGCCACCGCGCCGCGGAAGGGATCGGGCAGGTAGCGGACGGTGTCGGAGGCAGAGCTGTGCGGCGACATCTCGACCAGGGCGAGCACGGCCCGGTCGCCCAGGTTCAAGCCGGTGAGCATCTCGCTGCGGCTGAAGTTGAGCTCGGTCTGGCCTGCGCCCGCGGCTTTGACGGTGAGGAAGCGGAGGTGACCGTCGGGCTGGCGTGACGTCAGGGTGAAGCCCCGGTGGGTGCCCGTAGCCCGCTCAGCCGTCCGGCCCAGGCTGCGCTCCACGTCGAGGACGGCGGACACGGCGCGCTCGTGCGTCGCTCGGCTGGGACCGGGGGCGGCATCGAGATCGACCGAGCCGAGCAGGGCGAGCAGCCCGGCGGGCACGACGAGGGCCGCGGCCACGAAAACCGGTGGTTGTGAGGACAGGCGGGCCTCGCGCTCCAACTCGGCCAGGCGGCGCTTGCGTCTGGTCTCCATCTCCTCGGCCCGCCTTCGGGCCATCTCCGCGTTCACCCTGGGCTGGCGGCCCGCGTCGGCCTGGCGTTGGAGGTCGACGGCCTGGCCGTCCCACCAGTCCCGTTCATGGGACAGGCGCCGGTCCACCTCGTCGCTCGTCTTGGCCAGACGGGGAAGGACCTGGCCCCGCACCTGGGCCAGGTGGGCCGGAATCGAGGTGTCCATCACGGCCTCGAGCGCCCGTTCCTCGACGAGGTCACGATCGCCTTGGCGGGCGATGACGTCCGCCAGCAGGTCCAGTTCGGCCGCGGTGGCCGGTCGCAGGTCCAGGTAGGGGGCGGGACCGGCCGGTTCGGTGCTGCCGTCCGCGGCCACGGCCACGAACTCGAAGCGGCGCGACACCGTCGTGCGCTCGCCGCGGCCGTCCTTGACGGCGCTGACGATCGAGTGCTCGTAGGCGACCAGCGTCGCCTCCTGGGTGGCGGGGTCGTCATCAGCCACCAGGACCGTGCCCTGCTTGAGCACCCCGGCGTTGCGCTCGATGGTGGCGGCGACCACGGTGTCGAGCAGGGGGTGGCCGGGGCAGACCAGGGCCGCCAGGGCCTGGCCCCGTTCGCCCCGCTGCTCCCGGGCGAAGCAGACCCGCTCGTAGCTTCCCAGCAGGGGTGCGGCCTGGCCGGACCGGCGGTCATCGGCCCGCAGCTGGGAAGGCACCCGTTGCACCTGGAAGCGGCCAGGTTCGCGCTCGACGGCCCGTCCGCCGAGGCCTTCGAAGGCGGTGAGGAAGAACGAGCGCACGTGGTGGGGCTGCAGCCGTTGGGCGGCGGCCTCGTCCATGACGTGGCGCAGCTGCTGGAGCTCGTTGGTGCCGATGACCACGGCATCGAGCGCGTGCTCCTCGATCAGCTCGGCCAACCCTTCGCCGACCCGTTCGTCGATGACCCGGTCCAGCTCGGCCTGCTTGCCCGGCCGGTCGCCGTAGCGCACGGCCTCCATGAGCAGCTCACGCAGGGGTCGTCCCCGGAACGCCTCGCCCAGCACGTCGAACACCTGGTCGTCGAGGGCGCGACGTTGCTCCTCGAGCTTGTCCAGCAAGCGCAGGTAGACGTGGCCCTCACGGGTGTCCTCGGCCACCAGGTTCCACAGGTGGCACACCTCTTCCTGGCCGATGCGGTGGATGCGCCCGAAGCGCTGCTCGAGGCGGTTCGGGTTCCACGGCAGGTCGTAGTTCACCATCAGGTGGGCCTGCTGCAGGTTGAGGCCCTCCCCGGCGGCGTCGGTGGCCACGAGCACGCTGCAGTCCTCGTCGTTGGTGAAGCGCTCCTGGGTCCGGCGTCGTTCCTCCCGGCTGTGCCCGCCATGGATGGCCACCACGGCAGCGGGCGAACCCAACAGCGTGCTGATGCGCTCCACCAGGTAGGTGAGGGTGTCCCGGTGCTCGCTGAAGACGATCAGCTTGCGGTGGCCCCCCTCGGGCCGACGCAGGGCGGTGCCGTCGAAGAGCGCGGCCAACTGGTTCCACTTGCAGTCCTCGCCCGAGTCGCGCACCCGTCGGGCCAACTCCGTCAGCCTCCCCAGCGAGAGCAGCTCGGTCTGCAGCTCGGCGATGGTGCGGGCCGTGGACGCGTTGACGACGACCTCGTCCTCCACCTCCTCCAGCTCGGTGCCCAGCTCGTCGACGTCGGGCACCGCCGAGGGGTCGTCGGGGTCGGCCAACAGCCGCTCGACCCGGTCCATGGCCGCCGACGCCCCCATGCCGCTGTCACCTGCGGCGCGGGCGTCGGCCAGCTTCATCTCGAGCTTGGTGCGGCGCCGGTCGAGCGAGCGCCAGATGGCCTGGGGGCTCGAGGCCAGGCGACGTTGCAGCACCGTGAGGGCGAACCCCACGACGTTGCCCCGACGGTCTCCCTCGCGGCTCAGCCGGTCAGCCCGGTTCATCTCCTCGCGGACGTACTCGGTGACGGCTTCGTACAGACCGCGCTCGGGGGCGGAGAGCTCGAAGCGCAGGGTCGATGCCCTCCGCTCGGGGAAGAGGCGGGTGCCGTCGAAGCGGAACAGCTTCTCCTTGACCATGCGGCGCATGAACTCGCCCGTGTCCACGGTGTGGACGCCGTCGCGGTGCCGGCCGAAGAAGCGGTCGCTGTCGAGCAGGGCCAGCCACAGCTGGAAGTCCTCCTCCTTGCCGGCGTGGGGGGTGGCGGTCATGAGGAGCAGGTTGCGGGTGGCCGCGCCCACAGCCTCTCCCACCCGGTAGCGCTTGGTCTTGCGCACCTCGAGGCCCATCTGGTGGGCGCTCATGCGGTGGGCCTCGTCCACCACGACCAGGTCCCACGGTTCGGCGCAGGCTCGCTCGACGAGCACCTCGTTGCGGGCCAGGTGATCGAGTCGGGCGATGAGCAGGTTGCGGTCGAGGAAGGGGTTGCCCCGGTAGGAGGCCTCGACGGCGTCCCTGGTGACCACGTCGAAGTGCAGGTCGAACTTGTCCTCCAACTCCTCCTGCCACTGGGTGACGAGGCCGCCGGGGGCGATGACCAGGCAGCGTTGCAGCTCCCCCCGCAGCATCAGCTCGCGGATGTACAGCCCCGCCATGATCGTCTTGCCGGCCCCGGGGTCGTCGCACAGGGCGAAGCGCAGGCCCTGGCGGGGGAGCATGCGCCCGTACACGGCATCGATCTGGTGGGGGAGGGGCTCCACCTTGGACAGGTGCACGGCCAGCATCGGGTCGAACAGGTGAGCCAGCCGGATGCGGTGGGCCTCGACCGCCAGGCGGAACCGATCGCCGTCCCCGTCGAAGGCCCAGCCCCTGCCGCCCCTGGCCAGGTGGTGCTGGTGCTCGTCGGAGCGATGGACCGTCTCGGCCTCGATGTGGCCGTCCGCTTCTCGGTAGATCACCTCCACGGCGTTGGCACCCCGCCACGTCACCGTCTGGATGACCACGGGCTCGCCGGGGACGAAGCCCTCGACGCTGGCCCCGGGCGTGAGGTCCTCGAGCTGCATGGCGTCCCCTCCCGGCTCATCGCGCCTGCCGCCACGGTGGCCTGTCGACCACGGTCGGTACGCTATCGGTGACCTCGGTAGGTGTTGCCCGGAGGCTCCATGAACCCGGATCAGGTGGATCGTGAGCTGAGGCGACGAGTCGCCGAGTGGCGCGACGAGCTCATCAACCTCACTCGCCAGAACCGGTTGCTGTTTTTCCGCCACACCCGCTCGGCGTCCCTCGAGATCACCGCGCCGGCCAGCTCGACCATCCTCACCACCCTCGAGCAGGGCCGGCACTGGGAGGTCTTCCTCCCCGACGCCGATGAGGGTGGCGGTGGTGGCGAGCAGCTCTTCCGCCCCGGTCGCCGACCCGGCGCGCGGGAGCTGGTCACCGACAAGCTCGTGGCCAAGGACGTCCTCGCCAGCCTCCGGGCCCTCGAGCGCAAGGCAACGGAGGCCTACAACGAGCGCGGCGTGTGGACGCTGTACGCCGGGCTGGGCTTCCTCGAGTGGATCGACCCTGCGGATGGCCGCGCCGCGACGACACCGCTGCTGCTCGTCCCCGTCGAGTTCCGCCGCCAGTCGACGCGCGACGAGTTCCGCGTCTGGCGTCGCGAAGGCGACCCTGCCGTCAACCCCGCCCTGGCCGTCAAGCTGGCCAACGACCTGGGCGTGATCATGCCCACCGTCGACGACCTCGACCCGCTCTCGGTCACCACCCTGATGGACCAGGTGCGCGACGCGGTGGGTGATCGGCCCGGTTGGTCGGTGCGCGACGGGGCGGTGCTCCACCCCTTCTCGTTCCAGAAGGAGTCGATGTACCGGGACCTGCTCGACAACGAGGCTGTCGTGCTGGCCAGCCCGTTGGTACGGGCCCTGGCCCCCGGTGCCGAACCCGCTGACCCCTCCACGGCGCCGCCCGACGTGGCCGAGCTCGATGCCGCCTTCCCACCCGAAGACCTCTCCCACGTGCTCGACGCCGACGCCAGCCAACGTCGGTGCGTGCTCGCGGCGAAGGCGGGCACGAGCTTCGTGATGGACGGCCCGCCGGGGACGGGCAAGAGCCAGACCATCACCAACGTGATCTCCGAGCTGCTCGCTGACGGCCGCACCGTGTTGTTCGTCAGCGAGAAGGCGGCTGCGCTCGAGGTGGTCAAACGTCGCCTGGACCAGTGCGGCCTGGGGGAGTTCGTGCTCGAGCTGCACTCCCACAATGCCAGCCGGCGCGAGGTGGCCAAGCAGCTGGGCGACTCCCTGCGGCGCCGACCGGCCGTGCGTGCCCCCGCCGTCGACGTGGCCGCCATCCGGCGGGCCCGCGACGTGCTCACGGCCTACACGACGGCCATGAACGAGGTGCGGCCCGCCCTGGGCCAGACGTTGCACGACGTGATCGGCCAGGCCAGCGCCCTGTCTGGGTCGCCGCTCGCGTCCTGCCGGGCCGAAGCCGTGGCCGGGCTGACCGACGCCGAGCGCTCGGAGGTCCTCGAGCACGCCGGATCGCTGTCGCGGGCCTGGGGGCCGATCGTGGCCGGTGAAAGCTTCCTGTGGCGGGACCTGACCGTGCGCCCCACCACCACCAGCGAGCTCGCCGCCCTCGAACGGTCGGCATACGGCGCCGAGGAGATCCTGGGCCGTCTCGCTGCCCGGGTGGCTCCCGTGTGCTCCGAGCTGGGTGTGAGCTACGACCGGACCCCGGCCCAGGCCGCCGTCCTCGTCGAGCTGTTGGCCGCCGTCGAGGCGCGCCCGCCCGTCCCCGCGGCCTGGTTGTCGGTGGCGGCGCTGGACGACGTGGCCGAAGCGATCGCCGACGGTGACGCCCGCACCGAGGCGCTGGCCACGTCGGGGGCCGAGGTGGTAGCCGTCCTGGGCCCGGGTTGGACGTCGCTGGCCGACGACCTCGGCCGCCGTGTGGACGAGGCCCTCGGCGCGGTGGACGAACTGGTGCCCGAGCCGGGGTGGCCCCGGGGCACCGGTCTGGCCGGTACCCGCAACGTGGCCCAGGCCCTGGACGCCACCGGAGCGGCGTTCGCCGAGCTCGCTCGGCTCGAAGCCCAGTTGCTGGCGGCCTTCGGCACCGGCGGGGCGGGCAGCCGGTCGCCGGGGCGCATCGTCGAGCTGGCCCGGCTGGCTTCCCACGCCGGCTCGCCGACCCGTCCCGAGGCGGCCTGGCTCGACCCCCTGCAGGTGAGCTCGGTCCACGAGGCCCACCACGTCCTCACCGCCCTGGCCGCCGATGCCCGTCGACGTATCGACGACCTGATGCGCACGTTCAAGCCCGAGGTGTTCCAGCTGCCGCTCCGGGAGCTGAAGGCCAGCGTCACCGACGGCAGCCTCCTCGGACGGTTCAGCTCGGGGCGTCGGGCTGATCGCAAGCGGCTGGCTGCGGCGGTGCTGGCCGGCAGCGTGACCGACGAGGCGTCGGCCCGCCTGGATGACGCCATCGCCGTGCAGGACCTGCTGGCCGAGCTGGCCCGCAAGGAGGCCGTGCACGCCGGTGTGCTGGGCACGCACTACTACCAGGGCGTCGACACCGACTTCGCCCGGTTGCAGGCGGCCATCGGCCAGGCGGAGACCGCCCTGTCCCTGGCCCGTGACGAGCTGGCCGCCTCCCAGCTGGCGCAGGTGTTGAGCCGCACGGGCACCCCGGATGCCGCCATCCTCCGGGTGGCCCACGACGTCGATGGCCTGGTCGAGCGCTGGCAGCGCGAGATCGCCCCCGGGCTGGGCCCGTTGGCGTCGGCCGTGCTCGCAGCCCCGTTGGCCGCGAGCCTGCCCCGGATCGTGGAGCTGCGTCGCCGGTTGGCCGTCCTCGCTGACCTGCTGGAGGGGATCGACGCTGCTACCGGCCGGCCGCTCAGCGTGGACGAGGCCCGCGCCGGCCTGGCTGCGGCGGACCGGTTCCGGCAGCAGGCGGCGGCGTTCGAGTCGACGGGTGCGGATCGGGCCCGACTGCTCGGCGCCCTCGATGCCGGGGTGCGGACCGACTGGTCGACAGCCAGGGCCGCGCTGGCCACCGCCGAGCAGGTCCGGACCGTCACCGGTGGTCCGCTGGCGGCGCCGACGGCCGAGGCGTTGCTGGCCACCACGGTCGGCGCTGCCGACGTGCGCACACCGCTCGACGCGTGGACCACGGCCCGTGACCAGCTGCTGGGGATCTTCGACGGTGCCCAACGGGCGGCGCTGACCTCCGAGCTGGGCCCGGGGGCGTACGACGATTCGCGGCGCCTGCTCGTCGAGCTCGGAGGCACGACGGGCCAGGCCGAGGAGTGGGTGCGCTTCGACGACGAGCGGCGGTGGTTCGGCTCGGCTGGATTGGCCGAGCTGGTCGACTTCGCCATCGAGAAGCGCCTGCCGGCCGACCAGGTCGTCCCTTGCGTCACCCGTTCGGTGCTCGAGGCGTGGGCCGACACGGTGCTGCAGAGCGACGGGGCGCGTCTGGCTCCCATCCGATCGGCTGACCGCGACGCCCTGGTGCGGCGGTTCCGCGAGCTCGATGCCACCCTGGCCTCCCGGGCTGCGGCCATCGTCATCGGGCGGTGCGCCGACAAGCGGCCCAAGCTCATCGCCGGCGAGGCCAGCACGATCGCCCGTGAGGCGGAGAAGCAACGCCGCCACCTGCCCATCCGCACCTTGTTGGACCGGACCCGCTCGGTGGCCCTCAACGTCAAGCCGTGCTTCATGATGAGCCCGCTGGCCGTGTCCCAGTACCTGCCGGCCGATCTCCGCTTCGACGTCGTCATCTTCGACGAGGCGTCGCAGGTTCGGCCGTGCGACGCCATCAACTGCCTGTACCGGGGCGACCAGCTGGTGGTGGCCGGAGATCAGAAGCAGCTGCCGCCGACCAGCTTCTTCGACCGGGCCAACGAGGACCTCGACGACACCTGGGACGAGGAGGACCCCGAGCAGTTCGAGTCGCTACTCGACATCGCCAAGGCCTCGGGCGGGTTCCTGTCCCTCCCGTTGACCTGGCACTACCGCAGCATGCACGAGTCGCTGATCACCTTCTCCAACCACGAATTCTACGACGGCTCGCTGAACACGTTCCCCAGCGCCCGCATCGAGGGGCCCGACGTCGGCGTCGAGCTGTTCCACGTCCCGGGGGTGTACGACCGCGGCCACACCCGGGCCAACCTGGTCGAGGCCGCCAACGTCGTGGAGCGGGTGCTGCACCACCAGGCCGAGCACCCGCACCTGACCATCGGCGTGGTGACCATGTCGGTGGCCCAGCAGGAGGCCGTCAACGCGGCGCTGGAGGCGGCGGCGCCCGACAATGCTGAGCTGGCCGGCATGGTGAACGCCGACCGGTTGGGCGGGTTGTTCGTCAAGAACCTGGAGAACGTGCAGGGGGACGAGCGCGACATCATCATCCTGTCGGTGGGCTACGGCCCCGACGCGTCGGGTCGGCTCACGTCGACCTTCGGCCCCATCAACCGGGCCGGGGGCTGGAGGCGGTTGAACGTCGCCGTCACCCGGGCCCGCTACCGGATCGAAGTGGTGGCCTCGTTCCTTCCCGGCCAGATGCCGGTCTCGACCAACGAGAGCGTCAACCACCTGCGGTCCTACCTCGACTACGCCATCCGCGGCGTCACCGCGTTGCGGGGCCCGACCGACGCCCGGGCCGACCTGCTCGGGCCCTTCGAGCTCGATGTCGCCGCCGTGGTGCGCTCGTGGGGCCACGACGTCGAGCTCGGGGTGGGCGACGCCGAATACCGGGTGGACGTGGCCGTGCGCCACCCGGTGGAGCCGGGCCGGTACGCCCTGGGCATCGAGTGCGACGGCCGCAGCTACCTGAACCCACCGGTCACCAGGGACCGCGACCGGTTGCGGCCCGAGGTGCTGGCCGGGCTGGGTTGGCGCCAGCACCACGTGTGGGGTGCGGCGTGGCTGCACGACCGCTCGGGGGAGGAACGGAGGCTGCGCGAGGCCATCAACGCCGCCATCACCTCGGGCCCGGCCCCGGCAGTGGGCCGGACGAGCCGCCCGGTTCGGCCGGTGCCGGTGGATGAGCCCGTGGTCGAGGACTACGTGCGTGACTGGGCCGTGCCCTACCGGCTGGCGCAGGTGTCCGCCGTGCACTCCGGCTATGACCTCGACGACCCCGGTGCCCGCCCCGAGCTGTTGCGGGTGATCGAGGAGGTGGTGCGCCAGGAGGGTCCGGTGGAGATCGACCGGGTGCTGGCCGCGGTGAAGCTCGCGTGGGGGGTCAAGCGGGCGGGCAGCCGCATCCAGGGCGCGTTCGGCGCTGCGGTGACGACCCTGTCCCGAACCCGCCTCGAGGTGCGCTTCGAGCGCTTCCTGGCCGTGCGGGACACGGAGGTGTCGCCGGCGGTGGTGCGCGTGCCCGTCCCCGGCGTGCCCAGCACGGTGCGTTCGGTTGCCGACGTGCCCCCCAGCGAGCTCGACGTGGCCGTGGCCAACGTGGTCGAGGAGGCCGTGACCGTCAGCCCTGACGAGCTCGCGGTCATCGTGTCCCGACTGTTCGGCTGGCAGCGGACGACCAGAGAGATCGACAGCGCGGTGGACCGCTCGATCCAGCGCCTCGTGGCCTTGGGCCACCTCACCCACCACGGCGACCTCCTGACCCCCGCCGACCGCTGAAGGCTTTGTGCGAGTGCCGTCAGGCAGCTCGCTCGTAGATGAGTCGGCCCTCTCGCAACGGGTGGTAGTGCATCGAGCCGATGACGTTCCGTCGGCGTCGGCACTCCCGTTCGTCGGTGATCAGCAGCTGCACCGGGGCCGAGGTGCGGAGCAGACTGCGGAGGCGACTGGCGACCTCGCGCCGACGGTCGTAGTCGAGCGAGGGGAGCACGACCATGAGGTCGATGTCGCTGTCGGGCCCGTCATCACCCCGGGCGACCGACCCGAAGAGGATGATGCGTTGAGGCTGCGCCGATTCCACCAGTTCCTCGACGATGGTGGGCACCCACTCGGCCAACGTCAGACCCTCGTAGGTGGCCTTGCCGTCGCTGAGGCCGTACACGGCGGTCATGCGACCATCATGCCCTGATCGTGGGACACAAGGCGCCCACGGCGGCGACCCGTCAAGGGCCGGGCCAGGTGAGCTCGAAGGCGGGGTAGGAGCGGGCGGCGCCGGGCTTCTCGACGGTGCGTGACGCGGCTGCCACGGCGTCGCCGACGGCGCTGAGCAGGGGGGCACCGCAGGCGAGGGCGGCGGCGAGCACACCGACCACCGCGTCGCCGGCGCCGGTGGTGTCCACGACCCGGGCTGGTCGGGGCGCGGCGATGTGGTGGGCGGCGGCGTCGACGACCACGGCACCGTCGGCGCCGATGGTGAGGACGACGGCGCCGACCCGGCCGACCAGGGCCCGGGCGGCGTCGATGGCCCCGGCAACCGTGGTCGCCGCCGGTTCACCCAGCAGCTGGGCGGCTTCACCCTCGTTGACGACGAGGACGTCGACCAGGGCCAGGGCGGCGTCGGGCAGGGTCACGACCGGGGCCAGGTTCAGGATCGACCGCACGCCGAGCGCGGCGGCCAGCTCCAGGCCGGCGATCGCCGCGCTGGCGGGGATCTCGGTCTGCACGACGACCACGGCGGCGGCGCCGATGATGTCGCTGGCGGCCTGGACCCGTGATGCCGCGGTGGCGGTGTTGGCGCCGGAGACGACGACGATGTGGTTCTGGCCGCTGGCGTCGACGGTGATGTGGGCGGTGCCGCTGGCCTGGCCGGGGGCGACGGCGACCAGGGCCGTGTCCACGCCGAGCTCGTCCAGGGCAGCGCTCAGCGTGGGCCCGGCGAGGTCATCACCCACCGTCGCCAACAACGTTGTCGGGGCCCCGGCCCGGGCCGCGGCCACGGCCTGGTTGGCCCCCTTGCCCCCGAGCCCGTAGCTGACCGATGTGCCCAGCACGGTCTCGCCGGGCACGGGGAACCGGTCCGTGACCACGGTGATGTCCCAGTTCACCGAGCCGATGACGACGACGGTGCCCTTGCTCGTCATCGGCCCACCGCCCGGGACAGCAGGGTGCGGCGGGTACGCACCCCGGTCTTGGCGAAGATGGACTTGAGGTGGTCCTGCACGGTGTGCTCGGACACGAACATCCGTCGGGCGACGGTGGCCGTGTCCGCGCCCTCGGCCAGGTGCTCCACCAGCTCGGACTCCCGGGCGCTGAGCCCGTGCGCCCGGCTGAACAGGTCCCGGCGCTCGCCGGGCGAGCTCAGCTCGATGGTCACGGCGATGTCGCCCTCGGCCGACGGCTCGGCGGTCTCGACCCGGGCGGCCCCCATGGTCAGCCAGGTGCCGGCGCCCAGGTGCACCCTTGCCGACGCCGGGTGGTGGTCGACCCCGGCTTCGACGGCCAGCAGCTGAGCGGCGACGTTGTAGGCGCCGGCGGGGATGGGACGGCGGTCGGCGTCGGTGGGCACGAGGGCCCGCAGGTAGGCATCGGTCTCGGCCGTCTGTGCCCGCACCTCGAGCTGAGGGGACAGCACGAGCACGGCGGGGCCGGTCCGGGTCGGGGCGGGTGCGGCCGCCGCGAACGTCCTCGCCTGGGCCCGCCGCAGCGCGTCGGTGGCCGGTCGGACGACCGAGGCCAGGTAGGCCACCTCACTGGGGGTGAAGGGAGCCGCCGCACCGGTTCGCCACAGGTCGAGGAACCCCCAGCAGCCGAAGGCGTCGCGGAAGACGAGCGAGGCCACATCGGCCACGTCGTAGGCCGAGAGCAGCTCGGCCCACAGCTGGCTGCCCTCGTGCTGGCCACCGGTCGACTCGACCAGGGTGGCGACAGGGGCGGCCATCCCCGTCCACCGGTTGCACGTGGTCAGGTACTTGAGTCGGATCAGGCGGGGCAGCTCGGGAAGGCAGGGCACGTCGGCCAGCGGAGCGCAGCCCACCTCGGTGTCGGGGTCGGTCAACAACCAGGCGTAGGCGTCGAACCCGACCGCGTGCCGGAGTTCGGCCAGCACCGCCTCCCGCACCGACCGCTCGTGGTCGTCGTGCTCGCACAGCGCGACGATCCGGTCCAGGGAGCGAGCACGTGCGACACCGATGCCCTCCACCACCCGGACCTTACGTAGGCAGCCACCGGCGCGCCGCCGCCCCAGGGCGGCGGCGGCGAAACCCAGGAACCTGGGATGGGCATCGGCCCAGGCCAGCCGTACCGTCCCAAGCCCAGGACAAACGACCGGGAGACACCCGTGAACACGCTGCACATCGAGCACGCCATCACCGACCTCGACACCTGGACCTCGGCGTTCGGGCGCTTCGCCGAGATCCGCAGCCGGGCCGGTGTGCGGGCCGAGACGGTCCGGGTGCCGATCGACGACCCCACCTTCGTCGTCATCGACCTGGACTTCGACACCACGGCCGAGGCAGAGGCGTTCCTCCGCTTCCTGACCACCGCCGTGTGGGCCGACCCGGCCAGCTCTCCAGGGCTGGCCGGGCGCCCGCGGACGAGGATCCTGGAACGGGTGACCACCGGTTGAGCAGCGGTGGTTCAGCGGTCGCGGTGCTTGCGGTCGGTCTCGGCCGGTTTGTCGCCCTCGAAGAAGTCACGGGGGTCGACGGGCTCGGCCCGGCGGACCTTGCGGCGGTGCTCGGTGGCGGCGCGGTCGAGGCTGGCGAAGGCCAGCCCCGCGCCCTGGGCGTCGGGGGCGAAGGCCTGCACCGAGCCCGAGCCGTAGCCGATGGTGCCCGACTCGGCGTAGGCATCGAGCCCGGCCCCGAGGAACACGAAGGTCCACCCGGCGGCCTCCTTGGCGGCGACCAGTCGCACCAGGTCGGCCTGGGTGAACCGCCGGCTGGCGTTCTCCTCGCCGTCGGTGAAGGTGACGACGAGGATGTTCTCGGGCGCCTTGCCCAACGCCTGGCGCTGCTCGGCCCGGACCGAGGCCCGGGTGATGAGCTCGCCGGTGGCGTCGAGCAGGGGGGTGCCGCCCCGGGGCACGAAGGTGGCCGGGGTGAGGTCGCGGACCTTGGTCAGCCGTCGGGCGTCGGTCAGCACCTCGAAGGGGTCCTGGCTGTCGAACTGCACCAGGGTCATGCGGGCGTCGTCACCGCCGGCCCGCTGGTTGGCCAGGAAGCCGTTGAAGCCGCCGATGACGTCGCCGGCCATGGAAGCCATCGAGCCGCTCCGGTCGAGCAGGAAGTACAGGTGGGTGGTGGTGGTGGTCATCGTGCGCCTCGTTGGGTTCCGCCGCCCGGATCGGGGTGATCCAGGTCGTGTCCCGAGGTGTAGAGGCGAGGTGTGACAATAAGGGGCTGTGTCGCGCGTTGCCGCGATCGCTGCCGACGCGCGCTCTGTCGCTGACGCTCTCAGCGACCGGCCCGGCTACTGGGTCATGGGCGGTAGGTCGTTGCGCGAGATCCGCGGGTTTCGCATCGCCTGGGTCGCCGAGTGCGGCATGGCGATGTGGACAGTGCTCGGCTCGTCGTCATCGTCGCGTGCCTCGACCCATTCGACCGGCAGCCCGAACTGGCGTACTGCCTGGTGGGGCAGATCGCGGTGCAGCCACCGTGACATGCCCGCAGGCAGTGTGGAGATGATGAGCCCGACGTAGTGGTTCTCACCGAGCGCGCCCCGGATCGCCTCCAGGGGGTCGGACGCGCCCACTTCGCCGCTGGCGCTGATGCCCGCGTCCTGGCAGCGTTGCAGCTCGGCATCGAGCCGGCGCTGAGCATTGTCCCCAGCGGTGCTCCCGGCTCGAGCACCCCGGTCGGCCGCAGGCTCAGTGGCCGGGACGACGACGTGGATCTGGGCGCCCTCGCGGGCTCGCGCCGCGACCGTCGCGGTGAGCGCGTGACCTCCGAGGGTTTGGTTGGCGACCACCAGATAGCGACTGGACATGGTGTGCCCTCTCTCCAGAAGAGACGCCCAAGGAAATGCGTACTCATCCGCGGATGCTAGCGCCAGAGGCGCCGGGGGTGCTCGGTCGAATACCGAACTCGTGCTGTTCGGGTCAAGGTTCCTGACCGGAGGGCGGCCGCCTGCCGCCAGCGTTGGAGCAGCTCACAGATCCCGGGACTCAGGGCCGGACGCGGGGCGTGCGCGCTGCTCTGGCGTTATGGTGTAATTTCACTCGTCGTGCCAGTCATGTGGCTGAATGGAATAGTTCGGCACAGAGCACCTTCGCGTTACTACGTTGAGTGCGTTGTTCCCGTGCGGTGTCACGGTCCGTGAGGTTTGAGGTCTTTCGGTGAGAGGTCAGGTGTATTGACATCCTGTTCGGTAGCGTGACGAGGGCCGCGACAGCTGTGAGACGGATGCCCAGGTCGAGGCCACGCCGGAGGAGAGCGGTGCCTGCGGGAGCACGGCTGTGACCTGCCCATGCAGTGCATCGGCAGGTCACACGTCATGTGGATGGGGATCCCCATGCATCTCGCCGCTCAGCAGCTGCTTGGCCTCACCCTGCAGCTGGGGCACCGCCGCGCCGGAGCTGACCGTGATGGACGGCCGGACCGAGGTCAATGAGCCCCGTCGCGCTCTCGGCCAGGGGCATGTGCCACGTTGCGCGGTCACATCGTGGACGAACAGTGCTGCGAGGTCTAGGTTGATGCCGTGAGCGCCGTCGTGTCGCACGGGTGCACTTGTGGCTGGAGCTGAGGACCTCGCGCGCCACACACTGCACCTTCCTGCGGCCGCAGTGGCGGAACACGGCGACCCCTCGGGTGGTGGTCCCTCGTTGCCGGCCGAGGTCGGCTCGGTCGAGGCGTTGGACGTGGTGCTCCAGGCGACCCGGGCACTGTTGTGGATAGCCACGCCGTCCGAGGCCTCCGCCGTGGCCCGGGATCTGGTGAGGGACCTCGGCGGCGGGATCGTCGCGGCGCGTGCCGCCACCAGCGACGCGATGGCCGTGGATGTGTCCTTCGGTGAGGGCGAACCCGCCCTGCCGGTCGCTCCACCGGTCAGCGTGGCCAGGGTGCTGCTCGAGCGTCACGTGCCGATCTTCGTGCGCGACGTCCATCGGGCGCTCGAGTTGGCGGACCGGGCGAACCGCCTCGCCGAGGACGCCTCCATCGACGCCCTCACCGGGCTTCCCAACCGGCGCATGCTGGGCCGCGCCCTCGGCCGCCTCCGGACGGGGGACACCGTCATCATGATCGACCTCGACCACTTCAAAGCCGTGAACGACACCCTCGGGCACCCCGAGGGAGACCGCGTCCTGAGGCTCTTCGGTCGGACGTTGGCCGGCAACGTGCGGGCCACGGATCGGGTAGGCCGCTACGGTGGCGAGGAGTTCATGGTCCTGCTGCACGGAAGCCAACCCGACCAGTTCCTGTCCCGCCTCCGGGCCGAGTGGCTGCAGGCACGGCCTCAGCCGATCACCTTCTCCGCCGGTGTCGCCGTTGCCGGTGCCGAGCCAGGACAAACCGTCGAAGCTGCCGACCGGGCCCTGTACCGGGCCAAGCAGTCGGGGCGGGACCAGTGGACATCGGCGACCGAGGAGGACTACCGGTGAGCCTGCCGCCCCCACCCTCGACCTCCCAACCGGACGCAGGCCAGTTCGTGGCCGTCAGTGAGCTCGTGGTACCTGAAGCGGGTCGGGAGGCCCTCGACGCCGCCTTCGCCGCCCGCTTGGGCGCAGTGGACCACTGGCCCGGCTTCCGGGGGCTCCAGGTGTGGGCGGATGTGAGCGATCCCTGCACCTTGATGATGGTCTCGTGGTGGGACGACCAGGACTGCTTCACCACCTACATGCGCTCCGAAGACCACCACCGATCCCACCAGCGCATCCCCGGTGGCGACGATCGGCCGCGGCCCCGCCGCTTCCGACGTTACGAGGTCATCGCCCGGTGAGCAGGGATGCAAACGGCCGCGACGCGGTCGACGCTTACCTCCTCGAGGCCCTCGACGGCGCAGGGCGGGCCTGTGTCCGGCGAGCGCTCGACCTCGTCGACCGGGGCGTCCCCATCGACGGTGTCATCGTCGACCTGCTCGGCGCGGCGCAGCGCGAGGCCGGCGAACGTTGGCTCCGCAACGAATGGTCCGTGGCTGACGAACACCTGACCAGCGGTGCCACCCAGAAGGCCCTCGACGCCGTGGCCAACACCGTCGACCAGCCTCCGACGGAAGGGCTGGTCGTCGTGGCCTGCGCCGAAGGGGACTGGCACTCGTTGCCGGCCCAGATGTTCGCCGACATGCTCGGGGCGCGGGGCTTCGCCGTCACCTTCCTCGGCGCGTCCACACCCGTGGACCACGTGGCCGCCCTCCTGTCCCGACACCTACCCGACGCCCTCGCCGTCAGCTGCAACCTGCCCATCTTCTTCAACGGGGTGACACGGCTGGCTGACGTCGCCCACCGCCAGGGCATCCCCGTGATCGCCGGCGGCCGCGCGCTCGGCGTCGACCCGGATCGGGCCCTCCGCCTGGGCGCCGACGCCTGGGCCGCCACGGTCGACGACGCCGTCGTCGTGCTGCACGGCTGGCTGCGCGGCCGGCCCGACGTCTCCCCCGAGCCGAGCGTGCTCGTTCCTGAACTGCTGCTCCTCGATCTCCAAGCGTCCGAGATCGCCGAGGTGGCGTTCCGGTCCCTGTCGGACGCGTACCCGTCGATGGCGTCCTACGACGACGAGCAACTCGCCCGCACCAGGGAGGACCTCGCGTTCATCACCCGGTTCACCGCTGCGGCCTGCCTCGTCGAGGACCTGACGGTGCTGACCGACATGCTCGACTGGTTGCGCACCCTCCTCGCCGCCCGTGGCGTCCCTCCGGCGGCCGTCGCCGCGGGCCTGTCAGTGCTGGCACCACTGATACAGCGCGCGAGTGCCCAGGCCGGCCAGTACGTCCTCGACGCTTCATAGGGCTTCATCGCCTTCGGTTGGCGGGGATCGGCAGCCCCGAGCCCTTTGCGCCGTGGTCGCGGTGCGCAGCTGTACCTCGAGGTCGGCCCACGCCTTCGCCTCGTAGTCCGACATCCGCCCGTGTCGGCACGCGGTCGAACCAAGAACCGCGCGTCGACACCTCTGCCCCGCCGGGTCAAGACCGGAGTTCCGGCCCCTTGCGCCTGATCCCAAACAGTGGTCAGGCGCTGTCGGAGGGTAGCGGTGATGGTGGCGAATCCCTCCGGCGCCCCTTGAGCGCGGGACCTTGCGACACGCGGCGGGCGCCCTCAGCGGCTACGTGACGCTACTCGTCGCTTGATGAGCTCGTCCTGCACGCGCATCTCGGGGGCGCGCCGCGTCTGCTTGTGTGTGCCTTGGCGCAGTGTGGCGAGACGGTCGACGATCTCGTCGTAGCTCAGCCCGTCGTCGGCGAGGACGCAGCCCACGACCGTGCCGGTCCGTCCGACGCCGCCCCAGCAGTGCAGGTAGACCCGGCCGCGTTCGAGCGCCTGCTCGATGGTGCTGAGGACCCCGTCATAGGCGTCGTCGTCGACGACACCGTTGTCCGGGATGGGGAACCGGACGTGATGGAGGTCGAGTTGGCGAGCAGCGGCCACCGCCTCGATCACCGGCTCGTAGGGTTCGAGGTGGTCGGCGGGTGTGGTCAGGTCGACGAAGGTGCGGATGCCGGCGTCGACGAGCACATCGACCTTGGCCCGGGCCCGGACCGGGTCGTTGAGGTGTCCGGGGTACTCGCCGGCGAGCAGGCGTCCGGGTTCGACCCACCAGGCGTGCACGAAGGCGTCGTGGGGCCAGGCGGTCGAGGCCATCGCTCCTCCACCGGCGGCGAACAGGCCCGTGGCGAGGGAGGTGATCCGCTCCTGGGCCACGACCTTTGCACGCCATTCCGACGGGATGCCCGACGCCCCCCATCGGGCGCCGGCGATCTGCCCGGCGATGGCCGCCGTCGTGTCGGCGTCGTCGCCGAGGTTGGCGGCTCGCAGGACGGCGGACCGGAAGTCGTCGGCCCCGGCGACCGACCACGAGGCGGCTTCCAGCGCGTCGATGCAGTAGCCGGTGCCGCGGATCTGCGGGGGCTGCTTGTGCTTCCAGCCGCCCCCGGCGATGGCGGCGACGGCGGGGTGGAGCTCACCCCAGCGCCAGAACCCGGGCGATGTCACCTCGTCGAAGGTCTGGCCTTGGATCAGCGCGCCGACGATCGCCCCCATGAGGCGGCAGGTGTCGACAGGCCGGCGGGCCGGGTGGGTGTTGCGGCTGGACGCCGCGGCCTGGGCTACGGCGGCGTCGAGGTCGGCGTGCCAGCGGATGGGGACCGCGGCCAACCGCATGAGCGAGCCGTTCGCCGCTGACTCCTCGTCCGGGTGGGGGTCGACCGCCTCACCTGTCCGTCGGTAGCGCTCGAGCTGGGTGCTCGTGGTGATGCCGATGTCGAAGCACCGGCCGTTGGACGAGAAGTACCCGTCGTCCTTCCACAGCAGGTAGCGGCGCAACTGATCCTGGAGGTCCATCGTCCCGGTGTCGAGGATCGACTCGGCCAGGCACAGCGCCATGGACGTGTCGTCCGTCCATGCCCCAGCCTTCAGTCGGAACGGCCCGCCGCCGACCATGTCGTCGATGGGGGGGAAGGAACCGGGGGCCTCGAACTCCAACGTCGTGCCCACGGCATCGCCGACGGCCAGTCCCAGCAGGGCACCAATGGCTCGGTCCAGCTCGTCCATGTCCGCTCCATCCACGTGCCGCCCAAGCAGGTCGCCTTGGTGCGCAGCGTACGAGGCCTCTTCAACTTCGGACCGAGACGCCCCGAAGCGGATGAAGCGGAAGCTATGAGTCTTTCGTCCCCACCGCCGTCAGCGTGCAGATGAACACTGTTGAGGCGGGCGTGGGCGGTGCCGGAATGGCGCAGGGCAATGGTGGACAGCGATGCAGCGCGCGTGCTCGCCCGTGTGGTTGACTCTGGCGCATCTGTCTGGTCGTGTAATTACACCGCCTCAGTGGAAACCAGTCGAAGCAGCGGTCCGTGTGCTCGCCCCATTGGCAGTCGATCACGCCCTTCGGCTACGCGTGGGAGCAACAGCGCTGGACCTGGTCCCCACGGGCCAGTCCGACCGTGAGCCCTTCCGGGCGTGGGCCAACTTCGACTTCATCGACAACGGCTGGGTGGGTGAGATCGACCTGCTCGTGCCGTGTCCCCGGGCCCTCTACCTGATCGAGACGAAGTCCTACCCGGTCATCGTGACCAGCAACGACGCCTACACGTGGACCCGCTAGCTCCCCGAAGGGCGACCCCGCACCGAGGCCACGCCCTGCCTGGGCGCCGGCGCAAGGCACAACGGCTGGCCTTGGTCCTCGACCGCCAGCTCACCCGGTCCGAGCGTCAGCCTCGCTGGGCCGAGCAGCGCCGTCTCGGTGGTCGTCAGTTCGACGAGGCCAGGACCACGGCAGCGACCCCGCCCTTGGCCGCCAAGGGCGGGGTCCTGCCCCACGTGGCGCTGGCCAGCGCCATCGGCACCGCTGAGCATCGGGTGGGTGGCTTCGTGGCGTCGTTGGGCCGGGTGCTGAACGTCGAGGGCTACGCCGTACTGGCCCAGGACGAGACAACCCGCACCGTCCGCCTCGACCTCCCCCTCGTCGCCCGCCAGTTCGGCATCAAGACCTAGCGTCGCTTCGTGACCGCCGACGCTGTCAGGTGCCCGGCGGGAGGTTCCGGGCCAGGCGGTCGGCGATGTCCCGACCGGCGGCGGAGGTCAACGGTCCGCGGCTGGCACGGATGGTGGAGAGGACCGCATCGGGCCAGGTCACCAGCACGCCGCCGATGGTGAAGGGACGCTGCCAGACGGGCATGGTGACGCCGACGAAGCAGAGCACCGGGCGGATGGCGCCGCCGTGACCGATCAACACGTCGCCGACGGCGGTTCGGACGGTCTCCGTCTGCCAAGCCATCTTCTCCACCAGCGCGGTCCGCCGGCGACCGCCGACGTAGAGGTCAGAGTCAGGCCGCAGGATGGTGCCGGTGGCTCGGCGCTCCAGTTGACCGGTGTAGTTCTTCATGTCGATGATCCATACACCGTCCGGGGCGACGACGAGGTGGTCGATGTTGTACCTGGTGCCGGGCTTGCGTCGGTCGTGCAGGACCGGATAGCCCGTGGGCGCGAGGTCGTCCAGCAGTCGACCGAGCCCTTCCTCGGCCACCGCCCCCTTCTCCCACGAGCCGGGAGCAACGTCGACACCGGGGCGCGGTTGTGTCAGGCCGCGGAGGGCTACGGAGAGGCCGCCCACGTAGCGGTGGCGCTGCCGAGTGCGCTCGTCCTCCTCACGCCGGCGAGCGATCTCGTCGCGGCGACGCCGCTCGTTCGCAGCCCGCTCCGCTCTGGAGTTCACCCTGGCCGACCCGCCGGCGACGCCGCAGGTGGGGGGTCTGCCGATGTCGGCCGTCGTCGGTCGGACGCAGTCCGCGCACGTGGCCGTACGACTGGCCCTGTCCCAGCGGGCGGTGACCCCGACGGGCAGGTCGACCGTGCAGGTGGCGCAGCGCCCTGCGTACCGGAGCTTGATGAGGCCGGTGCTCGTGCTCATGTCGGTGCATCGGTATGGCGGCGGCGATGCCTTACCGCGATCGTCCGGCCTGGGGAGCGGGTTCAGCGCCAGCGCACCACCACGTCGACGCAGGTGGATGGAGCGGAGGGGTCGTCGACGACGACCACGGCGGTCAGGGTGAGGCCGTGGGCGTCCTGGCTGTGCACGGCCAGGCCCTCGATCTTTGGCGGCGGCGCACGCTCCTGGGAGATCGACGGTGGCCACGGCCGCCACCGTCGAACATCAGCTCGGGGCCTGCGGGGTGGTCCTCGACGTCTCGGACGCGACGGGCGACCTCGCCACGGGCTCGGCGTGCAACGACATCGGGCCGCTGACGCTCGTACCGGGTGGGGAGGGGCGGATCGGGGTCACCGAGCGGGACGCCGCCTCGGGCGACTACCGGTTCCGCCTCATCGGCGTCCCTGCGACCAGCACCGAGTCGATCGCCATCGGTGGCACCGTCACCGGTCAGCTCGAGACCAAGGGGGCCGTCGACAGCTACACCTTCACGGCCGCAGCCGGTCAGGTCGTGGTCATCGAGCACCAGGTGGGCGACTGTGGCGCGACCATCGACATCGCTGACGACCGGGGCCGCGTCGCCGCCGGGGCCGCTGCAACGACGTCGGCCCCATCACCCTGGCGAACGGCGGCGAGTACCGCATCCGCTTTGCCCGCAACAGCGCCGAGTCCGGCGACTACCGCTTCCACCTCCGCGCCGGGTGACCGGCTTGTGGAGGATCCGCCGTGCGGCGTCGCCTCGGGCGATGGCCGTCGCGTCCTGCCCCTCGCCGGGGTCGCTCTCACCGGCGACGGGACGCCACCCTCCTCTTGATGAGCTCGTGCTGCACAGGCATTTCGGGGGCGCGCTTGTGCACCTTGCGGGTGCCTTGACGGAGCGTGGCGAGGCGGTCGGTGATCTGGTCGTAGCTCAGCCCGTCGTCGGCGAGGACGCAGCCCACGACCGTGCCGGTCCGTCCGATGCCGCCCCAGCAGTGCACGTAGACCCCGCCACGCTCCAGCGCGTGCTCGATGGTGTTGGTGACCTCGTCGTAGGCCTGGTCGTCGACCACACCGAGGTCCGGTATGGGGAACGGGACGTGACGTAGGTCGAGCTGGCGGGCAGCTGCCAACGCCGTGACCACCGGTTCGTAGGGGGCGAGGTGGTCGGCAGGGGTGGTCAGGTCGACGAAGGTGCGCATGCCGGCATCGACGAGCACGTCGACCTTGTCTCGAGCTCGGACCGGATCGATGTCGCCGGGGTACTCACCGGCGAGCAGGCGTCCGGGCTCGACCCACCAGGCGTGCACGAACGCGTCATGGGGCCAGCTCGGCGACTCGGTCGCACCACCGCCGGCGGCGTACAGGCCCCGAGCCAGCGACTCGATCCGATCCTCGGCCACGACCTTCTTCCGCCACGCCGGCGGTATGGCCGAGGCACCCCATCGGGCGCCGGCGATCTGCCCGGCGATGGCCGCGGTCGTGTCGGCGTCGCGCCCAGGTTGGCGGCCCGCAGCACGGCGGAACGAAAGTCGTCGGCACCGCTGACCGACCACAAGGCCGCTTCGAGAGCGTCGATGCAGAAGCCGGTGCCCCGGATCTGCGGAGGCTGCTTGCGCGTCCAGCCGCCAGCGGCGATGGCGGCGACCCCGGGATGGAGCTCGCTCCACTGCCAGAAGGCTGGCGACGTCACCTCGTCGAACGTCTGGCCCTGGATCAGCGCGGCGACGATGGCAGCCATGAGGCGGCAGGCGTCCACGGGTCGGCGGGCGGCATGGGTGGTGCGGCTGGACGCCGCGGCGTGGGTGACGGTGGCGTCGAGGTCGGTGTGCCAGCGGATCGGGACCGCGGCGAGTCGCATGAGCGAGCCGTTGGCGGCCGACTCCTCGTCAGGCCGAGGGTCGACGGCCTCGCCCGTCCGTCGGTAGCGCTCGAGCTGGGTGCTGGTGGTGAGGCCGATGTCGAAGCAGCGGCCGTTGGAGGACAGGTACCCGTCGTCCTTCCACAGCAGGTAGCGGCGCAACTGATCGGCGAGGTCCATCCCCCTGGTGTCGAGGATGGATTCGGCCAGGCACAGGGCCATCGACGTGTCGTCGGTCCACGCCCCCGGTGCCAATCCGAACGGCCCGCCGCCAACCATGTCGGTGATGGGGGTGAAGGTGCCGGGCGCCTTGAACTCCAACGTCGTGCCCACGGCATCGCCGATGGCAAGTCCGAGGAGCGCCCCGATGGCCCTGTCCAGCTCCACGTCCCGCGCCATGCGTGCCTCCTGGGGGTCTTCGGTGCTGGCGCGTCAGCATCACCCCGCGCCGCCGGTGACGCAACCAGATCCCTTGACCGCGGAAGGTGGCGGGCGGGGGCCCCGCGGCTGAAAGCGGCGTGGAACACTACACACCCATATGCGCACAAGCGCGTACGCTGTGGCGATGGCGCGAGCGAACGTGTACCTGCCCGACGACCTCTACGACGAGGCCAAGCAGGCCGGGCTCAACATCAGCCAGATCACGCAGGAGGCCCTGCGTGATCGCCTGAAGGGGTCGGCCACGGATCGGTGGCTCGACTCCCTGCGCGTCACCGGCACCGGCCCTCGCGCCGACGTCGCCGGAGCGTTGGCAGAGACGCGCCGCGGCATGTCCGGGGAGCTCGATGGCTGACGTCGTCCTCGACGCCTCAGCGGCGACCGAGCTGCTGATCGACGGCCCGGACGCACCCGCGGTGCAGGAAGCCATCAAAGGCCACGACCTCGTGGTCCCCGCGCACTTCCACGCCGAGGTGCTGGGGGCCATCGCGTCCCTCCACGGCCGGGGTCAGATCTCCGAGGACAGCGCCACGGCGGCCGTGGCCGCGCTTGCCGCCATCCCCGCCGCGGCCCACAGGCCCGACGACCTCACCGGGGCTTGGCAACGCCGGGGGACGTGCAGCATGTACGACGTGCTCTACGTGCTCCTGGCCGAGTCCTTGGACTGCCGCCTGGTCACGATGGACAAGGGCCAGGCCGACGCCTGCAAGGGGACATGGTCGGGCACAGGCGAGCCGCGGTCCATCCACATCCCGAAGTCGGCGTGACCGACACAGCCAGTTGGTGACCGGCAACGATCGAGCGCGACCACCGCCCGTCAGGGCAGCGTGGCGGCCCCAGGCGGTGCCCTGACGAACGGTCGCGACGCCCGGTCGCCCGTCGAGGCCAGCGCCATGAGTCGTTCGCCTCGGCCGCAGTCAGCGTGCAGGTGCACACGGTCGGGGATGGGCGCGGCGGGCGCCGGAATGGCGGGGCGATGGCGGACAGTGTCACGGCGCGAGCACCGCGTGGCCGGCTTCGTCGCCTCCCTGGCCCGGGTGCTGAACGTCGAGGGTTACGCCGTGCTGTCCCAGGACGAGACGTCCCGAACCGTGCGCCTCGACCTCCCCCTCCTCCAGCGCCAGTTCGGCATCAGGACGTAGCCCCCCCATCCGTGGCCCCCCGCCAGGGCGTCTCACACCGTCCCCACGCCCATGTTGAGGGCCGCGGTCAGCACCGCACCGTCGCTGCCTGCGCGCCGGCCTCGGATCAGCTCGTCGAGCAGCCCCCGCACCCGGGCCTGCTGCTCGGCGTCGAGGTCGCTCACGATCATCCCGGCGATGGGGTTGCTGGCCAGCATCCACCCCCACAGCTCCGTCCCCGAGTGCAGCATCAACCGCTCCTCCTGCGACGTGTCCACGGCGACGTCACGCAGTCCGGCGTCGACCAGGCGCCGAGCCAGCACGTCGGGGTCCGACACCTGGAACTCCAGGGGCGCAGGATCATCGGGCAACCCCTCGAACCCGGGGACCACCTCTGACAACGCGCCGATGAACAGCTGCAGGGCCTCGAAGCGGTCCGGCGGGCCGTAGGCGGTCACCACGACCCGCCCGCCGGGCCGCGTCACCCGGACCATCTCCCGCAGGGCCCTCGGCTGGTCGGGCACGAGCATGACTCCGAACTGCGACCCGGTGACGTCGAAGCGATCGTCGGCCAGGTCGAGGGCATGGGCGTCCATCACCCGACCCTCGGCCCCCGACAGGCCTTCGGCCTCGGCCCGCGATCGGAAGCGCTCGATCATGGCCGGCGACCAATCGGTGGCCAGCACCTCCGCCCCCAGCCGCGCCGCCGGCAGGCTCAGGCCGCCGGACCCTGCCGCGACGTCGAGGAACCGCTGGCCCGCCCGTAGCCCGGCGAGGTGGAGCGCAGCCGCCGCCACCTCGGTCTCACCCGGCGCCACCAGCTCGTCGTAGTCAGCGGCGATGGCGTCCCATGCCTCCACCGGGGCGACCTCGTGCCCGCTGCCCACCAGCTCGTGTTCCGTTCCCATCGTCGGCCCCCCGATGTCGTGGCGCCCGCTCGACGGTTCCGGCATGCGCCCTCGTCCCGAACCTAGGGAGCCCGCTGGTCGGCCACATCGGGAGGATGACCGAGCTGCGTTCCGCCCATGGGTCGTCCTACCGACCCGACCCCCGGGCCAGGTGGTGCTCGAACGCGTAGGCCGTGGCCGCCGACCGGGACGGCAGCCCCAGCTTGGTGAGGATGCTGCTCACGTGGGTGGCCACCGTCTTCTCGCTGATCACGAGCTCGGCGGCGATGGCCCTGTTCGTACGCCCCGTGGCCACGAGGACCAGGACCTGCACCTCGCGCGGGCTCAACCCGCCGGGTGCCGGGGACGCGACCCGAGGCGACAACGTCTCGGCTGCGGTCCGGTCAGGCCCGGCGCCCAGCTGGGTGAAGACCGATCGCGCCGCACCGAGCTCCAGCTCGGCGCTGCCCTCGTCGCCCAGCGTCCGGCAGGCCAGGCCGACGAGCACCTGGGACCGGGCCGCCTCGTAGGGGGCATCGAGGGTCAGCCAGGCGGCCACGGCGGCGCGCAGCGCCCCCAGCGCGGCCCGTGCATCGCCTTCGGCCAGCACGACCGCCCCCGTGGCGTGGGCGGCCATGGCGTTCAGGCGGGAGCGGGTGACGACGTCGTCCGCCTCGTCGAGGGCCTGCGAAAGCGAGACCAGCGCGTCGTCCACCCGGCCCTGGGCCAGGCGTAGCTGAGCCAGGCCGGGCTGGGGTCGGCGGCCGCGGCGGTGCGCTTGTCGGTACCCCTCCTCCGCCTCGGCGTAGCGACCGCTCAGGCGGTGCAGCTCGGCTTGCACGTAGCAGCCGGCTCCCACCACGGCGTCCTTGGCCGGGCCGCTGAGCCGGGCTCCGGCCCGGCCCGCCTCGGCCGCGGCCGCGGCCCACGCCCCCCGCAGCAGCATCAGCTCGGCCCGGTGCACCAGGCACTGGCCCCGGTACAGCACGAGCTCGGGTTGGGCCTCGCACCACCCGCCGAACGCGTCGGTCCACTCCTGGGCCCGGTGCACGTCGAACGCCTCCTGGCAGCCCTCGATCACCGTGCAGTACAGGTCACCGGCGGCCACGGGGGACACCTCCTCCGCCGTCACCGCGACCATGGCCTCGTCGAGGAGGGCCATGGCCGCGCCGACCTGGCCGAGACGGAGCAGGCAACGCCCCTGACCGGCTCGCGCCAGGGCGCCCAGCTGTGGGTCTCCGCAGCGATCGGCCAGCTCGGCGGCCTCGGCGAACCTGTGGACCCCGCCCGCGGCATCGCCCTCGAGGACCAGGCGCAGGGCGGCGGCGCAACCCAGGTAGCCGTGTTCGGCGCAGTCGGGCCCAACGCCTTCGAGGGCCCGCTGCGCCCGGGCCACCCAGCCGCCGCCCCGGGCCAGGTGGCCGCCGTTCAGCAGCGCGGAGGCGAGCCAGAAGGCGCAGCGCGCCGCTCCGGCCCCGTCGCCCGCCCGGGTGCGGGCTCCGTGCGCCCGGGCCCACACGGCGATGCTCTCCTCGTCCCGGCCCACGAGGAAGGCGGCCGGGGCCAGCCGTTCGAGGTCATCGGGGCCCAGTCGCGCCTCGCGGTCCGCTGCGCCCAGCTCGGACCACGCCGTGGCCCACGCCCGCCGCTCGAAGGCGGCCCGGCCCCGTTCGAGCTTCCCGGCCATGAGACCATCCTCATCCACGTGGCGCTGGGGGGACAGGGCCCGTCATCGCCAGCGGACCTGCACGTCGAGCCAGGCCGAGGGGGCGATGGGGTCGTCCACGTCGACCACGGCCGTGAGGATGAGGCCGTGGGCGTCCTGGCTGTGCACGGCCAGGCCCTCCACCTTGGGCGGCGGAGCCCCTTCTTCGGGCTCGATGGAGGCCAGCGCCGCCACCCGCCCACCGTCGAGCAGGGCCAAGGCCGCTCCCACCACCGGGCCGTCGTCGACCGCGTTGGGGGTGTCCTCGGCCGCCGCGCTGACCAGCACCCGGCCGTCGCCCAGGGTCACCGCATCGGTGATGGACAAGCCCACGCCGGCCACCTGGCCCAGGGCGTAGCGCCGGGGGGCGGTCACCGCCACGTCGGCCGCGTCGGCCCGGCCGATGAACGTCCCCAGCAGGGCCTCGAGGTCGACGTCGACGCTGGCATCGGGCACCCCGGCATGGCCGTTGCCCCGGTTGAACCAGCGCATCCGGCCGGCTACCACGCACGCTCCCTCGAAGTTGAGGCAGTCCACCTCGAGGCCCAGCGCCATCGCCGCGGCCTCGTACACGGGCCCCAGGTCGGCGGCGGCCGTCCGGGGTGCACCGTCGTCGTCGACCACCAGGGCGCCTCGCATGCGGGCCGGCGTCGACCCCGAACCGAGCAGCAGTACCCCGGGCACGCCTCGCACGTGCACCGGGCAGGCCGCTTCCAGGTCGGGCTTCAGCCGCTTGGTGCCGTCGGCCTCGCTGAACACGTCATGGCCCTCGACCGGGGGGAACAGCCGCAGCGGCCGGATGGAGCCGTCGCCTCCGATCAGGGCCGCCGCAGTGGCATCGTCCTGGGCGATGAGCCAACCCGCCCCGAAGCGGGCGATGGCCGAGGCCGATCGCACCGGGCTGCCGTCGTCGAAGCGCAGCAGCCTCGAACCTGTCACCACGGCGTGCATCGACCCGACCTCCATGGCATCCAACCGATAGCCCAGCATGGCAGCCCCGCCCGGCGCCGATCACCGACCCTGCGCCCAGTCGAGGGGGAAGAGGGCGGGTTGTGGCTACAGTCGTGGTCACAATCATTCGGAGGTGAAGATGCGGTCCGTCGGTGTCCGAGAGTTCAGGGACCAGGCCAGCACCATGATGGCGGCGGGTGAGACGCTGGTGATCGAGCGCCATGGCCAGCCCATCGGCTTTTTCGTGCCCGTGATCGCCAAGGACCGGCGCGCTGGGCGCGAGGTGCTGGGCCAGCTCGGTGCCGCCCTCGACACGCTGACCACGACAACAGGGATCAGCGAGGACGACCTCGTCGATGAGGTGACCGGCGGTCGACGTCGACGCTGATGCGGCTGGTGGTCGATACGAGCGTGCTCGTCGGTGAGCTGCTCCGGGCGAGCGGCAGGAACCGAATCGGCGACGACCGGCTCGACCTGTTCCTACCGGAGCACATGTGGTCCGAGACCCAGGTGGAGCTGCCGCGCCGGATCGACAGGTTCGTCCGGCGCCGCAAGCTGGATCCCGACGTCGGTCGCGAGCTGACGGGCCTGTGCCTTCGAGCGATCGACGCCAACCTGGTCGTCCTGGACGAGGCCGTGTACGCGGCGCTCGAGGACGAGGCGCGAGCACGATCGCTCCGCGATCCGAATGACTGGCCCATCGTGGCCAGCGCTCTCGCCCTTGCTGCCGGCGTGTGGACCAACGACAACGACTTCCTGGGCACCGGCGTGCCGACGTGGACGACCGAGACGTTGTCGGCCTGGCTCGGTCGCAACGACGATGGCTGATCACCTACCCTGCGCCCCGTCGAGGGGGAGCCACATGGCCGAGATGTTGCAGCTGGACGCGTCGCTGGTGGGCCGGGAACTGCCCGAGCGCACGTGGTCGTGGACGTGGCGCGATGCCGTCCTCTACGGCCTCGGCATCGGTGCCCGTCCCGGTCCCGGTGCCCTGACCGAAGCGGGCGCCGACGAGGGTGACCTGGACTTCCTCTTCGAGCGCCGCGGTCCCAAGGTGTTCCCCACCCTGGCCGTCATCCCCGGCATGAAGGCCATCGAGGGTGTGCGCGAGATCATCGAGCTCGACCTGGCCCGCATGCTGCACGGCGAGCAGGCCATCACCCTGCACCGCCCGTTCCCGCCGGAGGGGACGGTGCGCATCCTGGGCCGCATCGCCGAGGTGTGGGACAAGGGCGGCGCCGCCGTCGTCGGCGTCGAGGCCGACCTGGTCGACGACGACGGGCTGCTGGCCACCACCACGGCCTCGCTGTTCGCCAAGGGTTACGGCGGCTTCGGCGGTGAGCGCGGCCCCGACACCGCCGGCCGCAACCAGCCCCCGCACCGGGCCCCCGACCACGTCGTCGAGGACACCGTCAACGTCGAGCAGGCCGCCATCTACCGCCTGTCCGGCGATCGGGTGCCCCTGCACATCGACCCCGAGTTCGCCCGCAGGGCCGGCTACCCCGGGCCCTTCCTCCACGGCCTGTGCACCTACGGTTTCGTGGGCCGGGCTGTGCTCAAGACCCTGTGCGGCAACGACCCCACCCGGCTCCGTTCCTTCACCGGCCGCTTCGCCGACCTGGTGTGGCTGGGCGACACCATCGTGACCAAGATGTGGGTCGAGGACGACGGTTCGGCCATCGTGTCGGCCGAGACCCAACGGGGCAACGTGGTGCTGGCCCAGTCCGCCGCCCAGGTCGTGCCGGCCTGAGGGCGGCTCCAGCGCCGGGCTGCGCCCTGGGTCAGACCGGGGCGGCCCGACCGCGCGTCGTGGCCTCGGACGTCGGTAGGCCGTCTGACCTGGGCTTCCGTAGCAGCGAATCGATATCGAATCGCCACTACGGGCCTCATTCGCAACACCCAACCACGCGCAGGCGACGGCGACGGCAACCGCCACGCCCCCTTCCAGGCGGCGCGTCAGCCCACTGGGCGACGGGCGGGCACGGCGCTGGCCGCGGCGGCGCGCTCGGTCTCGGCGATCCACGAACCCAACAGGGCCAAGGCGGTGCCCACGTAGATGGCCCCGGCCGGCACCCACATGATGACCCCGGCCAGCTGCTGGTCGGCCAGGGGGTCGAACCCCCAGGCCGGCGCAGTGGTCAGGTAGGCCTCGTACCAGGGCGCGCTGGCGAAGGTCAGCAGGGCCGACAGGAACACGCCCTGCATGGTCATGGCGAACACCAGCAGCACCCCGTAGCCCCGGGGCACGGTGCGCGACCGCGACGCGCCCAGCACCACCCCCCAGAACAGCAGGGCGGTGACCAGGAAGCTGGCGTGTTCGAGCCGGTGCAGCAGCTCGTCGCGCAGGGCGGCGTCGTACAGCGTCGAGCTGTGCCACAGCCACAGGGCCACCACGTGGGCCAGCCACACGATGCTGGCCACCTGCACCGGGCGCAGCCTTCGGGCCGGACCCAACAGCCGTCGTCGCCACCGGCCCGCGGGCCCGGCCAGTGACCGGGGCGAACCCCGCAGCAACCGCCCCGCCGGCCAGCTGACCACCAGCAACGGGGCCGCCACCAGCACCAGGAGCACGTGCTGGACCATGTGGGCCGAGGCCAGGGCCCCGCTCAGGGCGTCGAGCGGCGAGACCAGGGCCACGGCCAACGCTCCCAGGCCCAGGTCGAAGCACCACGTCCGCCGGACCGCGCCCGGGCGCACGCTCGGCACCCCCCGGTGGTAGGCCCACGCCGTCAGCCCCAGGCCCAGCACCACCAGGGGATCGAGGTTCCAGGCCCGCCACAGCTCGGCCGGGTCGAGCGGTGGGCTGCCGTGGGCCAGCACGGGGCTCAGCACGCGGTGAGGACCACGGCGGGCAGGCCGGTGAAGGCGATGGCCAGGGAGAACACGACGCCGAGCATCACCCCCACCAGGGCCAGGGGGGTCTCGGGCTCGGCCGCGGGCCCGGTCCGTCGGGCCGGAGGCACCTCGTTCCAGCCGCCGCCCCCGCGGCGCCAGCGCTGCCACGCCCCCCGGGTGAATGCCAGCGAGGCCACCAGCGCCACCACCGTCGCCACGATGGTCACGGCCGAGGCCACGGCCACGCCCAGCACCTCATCGTCGGCGGCCCGGCTGTCGCACACCGCCTCGGCCTGCAGGTAGACGACCATGAAGTGGGTGGACCAGATGACCGGCCCGGCCAGTAGCAGCACGGCCATGGTGCGGAACCGCCGCTGGCTGCGCGGGTCGGCCGAGGCGTCGGGTTCGTCACCGCCGGTGCGCCCGACGGTCGGCGCCCCCGGTCCGGTGACCGCCGGCCCGCTCATGTGAGGTACGGCCCCAGGTGGAGGGTGCCCAGGCCCACGACCCACACCGCCACCGTCGCCGTCCAGAACCGGGCCGTGGTGCTGACGGTGACGTGCCGCCGGGGGGTGTAGTACCCGCGCCAGGCCCAGAACAGGGCCAACAGGGCCATGACCAGGGCAGCGACGACGGTGGCCAGCACGAACGCCCCCAGGGTGTGGAAGATCGAGCCGTAGGCGTGCTCGGAGACCGAGAAGCCCAGCCGGGTGGCCTGTCGGCCCTGGACGACCACGGCCGCAGCCCCCAGCACCAGGGTCGTCACCAGGCCGACCTTGAGGCCGCCCTGGTCACCGGCCCGGATGCGGCGCACGCCCCGGTGCATGGCCAACGCCGCGGCCAGCACCAGCACCGTGCTGAGCACCGGCACCAGCAGCGAGGGCATGGGGATGCCCGGCGGGGGCCAGGCGTCGTTGTCGAGGCGCAGGTAGAAGTAGGCGAGAAGGAAGGCCGAGAAGGCCACGCCCACGAACAGCATGGCCAGGGCCATGCCCCACTGGGCCACCACCTCGCTACCGCCGCCGTGCACGGGCACGCCGTGCTCGGCCTCGAAGGCCAGCTCCTCCTCTTCGGTCATGGGGGCGTCCTGGGGCCAGTTCCAGCCGATGACCCCGATGACCACCACCAGGGCACCCACCCCGGCCCCCCAGCGCTGGTGGAAGAGCTCGGAGGCGAAGATGGCCACCATGCCGATGGCGGTGACCAGCGGCCAGATGGACGGCCCTCCGACCCGGAAGACCTCCTCGGGTTGGGCGTCGCCGGTGCGCACGATCACCGCGGCCCGCCAGCGCAGCGGCCACCCGGCCAGGCCCCGCACGAAGTGCTCGAGGCGGGCCTCACCCTGGCTGAGCGAATCCTGGTCCCACAGCGGATGGCGGCTGTGCACGATGGGCAGCACCGACCAGCCGTGCTCGGCCGGCGGCGAGGGCACGGCCCACTCCAGCGTGTCCCCTCCCCAGGGGTTGTTGCCGGCGGGGCGACCCCGGAACCAGCTGTGCAGCACGTTCAACATGAACACGCCGATGCCGGGGACGATGATGTACACGCCGATCGTCGAGATCATGTTCCACAGGTCCCACCCCTGGCCCTTGGGGTAGGTGTAGATGCGTCGGGGCATGCCCATGAGGCCCACGATGTGCATGGGGAAGAAGGCCACGTTCACGCCGATGAACAACAGCCAGAAGTTCAGCTTGCCCAGGCGCTCACCGAGCATCTTGCCAGTGAACTTGGGGAACCAGTAGTAGACGCCGGCGAAGATGGGGAAGCCCACCCCGCCGATGAGCACGTAGTGCAGGTGGCCGACGACGAAGTACGAGTCATGGGCCTGCAGGTCGAAGGGTACGGCGGCCACCATCACCCCGGTGATGCCGCCGATGACGAAGATGAACAGGAAGCCCAGGATGAAGAGGAACGGAGTGGTGATCTTGGGCCGGCCCGCACTGATGGTGGCCACCCAGGCGAAGATCTGCACCCCGGCCGGCAGGGCGATGAGGATGCTGGCTGCGGCGAAGAAGCCCAGCACCAGCGGGGGCAGGCCCACGGCGAACATGTGGTGGGCCCACAGGCCGAAGGAGAGGAAGCCGATGGCCACCAGGGAGCCGACCACCCACGTGTAGCCGACCAGGCGGCGACGGGCGAGCACGGGCAGGGCCATGGACACGATGCCCGCGGCGGGCAGGAACTGGATGTAGACCTCGGGGTGGCCGAAGATCCAGAACAGGTGCTGCCACAGCAGGGTGCTGCCGCCCAGTTCGGGGTCGAAGAAGCGCATGTCGAACCCGCGGTCGAGCTCGAGCAGCAGGCTGCCCACGATCAGCGTCGTGAAGGCGAACATGATCATGAACGAGGTGACCAGCATGGCCCAGGCGAACATGGGCATGCGGCTGAGGGTCATGCCCGGGGCCCGCATCTTGAGGATGCCGATGATGATCTCAGCGCCGGCGGCGATGGCTCCCACCTCGGCGACGCCCAGGCCCAGCACCCAGAAGTCGAGCGGCAGCCCTGGTGAGTAGTCGGGCCCGCTGAGGGGTGTGTAGGCGAACCACCCGGCGTTGGGCACGGCCTGGAACAGCGTGCTGCTGTAATAGAGGAGCCCGCCGAAGAGAAACGTGTAGTAGGCGAAGGCGCCGAGACGGGGAAAGGGCATCTCGCGTGTGCCCAGCAGCAAGGGCAGCAGCATGATGGCGAAACCCTCGAAGATGGGCAGGATGACCAGGAACATGGTCACCGAGCCGTGGTTCGTGAACAGCTCGTTGTACAGGCCGGCACTGACCAGATCGCTCTCGGGTCGGGCCAGCTGGGTGCGCATGACCACCGAGTCGACGCTGCCCCCGAGGATGAGGAAGAAGAAGCCGGTGAACAGCAGGCGCTTGCCGATGGCGTCGTTCTGCACGGCCCGCAGGCGGCCCCACAGGCCGGGCGGGTCGGCCCACAGGCGGTCGAGCTCGGCGTGGGTCTCGGGCTGTTCGACGGTGGGGGTGGGCTCCGCCGTCCCCGGCCGGCCGGGCTCGTCGAGCACCGTCATCGCAGGCCCTCCAGGTAGGCGACCACGGCGTCGAGGTCGTCGGGGGCCAGGTCGGTGGCCGGCATGGCGATGCCCTCCTTGACGGTGTGGGGGTCCGCCACCCACGCCCTCAGCTCCGCGCTGCGGTTGGCGACGGTGGCCGCCCCCAGCGTCGATCGACTGGCCAGGTGGGTGAGGTCGGGCGCCTTCACCTCGGCCCCGGGATCGACCCCGGCACCGCGGCCGCGGACCCTGTGGCACGAGGCGCAGCCGGCGTCGGCGAAGACCTGCTCGCCCCGCACGGCTCGGGCCTCGCTCGGCACGGTGGCGGGGCGGGCCTGTTCTTCGAGCCAGGTGACGAAGTCCGCCGCCGGTTGGACGACGGCGACGAAGCCCATCTTGGCGTGCTGCAGACCGCAGAACTCGGCGCAGATGCTGAAGTGCTCACCGGGCTCGTCGGCCTCGAGCACGAGGGTGTTGATGTCGTTCGGCAGCAGGTCGAGCTTGCCGCCCAGCTCGGGGATCCAGAAGCTGTGGATCACGTCGGCCGAGGTCAGGCGCAGCTCGACGGGCCGGCCCACGGGCAGGTGGACCTCGTTGGCGGTGACCACGTCGTGGTCGGGGTAGCGGAACTCCCACCAGTACTGGTAGCCGACGACCTCGATGACCAGGGCGTCCTCGGGTGCCCCCCGCCCGGGGACGGTGCGCATGGTGGCCAGGGTGGCGCCGAGCACGACGAGCAGGACCACCGAGGTCATGCCCACGCCGAAGACGACGACCAGGCGGTTGGGTCGGCCCGGTGCTTCGGGCTCGTTGGAGGCCTCGCCCCGGGCCAGCCCGATGCCCAAGACCACGGCGAAGACGACGAAGACGGCGGCGCCCAGGGCCAGCATCAGCCACCACAGGTCGGCGATGTCCTGGGCGATCGGGCCCTGGGGATCGAACGCGCCGTTGGTCATGGTGGTCATCCCATGGACAGCGCTTGAGGTGGTCGGGGGGCCTTGCGGCGAAGGGGTCGCTCAGGCTGCGGCCCAGCTGGTCGACAGCACCATCGGCACGATGCGTGGCGGCCCGCTCGCATCGCCGCAACCTAGCCCGCGGTGCGGGCGCACGACGGCGTCGACGTCTCGGAGGAGGCGCCGCCACCCGCCCCACAGGACTTGACCGCGCCGTCAGGCGGACGGTTCACTCTTCGTCGACGTGGAGGCACACCTGACCATCCCCACCGAGGCCGAGTTCACCGCCGAGGTGACCGCCTTCCTCGAGGCCAACACCAAGCTGCGGGCCGAGGAGCGCCAGTTCGTCTGGGGCGAGGGTTCCGACAAGGTCAAGCTGTTCAAGGACGCCTCCCCCGAGGGCGAGCGGGAGATGCTGCGCGAGGCGCAGGCGTGGCGGGCCAAGCGCTTCGACGCCGGCCTCGGCTACCTGACCGGGCCCGAGCAGTACGGCGGCCGGGGCCTGCCCCGCAGCTTCGACCGCCTCTACGCCACCATCGAGGCCCGCTACGAGACCCCGCCCCAGGACTTCTTCGGCATCGGTCTCAACATGGTCGCCCCCACCTTCCTGGCCCACGGCACCGACGTGGTCAAGGACGCCTACCTGCGCAGCATGTACCGGGGCGACATCGTCGGCTGCCAGCTGTTCAGCGAGCCCGGGGCGGGGTCCGACCTGGCCGGGTTGCAGACCCGGGCCGAGCGTGACGGTGACGAGTGGGTCATCAACGGCCAGAAGGTGTGGACCTCGGGCGCCCAGTACTCGGCCGTGGCCGAGATCATCTGCCGCACCGACCCCGACCTGCCCAAGCACAAGGGCCTCACCGGCTTCGCCATCAGGATGGACACCCCGGGCATCGACGTCGTCCCCCTGCGCCAGATGACCGGTGGGGCCTCGTTCAACGAGGTGTTCTTCAACGACGTCCGTGTCCCCGACGACCATCGCCTGGGTGACGTCAACCAGGGCTGGACGGTGGCGCTGACCACGCTCATGAACGAGCGGGCCGCCATCGGGGCCGACGGCGGTGGCGGTGACGAGCTCGGTGACCTGCCCCGCCTCATCGAGATGGTGCGCCACTTCGGCCTGGCCGATGACCCCATCACCCGCCAGGAGCTGATGTCGGTCCACATCGGCATGGAGGTGGCCCGCCTCACCAACCAGCGGGCCACCGCGGCCATCAAGCTGGGCCAGCTCCCCGGCCCCGAGATGTCCTTCGCCAAGCTGGCGGCCACCAACAACCTGACCGCCCTCAGCAACTTCGTCACCCGGGTGCTGGGTGCCCGCATCACCGCCGACAACGGCGAGTGGGGCACGTGGGCGTGGAGCAACCTCGTCCTCGGCACCCCAGGCATGCGGGTGGCCGGCGGTACCGACGAGGTCATGAAGAACATCGTCGGTGAGCGCGTCCTCGGCC
Source organism: Acidimicrobiales bacterium (assembly GCA_038255145.1). Lineage (GTDB taxonomy): Bacteria > Actinomycetota > Acidimicrobiia > Acidimicrobiales > CAIXPF01 > WHTX01. Next base: position 163,522 of record JBBSLP010000002.1, read on the forward strand.
TGCCCAAGGACGCCGGCATCGACTCCAAGTCCCCCTTCCGGGACCTCAAGGTCGGCACCCAGGCCAGCTGATCGTGCCCGCTCACAATGACGACACCGCGGCCTCGGACGTCCAGCCCGAGGCTGCGGCGGTGAAACCAGCGGACCTGCTCAGGTTCGCCGACACGTTCGCGGACCTGGGCCGGCCCGAGGTCATGGCAGGTGCTTGGGACCTGCCAACCGGCTAGCGGCAGTGGCTGTGCTCAGGCGTGATCGGCAGGTCTGGGGAGGAGCCCGTTGACGTACCCACAAACGGGGGTATGTTGTGAGGGCCGAGACCAACCGGCTACCTCTCTCGACCACCGTAGGGGGACGGAGAGGGAACCCTTACCGCTTGCTGCACCAGGTGGTCGGGGTCAAGGGCAGTAGTGCAGGAAGGCCAACAGGAAGCACCCCCATCTATGCCGACCATCAGCATCCGGGCCCTTGCAGATGGTGCCAGTCGAGTCGTCAAAGAAGTGCAGGAAGGCCGTCGCCCGTTCATCGTCACGAACCGCGGTGAACCCGTCGCGGCGATCATCCCGATCGACGCCGCCGGGCTCAACGAGGCGCTCGAGGACTGGGTCCTCGCCAGCGCCGCCGGTTACGTGGCTGACATGCACGAGGCCGACGAGGACCTGGCCGCGGGACGTACCGTCTCGCTGGACAAGGTGCTCGCCGACCTCGACGCCGAGGGCGACACCGACCCGCACTGACCGACGGAACCCGACTGTGGCGCCACCCGCAGGAGGACCAACGCAGTGCACCTCGAGCTGGCCGCCAAGGCCGAACGGGACCTACGCAAGCTGGACCCCATCGTCCGCCGCCACATCGTGGCCGCCCTCACCCGGCTCAGCGAACCGAACCTGACCCCCCTCGTGGGGTCCAAGCCGTGGCTCCGCCTGCGGTCGGGCGACTACCGGGTGCTCCTGCGCCCCATGAACACCGGTGAGCTGGCCGCCCTCGGCATCGACGACGGCGACGGCTACCTCGTCGCCCGCATCATCCACCGCAGCGACCTCATGCGAGCTGTGGCCGACCTCCCCGAGGCGTAGCCGTCCGCCAGCTGAGCGCTAGCGGCCGTCAGGGGTTGGCGGACGCGGCGGGGGTGAAGCGGGGTTCGACGACCTCCTTGCGGACGCGGAACTTCTGGATCTTGCCCATGGGGTTGCGGGGCAGGTCGGCGGGGTCGTCGAGGATGACGATGTCCTTGGGGCACTTGTAGCCGGCCAGGCGTTCGCGGCAGAACGCCCGCAGCTCATCGGGGTCGAGGGCATCGGAAGCCCGCACGACGACGCCGACCACGGCTTCACCCCACAGTTCGTGGGGACGGCCCACCACCGCGGCTTCGAGGACGCCGGGGTGCTCGACCAGCACCCGCTCGACCTCGGCCGAGTACACGTTCTCGCCGCCGGACACGATCATGTCGGGCTTGCGGTCCACGATGCGCAGCCGGCCGTCCTCGTCGAGGATGCCGATGTCGCCCGACAGGATGAACCCGTCCCGCAGCGCCGCGGCCGTGGCGTCCGGCCGGTTGAGGTAGCCGGCGAACGGCGTCAGGGTCCGCGACGCCACCTGGCCGGCCTCACCCACCGGGCACACCCGGCCGTCCTCGTCGAGCACCCGCACCTGGAAGCCCATGGCCGACCAACCCACCGAGTGCGGTCGCAGGGTGGCCCGGTCCTTGATCTCGAAGTTGCAGAAGCCGTAGGCCTCCGACCACCCGTAACCCTCGGCAAAGGCGGCGTTGGGGAACAGGTCCAACGCCCCTTCCAGCACCGAGCTGGGTAGGGACGCCCCCGAGGACAGGATGAACCGGGCCGAGCGCAGGGGCTGGCCGCCGTGGCGCTTGGCGTGCTCGAGCATCATGGTCGTCATCGACGGCACCAGGAAGGCCCAGGTGCACGGCCCGTCGAGCTCGGCGCTGGCCCGCTCGGCGTCGAACGCCACCATGACCCGCACCCGGGCCCCGATCAGCAGGGCGCCCAGGGACATGGTGGCGTAGGACATGTGGCAGATCGGCCCCGCCGTCAGCATGACCTGGTCGGACGTCAGGTTGAGCTGGCCGAACATGCGCAGGGCCATCAGCCACCAGCCCTCGCCGGTGTTGATGACGCCCTTGGGGAACCCCGTCGTGCCCGACGTGTAGCCGATGACGGCGGGGGCGTCGGCCATGGGCGGGATGGCGCGGCCACCCAGGTCGGCCACGTCCATGGTCGGCACCCGGTCGGCGTCGAGTAGACGGGCCCCGGCGTTGGCCGCCGCCGCCCGGCCGTTGGCCAGGAGCTCACCGGCGCACACCAGCACCGACGCCCCCGAGTCGCTCATCACGTAGTCGATCTCGGGCAGGGCCAGGCGGGTGTTGACGGGCACGGCGGCGGCGCCGACGACCTGGCAGGCCAGGTAGGTGAGGATGGCGTCGACCCCGTTGGGCAGCAGCATGGCCACCATGGGTCCGTTCGGTCCCGGGGCCACCTCGCCGATGGCGCCGGCCAGGCTGACGATGCGTCGCCACACGTCGGCGTAGGTGAGCGTGGGTCCCTCCCCACCCGAGGCGGCCAGCACCTCGATGGCCACCCGGCCCGGGAACTGCTGCGCGTTGACCGCGAGCTGGTCGACGAAGGCGAACTGCATCGGTGATCTCCCCCCAGCGGGCGCACCCATCCCCGGTGCGCCACCCCGGTTCCTAGATCACCGGGCCGCCCGGCGCACGCCGGGCGGTCAGCGGCGGTCAGGGGTGGAGGTCGGCGGCGTCCATGATCTCGTAGGCGTAGCCCTGCTCGGCCAGGAAGCGTTGGCGGCGGGCGGCGAACTCCTGCTCGTTCGTGTCCCGGCTGACCACGGTGTAGAAGTGCGCTTGGCGGCCGTCGTCCTTGGGGCGCAGGATCCGGCCCAGGCGTTGGGCCTCCTCCTGGCGGCTGCCGAAGGTGCCTGAAACCTGCACGGCGACCGAGGCATCGGGCAGGTCGATGGAGAAGTTGGCCACCTTGGACACCACCAGCACCCGCTCCTCGCCCTTGCGGAAGGCCTCGTAGAGCCGCTGGCGCTCCTTCACCGGGGTCTTGCCCGTCAGCACTGGGGCCCCCAGGCGCTCGGCGATGGTGTCGAGCTGGTCCAGGTACATGCCGATGACCAGGGTGGGCTCGTCGGGATGCCGCTTGACCAGCTCTTCGATCACGTCGAGCTTGGACCCCGCCGTGGCCCCGATGCGGTGGCGGTCCTCGGGCTCGGCCACGGCGTAGGCCATGCGCTCGTCATCGGTCAGCACCACCCGCACCTCGGTGCAGATGGCGGGGGCGATCCAACCCTGGGCCTCCATGTCCCGCCACGGCGCCTCGTAGCGCTTGGGACCGATCAGGCTGAACACGTCGCCCTCGCGCCCGTCCTCCCGCACCAGCGTGGCCGTGAGTCCCAACCGCCGACGGCTCTGCAGGTCGGCCGTGAGGCGGAACACGGGGGCGGGCAGCAGGTGGACCTCGTCGTAGATGACCAGGCCCCAGTCCTCGGCGTCGAACACGTCGAAGTGGCGGTACTCGCCCTTCGTCTTCGAGATGAGGATCTGGTAGGTGGCGATGGTGACGGGGCGGATCTCCTTGCGGTCCCCCGAGTACTCGCCGATCTCGGTCGCCGTGAGCGACGTGCGGGCCAGCAGCTCGTCGCGCCACTGGCGGGCGGAGACGGTGTTGGTGACCAGGATCAACGTCCGGGCCGACGCCGTGACCAGCGCCCCTGCCCCGACCAGGGTCTTGCCCGCCCCGCAGGGCAGCACGACAACCCCGGTGCCCGAGGCGAAGAAGGTGTCGATCGCCTCGCGCTGGTAGGGGCGCAGGGCGAAGCCGTCCTCCTCGGACAGGAACACCGGGTAGCTGGCCCCGTCGACGTAGCCGGCCCGGTCCTCGGCCGGCCATCCCACCTTGAGCAGGGCCTGCTTGAGCCGACCCCGCTCGCTGGGGGACACGGCCACGGTGTGCTGGTCGATGCGGGGGCCGAGCAGGGGAGCGACGTGCTTGGAGCGCAGGACCTCCTCGAGCACGGGCAGGTCGAGGGCGTGCAGCACCAGGCCGTGGCGGTCGTCGGTCTGCAGCACCAGGCGACCGTGGCGGTCCATGACCTCGGCGATGTCCACCAGCAGGTTGTTGGGCACGGGGAAGCGGGAGAAGCGAACCAGGGCGTCGACCACCTGCTCGGCGTCGATGCCTGCGGCCCGGGCGTTCCACAACCCCAGGTTGGTGACCCGGAAGGTGTGGATGTGCTCGGGGGCCCGCTCGAGCTCGGCGAAGCCGGCGATGACCTGGCGGCAGGCCGGGGCCAGGGGGTGGTCGACCTCCAGCAGCAGGGTCTTGTCGGACTGGACGATCAGCGGTCCGTCGCTCACGGTCGTGCTCGGGTCCTTCGGTGCAGCACCCTTCGGTGC
>JBBSLP010000003.1:0-152016 GCA_038255145.1 Acidimicrobiales bacterium
CAAAGAGCAGAACCAGTTACACCGTTTATGAGACAGTCCCGACCGAGTGTCAGTCCGTGCTGGCGGATCCCCAGCTGAAGTGGTCGAGGGGTCCGGGGCCGTCGCCGAGGTTCCATGTTGCTGCGCCGGTCAGTGCGGAGGTGACGTAGGTCTTGGCTGCGTTGATGGCGTCGAGGGGGGTGTCTCCTCGGGCGAGGCGGGCGGTGATGGCGGCGGAGAAGGTGCAGCCGGTGCCGTGGGTGTGATGAGTGGGGGATCGGGCTGCGCGGAGCAGGTGCATCGTGCGGCCGTCGTAGACGGCGTCGACGGCTTCGGCGCCGTGGAGGTCGCCGCCTTTGACGACGACGTAGCCGGCGCCGCTGCGGTGGAGCTCTCGTGCCGCTTCGGCGAGGTCGTTGACGGTGTGCAGGGGCGCACCGATGAGCAGGGACGCTTCGTGGACGTTGGGCGTGACGATGAGGGCGTGAGGGAACAGCTCGGACAGGTGGGAGGTCTGGGTGCCGTGGTCGGCCAGGCGGGCTCCGGTGGAGGCGGCCATGACAGGGTCGACGACGAGGTTGGGGAGCCGGCCGGTGGCGGCGAGAGCGGCGACCGCTTCGACGATGGCGGCGCTGGGGAGCATGCCGGTCTTGGTGGCGGTGATGTCGAGGTCGGTGAGGACGGCGTCGATCTGGGCGTGCAGGAACTCGGTGGGCGGGATGTGCACGGCGTGCACGCCCGTCGTGTTCTGCGCGGTGAGCGCGGTCACTGCGCTGGTGCCGTAGACGCCGTGGGCGGCGAAGGTCTTCAAGTCGGCTTGGATGCCCGCGCCGCCGCTGGAGTCCGAGCCGGCGATGGTGAGAGCGACCGGCGGGTTCACTGCATCTCTCCGCGGGCATGGAGCGTGGCGAGGAGCTGGCGGGTGGCGTCGGCCGGGTCGGCAGCGGCCATCACGGCGCCCATGGTCACTACGCCTTGGGCGCCGGCGGTGAGCCAGGACTCGGCGTTGGCAGCGTCGACGCCGCCCAAGGCGTACACGGGCAACGGCGCTGCGGCCTGACAGATCTCTGCCAGCCGTTCGGCCCCGAGGGCGGGGCCGTAGTGGGGTTTGGACGCGGACGGGGCAACGGGTGAGACGGTGGCGTAGTCGCAGCCTTCGGAGGCCGCGTTGCGCACGTCGGCGAGGTCGTGGCAGGAGCGTCCGACGAGCAGCTGGTCGGGGGGGAAGGGGTCTGTGGCGCTGAGGTGCACCCAGTCGATGTGTGCGCGGGCTGCGAGGTGGGGGTCGGACGCGATGCCGAGGCGGGCATCGCTGCCCGCCATGGCGTGTCGCAGTTCCTGCGCGAGGCGGAGGCGGTGTCGGGCGGGTAGGTCCTTCTCGCGCAGCAGCACGGCTCGGGCGCCGGCCTCGACCGCAGCGGCGACCGTGGACACCAACGTGTGACCCTGCGCTTCGGCGGCGCGGCGGTCGGTCAACAGCACGAGGGAGGGCAACACGGCGCTGTCAGTCATGGGGCGCCGAGGTCGATCGTGGTGAGCTTCGGGGCGCCTTGTTGGGGTGTGGAGCGAACTGCGTGCCAGCGGCGCGGGATGCGTCCGGCGTGCCGGGCGTGGTAGCCGGCTTCGACGGCGTGTCGCATGGCTGCGGCCATGCGAGCGGGATCCTGGGCACGCGTCACTGCGGAGGCGACGAGCACGGCGTCACAGCCGAGCTCCATGGCCAGCGCGGCGTCGGAGGCGGTGCCGATCCCGGCGTCGAGCACTACGGGCACGGAGGCCTGCTCCACGATGAGGGCGATGTTGTGGGGGTTGCGGATGCCGAGCCCACTGCCGATCGGCGAGCCGAGGGGCATCACTGCGGCGCAGCCGAGCTGGGCGAGACGGCGGGCGGTGACGGGGTCGTCGTTCGTGTAGGCCAGGACCGCGAACCCGTCGTCGACCAGTGTCTCTGCGGCGTCGAGCAGCTCGACGGGGTCGGGCAGGAGCGTGACGTCGTCACCGATGACTTCGAGCTTGATCCAGTCGGTGTTGAACGCCTCTCGGGCGAGCTGCGCGGTCAGCACCGCTTCCCGGGCGGTGAAGCAGCCCGCCGTGTTGGGCAGCAGCCGCACCCCGACCCTTGTGAGCACGTCGAGCAGTGAACCGCGGGAGTCCACGTCGACGCGGCGGAGGGCGACGGTGGCCACCGCGGTGCCCGAAGCCCGTAGCGCGGCCTCCAGCGCGTCGAGGCTTGTCGCACCGCCTGTGCCCATGAGGAGCCGGGAGGAGAGCTCGATTCCTCCGATCTGGAGCGCTTGGGCTGGGAGCTGTGTCGGTGGGCCCATCGATGCGGTCAACGCTCAGCCTCCTTGCGCGGCGGTGAGGATCTCGACACGGTCGTCGTCGGTCAGGACGGTCGTGTCCCAGCAGCTGGCCGGCACCACCTCCTCGTTCACCGCGGCGGCGAAACCTCGGCGTCCCCGGCCGAGCCCGTCCACCACGACACCGAGCGTCGCTCCGAGGACCACGCCGGTGCTCTCGCCGTTCACGACGACGTTCACGGCGCTACCGCCGCCCGCAGCGAGGACCCTGCGAACCGGTCGGGACCGAACGGGATGAGGTGGTCGGGCAGGTCCCCGCCGGTGAGGACCTGGGTGATGGCTTCGGCGGTGACCGGGGTGAGCAGGATGCCGTTGCGGCCGTGCCCGGTGGCCATGATGAGCCCCGGCAGGGTGGTGGGACCGACCAGGGGCGCGTTGTCAGGGCTTGCTGGGCGCAGGCCGGCCCAGCACTCCACCAGCACGGCCTCGTCCACGCCGGGCACGAGCTCACGGGCAGCGCGCAGCAGCTCGTGCACGGCACCCGCGGTCACGTTCACGTCGAAGCCCTGCTCTTCCATCGTCGCCCCCACGACGAGCTCACCGTCGGACCGGGGCACCAGGTACACCGACGCGCCTCGTACAAGGCCCCGCACGGTGCGGCCGAGCAGCGGTGCGCCAGGATCGGTGCGCAGGCGCAGGATCTGTCCCTTGACGGGTCGCACCGGTGGCAGCAGCCCCTCAGGCACGCCGCCGAGCTGCCCGGACCAGCAGCCCGCGGCCAGCACGACCGTCGGGGCCCGCAGGAGGCTGCCGTCGCCGAGTCGCACACCGTCGACCCGGTCGCTGTGGCACTCCAGTCTGGTGGCGCTGCCGTTGACCAGCCGGACGCCGGCTCTGAGGTCGGCACGGCGGAGGGCGCCTTCCAGTCGACGGTTGTCGACCTGGTGATCTCCATCGGCGAGGATCCCGCCTCGCACGCTGGGCGTGAGCGCCGGCTCATAGGAACGGCACTCACGGCCCCGTAGCCGCGTGACCGCCAACCCGAGCCGGAGCTGGTGGTGGTACAGCTCGTCGAGGGCGGCGTTGTCGTCGGTGTCGCCGGCCACGACCAGCGTCCCGCACGGCCGGTAGCCCACGGTCATGTCCGACGCGACTTCCAGCTCCGCCACGAAGGCGGGGTACTGGGCGGCGGAGCGGAGGTTCAGCCCGAGGAGCGCGTCTTCGCCGTAGTGCACCTCGGTCACCGGTGCGAGCATGCCTGCGGCTGCCCACGAAGCCCGTTCGCGTCTGGCGTCGTCCACCACGCTGACCGTCAAGCCCGCCATGGCGGCCTTCCAGGCGACACCAAGCCCGATCACGCCGCCCCCGACGACAACCACATCCAGCTGCTGGCTCACGCGTGCACCCCCCCGGCGGCTCGGGTGAGGGCAGCGACGAACGCCGCCGTCGCCGCCTGCGGGTCCGGAGCCCGGGCGATGGCACCCATGACGGCGACGCCGTAGGCGCCGGCCGCGATCACCTCACCCACCCGTGGCACCGTGATCCCCGAGATTGCGATCAACGGGATCGTGACGGCCGCCGCCACGTCGGTCAGCATGGCCGGCCCGAGTGGCGGGGGCAGCCCCTCCTTCGAGGAGGTGAGGTAGATGGGGCCGATGCCGAGATAGCTGGCCCCCTCCGCCTGGCGCTGCTCGGAGGTCTCGCGGCGGCGGGCCGTCCCTCCCACGATGCACTCTGGGCCCACCAGCCGACGGGCCACATCGACAGGGAGGTCCTCGGCGCCGACGTGCACCCCGTCCGCGCCCGTAGCGAGGGCCAGATCAGCTCGGTCGTTCACGATGCAGGCCGCCCCTGCCGCCCGGCAGCGCTCAGCGATGGCCGCCACCGCCTCATACGCCGCTGCGTCCGTGACGCCCTTGGGCCGTACTTGCAGGACAGGAGCGCCACCTGCGAGCGCAGCCTCGGCCAGCGCAACCGGGTGGGGCGCGTGCGGGCTGACGTCGATGATCACGTGCAGGCGGCCAAGCCCCATCGCGCTCCTCCTCCATGCCTACAGAGCCGGAGCGCAACAGGAGGACGGTCTTTCATGCTCCCTGGCGCCGGCATTACCCGGATCAGGTTCGAACGGTCGGGGGCTACCAGCCCACCCTCTCAGCCCGGTCCCACCGAGCTCCCGTGTTGCACAGCCACGGTAGCAATCCACTGCCCGCGTCACATAACCGTGCCCAGCTCGGCTGCTGGCTGCTGTTCGATCCGACGCCAGCCCTCGCTTCGGGGGGGGAGAGCATGTGGTGCCGCCCGGTCACGCCCACGGTCCATTCCGGGGCTTGCGCCCGGGCGACCGGTTCTGGCAGCTTGCTAGGCAATCAAAAAGTGCACGCGGGTGCTCGGCGTGAACCGGGCTGAGAGGACGCTTCTTGGCGTCGACCGCTGAACCTGATCCGGGTAATGCCGGCGCAGGGAGGGGTAGCCATGAGCGACACGTCGCGGCAGAAGGTGTACGTCCCAGGGTCGCGTCCGGACCTACGGGTGCCGTTCGCCGAGGTCGGTCTGGGTGACTCCCCGAAAGGGGAGCCGAACCCCCCGGTCCGCCTCTACGACACGAGCGGGCCAGGCGCCGACCCGCTCGTCGGTCTCGGAGCACTGCGCCGCCCGTGGATCCTGGGGCGGAATGACGTTGAGCCGTACGAGGGTCGGGGGCCCAACCTCCGCGACGACGGCCGCGGCGCGGTGCGGGCCGGTCGCACGCCCGAGTCGTTCCCCGGTGGAATCGCTCAGCCGCTGCGGGCCCGGGCCGGTCGGGTCGTGACCCAGCTGCACTACGCCCGGCGAGGTGAAGTCACCCCCGAGATGGAGTTCGTCGCCATCCGCGAGGGCGTGACACCCGAGCTGGTGCGTGACGAGATCGCTGCCGGTCGGGCCATCCTGCCCGCGAACGTGAACCACCCCGAGTCCGAGCCCATGGCCATCGGGCGCAAGCTGCTGGTCAAGGTCAACGCCAACATCGGCAACTCGGCCGTCACCTCGTCGATCTCCGAAGAGGTCGACAAGCTCACGTGGGCCACCCGGTGGGGCGCGGACACCGTCATGGACCTCTCCACCGGTCAGGACATCCACACCACCCGAGAGTGGATCATCCGCAACTCGCCGGTACCGATCGGGACCGTTCCCATCTACCAGGCACTGGAGAAGGTCGACGGCCGCCCCGCCGAGCTCACCTGGGAGCTGTTCCGCGACACGATCATCGAGCAGGCCGAACAGGGCGTCGACTACATGACGGTGCATGCCGGCGTGCTGCTCCGCTACATCCCTCTCACCATCGGCCGAGTCACCGGCATCGTCAGTCGCGGGGGGTCGATCCTGGCCGCCTGGTGCCTGGCCCACCACCAGGAGAACTTCCTCTACACCCGCTTCGAGGAGCTCTGCGAGATCTTCGCCGCCTACGACGTGGCCTTCTCGCTCGGTGACGGGCTCCGCCCCGGGTCCATCGCCGACGCCAACGACGCCGCCCAGCTGGCCGAGCTGCGCACACTCGGCGAGCTGACCGAGGTGGCATGGCGCCACGACGTCCAGGTCATGATCGAAGGGCCTGGGCACGTGCCCTTGCACAAGATCAAGGAGAACGTCGACCTCCAGCTGGACTGGTGTCACGAAGCGCCCTTCTACACACTGGGCCCGCTCACGACCGACGTGGCACCGGGCTATGACCACATCACGTCTGCCATCGGCGCGGCGGTGATCGGCATGCACGGCACCGCCATGCTCTGCTACGTCACCCCCAAAGAGCACCTCGGTCTGCCCAACCGGGATGACGTCAAGGCCGGCGTGATCGCCTACAAGATCGCCGCCCACGCTGCCGACCTCGCCAAGGGCCACCCCGGGGCCCAGGCGTGGGACGACGCCCTGTCCAAAGCCCGCTTCGAGTTCCGCTGGCACGACCAGTTCGAGCTGGCCATGGACCCCGACACCGCCCGCAGCTACCACGACGAGACACTCCCCGCCGAGCCGGCCAAGACCGCCCACTTCTGCTCCATGTGCGGCCCGAAGTTCTGCTCGATGCGCATCAGTCACGACCTGCGCGACTACGCCGCCGAACACGGCGTCAACGTCGACACCGCCATCGAGCTCGGCATGAAAGAGAAGACCGCCGAGTTCGAGGACAACGGAAACCAGCTCTACCTGACCGAGAAGCCCGCTTGAACCACGACACGGTCACCGAGACAGATCGCGACTCGCTCTACCGGATCATCAACGCCCGCCGAGACGTCCGACGTCACTTCCGCCCCGACCCAGTGCCCGACGACGTCCTGCTTCGGGTTCTCGCCGCCGCCCACGTCGCGCCCTCCGTAGGCCTGTCTCAACCCTGGGACTTCCTGGTCATCACCGACACCGACGTCCGGCGCAGCGTCGCTGCACACGTCGAACGGACACGCCGCGACTTCGCCCAGACCCTCCCGTCAGCGCGCGCCGCCCAGTTCGACCGGATCAAGATCGAAGCCGTCCTCGACACCCCCCTCAACATCGTCGTCACCACCACCCAGGAACGAGGCTCCGCCCACATCCTCGGCCGCGCCACCCAACCAGCGACCGCCGCCTACTCAACCTGCCTGGCCATCGAGAACCTGTGGCTCGCAGCACGAGCCGAGCACCTCGGGGTCGGATGGGTCAGCTTCGCCGAACCCGACGAGCTCGCCCGTCTCCTGCAGCTCCCCAGCCATGTCGAGATCGTCGCCTACCTCTGTCTCGGCTACGTCGAGCAGTTCGATCCTGAACCCGAGCTCGCCCTCGCCGGCTGGGCCTCGCGCCGCCCCCTCACCTGGGCCATCCACCGGGAACGATGGGGCGAACGGGACACCACACCGTTCGCCGATGCGTGCGAGCACGTGCGCGACCTCGACAAGACGGCGATGCAAGACGCCCGGGAGCACGACCGTCGACTCACCAAACCCCCCGGCTCGCTCGGCCAGCTGGAAGACTGCGCCGTCCGCCTCGCCGGCATAGCCAGCACCTCCCCGCCCCCCCTACCCGCACCAGCCACAGTGGCGGTGTTCGCCGCAGACCACGGGGTCGTCGCCGAAGGCGTCACACCATGGCCTGCCGACGTGACCGCCCAGATGGTCGCGAGCTTCTGTGCCGGTGGGGCCGCCATCAACGTCATCGCTCGACAGGTCGGAGCAGAAGTCGTCGTGGTCGACGTCGGCGTGGCAGCCACCCTGGAACCAGCCCCCAACTTGCTGCGCCGCAAGGTGGCAGCCGGTTCGGCCAACCTGCGCCACGCCCCCGCCATGACCCCTGAACAGACCCGGCGGGCTCTCGACGTCGGCGCCGAAGTGGCACGCGAGCTCGTAGCAGGCGGCGCCCGCTGTCTCATCACCGGCGACATGGGCATCGGCAACACCACACCCTCCGCCGCCCTCATCAGCTGGTTCACCAAACGCACGGCGGCCGAGATCACCGGACGGGGCACCGGCATCGACAACAACATGCTCGCCGTCAAGATCGCCGTGATCGAAGACGCCATCGCCCGCACCCGACGATCCACCGACCCCGACGATGCACTCTTCGTCCTCGCCTCCCTCGGAGGACTGGAGATCGCCGCCCTCAGCGGCTTCATCATCGGTGGTGCTGCCGCCCGAGTCCCCGTCATCGTCGATGGCGTCATCTCGGCCGCGGCCCTCCTCGCCGCCGTCGAGATCTGCCCCGGGGCCGTCGCCTACACCTTCGCCGGGCACCGCTCCGCTGAGCCCGGCAGCACCGCCGTCCTCGACCACCTCGGGCTCCGGCCCCTGCTCGACCTCGACCCCCGCCTCGGCGAAGGCACCGGCGCCTGCCTCGCCCTCCCCCTGCTGCAAACAGCAGCACGCCTGCACGGTGAGATGGCAACCTTCCACCAGTCCGGCGTCACCCCGAAGACCAGCTCATCCACGGACGTCGTCGCGAGTGCGACGTCAACGCTCAGCTCATGACCACCACCGCCCTATGTTGGCTTCGGTGAAGATCGACTTGCTGTTCGTGGAGGCCTGCCCGAACCATGCGCTCGCCCGCTGCAACCTCGACGCCGCCCTGGCCAAAGCGGGGTTGATCGACATCATAGTTGCCGAGCGCAAGGTCGACACCGATGACGAGGCGCGAGCGCTTGGGATGCATGGGTCGCCCACGATCCTCGTCGACGGCCAGGACCCGTTCGCCGGCCCCGGGATCGAGCCGTCGCTGTCGTGCCGGCTCTACGGGAGCGGCGATGCGCTGATCGGCGCCCCCTCGATCGACGACCTCGCCGCCGCGCTCGGAGCATGAGCACGCTCCGTGTCGCCGATCGTGCCCTCGTGCAGCGCCTGGTTGCTGACGGGGCGCAGCTCGTCGAGGTGCTCCCCGCAAAAGAGTACGAAGAAGAGCACCTGCCGGACGCCCAGCCGACCTCCTTGGCCACATCGACGTCGGCCCCTCGACCGAGCAGCGCGTCCGCCGCCAGCAAGGTGGACTGGATGGCTGCGGGCCTCCCGACTATCCACCGGCCCGGTGGCGAGCGGCGCGCGCTCGACGCGGCCGATCGTGACCCGGTGACGTGCGCACCGTCCGATCCCGTCACCGCTGCGGCCATCGTCGCCCGCCTGCGCGGCTCGGCCAGCGTGGTCGTAGTCAACGACCAGCGCACGGTCCTCGGCCGCTTGACGCCTCGGCATCTCATGGAGTCGCCTAAAAGCATTGTGGTGGTGTCGACGGTCAAGCCGGTGCGCTGCGTGAGGGGTTCGAGGGTCTGCACGCAGCGTCGGGCGGCTGGACGACGTACCACTAGACGCGTGGGGGTAGCCGATTGGTCGTGCCACACCCGTGCCACTAGGGCTCGATATCAGGCGTCATGTGACGATACTGGCCGGTAGGAGATGTACAGCTCTGAGCTGCGGAAATGTGAATCTGTCCAGGTCAAGGATGGCGTGATGAAGGCCTTCACACGGCTGAGGTCACAGGTTCGAGTCCTGTAGCGCCCACCATGAACGTCTTACTCCAACCACCAGCCCAGGCGGTGGCTGGCGCAAGATGTGGTGTCAGCTCGAGCTGGTGGCGGGTTCCTCGGCGCTGAGGGTCCGGATGAGGTCCATGAGACGAGCAAGCGTCTCGAGCCTCTCCGGCAGCGTCGCTCCGGCAAGGCCGGCGCGGATCATGTTGACGCCGGCGTCGCGGTACTGGCGAAGGCGTGCGAGCACCATGTCGTCCGTGCCGATGAGGTTGGTTCCGCGTCCGATGGCACTCGGGACCCGCTTGGCCGCGGCAGCGCGATCGCCGGCGCGCCAGAGCTGTTGCACGGCTCGGACGTCCTCGCCGTAGCCCTGGCGGGCGAAGGCGCCGTTGTAGAAGTTCGTGGTCTCCGAGCCCATGGCCCCGAAGGTGAAGGCGTAGCCCTCGGAGTGACGCCGGACGGCTTCGTCGACGTCGTCGGTGAACTCGACGCCGGCCGCGACCGTCAGGTCGATGTCGGAGAGGGTTCGACCGGCCTCCGCCGCGCCCTCCCGGATGGGGTCGAAGAACACGTCGGCGGTCTCGGGAAAGAACGAGTTGCCGATCCACCCATCGGCAGCTTGGCCGGTAAGGCGGAGGTTGTTCGGTCCGAGCGACGCCAGGTAGATGGGGATGTGCACCGCTGGCTGCCCGGAACGGATGCTGACGCCTTCGCCGCCCGGCAACGGGAGTTGGTAGATGTCGCCGGCGTAGGCGACCTTCTGGCCCGAGGTGACGGCGCGGACGATGCCGATGGTCTCCCGGGTTCGGGTGACGGGCTTGGTGAACCGGATGCCGTGCCACCCTTCCATGACCTGGGGACCGCTGGTGCCGAGCCCGAGGAGGAGCCGGCCGTGGGACATGGCTTGGAGGGCCATGGCCGCCATGGCCAGGTTGGCCGGGGTGCGGGTGCCGAGTTGCACGATGCCGGATCCGAGGCGCACCCGGTCGGTGATGGCGGCCAGGTAGCCGAGTGGGGTGAGGGCGTCGTAGCCCCACGCCTCTGCTGACCACAGGGAGTCGACGCCGAGTCGCTCGGCCTCGCGGACGAACCCGACCTGTTCGGCATTGACGGGTGCGGCCACGCTGATCCCGATGCGGAGGGTCATCCGCCCACTACGTTCAACGATGTGGCCGATATGGGACATGCGGTCATGAGGTGGGTCCTTCGACGAGTGCCTTGATGCCGATGAGGTTGGCGCGCATGTTGTCTTCGTGTTCTCGGAGGCGCTTGGCCACGATCCGCTCCTCCTTGTCGGGCATGGCGTCGATGGCGTAGTTCAGGCCCGACCGGCCTGGGCCCATCTGGAACCACTGGCGCAGGATGAGCTCCTCGCCGGCCTCACTGATCGTGAACCGCCAGATGGCAGAAGGGTGGTCGACGTCACCGACGGTCCATTCGAAGCCCTGTCCTGGCGTCATTGCGGTGATCGTGCACTCCGCTTGCCAGTCGCCGATGGCCTTGTGTTGGTTCGTGCCGATGAACCGTGCGCCCACCGCTGGCCCTGTGGCGCTGCCGAGCCATTCGACACCCTGGACCTCGCTCGAGAACCTCGAAGGTAGCGCTATGTCGGAGATCAGCTCCCATACAGCTGCAACCGTGCCGCATATGCCGATGTCCACCTCGACCGTTGGACAGTCTTGATATCTCATGGATCATCCCCCCTTGGTTTGCGAATCTGTATCGGCCCGGTGGTCCGTGCGGGCGCCCGGGCCGGGGATGGCGCGGGTCGTGCGGGCGTGGATCGTCTCCCCGCACGACGTGCACGACACGGCGATGTGGGCGTCGTGCCCGCAGGTCGTGTGCAGGTAGGTGACCGGTGGACCGGCTCCGTCGTCGAGCCAGTGATCTCCCCAGCGGGACAGGACGAGCAGGACGTCGTTCAGTTCCCGCCCCTTCTCGGTCAGCCGATACTCGTGGCGGCTCGGGTGTTCCTGGTACTCGACCCGGTCGAACACACCGAACTCGACGAGCTTCTTGAGCCGATCGGACACGATGCTCTTCTGCGCGCCGCTGCCTTCGACGAACTCGCTGAAGCGGCGTTTGCCCAGGAACGCCTGCTTGATGAGGAGCAGCGTCCACCCGTCGCCGATCTGGGCCAGCGCCCGGGATATTGAACACGTCTGCGTTCCGAGGTCCTCGAGCTTCACGTTGACGACCTTAGCAGCCGGTGGTAGTACTTCGCTACCCAGTAGTTCTTCGCTACCCGGAACGGCGGCGTGCTCCTGGACGGCTCAGCCACGACCCCAGGGTGGAACCAGTGCCTCATCACAGATCATCGACCGCCCCCCCCGAGCTCTCGCCTGCCCTGCCCTCGATCTCGAAGCGCTCGGGTACCTCACATCGGCGCGGTGTGCGTCGACGACCGCAGTCGGTTGATCCCCGCTGTGGGGACGGCTGGATCATGAGCGGCCGCATCTCTCCTCCGGCTTCGATCTCGACATGACCGACCGGCTGCTCAGCACGACACGATCCGTGCGCAAGCGGCTCGACTTCGATCGACCGGTCGACGATGCCACCATCTTCGAGTGCATCGATCTCGCCGAGCAGGCACCGTCAGGCGGCAACGACGCCAGCCGCCGCTGGCTGGTGGTCAGAGATCAGGAACTCAAGGACGAGCTCGGCCGCCTCTATGCCGAGGTGGGCGCAGGCTTCGTCGCGGTCCGTGACAGGCTGGTCGGAACAGGGCACCCGAAGGAAAAGGTGATCGATTCCGGGGCGTACCTGGTCGAGAACTACGCCAAGGTACCGGCGTTGGTGCTCTGCGCCATCTGGGGGGTGCACGACAACAGCGGGCGGCCCGGCCTGTTCGACAGTGGGATCCAGGCCGCGTGGAGCTTCAACTTGGCACTCCGGGCTCGCGGGCTGGGGACGGTCTACGCCACGATGCTCAACTACAAGAAGGACGAGGTCGCCGCGCTCCTCGGCATCCCGGCCGGCGTCACCACGCTCGTCTGCTTCCCCGTGGCCCACACGAAGGGACAGGACTTCAGGCCGGTACCTCGACGACCAGCTTGCGAGATCACGTACTTCGACCAGTGGGGCTTCACTCGGCAGCGCCCGAGCAGGGACGGAACGGCTCGGGTAGCTGACGGCCCCGGCGTCGTCGTCGAGATCGACACCGCCGCCAGACCACCAGCCGTGTGGAAGGTCATCACCGACATCGCCATGCCCGCCCGGTTCTCCGACGAGTTCGTCGGTGCCGAGTGGACGAGCGAGGGCCCACCGGCTGTCGGGTCGACGTTCCGAGGACGCAACGACATTCCGAACGTCTTCACGTGGGAGGTCGACTGCATCGTCACCCGATGGGAAGAGAACTCCGCCTTCGAGTGGCGCATCACCGACGCTGACGATCCCGGCGCCATCTGGCGGTTCGACATCGCCGAACAAGGCACGGGCAGTCGTCTCCGCATGTCCATGGTGATCGGCCAACGCAACAACGGCACCGCCCCGGCCGCCCTCAAGAGGCCGGAGAAGGAACAGCAGGTCCTCAATCGTCGGCGCGCTGCCCTCAAGGCGAACATGCAACGGACGATCGAAGGCGTGAAGGCGGTCGTCGATGGGACGTAGCGCATCCTGCGCTGGCGAGCCCGGAAGTCTCAGCTCGACGTCGGCCACCTCGACCGGGTCGAATCGAACTACGAACAGGTGACGGTGTCGTGAATCCCAACTATGGACCCGAGGCGAACGCCTACCGCGCTGAAGTGCGGGCCTTCCTCGGCGAGAAGCTGCCCGAGGACTGGGCCGGCATCGGGCAACTGGCGAACGACGAGGTCGCCGACTTCGTGACCGTGTGGCGGGCAGTGCTCCATGCCGGTGGCTACCTCGCGCCGGGCTGGCCGGTGGAGTACGGCGGGGCCGGACTCTCCGCGCTCGAGCAGGTGATCCTGGCCGAGGAGTTCGCCAGGGTAGGGGTGCCGACGGGCGGTCCGAACGATGCGTTCGGCATACACATGCTCGGCAACACGCTGCTCGTCTGGGGCAGCGAGGAGCAGAAGAAGCACTACCTGCCTCGGGTGCTGTCAGGTGAAGACGTCTGGTGTCAGGGTTACTCGGAGCCCGGTGCCGGTTCCGATCTCGGCAGCTTGTCGCTCCGAGCTGAGTTCGACGGCGATCAGTGGGTACTCAACGGACAGAAGATCTGGACGTCAGCCGGTCACCTGGCCGACCACATCTTCACCCTCGCCCGCACCGACCCCGATGCACCCAAGCACAAAGGCATCTCCTTCCTGCTGGTCGGGATGGATCAGCCCGGCATCGAGGTGCGCCCAATCCGGATGATCACCGGTGACAGCGACTTCAACGAGGTCTTCTACACCGACGCAGTCTGCCCGCAGGACGACGTGGTCGGGGGGATCAACAACGGATGGGCCGTCGCCATGAGCCTGCTCGGGTACGAACGCGGCGCGGCCGCAGCGACCAACTCGATCCGCTTCCAAGCCGAACTCGACCGCATCGTCTTGTTGGCGAAGGAACGTGGCCGCACCGACGACCCTGTGATCCGGCAACAGTTGGCGTGGTGCTACAGCAAGGTGCAGATCATGCGCTACCTAGGGCTACGCATCCTCACCCAGTATCTCAGTGGCCACCAACCAGGGCCGGACGCAGCGATCACCAAGCTCTATTGGAGCGAGTACCACCGCGTCGTCACCGAGCTCGGGGTCCACCTGCTCGGCGCTGAAGCACTCACGCCGACTGGGCGCAGGCCGACGAGCATCTTCGGCACCGATGACGTCGGCGCCCCCAACTCGTCGAGCTCGTGGGTGGAAACCTTCGAAAACGCGCGCGCCGGCACCATCTACGCTGGATCCTCCGAAGTGCAACGCAACATCCTCGGCGAGATGGTCCTCGGCCTCCCCAAGGAACCACGAGGCACCTGATTGGTGGGTCGACGCGTTCGATGTGTCCGATCCGGCAGTTCCTCTTCCCCGAGCTATGACGAATCGAAATAGAACCATGACGAGCATGACAGACGGAGAACGAGACGCCTTCCTGTTGGAGGCACGTCTCGGGAACATCTCGGTGAGCAGGGTCGGCAAGGGTCCGCTGCTTGCTCCCATCTGGTATTCGTACACGCCAGGTGGCACCGTCGACATGTGCATCGGCGCCACATCGGCCAAAGCGCATCGCATCCGCGCCGAAGGCCGAGCCACGTTGTCGGTGGTGGACCCCGGTTCGACCGGCGCGTACCGGTACGTCGCCGTGGAAGGCCCCGTCACCTTGTCCGATCTCGGTGACGACACCCGCGAAGCGATCCTCCGGATGTCCACCCGCTACCTCGGCGCTCGGGGTGGGCGGCTTTACACCGACAGGTTCATGGAGAATCTGGCGAGCGACAACCTCCACATCGGCCATGGCACCACCGAGCTGATGGCGTCCATCCACCCGGCACTGTGGCACACGGAGGTCCTCGGCTGAACCCAGCTGACGGCGACGCAGTGATCGATTCCGCAAGGGCCGTGTCACCGATGACCGGCTTCGAGGTGCACGGGCGGCGTGGCCCGTTCAACGCCGCGTTCTTCAGCGTGATGGGCCCCTACCTCGAGTGGAACCTCCGCAAGCACAAGCGGCGGGTCTTCGCCGACCTGCCCCGGGAGGTCGTCGGGCGCGGCTCCGGGGTCGGCGCCAAGCTTCGCTACCTGCCGCCCGGGGCCACGCTCGTCGCCATCGAACCCAACCCCCACGTGCATCGACGGCTGCGGGCCGGCGCCGAGCACCCACATCGCCGGCACCGCCTACGCCTGACGAGGGACGGGGGCCCGCTCAGACCACCGGATCGACGGGGTTGATCCGGCGGACGAGCAACGGGTCGGCGATGGTCAGCGGCAGGGCGGGGAACTGGTCCTCGTCCAGGCCGAAGGTGGCGGCGAGGACGCCGCGGGCGAAGGCGGAACCCGAGGCCCGGAAGCCGACGTCGCCGGGGGTGGGCTGGTCGAAGTAGACGAGGAAGTGGATCTCCTCGTCACCGAGGACCTCGATCTGGTGGGGATAGGCCCGGGGGATGAAGTACACGTCGCCGGGCTGCAGCTCATAGGTCCACGGTGCCGTCGGGATCCAGCACGCTCATGCGGGCCCGGCCAGCCAGCACGTGGCCCAACTCGGCCGTCCGGGGGTGCCAGTGGGGCTCGCGCATGCCGTCGGCCCCCACCCGCAGCGAGTACATGGACAGGTCCACCAACGCCGGCCAGTACTGGGAACGGGCCAGGTGGGCCGAGCCGTAGGGGAACACCACCGGCGCCTGCTGCCCCTCGACGTCGAAGCGGCGGGGGTCGTTGGCGCCGGCGTTCGACGGCACGACCGGTCCACCTCGGCGTTCGACCAGCAACGCCGGTGTCGTGTCCCTGACCACCGGCGCGAAGGCCGCGGCCGGCAGGTCGTAGGTGTTGCCGAGCACGGCGTCGGACATGGCCCCGAACGCCGCCCGTAGCGAGAAGTCCTCGGGGTGTTCGTGGCTGAACACGACGATCAGCTCGGCCTCACCGGTCCCGATGTTCTCGATGTGGTGCAGGGCCCCCGACTCGACGTGGAACAT
This sequence comes from Acidimicrobiales bacterium, assembly GCA_038255145.1. Lineage (GTDB taxonomy): Bacteria > Actinomycetota > Acidimicrobiia > Acidimicrobiales > CAIXPF01 > WHTX01. Next base: position 15,806 of record JBBSLP010000003.1, read on the forward strand.
CTGCCCCCCGGCCACGGTGAACGATGACAGCTCGGTGCCGTTGCCCAGTACCGTTCCCCGCCACGCAGTACGTGAGCTCGTTGGCGTTGGCGTGCCAGTGGGGCTCGCGGATCGTCCCGGCCGCGAGCACGAGCCGCTTGATGGACAGCCGCTCGAGGATGGGGAACGTCTCCGCCGTCAGCCGGGTCAGCGAACCGAGCTCACTGTGGTGCTCGGCAGGGGCGTCGAGCAGGGAGGCGACGTGGCGGGAGGGGGACCGGGCCATGGGGCCGACCGTAGTGGCGACGCGACCGAGGGGGGATCGGTCCTCCGGGATCCAGGCGCCGGTGCCGCTCTTGCGTGGCCCGACCTCCAACCACCACCAAAGGGACACGGAGCGGCCTCCGATATCCAGGGAGCAGTTCGTTCTCTGGCCGTGGGAGGCACGATGAAGCAGTTCGCTTGTGGAGATGTGGTGCCCGGGTGCCGGGCCGCATGGGTGTGCAATGGGCGGGCGCCCCGACCTGTGGTTCGCCGCCGCCCGCGACCTGGGCCTGGCCGACCAGCTCGACGCCGCCATCGTGGCCGCGGCCCTGGCCCGGCGCGACGACCTGCCCCCCAACCGGTTCATGACCCTGAACCTCGAGCCCGGATCCCTGGGCACGGCTGCCGTCGACCGCGTCCTGTCGCGCTCGTCCCTCGATGGCCTCGTCCTCGAGCTCACCGAGCACGCCCCCATCGACAGCTACGCCGAGCTCCTGCCCCTGCTCGACCGCTACCGGTCCCAGGGCGCCCTCATCGCCGTCGACGACGCCGGTTCGGGCTACGCCGGGCTGCAGCACATCCTGGCCATCCGACCCGCCTTCCTGAAGTTGGACAAGGCCCTGGTCGAAGGCGTCCACCTCGACGGGGCCAAGGCCGCCCTGGTGGAGATGCTGGGCACCTTCGCCAGCCGCATCGACGCCTGGGTCATCGCCGAGGGCGTCGAGGTCGAGGAGGAGGCCCACACCCTCACCCGACTGGGCGTGCCCCTGGTGCAGGGCTTCCTGTTCGCCCGGCCCGTGCCCGGCTGGGGCGAGGTCGACCCCCACACCTCGGGCCAGGCCGGCCTGGTCGTCGTCCTCGACCAGCGGGGACGGCCCGTGGGCAGCATGGACGCCGTGGGCGCCGTGGTCGGCCGCCTCCACCCCGCCAACCGGGTCGCCGTGGGCACGACGCCTGTCGACCTGGCCCGTCGCATCACCACCCGGTCCGCCGACGAGCGGTTGCTGCCCACCGTGTGCTGTGACAGCGCCGGCCGCTACGTCGGTGTCGTCACCGCCTCCCGCCTCCTCGAGCACCTGGCCCACCGGTCCTAGGCGACCGTCGACGCCCCCCGTCGCTGACAGCGATGTCAACTGAGGATCCGGTTGACCTTTGACGCCAGAGGGTGGCGTCGTCACGCTGGCGACGACGGTCGGGGGGGGCGTCACCGAGGGGGTTCTCGCCATGGACCTGGTCATGACCGGGACGGGGATCATCTCCCCTGGGCAACACCGTGGACGCCTACTTCGACGGCCTGGCCTCGGGCACCGTGGCCATCCGGGACGTCACCATCGGCACGTCCATCGGGGGGCACCCGGGCCCTGAGCCAGGCCCAACACCCCGCCTGGCCTGCCGCCCCTTCGGCCGGGACCGCACCGGCATCGTCAGCGGTGAGGGATCGGCCATGTTCGTGCTCGAGTCCCGGGTCCACGCCGAGGCCCGCCGGCGCCCAGGTCCTGGGCGTCGTGCGGGGCGAGTGGGAGGCCCTGGTCATGCAGCACGCCCTGGCCGAGGCCGCCCTGCCCGACGGTGTCGACGTCGACGGGGTGTACGCCCACGGCACCGGCACCAGGGCCGGCGACACCGCCGGGATCCGCGCCCTGGGACAGGTGTTCGGCGACCGCATCGGTGAGCTGCTGCCCGTCACCTCGCTCAAGGGCAGCATCGGCCATTCCGGTGGCGCAGCGGCGTCCATGAACCTCGTCGCCGCCGTGCGCGGGCTGGTCGAAGGCACGATCGTGCCCACGGCCAACACCACCGACGTCGACGACGAGGTCCGGTCCAGCTCGTGCTCGGCCGGCCAGGAGCACCTCTTCTACCCCTCCATCCCCATCGACGTGGCCCTGATCAAGGCGAGCACGGCGGACAGCGAGGGCACCCTGTTCTGCGAGGAGGAGGGCCTGACGCAGGGCATCCTCCTACAGGCCACGGCGGCGCGGAACTCGGGCGGCGTGGTCATCGCCGGGGCCCGTTCATGGGCCGTGGGCTCGAGGTCGAAGGCACGGACGGCACCCTGCGCATCCTCCAGGAGGGTGAGCGGTGCAAGTTCGTCGCCGATTGCGAGATGGTCTGCTTCAGTGGCCGGCGGGCCGTCCAGCAGGGCCAGGACGTCCTCTACATCACCGAGCGGGCCGTCTTCCGCCTCGAGGCCGACGGACTGGTCCTGGCCGAGGTGGCGCCGGGCATCGACGTGGGCACCGACGTGCTCGCCCACATCGCCTTCCCCATCCGGGTGGCCGAGGACCTGGCGACGATGGATGCGCGGCTCTACCGGGAGGAGCTGGTGGGCCCGTCGTTGGACCGGTGATGACATGGTCGTGACCCGTTGGTCACCAGCTGTGCAGCCGGTCGATGGCCACGCGACAAACGATGCAAGATCACGTCGAACCTCCCATGATGCATCACGAACCTGCGTCGCATGCACTAGGGTTAATCGCTGTGGCGGCCTTCCCCCAACGGGCGCCCTCCCGTAATCGGGAACCTGATCGAGCAGCCACCCGACACAAGGTAACGATGAGCGACATGGTCGATGCAGAAGCAGCGGTTCGTCAGTACCTGACCTATCTGGAACATCCTGACGACCTCCTCGATCCCGACGAGATCAGCCGATTGGAGAAGGCGGTGGACACCGCGCCCGATCCGCTGGCCAAGCTGAGGGCCATCGGTGCGTTGGAAACGGCGCGCCGCGTCGACGGCAGCACGTTCCGTGCCGATTTCGTGCGCCACGCCCGTACCTGGGCCGAGCAGGAAGGCGTTCCCGTCAGCGCGTTCACCCAGCTCGGCGTCAGCGACGAGGTGCTCACCGAGGCCGGGCTGTTGGCGGGCGGGGGCGCCGCCGCCCGGGGCCGCGGTCGTGGCCGCCGCCGGCCCGCCGAGCGTGACGGCGCCCCCCGTCAGCGGGCGGCACCGGTGCCCGTGGAGAACATCAAGGGCCTGGTACCCGCGGGCAAGTTCACCGTCCGCCAACTGGAGGAGCTGTCCGGCGGCTCCCCGGCCACGGTGCGCAAGGCCCTCGGCGAGCTCATCGAGGCGGGATCGGTCGAGGAGCTGGGAGCGGCCAGCGACTGGACCGGCCGGGGCCGGGCCCCGATGGTGTACCAGACGGCCGGCTGACCCGGTCACGCCGGCGGGGGAGAGCCCCGCTCGGCCACCGCTTCCACGGTGATGCCGCCACGGGGGTGCTGCGTCAGGGTGACGCGCACCCAGCGGGGCCCGGCGCTGCCCACCAGCTCGTCAGCGATCTCCACGGCCAGGGCTTCGGCGAACACGGGCCGGTCGCGGAAGGACCACAGGTAGAGCTTCAACGACTTGGACTCGACGCAACGTCGATCGGGTCCGTACTCGATGACGACGCGGGACAGGTCGGGCTGGCGCGTCACCGGGCACATCGACGCCAGCTCGTCGGTGGAGAAGCGCACGGTGGAGATGCCTTCGGGGGCGTCGAAGCACTCGACGTGGGCCACCGGTCCGCGCTGGGTGCGGCCCAGGATGGTGAGGTGGTCGGTGGGTACCTCGGTGCGAACAGGGGTGTCGGCCACGGTCGGACCCTAGTGCTGGCAGCCTCGGACCCCCGCCGGCCCGCTAACGTCCCCCGGCCATGGATCCCATCCTCGCGGAAGACGTCGCCCGCCTCCCGTGGCCTGCTGCCATCCTGCTGTGCCTGGTGTTCGTGGGAACGGGTGTGATGGGAGTGATCATCGGACGGCGGGGCGCGCACTACAAGCTCCCCCTCAACCGCTGGGTCGGCATCCGCACCCGTTCCACCATGCGCAACGAGAACACCTGGTTCGCCGCCCACCACAAGGCGGCACCGTTCTTCACTGCAGCCGGGGTGGCGGGGCTGATCGGTGGTGTGCTCTTCTTGACCCGTCCTCAGGGCCGCATGCTGGATATCGTGCTCGGCCTCATCGCCGTGGAGACCATCGGCATGGTGGTGGCCACGGCGTTCGGCGTCCGGGCCGCCAACCGCAGCCGTTGACGATCATGGCGACCTCGGCTGCAGATGGTGGCGTGCCTCAGTACCAGATGACCTTGCCGTCTTTCGTCACCTCATCGACGAACGATGCGTCGACCGACGTCTTGACGTCGACCGACCCGGCGGGGATGACGCCCAGGTCGACCAGGTTGTCCACCTCGGCCTCGAGGGCGTCGACGTCGATGGAACCGACGGCTTCACCGGAGGGCGTCGTGTCCCGCACGAGCTGGGACTCGGTCGTCCAGCGGAACTTCTCGCCGTCGGGCTGGAAGAACAAGGTGGGATCGCTGAGCTTCAGCGTGGCGGCCACGGCTTCGTCGGGGTGCTCGGTCGCCCAGTCGAAGCCGTGCAGCGCGGCCCGCACGAAGTCCGCCACCGCCGTGGGGTGCTCCTCGGCGAAGCTGGCACTGGTGGCGAACACGGCGAAGCTGGCGGGGATGTCCTCGTCGCGGGGGTCGAAGCTGGTGTACTTGCCCGCGTAGCCGGCGGCGTCGAGCTGGTGGGGCTCGTTGGACTTGTAGACGGGCAGGGCGTCGATGTCGGTCTCGAACAGGATCACGGGGTTGAAGCCGACCTCGGTCTGCTTGAGCGAGGTCTCGTCGACCCCGGCCTTGGCCAGCATGGCCCGCACGGCGTAGGGGATGGCGCCCTTGATGCCCATGCGGTGGCCGTCGAGATCGGCCAGGGTGGTGACGCCGGTGCCGTTCTCCACCAGGAGCTCTTCGATGGAGGTCTTGCCCTCCACGGCCACGGCCACCACGTCGGCCCCGGCCGAGTTGGCCACGGCCACCTCGCTGAAGCTGCCCAACGAGGTCATCTGGGCCTGGCCGGCCGCCAGCAGGGGCACGTTGGCCGTCGAGAACCCGGCCTGCAGCTCCACATCGAGGCACACGTCGTCGAAGTAGCCCTGGTCCTCGGCCGCGACCACGTCGATGATCGACGCCGCCGCCGAGTAGTCGAAGCTGGTCACGAAGGTGATGGTGCCCGCGGCCTCGTTGTCGGCGCAGCGGTCGGCGGGGAAGCCGCCGGCCGCGCCGGTCGTCGCCGACCCGCCCGACGCCGTGGACGCGGTCGTGTCGCTGGCGCTGTCGCCGTCACTGCCGCAGGCCGCGACGACGAGGGCGAGGGCGACGAGCGCCATGGACATCCGGAACCGTGCACGCATGGACGTTGTCTAGTGCGACAGGCTTGTCCCTGACCTAGCGCGCTGACCTAACGGACAGTGTTCGTGGGCCGCCAGCGCATCAGGCGACGTTCCGCCGTGCTGATCACCGCCGTGCCCACCAGGCCCATGGTGGTGAGCACGAAGACGGCGGCCCACACCGCCGTGGTGGCGAACTGGCGCTGCCCGGTGACCATCACGTAGCCGAGGCCTTCGCTCGACCCCGACCATTCGGCCACCAGGGCCCCGATGAGGGCCAGGCCCACGCACACCCGGGCCGCGGCGAACAGGTAGGGCAGGGCGTGGGGCAGGCGCAGGCGCACGAGGATCTCCCACCGCGACGCATCCACCGAGCGCAGCACCTCGAGGGTGTCAGGGTCCACCGAACGCAACCCGGCCATGGCGTTGACGGTGAAGGGGATGAAGGTCACGAGGGCCGACATCACGATCTTCGGCCCCAGACCGAAGCTGCGGAACAGGATGAACAGGGGCACGGCCAGGGCGATGATGGGGGTCACCTGGATCATCGTCAGCACGGGCAGCAGGGCCCGCTCGGCCAGACGTGAGTGGACGATGGCCACCGCCAGCAACAGGGCCACCACCAGGGCCAGCACGAAGCCGATGAGGGCCTCCTGGCCCGTCACCCAGGCGTGGTGCCACCAGTAGCCCGGCTGGCGCCACAGGTCGGCCACCACGGCCGAGGGCGGGGGCAGCACCAGGCGCTTGATGTCCCGCCACTCGACGATGGCCTGCCACAGGCCGAACAGCAGCCCGAAGGCCACCACCGTGGGCACCAGGCGGCCCAGTGCCCGCCGGGACCAGGTCACTGCCCACCCCCCGCCGGTCGGGTGCGGCGCAACCCCTCCATGGTGGGCATGGCCGCCCGCAGGGCGGCCCGCACCCGGCGCACGTGGTCGTGGAAGGGCTCGGTGTCCTCCTGGGTGGGCATGCGGGGCCGGGCCAGCGTGATGGTCTCGTCCGCCACCACCCGGCCGGGCCGGGCCGCGAAGACGACCACCCGGTCGGCCAGGGCCACGGCCTCCTCGATGGCGTGGGTCACGAACAGCACCGTGCGCCGACCGCCGGGCTGGTCGCTGGTGCCCGCCCACGTCCGGGCCAGCAGGAAGCGCATCTCCTCGCGGGTGATCTCGTCGAGGGCGGCGAAGGGCTCGTCCATGAGCAGCACCGGCGCCCCCAGGGCGAAGGCCCGGGCCAGGGCCACCCGTTGCTGCATCCCCCCCGACAGCTCGGCGGGTCGGGCCGCCTCGAAGCCGCCCAGGCCCACCAGGTCGATGAGGCTGGCCGTGTCGGGGGGGTCGAGGTCCCGGCCCCGACGGCGGTTCACCTCACGCAACAGCGAGATGTTGGCCTCCGCCGTCCGCCACGGCAGCAGGGCCGGGGTCTGGGGGACCAGGCCGAAGCGCTTCTGTCGCCGGGCCTGGTCGGGGGTCAGCCCGTGGACCGACACCGTCCCCTCGTCGGGGGTCAGCAGGCCGGCCACGATGCGCAGCAGGGTCGACTTGCCGCATCCCGAGGGGCCGATGATGGCCACGAACTCGCCGTCGGCCACGTCGAGGTCGATGTGGTCGAGGGCCCGGACCTGTTCCCGACCGCGGCGGAAGCCGTGGGACACCCCCCGGACCGAGATGCCCGAGCCATCGGCCTCGGCCACGGCGTTCAGCCGGCCGGGAGGTGGGCCTGCAGCAGCCGCTCGACGTGCTTGGCCATGACGTCGACCTCGAGGTTGACCGGGTCACCGGGCTGGCCCCGTCCGAGGGTGGTCACCTCGCAGGTGTGGGGGATGATGCTGAAGGTGACGCCGTCCTCGAGCACGTCGACGATGGTCAGGCTCACCCCGCTGATGGTGATGGAGCCCTTCTCGACGCAGTAGCGCAGCAGATCGGCCGGCACCGTGACCCGCAGGTCGGGCACGGGTTCGACGATGGTGCCCACGGCGTCGACGTGGCCCTGGACGAGGTGGCCACCGAGGCGGTCGGCCAGGCGCAGGGGGCGTTCGAGGTTGACGGGGTCGCCCGGTGCCAGGGCCCCGACGGTGGTGCGGGCCACGGTCTCGTCGGAGACGTCGGCCTCCCACCAGCCGTCGCCCTGGTCGACGAGGGTCAGGCAGCAGCCGTTGACGGCGATGGAGTCGCCCAGGGACGACCCTTCGAGCACGGTCCGGGCCTCGATGCGCACCCGTTGGCCTTCGCGGCTCACGAAGGTGCCCAGCTCCTCGACGATGCCGGTGAACATGGGTCCATCCTCGCCGGGGCCGGCCCCAAGATCCAGTTGGCCCGGCCCGGCCACCGACGGTCGCATCCCCGGTCGACACCACCTACGGTCGGCGTGTGGCCCCACCGCTCCCACCCCCCACCGTCTCGTGGTCCGCCACGGGCACCCCGTTGCAGCCGGCCGAGCGCCTGGGCCGGTCCCTGGGCTTCGATCCCGGCTGCCTGTGGGTCAAGCGCGACGACCTCACCGGGCTGGCCGGGGGCGGTAACAAGGCCCGCAAGCTCGAGCACCTGTGCGCGGAGGCCCTGGTCGGCGGGGCTGACACCCTGGTGACCGGGGGAGCGGCGCAGTCCAACCACGTGCGCATGACGGCTGCGGCCGCCGCCGCCCTGGGCCTGCGCTGCGTGGCCGTGCTCTTCGGCCGGGTGCCCGAGCGTCCCGAGGGCAACCTGCTGCTCGACCGGCTGCTGGGGGCCGAGCTCGTGTGGGCCGGCGACGACGATCCCGCCACCGCCCTGGCTACGACGACGGCCCGGCTGAGCGCCGAAGGGGCCACGGTGTACCCCATCCCCCTGGGTGGTTCCTCACCCACGGGAGCCCTGGGCTACGTGACCTGCGCCGACGAGCTGACGGCCACGGCTCCGGCGGGGGCGCTGGTGGTGTGCGCCGACGGCTCGGGCGGCACCCACGCCGGCCTGGTGGCGGGCTTCGGCGACCACGGCCGGGTGGTGGGGGTCGACGTCGGCTTCGGCGATCTCGACCCCAAGGTGGCCGAGCTGGCCACGGCCACCGCGGCCCGGGCTGGCCGCCCGGCCCCCGTGGGCCGCCTGCAGATCGATCCCGGCCAACCGGAGCCCTACGGCGCCCCCACCGACGCCACCAGGGAGGCCCTGCACCTGGCGGCCACGCTCGAGGGCCTGGTGCTCGACCCCGTCTACACCGGTCGGGCCCTGGCTGCCCTGGTGGCGGCCCGCCGTTCGGGGGTGCTGGCCGCCGATCGCCCCGTCGGCTTCCTCCACACCGGGGGCCTGCCCGCCCTGCTCACCGAGCGCTACCGGGACTGGCTGGTCTGACGCCCAGCTTCTCCGGGCGACGACCAGGGCCCGTCAGGCGACGAGCGGGCGCAGGTGGTCGTTGAGGAAACGGCCCTGGGGATCCCAGAGGCGACGGGTGGTCACGAAGTCGGCGTGGCCCGGCAGCCAGGCGCCCAGGTCCTCGGCCGTGGCCCGGTGGTGCTTGCCCCAGTGCGGACGCCCGTCGTGGGCCCGGAAGACGGCCTCGGCGTCGGCGAACAGGGCCTGGTGGGGTAGGCCGACGCCCTGGTGCACCGAGATGGTCACCGTGGCCCGTCCCTGGGCCGGTGACAACCACACGTCGTCGGCGGCCACGGTGCGGTACTCCAGGGGCCAGGTGACGTCGGGGTGGCGGCGACCCATGAGGTCCCGCAGCTCACGCAGGCATGCCGGTCCCGCCTCGGCGGGCACGGCGAACTCCAGCTCCTCGAAGCGCTCGTCACGCACGGTGGGGAACAGGCGCCAGCTGGCCTCGACCCGCTCCCGGCTGCCGTCGGCCCGGCGCAGGGGGACGGGGGCGGCCTCGGCCCCGGTGGGGTGGAGGGACTTGTTGAAGGTGACGTCGCGCCCCGGCACCCAGAAGAACTCGTAGTGGCGGGTGGCGTCCACCCGCTCGTCCATGCGGTCGAGCGTGGTCTCGGTGGCCTCGACCCAGGTGCGCTCGCGCAGGCGGTAGCTGGGGACCAGCGCCAGCTGCAGCCTGGTCACCACGCCCAGTGCCCCCAGGGACAGCCGGGCGGCCTGGAACAGCTCGGGGTGGGCGTCGGCCGAGCAGTCGACGACGTCGCCGGTGGCGGTGACCAGCCGGGCTCCGACCACGGCGCTCGACAGGTTGCCCAACCCCGGTCCCGTCCCGTGGGTGCCGGTGGCGACGGCTCCGCCGATGGCCTGGACGTCGACGTCGCCCTGGTTGTGCAGGGCCAGCCCCGCCGGGTGCAGCAACGCCCCCAGTTCGGCGATGCGGGTCCCCGCGGCCACCGTGGCCCGGCCTCGGCCCGAATCGATCTCGAGCACGCCGCTCAGCGCGGCGGTGTCGATGATGACGCCGTCCGTGGCCCCGAGCGGGGTGAAGGAGTGCCCGGCCCCCACGGGCCGCACCACCTGGCCGGCGGCGGCCGCCGCGCTCACGACGGCGGCGACCTCGTCCTCACTGGTGGGTCGGACCACGACGGCGGTGTCGGCCACCACCCCACCCGACCAGTTGGACCACCCGGTCACCGACGCACCCTCCGGGCTCACCGGTCGGCGGAGGCCGGCTGGCCCTGACCGGACCCGGCCAGGGCCCGGCGCTTGCGGCGGCTGTCGCGCCAGATGAGCAGCCCGATGAGCACGAGCACGGCACAGAGGAGCCCGAACAGGGCTTCCTGCATCCAGCCGCCCCGTTCGCCGGCGTCCCTGGGGGCGCGTCCCGCGTTGGGTTGGGGGATGATGTGGGGGCTACCCAGCACCACGGTGGTCGTCGTCTGCGACGGGGTCCGGACCACGGTCGAGCTCAGCACCGTCGAGCGGGGGGTGGCACCGGCGAGGTCGGCGGGCGCCGGCACCAGGGCCATGACCAGCCCCGACAGCACAGCACAGGCCACGAGCACGGCACGCCAGCGCGGCCCACGCGGGGGTCGGGTGGCCCGGTGGTCTCGGGGGGGCGGCCAGGACCGCGGGAGCAGGGGGTCCGTCACCCCGCCATGGTGGCCCACCCACCCCGGTCGCGCCCAGGCAGCGCTCGGGTCGAGCGCCGCTTCGGCAGCCACGCCGACAGCACGGTCGGGACCCACATCGACATGCAGTTCGACATGGGGGCTGCTGTCTGTGCTTCGCAGGCGACCGGTACGCTGTTCCCGGTCGCGGGTGACGCCGCGGTGGGACGCCGGCGGTGGCGTCGCAGGAGGATGGAGCGGGACATGGCGGGAACGCGCAGACGTGCAGCGCGGGCGGCCCTGGCCGCCGGCGCACTGGTCATGCTGGTGGCCGGGTGCAGCGGGGGCGACGGGGACACGCAGTCGTTCAAGGTCGACTCGCCCGGCGCGGGGGCCGATGCCAACACGGTGTTCAACGGCGCCCTGCTGCGGGCCACGGAGATCTGCGGTCAGGAGGACCCGCCCCACATCGTGCGCTGGGAGTTCGCCTCCCGCGATCGTGAGAGCCTGGTGGCCCAGCAGTACGTGAACGAGAAGTTCCCCACGTTCATCGACTGCACCTCCATCCAGGTGTCGCCCGGGGATGCGACGGGGGCATCGTCCATGCCTGCGCTGCCCGGCGCCCAGGCCCGGACCGCCCCCGGTTCGGCCACCACCGCCAAGCCCTGAGCGCAGCGGGGCCGCTCTCGTCGACGAGCGGACGCCGGGCTGCCCCTAGCCTGCGGCCATGGACCTCTCGGCCGAGGAGATCAGGGTGTTGGGGTGCCTGGTCGAGAAGGAGCGGACCACCCCGGACCTGTACCCGCTGACCACCAACGCCCTGCGCAGCGCGTGCAACCAGAAGACCAACCGCGACCCCGTGCTCGACCTGGCCGTGCGTGACGTGGACGCCGCCCTGCTGTCGCTGCGGGACCGGCGCCTGGCCCGCACCGTGCTCGGGGGCGGTCGGGCCTCCAAGCACCGCCACGTGCTCGAGGAGGCCTGGGGCCTCGATCCCGCCGAGATCGCCGTGGTGGCCGTGTTGGCCCTCCGCGGCCCCCAGACGCCCGGCGAGCTGCGGGCCCGCACCGAGCGACTGACCGCCTTCGCCACCACCGACGAGGTCGTGGCCGTGCTCGACGCCCTGGCCGACCGGGCCGATCCCCTGGTCACCTGCCTGGGCCGTCGCCCGGGCCAGAAGGAGGACCGCTGGGCCCACCTGCTCTCGGGCGGGACCGACGAGCCCGACGACCGGGGCGGCCCGTCGTACTCGTCCTCGGCGACCTCGTCCCCAGCGTCGCCGGCCCCCGCTCCGTCGTACGACGTGCCCACGTCTTCCCGCGCCTCCTCTGACGACCCTGCCTACGACGACCCTGCCTACGACGACCCTGCCGACGAGGCGCCCACTCGTGGTGCGGCCCCGGCGGTGGCCCACGGGGACGAGCGCACCGGGTTGCTGGCGGGACGGGTCGAGGAGCTCGAGTCCGAGGTGGAGGCCCTGCGGTCCGAGCTCGAGGCACTGCGGGACCGGGTCGACGCCCTCGAGGATGCCTTCGGCGCGTAGGCGAGCCGATCTCGGACTGTCAGGCGTGCTGAACGCTACCTAGGGATCCCTCGGGCCACTACGGTCGCGGTCACGGACGACGCAGTCCGGGCGAGGTCCACGAGGGTGGGCCCGTGGACGAGGAGCAGCCGATGGCGATTCGCACGTACGACAAGATCTACGTCGGGGGTGCGTGGGTGCCCTCATCGGGCAGCGAGTTGATCGACGTGATCGACTCCACCAACGAAGAGGTCATGGCGCGGGTGGCCTCGGGCACCGCCGGCGACGTGGACCGCGCCGTGGCTGCGGCCCGTGACGCCTTCTACGGCTGGTCGACCACGTCGGTCGAGGACCGGGCCAAGGTGCTCGACGCCATCGGCGACGGCCTGGCCGGGCGCATGGACGAGCTGGCCGACGTCATCAGCCGTGAAGCGGGCATGACCAAGTCGCTGGCCAAGATCATCCAGGTCGGCCTGCCCGTCAACAGCTTCAAGCAGGCGGCCGAGATGGCCCGCACGTTCGCCTTCGAAGAGACCGTGGGCACCTCGCTGGTCGTGCGCGAGCCCATCGGCGTCGTCGGCTGCATCACGCCGTGGAACTACCCCCTGCACCAGGTGGCGGCCAAGGTGGCCTACGCCATGGCCGCCGGGTGCACCGTGGTCCTCAAGCCCTCCGAGGTCGCCCCCGTCGACGCCCTCATCCTGGCCGAGGTCATCGACGCCGCGGGCCTGCCCGCCGGCGTGTTCAACCTGGTCACCGGCTATGGCAACACCGTGGGTGAGGCCATTGCCGGTCACCCCGGCATCGAGATGGTGTCCTTCACCGGCTCGACCCGGGCCGGCAAGCGGGTATCTGTCGTCGCCGCCGAGAACGTCAAGAAGGTGGCCCTCGAGCTGGGCGGCAAGTCGGCCAACGTGCTCCTCGACGACCTCGAGCCCGAAGCCTTCGCCAAGGCCGTCACCGACGGCGTGGGCAAGGCCTTCCTGAACTCGGGTCAGACGTGCTCGGCCCTGACCCGCATGCTCGTGCCCCGCGAGCGCCTGGCCGAGGCCGAGGACGCGGCGGTCGCCGCGGCCGAGAAGTACACCGTCGGTGATCCCTTCGCCAAGGCCACCAAGCTCGGGCCCCTGGCCTCGGCGGCCCAGGTCGAGCGGGTCAAGGGTTACATCCAGACCGGCATCGACGAGGGCGCCAAGCTGCTCACCGGCGGCACCGAGCGCCCCGAGGGCGTCGAGGCCGGCTTCTACGTGCGGCCCACGGTCTTCTCCGAGGTCACCCCGGAGATGACCATCCACCGCGAGGAGATCTTCGGTCCGGTGCTCTCCATCGAGCCCTACACCGACGAGGAAGACGCCATCCGCATCGCCAACGACACCGACTACGGCCTGGCCGGCGGTGTGTGGTCCGGCGATCGTGACCACGCCGTGGCCGTGGCCCGCCGCCTGCGCACCGGGCAGGTCGAGGTCAACGGTGGCGCGTTCAACCCCAACGCCCCCTTCGGTGGCTACAAGCAGTCGGGTCTGGGCCGCGAGTACGGCCACCACGGCTTCGAGGAGTTCCTCGAGGTCAAGGCCCTCCAGCTCTGATCACCCAGCTCTGATCACGCGCCGGCGTGGGCCCCGAGGGTCCACGCCGGTGGCGCGTCCGGGCTCGGGTCTGGGCGAACTGCCAAGTTGCCCACAGCTGGTCAGCGGGTGGAGGGCGCAGCTTGGTGCCATGACCGGTTCCACCCTCTTCGACCGCCCTGGACCCGACCCCACCAGCGGGACCGGCGCCTGGCCCGGCGCCCACGGCTCGGCGCCCGCGGGCCCGCCCCCGGCCCCGCCTGCGCTGCCGCCCACCCTCCCAACGTCCCACGCCGTGTCGCCGGAACCCCCGCCTCCGGGCCCGCGCTCCTCCCGGCGGCGGTGGCCGGCGGCTGCCGCCGTGGTCGCCCTCTCCCTGCTGGGCGGCACCAGCGGGGGCTGGATCGCGGCGCGGGAGACGGACGATGGTGCCCTCGCCGCCCGGGCCGCCGCCGCGGCCAGCGTGGGCTTCACCGGTTCGACGTTGTCGGTGAGCCAGGTCGTGGCCCAGGTCCAGGACGCCGTGGTGTCCATCGAGACCACGATCACCACCCGCCAGGGCCGCTCCACGAGCCAGGGCCAGGGGGCGGGCACGGGGATCGTCCTCGACGACGACGGCCACATCCTCACCAACGCCCACGTGGTGGCGGGGGCCACCACCATCGCCGTGACCGTGCCCGGCGACCCCACCCCCCGCACCGCCTCCCTGGTGGCTTCGGACACCGACGCCGACGTGGCCGTCATCCGGGTCGACGACGCCACCGGGCTGGTGGCCGCACCTCTGGGCTCCAGCGCGGGCGTGCAGGTGGGCGACGGTGTGGTGGCCATCGGCAACGCCCTGGCCCTCGAGGGGGGCCTGACCGTCACCCAGGGCATCGTCTCCGCTGTCGACCGCTCCATCGAGACCAGTGACGGCACCCTCGACCACCTGGTCCAGACCGACGCCGCCATCAGATCGGGCAACTCGGGCGGGGCCCTCGTCAACGCGTCGGGCCAGGTCATCGGCATGAACACCGCCGTGGCCCAGAGCGGGGGCGGGGTCAGTGCCTCCAACGTGGGCTTCGCCATCTCCATCGACGGTGCTCTGGCCACCGCCAACACGCTCCTGGCCGGCGGGGTCTGAGCGCTCTGTCACACTGTCCCCTCTGCCGGGTCGAACCACGGACGGAGGGACGGGAGCGGCGTGCGGATCACCCACAAGGTCGACTACGGGGTGCGGGCCATGGTCGCGCTGGGCCGGGCCCAGGTCAGCCAGCCCGGCGTGCCCGTCAAGCGCGACGTGCTGTCGAGCGGGGAAGGCATCCCCGCCGCCTACCTCGACGACATCCTGCGCCTGTTGCGCACCAGCGGGCTGGCCCGTAGCCACCGGGGCCCTGACGGGGGGTGGAGCCTGGGCCGCCCCGCAGCGGACATCACCGTGGCTGACATCATCCGGGTCCTCGACGGTCCGCTGGCGTCGGTGCGGGGCATCCGCCCCCACGAGCTGGCCGACGACGGTGTGGCCCAGCCCCTCGTGTCGCTGTGGGTGGCCGTGCGGGCGTCGCTGCGGACGGTCCTCGAGCACGTCACCGTGGCTGACCTCGCCGCCGGCACCCTGCCGTCGGTGATCACCGACGCCCTGGTCGACCCCGACGCCTGGCGGTCCCGCTGACCGTCGCGTCCGGCGCTGCCCCTCGCGGGTGAGGTCGGCCGGTGGCGTTCACACCGCGGGAACGTGCTTGTAAGCGGTCAGGCGCCCCCGTAGCCTCGCTGGCTCGGATCGCGAATCGGCGGTACGGGTCAGGACGGTTTGTGGTCAACGATGCTCTGTGGGTGAGGAACTGGTGACGGTCGCGGTGAAGCAGCTCCACCTGGGGGTGGTGCTCGACGGCGTCGGCCACCATCCGGCCGCCTGGCGGGAGACGGGCACGGATCCGGGCGCCCGGGGGGTGGCCGAGGTCGTGGCGCTGGTCCGTGAGGCCGAGCGCGGCGCCCTCGACCTGGTCGTGGTGCACGGCGACGGTGCGCCCGCCGGTGCCCGGTCCACTGCCCCTGCGGCCATCGTGGCCGGGGTGGCTGCGGCGACCGCGGCGATCGGCCTGGTCTCCACCGTGGACCTGGGGCACGGAGGCCCGGGGGGCGGGTGGCGGGACCTGGTCACGACGGCAGGCTCGGACGGCGACCGGACCGGCTTGTTGGTCGACGCCACGGCCGGGACGGCGACGTCGCCCGCAGTGGAGGGCGCAGCACCACCGCTGCTCGTGGCGGTGGGCGACGGCGATGCCGATCGAGGTGAGGTGGCGAGGGCCGCGGCCCGTGCCGATGTCGTACTCGTGGACGCCACCAACCTGGCCGCGGCCCGTGCCCTGCGGACCCGCGTGCTCGAGGCCGCCATGGACGCCGGTCGCGACCCCGGCCAGGTGCGGGTCCTGGCCCGCATCGACGTCCTGCTGGCGGCCACCGATGCCGAGGCCCTGGCCCGCCGTGAACGCCTCGACGGCCAGCTCGACGTCCGTCCCGACCCGACGACGGCACCCCCCGCCCCCCTCGACTTCGTGGGGACCGCCGACGGGCTCGTGGACCTGTTCGTCCGCTGGGTCGGCGTCGTTGACGGCTTCCTCATCCGTCCCGCCCTGCTGCCCGAGGTCCTCACCGCGGTGATCGACGACGTCGTCCCCCGCCTCCGGGCGCTCGGCCTGTTCCGCTCGGGCTACGCCGAGACGTCGCTGCGGGCTCGACTCGGACTGCGCGACCCGAGCGGGGAACGGCTGAGCGTCCGTGGCCTGCCCACCACATGACCTGACCACATGACGTGACCGCGGTGCGCAGGGGGCGCAGGGTAGCTGTGCCTGTGGTCACCTCGCCCTGCTCGGTGGTCGGCTTGGCGATGGCGCTTGGTCCGGACCGGTTCGGTAATGTCGACCGGGAAGGTCGTCTATCGGCCCATCCAAGTCGCTGCACACCATTGACGGGGGAAACCATGTCGGTCCTGCTCCGGCCCCACGTGCTCGTCATCGTCGGTGGCGGGCCCACGGCCACCTCGTTCCTCGAGCGCTTCGTGGCCAACGCCCCCGAACTGGTGGGGGAGGGGCCGGTCGAGGTCCACCTGGTCGAGCCCTACCCGGCGGGTGCCGGTCGCGTGTGGCGCCACGAGCAGTCCCCGTTGCTGCGGATGAACTCCATGGCCGAGGACGTCACCATGTTCACCGACGACAGCGTGACGTGCGCCGGGCCCATCCGCCCCGGCCCGGCGTTGGACGAGTGGGCCCATGAGGTCGATGCCGGCCGCTTCCCGCCCGAGGTGGCGGCCGAACTGGCCGAGCTCGACGGCACCACCTTCCCCACCCGGCGGCTGCAGAGCGCCTACCTGCAGTGGGTCTTCGAACGGGTGGTCGACCAGGCCCCGGCCAACGTGCGCATCGTCGTCCACCAGGACCGGGTCACCGGGCTCACCGGGGATGCTGATGGACCCCAGGTCGTGCACCTGGCCGGCAGCGACGTCCCCGTGGTGGCCGACGTGGTGGTGCTGGCCATGGGCCACATCGACGTCGGCCCCTCGACCGAGCAGCGCGTCCTGGCCGACTTCGCCGCCCGCCACGGCTGCTACTACCTGCCCCCGGCGTACTCGGCCGATGTCGACCTGTCGGGCATCGCCCCGGGCCAGACCGTCGTCATGCGAGGCTTCGGGCTGGCCTTCATCGACCTGACCGTGCTCCTCACCGAGGGACGTGGCGGCACCTTCAGCGAGGACGGGGCCGGGGGTCTGGTGTACCACCCGTCGGGACGCGAGCCCCGCCTGTGGGTGGGCTCGCGTCGGGGGGTGCCCTACCGGTCCAAGCTCGGTTACCGACTGCAGGGGGCCAGACCCAACCTGCCCCGCTTCCTGACCAACGACGCCGTCGACGCCCTCGTCGATGCCCACCCCCGGCTCGAGTTCCGGGCCCACGTGTGGCCGTTGCTGGCCAAGGAGGTCGGCTGGGCGTACTACCAGGAGCTGTTCACCGGCCATCCCGAACGCACGACCATGGCCTGGGCCGACTTCGACGCCGCCTACGCCCCCCTCGGCTGGGGTAGCCCCGAGCAGCAGGCCCTGGTGGCCGCAGCCGTGCCCGCCGAGGTCGACCGCCTCGACTTCGAACAGCTCGACCGACCCCTGCGGGGGAAGCGCTTCGACGGCCTGGCCGAGCTCGAGGACGAGCTGCGCCACCACATCCAGGGCGACGTGGGCCGCCGGGCCGACGCCGCCTTCAGCGCCGACCTGGGGGCGTTCGGCGCCTTCCTGTCCTGCTTCCGCCAGATCCCCCGGGTGGTGGCCTCGGGCCACCTGACCCCCCGGTCCCGGGTCGAGGAGCTCGACGGCTGGTGGTTCGGCTTCTTCAGCTACTTCGCCAGCGGCCCACCTCCGTTCCGCCTGCGCGAGCTGCTGGCCCTCAACCGGGCCGGCGTCGTGGGCTTCCTGGGTGCCGACCTGTGGGTCGAGGCCGACGACGAGGCCGGCTGCTTCCGGGCCGGCAGCGCCAGCACCCCCGACGTGGTCACGGCCACGGGCCTGATCGAGGCCCGTCTGCCCCGCATCAACGTGTCCCTGGCCCCCGACGAACTGCTGCAGGCGCTGCTGGCCGAGGGCGAGGTCACCGAGGACGAGCTCGTCGACGAGCTCGACGACGCCCGCCTACCCACGGGGCGGTTGCGGGTGTCGGCCGAGGAACTGCGGGTGTTGGACCGCGACGGCAACGCCCACATCCGCCGCTTCGCCCTGGGGGCGGGGACCAGTCGGCCGGCGGCGGGCACCTTCGCCCGTCCCCGGACCAACGCCCCCGCTTTTCGCCAGAACGACGCCGTGGCCCGTGCCATCCTGTCCCTGCTGGCGTCGTCCGCCCCGGTGGCTGCCGGGGACCACGCCCCCGCGACCTCATGACCGGTGGCCCCATGACCGATCTTCCTCCCCCTCGACCAGGTCCCGTGGCCGCGCCCGACGCCGGCGTGCTCGACAACGTGGTGTGGCACGCCCTCCACGGCCGCCAGGCGCCGTTGGCCGAGGTGGTGGGCACGGCCCGTCGCTTCCCCGTCGACGTGTCCCCCTTCGCCGGCGTCGAGGCCCTCGACGAGCGGGGCTGGGCCGATCTGGCCCAGCTGGCGGGACCGGGTCGCCAGGTGCTGTTGGCCCGGTCCGACATCGGCACCCCGCCGACGGGTTGGCTGGAACGCTGGCGCCGACCCGGCTACCAGATGGTGCTCGAGCCCGGTTCCGGTGACGAGGTGGTGGCGGCCGTGGCCGACGTGGGCCTGCGTGCCCTGGGCGGGCCCGAGGCCGCAGCCATGGCCGAGCTCGTGGCCCTGGCCCAGCCGGGCCCGTGGGAGGCCCGCACCTGGGAGCTGGGTGGCTACGTGGGTCTGGAGGAGGCCGGCCGGCTGGTGGTCATGGCCGGTCAGCGGATGGACGCCGGCGGCTTCACCGAGATCAGCGCCGTGGCCACCCACCCCGACGCCCGCCGCCGGGGCCTGGCCGCGGCGGCCACCGCTGCGGTGGCCCGGGGCATCCTGGCCCGGGGGGACCGGCCCATCCTCCACGTGGCCGAGGGCAACGACAACGCCCGCCGGGTCTACGAGGTCCTGGGCTTCCGCACCCGTTCCATGATCGAGTTCGTGATCCTGTCCACCCCCCGCTGATCCCCGGTCACGCTCGCTGTCGGCGTTCTCGGCGGATTCCGTCCCGCTCTCCCACCGGTTCGGCGAACCGGACGCATGGGCGTACCGCTGGCGTAGGTGGATGCGTGCAGTTGGCGGCCACGGGACGCGACACCCGGGATGCGACCGCCATGGAGGCCGGCGTCCACTTCGCCGCCTGGAAGCGAGACGGGACCCACCGAGAACCAGGGCCCCCCTTCATCAGCAGCAGTGAGCCATCAGCGACGGGACCTGAGACCGCCAGGCCCGACCCGACATCGTCAGGCCCGACCCGACATCGTCAGGCTCGACCCGACATCGTCAGGCCCGGCTGGCCCACTCGGCGGCCAGCAGCTCGTAGGAGCGGACCCGGTCGGCGTGATCGTGGGTCATGGTGGTGACGAGGATCTCGTCGGCTCCCGTCTCGGCCACCAGCACCTCGAGCTGGTCGGCCACGGTGGATGGCGAGCCCACGAACTGGGTCTCCACCCGGTCCACGACCATGTCGCGCTGCTCGTCGGTCCACCGGTGGCGGGCGGCGTCGGCCGGGGTGGGGAAGGGGATGGCCCCGGCCCCGCTGCGGATGCTGTGCACCCACAGCCCGTAGGGGGAGGCCAGTTCCGCGGCGGTGGCGTCGTCGGGGGCGACGACCACATCGGCGGACACGGCCACGTAGGGCCGGGCCCGTGTGGCCGAGGGCTGGAAGGCCGCCCGGTACGAGGCCACGGCATCGAGCACCGTGGCGGGGGCCACGTGGTAGTTGGCCCCCAGGGGCAGGGCCCGCTGCCCGGCGATGCGGGCGCTCTGGCCGCCGCTGCTGGCCAGGACCCACAGCTCGACCGCGGCCCCCTCACCGGGCACGACGTGGGCCTCGACCCCGTCCTCGGACCGGTAGGTGCCCTGCAGCAGGGCGACGACGTCGGCCACCTGGGCGGCGTAGTCGGGGGCCACGGCCCCCTCCTGCTGGAGCATGCGGGCGGTCAGCGCGATCCGAGGCGAGCCGACGAGGCGGCGCAGGTCGAAGGGTGCGGGGATGAGCAGGCCCCCCTCGGTGGTGTGGCGCACCCGGGGTGGGCGGGGCGGGCGGGCGGCCCGGGCAGCGTCGTCGGGGCGGGGCCGGGGCCGGCCCGAGCGACCCAGGCCCAGGTCGATGCGCCCGGGGTGCAGGGCGTCGAGGAGCCCGAACTGCTCGACCACGGCCAGGGGTGTCTGGTGGCCCATCTGCACCGCCCCCGAGCCCACCCGGATGGTGGTGGTGGCCCCGGCCACCAGGGAGATGACCAGGGGGGTGGCGGTGCCGGCCACCCCGGGGTTGAGGTGGTGCTCGGCGATCCAGTAGCGCCGGTAGCCCAGGGCCTCGGTGGCCCGGGCCAGGTCGACCGTGTTGGCCAGGGCGTCGGCCGGTGTCGAGCCCGACGGCACCGGCACCAGGTCGAGCGCCGACAGGGCGGCCCGACCGCCGCTCACGGGCAGCCAGGCTGGCGAGCGACGGCGCGCCGCAGCCTCACAGTTCGCGCTCGCGGGGCTCGACCCGGCGCTCGCGGTAGAGCCAACGACCCTCGGGGCTGCGCACGAAGCGGTCGTGGTAGCGGTTCACGCCGCGGACCCGGAAGCCCCGCTCGCCACCCCCGGTGACGATGACGAAGTCGGTCTCGGCCCGGGCGCGGTCACCGTCGACCTCGATCCACGGCTGGCTCAGCAGGTGCAGGGCGCGCCACTTCCCGGTGGTCAGGGTGTCGGCCAGGGCCTTCACCGCCGCCTTGCCCTCGTGACGACCGGCCTCGGTGATGAACACGCCGTCGTCGGCCCAGTTGTCGATCCATTCGTCGACCCGGTCGTCGTCACGTAGCTGGGCCTGGCGGGCGATCACCTGGCGGATGGCCTCGTGGTCACTCATCGGGTTGTTCGTCGGGACGGTCATCAGGGATCCTCAGACGCCCATGGAGCGGCCGATGATCTCCTTCATGATCTCCGTCGTGCCCCCGTAGATGGTGGTCACCCGGGCATCGGCGTAGGCCCGGGCGATGGGGTACTCGGTCATGTAGCCGTAGCCGCCGTGCAGCTGCACGCCCTGGTCGACGACCTTGTTCTGCAGCTCGGTGCACCACCACTTGGCCATGGCCGCGTCATCGGCGCTGAGCGTGCCCGCGTTCAGGGCCAGCACGCACTGGTCGACGTAGTGGGTGGCCACCTCGACGGCGGTGCGCATCTCGGCCAGCACGAAGCGCGAGTTCTGGAAGCTGCCGATGGGCTGGCCGAAGGCGGTGCGCTCCTTGCAGTAGTCCAGCGTCCAGTTCAGCGCGGCCTGGGCCGCGGCCACGCCGGCGATGGCGATGGACAGCCGCTCCTGGGGCAGGTTCGACACCAGGTGCACGAAGCCCTGGCCCTCGGTGCCCAACAGGTTCTCGACCGGCACCTCGACGTCGGTGAAGAACAGCTCGGCCGTGTCCTGGGCGTGCAGGCCGATCTTGTCGAGGTTCCGGCCCCGCTCGAAGCCGGCCATGCCCCGCTCGACGATCAGCAGGCTCATGCCCTTGTGCTTCTGGCTGGGGTCGGTCTTCACGGCCACGATGACGATGTCCGAGTTGATGCCGTTGGTGATGAACGTCTTGGACCCGTTCACCACGTAGTGGTCGCCGTCACGGATGGCCGTGGTGGCCATGCTGGCCAGGTCCGAACCGATGGCCGGCTCGGTCATGGCGATGGCGGTGATCAGCTCGCCGCTCACCACCCGGGGCAGCCAACGGGCCTTCTGCTCGTCGTTGGCCAGGCTCAGGTAGTACGGCAGGCAGATGTCGTTGTGGAGCGTCAGGCCCAGTCCGCAACTGCTGGCCCCGGCGTACTGCAGCTCCTCGGACAGGATCATGTTGTAGCGGAAGTCCTCGACCCCGCCACCGCCGAAGGCCTCGGGCACGTCGGTGCCCAGGAAGCCGTTCTTCCCCGCGGCCAGGAACAGCTCGCGGTCCACGATGCCGGCCTTCTCCCACGCCTCGGTGTGGGGCAGGATCTCCTTGGCGACGAAGCTGCGGACCGACTCGCGGTACTGGTCGTGTTCGGCCTCGAAGATCGTGCGCTGCATGGCCGCGATGGTACGACCCACCCCTGGGGTCCCGCCTGCCGACGCGTCGAGCGCCGGCAGGCGTCCGCCGAGCCGGCGTCAGCCCACCCAGGGCGCGGCCGAGGGGTCGCGCAGCAGGCGGCGGGCCACCACCATGCGGTGGACCTCGTCGGGGCCGTCGTAGAGGCGGGCGTAGCGGGCCTCGCGGTACATGCGGTCGAGGGGGGTGTCGCTGGTGACGCCGAGGGCACCGTGGACCTGGATGGCCCGGTCGACCACGTTGTGGAGCATGGTCGCCCCCCAGAACTTGATGAGGCTGATCTCGACGCGGGCCTCGTCACCGGTGTCCATGGCCGCGGCGGCGTCCAGCGTCATCAGCCGCGCCGCCTGGATCTCGGCTGCGGACTCGGCCACGTAGCGCTGGATCTCGCCCTTGTCGGCCAGGAACGAGCCGTGGGCCCAGCGGGTGTTGGCCCGGTCCACCATGAGCTCGAAGGCCCGCTGGGCCTGGCCCAACCAGCGCATGCAGTGGAAGATCCGTCCTGGGCCCAGGCGCTTCTGGGCGATGGTGAAGCCCTCGCCCCGCTGGCCCAGCAGGTTGGAGAAAGGCACCCGCACGTCGTCGTAGACGACCTCACAGTGCTGGCCGCCGGTGTGGCCCATGGTGGGCACGGCCCGCACGATGCGGTAGCCGGGGGTGTCGGTGGGCACGATGATGGAAGAGAACTTGCGGTGCCCGTCGGCTTCGGGTTCGGTGATGGCGAAGCACGTGGTGAACGCGGCCCGGCTGGCCCCCGACGTGAACCACTTGTGCCCGTTGATGACCCACTCGTCGCCGTCCAGGGTGGCGGTGGTGCGCATCTGGGTGGGGTCCGAGCCGGCCACCTCGGGCTCGGTCAGGCCCACCGAGGGGTAGATGTCGCCGTCGACCAGGGGACGCAGGAAGCGCTCGCGCTGGGCCTCGTTGGCGTACAGGTGCAACATGATCGAGTCCTGCATGCTCATCGTGCCCACGGCGAAGCTGCCGTACTCGGAGCGGCCGATGATCTCGTTCAGGTACACGAAGGTCATGAAGGGCAGACCGCCGCCGCCGATCTCGGCCGGGTGGCCCAGGGCCCACAGCCCCCGGCGCTTGGCCTCGGCTTTGAGGTCGCCCATCAGGGCCAGGGCCTCGGCGTAGGCCGGTGCGGTCATGTCGCCGTCGTAGCCGTGGTGCAGGGCTGGCTCGGCCTTGACCACCTCGTTGTCGATGAAGTCGCGCATGCGGGCACGCAGTTCGCGCACCTCGTCGGTCATCCCGTACGAGCCCATCGTCCGTCCCCCGGTTCCCCACAGCCCCAGCGGGCACCGGGTGGCGCCCGCGCCGGACGCTACACGGCAGGTCGGTGCCCGGCGGCGGGACCGGCCGGTGTGCAGCAGGGCCGCCACCTGGCCACAATTGGCCGGTGACGAGCCAGGACGACGATGCCGGGTAGTGGGGCCGGCAGCGCAGACGGCGGGGGACCCAGCCGCGGGGCCGGCCGCCTCGAGTGGCACGTCTCCGAGGAGTTCAACCATCGCCTGGGCTGCGGGCTCTTGACCGCCGTCGGCCTGCCCATCTGGTTCGCCCTCATGGCCCTGGCCCTGGGCCGCGAGGCCACCCTGCTGGCCTTCGTGGTCGCCCTGGTGCTGTTCCTCGTCGCCGCGGCGGTGGGCTTCCCCGCCCTGCGCCGGCTGCGGCGCATGCCCACCACCGTGGTGCTCGAGGACGGTTGGCTGCACCTGACGGGTCGGGGCCCGGCCCTGGCCCTGCCCGTGGACGCGGTGACGTCCATCGAGATCGGGCCGAACATCGGTCTCGAGTCGGTGCGCCTGCAGACCCGCCAGGGGCGCACCGTGCGCCTGCCCGGGGACTTCGAGGACCTCGACGGCATGGTGGCCGCCCTCGAGGCCGCCCACCCCGGCCTGACCGTGACCGACCGACGGGTGCCCGACGAGCTGCCACGGCCCGATGCGCTGCAACCGCCCGACGAGCCGTGACCCGGGTCCTGGTGTTCGCCGGTGGTGATCCCACGCCCGCCGCCGTGGCTGCCGCCCTGCCTGCGGCGAACGCCGTGGTGGCCGCGGATTCGGGCGCGGTGCACGCCCTCGAGGCGGGCCGGGCGGTCGATGTGCTCGTCGGCGACCTCGACTCCATCCCACCCCGGCTGGCCC
Organism: Acidimicrobiales bacterium; assembly: GCA_038255145.1. Taxonomy (GTDB): domain Bacteria; phylum Actinomycetota; class Acidimicrobiia; order Acidimicrobiales; family CAIXPF01; genus WHTX01. The sequence continues at coordinate 40,149 of JBBSLP010000003.1, forward strand.
GTGAGCTCGAGGCCAGCGGCGTGCAGGTGCGCCGGTTCCCTCCCGACAAGGACGCCACCGATCTGGCCCTGGCCCTCGACGTGGCCCTCGAGCTCGGCGCCACCGCCGTCACCCTGGTGGGTGGGGGCGGTGGTCGCCTCGACCACCTGTTGGCCAACATCCTGCTGCTGGCCGCGGACGACTACGCCGGCGTCGAGGTCGACGCCGTCATGGGACCGGCCCGCGTCGCCGTGGTCCGGGGCGCGCGTCGGCTGTCGGGCCGGGTCGGTGAGCTGCTCAGCCTGCTGCCCGTGGGGGGCCCGGCCCACGGGGTCACCACCGAGGGACTGCACTACCCGCTGCGGGGGGCCACCCTGCGCCCGGGCACGAGCTGGGGGGTGAGCAACCGCTTCGCCGACCGCGAGGCGGTGGTGACGGTGGCCGACGGCGTGGTCCTGGCCGTGGCCCCCGGCGACGAGCCCGACGGCCCCTTCGACCTGCATCCGGGGCCCCCGGGCTGAGGGTGGGGGTGCCAACCGATCAGGGGCGAGGGGCCCGGGGTTGGTTACATGGAGGGGTGCACGTCCGCGCCCTGCTCGACGCCCCGGTGCCCGCCGGTGCCCTCTTCACCTGGGTCAGTGACCTCGATCGCTACCCCCAGTGGCTCGACATGGTCGGGTCGGCCACGCCCTGCGCACCCGGAGGGGGTGACGGTGAACCGGCCTGGGACGTCGTGCTCCAGGCCCGGTTGGGGCCGCTACGGCGGAGCAAGAAGCTGCGCATGGAGCGCACCGGCCTCGAGCCCGACCGCTGGGTGCGCTTCGAGCGGCGCGAACAGGACGGCCGCAGCCACGCCGGCTGGAAGCTCGAGGCCCACCTCGAGCCCGCGGAGCCCGACGCCGGGGCGGATCCCGCCGATGCCCTGGCCGCGGGACCGACCACCAAGCTGGTCATGGACCTGAGCTACGACGGCGGGTTGTGGTCACCACCGCTGGAGCACCTGTTGCACCGTGAGATCGAGCGGGGTGGGGACCGGTTGTCGGCCCTGGCCCAGGGGAGGGCATGAGTTCGACGACCGGCCCTCCGCCGCCCGGGCCCCGCTGGGACGGTGCCGCCACCTGCTTCAGCGTGTTCTCGTCGGTGGCGGAACGGCTCGAGCTGTGCCTGTTCGACGCCGCCGGGCGCGAGGAGCGCGTCGACCTCGAACGCAACGGGGACATCTGGTCGACCCGGGTCGTTGGCGTCGGACCCGGCCAGCGCTACGGCTTCCGGGCCACCGGGCCCGGACGCTGTGATGCGGCCAAGCTCCTCGTCGATCCCTACGCCGGTGCCATCTCCGGTGCGCTGACCTGGGGCGACGAGTTGCTGGCCCCGGGGGTGGACTCGGCCGCCCACGTGCCCCGCTCGGTGGTGGCCAACCCCTTCTTCGACTGGGAGGGCAGCCGCCCACCCCGGGTGCCGTGGACCGAGACGGTCATCTACGAGGCCCACGTCAAGGGCCTGACCATGACCCATCCCCAGGTGCCGGTGCACGAGCGGGGCACCTACCGCGCCCTGCACCACCCTGCGGTCATCGAGCACCTCAAGGCGTTGGGGGTGACCACGGTCGAGCTCCTGCCCGTGCACCACTTCGTCAGCGAACAGCACCTGGCCCCCCTCGAGCTGACCAACTACTGGGGCTACAACACCCTGGGCTTCTTCGCCCCCCACGCTGACTACGCCGTGGGGGGCGACGGCGACCAGGTGGGCGAGTTCAAGGGCATGGTCCGCGAGCTGCACCGGGCCGGTCTCGAGGTCGTGCTCGACGTCGTCTACAACCACACCGCCGAGGGGGGGCACCGTGGTCCCACCCTGTCGTTGCGGGGCCTCGACGATGCCGCCTACTACCGCTTCGAGGACGGCGACCCCGCCCGACCCGTGAACTGGAGCGGCACCGGCAACACCCTGAACGTCGACCACCCCGCCGCCCTGCGCCTGGTGCTCGACAGCATGCGCCACTGGGTCACCGAAGCCCACGTGGACGGCTTCCGCTTCGATCTGGCCACGGTGCTGGCCCGGGAGCACGGCCGCTTCGACCGCGGCGCCGCCTTCTTCGACGCCATCTACCAGGACCCGGTCCTGTCCCAGGTCAAGCTCATCGCCGAGCCCTGGGACGTGGGGCCCGACGGCTACCAGGTGGGGGGCTTCCCCCCGGGGTGGTCGGAGTGGAACGGCCGCTACCGCGACACCGTGCGCGACCTGTGGCGGGGCCGCCCGGGCACGGTGCCCGGCTTCGCCGCCAGCCTGGCCGGCAGCGCCGACCTGTTCGGCCAGCGGGGCCGGGGCCCCACGGCCAGCGTCAACTTCGTCACCGCCCATGACGGCTTCACGCTGGCCGACCTCTACAGCTACGACCACAAGCACAACGACGCCAACGGCGAGGGCAACCGTGACGGCACCGACGACAACCGCAGCTGGAACTGCGGGGTCGAGGGCCCGAGCGGTGACCCCGCCGTGGCCAGCCTGCGGGCCCGTCAGCGTCGCAACCAGCTGGCCACCCTGTTCCTGGCCCAGGGCGTGCCCATGCTCCTGGCCGGCGACGAGCTGGGCAACGGGCAGGGCGGCAACAACAACGCCTACTGCCAGGACAACGCCTTGGGCTGGCTGGACTGGGACGAGGCCGACGAGCAGCTGACCCGCTTCACCACCCGCGTGGCCGAGTTCCGCGCCACCCATGCCGTGCTGCGCCGTGACCGCTGGGCCACCGGCCACCCCGACCCCGGTACGGGTGCGGTGGACATGGCCTGGTACAGCCCGGCAGGCACGTCCATGAGCGAGCACGAGTGGCGTGACCCCGACGTCCACGCCGTGTCCGTGTTGCTCGACCATCGTGCCCTGGCCTCCGGTGCCCCTTCGGCCGGTGGATCCACCGGTGGATCAGCCGGTGGATCAGCCGGTGGATCGGCTGCCGGGTCGGGGGCCGGGGCGGGGGAGGAGGGTTCGAGCGTGCTGCTCGTCTTCAACGCCGGGGACAGCCGGTTGCTGTGCCGGATCCCGCCCGGCGCCCGACCACTCCGCTGGCGTAAGGTGATCGACACAGCCGAGCACAGCGAGCGGGTGCGCCGTTACCGCTCGGGAGACCGGCTTCGCCTCGAGGCCTTCTCTGTCGCCGCCCTGGTGGGAGAGTAAGCGACGGGCGAGGGTGTTCCGCGCCTCGCCGATGGGTAGTATGACCCAAGTCCTGATCGGCGCTCATGTGTGACGATCATGTTGCAACCGTTCGGCGCCCGTGCGGGGTTGTCGGGAACGGCGTCGGCGGAGGGAAACGAGGGCGGATGTCCGTGCTGCTGGTGGCATCGGTCGGTGGCCACCTGAGTGAGCTGGTGGCGCTGGTCGACCGCATGACCGCGGACGACGAGCGGGTGTGGGTCACGTGGCCCAACCCCCAGAGCGAGTCGCTGCTCAGGGACGAACGGGTCGAGTGGGTCCGCGCCGTGCAGCCCCGCGACCTGGTCGGGGTGGTCTCGGTGGCCACGAAGATGAGCCGCATCCTCGACCGCCACTCGCCCACCCACATCGTCACCACGGGTTCGGCCCTGGCCCTGGCGGTGGCCCCTGTCGCTGCCCTGCGGGGCATCCCTGTGCACTTCATCGAGACCGCCACCCGGGCGGTCGGGCCGTCCATGACCGGGCGCCTGCTGCGACGCATGCCCGGGGTCCACCTCTACGCCCAGCACCCCGGTTGGGCGTCGGCGCCCTGGCGGTACGGGGGCAGCGTGTTCGACGGCTACGCCGTCACCAACCGCCCCTCCGAGCCCACCATCCGCAAGGCCGTCGTCACCCTGGGCACCATGGAAGGCTTCAGCTTCCGTCGCCTGGTCGTGCGGCTGGCCGCCATCCTGCCCCCCCACGTCGAGGTGGTGTGGCAGACCGGCTGCACCCCGGCCCAGGACCTGTCACCGGCGGCCCGCCAGATGGTGCCCAACGACGAGTTGGCCCGGGCCATGGCCGATGCCGACGTCGTCATCGGCCATTGCGGAGCCGGCACCGCCTTGTCCGCTCTCGACGCCGGCGCCGTGCCCGTCCTCATCCCCCGCGAGTCGGCCCACGGCGAGCACGTGGACGACCACCAGCTCGAACTGGCCAGTGAGCTCGACCGCCTGGGCCTGGCCGTCACCCCCCGGGTCGACGAGCTGACCATGGCCCACCTGGTCGCCGCGGCCGGGGTCCAGGTGCGGCGGGTCACCCCCCCGGCCTTCGAGCTCGTCGAGTCCACCAGCCACCTGCGTCGCCGCCGGGCCGCCATCGTCGCGCCGGCCGCCCCCGCGGCACCGGTGCTGACCGCAGTGCCTGCGTGCCTCGACCACGGGCCAGCGCCCGAACGGGTCATCGTCGATGGTGCTGTGGTCGTCGACCTACGGGATCGGGTGGTGGACCTGCGTGACCACGTGGTCGCCGATCGGCTCGCCGGGTCCGACCCGGCGCGCCACGACGAGCTCGACGTGGCTGCCGACGGCGGCTGACGCAGTCCCAGCCTCAGCTGTGGGCCTGGTTGCGGCTCCACGCCTGCCAACGACCCGCCTGGCGGGCCACCTCGAGGTCCAACCCGAAGGTGTCCGACAGGCTGACCGAGTCGATGACCTCGTCGATGGGCCCCTGGCGGACCACCCGACCCTCCCGCAGCAGCAGGGCGTGGCTGAAGCGGCCGGGGATCTCCTCGAGGTGGTGGGTCACCAGGATCATCGGGGGTGCTGTCGGGTCCGCAGCCAGGGCATCGAGTGACGTGACCAACTGCTCGCGACCCCCCAGGTCCATGGCCGCGGCGGGCTCGTCCAGCAGCAACAGGCCGGGATCGGCCATGAGGGTGCGGGCCAACAGCACCCGCTGGCGCTCACCCGAGGACAGGGTGCCGAACTGGTGGTCGACCAGGTGCCCGCAACCCAGCCGTTCGAGCTGGTGGCGGGCCCGGGCCCGTTCCTCGCCGCTGTAGGTGTGCCACCAGGGCTCGAGGGCGGCGTGCAGCGCGCAGACCACGATGTCCTCGGCCACCAGGTTCGTGCGCAACTGGTCGGCCAGGGCGGAGGACGTCAGACCGATGCGCTCGCGGTGACGGCGCACATCGACGCGGCCCAGGGTCTCGCCCAGCACCTCGACGGTGCCCGTCGTGGGGTGCTCGTAGAGCGAGGCGATCTTCAACAGGGTGGACTTGCCCGACCCGTTCGGGCCCAGCAGCACCCAACGCTGGCCGGCGCCGACCTCCCAGTCGATGCCGTCGAGGATGGGGCGGCCATCACGCACGTAGCGGATGCCCGTCAGGCGCAACGCCGGTTGCTCGCTCGTCACGGGGCGGCCACGGGGATCTCGAGCAGGTGGGGGCGGCCCGATTCGACGGCGGCCCGGGTGGCGTCACCGATGTCGGTGGCCCGCTCGACCACGGTGGCCGCCACCCCCATGGACCGGGCCAGGCCCACGAAGTCCACGGCCGGGGAGTCGAGGTCCATGGCCACGAAGTTGCCCTTGGCCACTGAGCGTCCCTGCATGCCCCTCAGGTTGTTCTTGAGGATCAGGTACTGGCGGTTGTTGAACACGGCGAAGACCACGGGCAGGTTGCGGTGGGCCGCGGTCCACAGGGCCTGGGGCGAGTACATGGCCGCCCCATCACCCACCGCGGCCAGGGTGGGCTCCTCGCCCAGACCCAGGGACACGCCCAGGGCGAAGGGCATGCCCCAGCCCAACCCGCCGCCCTTGCAGAAGAAGTAGCGATCGGGGCTGGAGTCGTGGTGGAAGCGGCGCACGTAGAACCCCGTGGTGATGGCCTCGTCCACGACCGGGGTGCGGGGGGGCAGGGCCCGGATGAGGGCGTGGGCCGCAGCCATGGGGTCCGTCGGGGTGGCGTCGTAGCGGGACTGGGCGTCGCGCTCGACCTTGTCGAGGAAGGCCCGACGGGCGGCGCCGGCCGCTTCGATGGCCCGCCCGGCGGCCTCGGCGTCGACACGGGCCCGCACCAGGGGGACGAGGGCGGCCAGGCTGGCCTTGGGGTCACCGAGCAGGGCCAGGCGGGGGGCGCCGTAGCGGCCCAGGGAGCTGGCATCGGGGCTGAGTTGCAACAGCTCGACGCCCGGGGGCAGGGCGGGGCCGGGGTGGTAGGGGTAGACGACGAACCCGTGGCTGCCCACCAGGAAGACCCGGTCGTAGCCCGACAGCGCCTTGTTGATGGCCGGCGCCGCGGGGGCGAAGGTGTCGGCATAGAGGGGATGCCCCTGGGGGAACACGCCCGTGGCGTGCAGGGACTGGCCGTGCACCTTGGCCCCCAGGGCCTCGGCCAGGGCGACCGCCTCGGGCACGGCCCCGCTGGCCGACACCTCGTCGCCCACGACCAGGCCCAACTTGCCGATGGGGGTGGCGGCCAGCAGGTCGGCCAGCTCCTCGAGCCCGCCGGCCACGTTGCGCCGGTCGATGGTGGTGGCGGGGGGTGCGGCCTCGGGGGCAGGCTGCTCGAGCAGGTCCATGGGCAGGGACACGAACACCGGGCCCGACGGCGCCGAGGCGGCGTCGTGGAAGGCCCGCTGCATGACAGGGCCGATCTCACCCACGGTGCGCACCTCGTGGGCCCACTTGGACACCGAACGGGCGATGCCCACCAGGTCGCCCGACAGCAGGGGGTCGTCCTGGATGTGGCGGTAGTCCTGCTGTCCGGCCGTCACCACCAGGGGGGTGCGGTTGGCCTGGGCGTTGGTCAGGTTGCCGATGGCGTTGCCGAGCCCGGCCGACGTGTGCAGGTTGAGGAAGGCGGGGCGGCCGGTGACCCGGGCGTAGCCCTCGGCCGCGGCCACGGCGGTGGCCTCCTGTAGCGCCAGCACGTAGTCGAAGTCGCCGCTGTCGGCCAGGGCGTCCATCAGGGGCAGCTCGGTGCTGCCCGGGTTGCCGAACAGGTGGGTGACCCCCTGGCTGCGCAGCACGTCGAGCAGCACGTCCACCCCGGTGAGGTCGGTCATAGCCGCAGAGCCTAAGGGAGCGCCGCCGTCCCTGCTGGCGGGCGCGGCGGGTGCCGTCCGCCATGCCACCTGCCGGTGCCGCCCGCAGGTGGCGGGGGGTGGCGCGGGCCGCGGCTACCTTCTGGCCATGGCCTCCTACCCCGCCCAACTGCGACGCACGGCCGGCAAGGTCCGCCGGGCCACCGGGCGCACGCTGCACACGGTGGCCAGCAAGCTCGTCCCCGCCCCCCAGCCTCCGGCGCCCGCCGAACCGGTGGCCGTGGTCGACGCCCCCGCTCCGCCCCCACCCTCTGTCGTGCTCGACACCGCGCCGGCCCGCCCTCTGCCCGAGGGCTGGGACGAGGCCAAGGTCCACGACGTCATGGCGTCGTTCCGGGTCGACGGCTCGGATCCCGGCGAGCTGAAGCCCTACGCCGATGACGCCCTGTGGCGCTTCCTGCACACCTGGGGCCTGGTGCGCGACGAGCGCGGCCCGGCGCTCGAGCTCGGGGGCAACCCGTACTTCATCACCTGGCTGCTGAGGGACTTCACCGACCTCGACGTGACCGTGGCCAACTACTTCGGTGGCCCGGCGGGCACGGCCGCCCAGGAGGTGGAGTACGAGGTCGATGGTGAGGCGCGCCAGTTCACCGTCGAGTACGACTCGTTCAACCTCGAAGAGGACCGCTTCCCCTACGAGGACGGCTCGTTCAAGGTGGTGCTGTTCTGCGAGATCATCGAGCACCTGCTCATGGACCCGCTGCACGCGCTGCGGGAGATCAACCGGGTGCTCGAGCCCGGCGGGCTGTTCGTGCTCACCACCCCGAACGTGGCCCGCATCGGCAACGTGCTGGCCATGTTGGTTGGCGGCAACATCTACGACCCCTACAGCGGGCACGGGCCCTACGGCCGCCACAACCGCGAGTTCACCCGCCACGAGCTCGACCAGTTGCTGGGCTTCGCCGGCTTCGGCGACCGGCGATCGTTCACCGGTGACGCCCACCCGGCCGACTTCCGGGGCTTCTCCGGCTACGACCTCGTGGCTCCCACCCTTGCCGGGTCCCGGGCTGACGACCTGGGCCAGTACCACTTCTTCGCCGTCCGCAAGACGGGCGAGCCCCGCCCTGGCCTGCCCACCGCCTTCTACCGCAGCTGGCCCGCCGACCAGCTCGTCGAGCTGTAGCCGCCAGCCCGGCCGCGGCTGCGGCTCAGCTGATGAGCCCGGCCTCGGGTGGGTCTCCCGGCGCGGGCTGGACGACCACGGCGGACCGATCGACCAACGTCGAGTAGCGGACCATGCACGTGAGGGCGCGGATGCCGTCGCGCCACGTGATCTTCTTGCCCTCGTCGTAGGTGCGCCCGTGGTAGCTGATGCCCACCTCGTAGACCCGCCAGCCGCCACGGGCCACCTTGGCGGTGACCTCGACCTCGAAGCCGAAGCGGTCCTCCCGCAGGTCGAGGCTCTGGATGACCTGGCGACGGAAGACCTTGTAACCGGTCTCCACGTCGGTGAGGTTGAGGTTGGTCAGCATGTTGGACAGCGTCGTGAGCACGCGGTTGCCCAGGAAGTGCCAGTAGTAGAGCACCCGGTGCGCTTCGCCGCCGATGAAGCGGGAGCCGAAGACGACGTCGGCCTCGCCATCGACGAGCGGTTGGAGCAGCAGCTCGTACTCGCCGGGGTCGTACTCGAGGTCGGCGTCCTGGACCACCACGTAGTCGAGCGTCGCCTCGCGGAAGCCGCGACGCAGGGCAGCGCCCTTCCCCGTGTTCACCGCCTGGGACAGCACCACGACGCGCGGGTCGTCGATCGAGCGGGCCAGCTCGAGGGAGCCGTCGGTGGACCCATCATCGATGATGATCAACTGGCCGCTCAGCGGCGAGTCGAGCACGCGCTTGACCACCGTCAGCAGGGTCGGAGCTTCGTTGAAGCACGGCATGACGACCGAGAGGCAGCGCGGCGGGGCCAACACATCGTGGTTGTGCGCCATGGTGCAGAGAGCCTACCCAGCGGTCACCTGTGGGTCCGGTGATCGTTCCTGCTGTCGATCCGCCGCTGTCCGCTACGTCGCCACGTCCCACTACGAGGTGGCGTTGCGGATCCACGCCGCGTACATGGCCGCATAGCGACCTCCCGTGGCCACCAGCTCGGTGTGGCTGCCCAGCTCGACCAGGCGACCATGGTCGATCACGGCGATGCGGTCGGCCCGGCGGGCCGTGGCCAGGCGGTGGGCGATGATCACCGCCGTCCGCCCCTCCAGCACCCGATCGAGGGCCCCCTCCACCTGCTGCTCCGAGGCCAGGTCGAGGTTGGAGGTGGCCTCGTCGAGCACGAGGACCCGGGGTCGGGCCAGGAAGGCCCGGGCCAGGGCCAGCAGCTGGCGCTCCCCGGCCGACAGCGACACCCCCCGCTCGTGGACCTCGGTGTCGAGGCCCAGGGGCAGCCGGGCCACCAGGCCGTCGAGGCCCACGGCGGCCACGGCGTCCGTGACCTCGTCCTCGGGGGCGTCGGGCCGGCCGAAGGCCACGTTGTCCCGCAGGGTGCCCGAGAAGAGGAACGCCTCCTGGGGCACCACACCGAGCTGGGAGCGCAGCGAACGCAGGGTGACGGTGCGCAGGTCGACACCGTCGATGCTGACGCTGCCGTGCTGGGGGTCGTAGAAGCGGGTGATCAGCTTGGCGATGGTCGACTTGCCCGCCCCCGTGGGCCCGACCACGGCCAGCACCTCGCCGGGGCGGACCTCGAGGTCGACGTGTTCGAGCACGGGCCGGCCGGTGTCGTAGGCGAAGGTGACGTCGTCGAAGCGGATGTGCCCCTCGATGGGGGCCAGCTCGGCCGCACCCGGGGCCTCGGGCACCGACGGCGGTGTGGCCAGCAGCTCACCCAGCTTGACCACCGAGGACCGGCCCGACTGATACGTCGTGTACAGCTGCACCAGCTGCTGGATGGGGGCGAAGAAGCTGGTCAGGTAGAGCAGGAAGGCGAACAGCTCGCCGACCGTCAGCCGGTCGTGCAGCACCAGCCAGCCCCCGACCCCCAACAGCACGGCCTGGCCCAGCACCCCGATGGTCTCCGACACCGGTCCGTACACGGCGCCGATGCGGGCCGCCTCCAGGTTGGCCTCTCGGTGTTCGCCCACCAGGTTGGTGTGGGCCACCAGGTTGTGGCGGCGACGGTTGGCGGCCATGACCACCCGCATGCCCGCCAGGTTCTCGGACAGGTCGGACAGCACGTCGGCGATCCGGTCGCGCACCCGGTTGTAGGCCGTGTCCGAGGCCGACCGGAACCACAGCGTGACCGCGACCATGAGGGGCACGATGGCCAGCAGCACGATGCCGGCCAACAGCGGGTTCAGGGCCAGCAGGATGCCGCCCACCACCACCAGGGTCAGGCCCTGCACGGTCAGGTTGACCAGCCCGTCCTGGAACAGGACGGTGAGGTTGTCGATGTCGCTGGTCATCCGGGTGAGCACCCGGCCCTGGCGCTCGCCGGTGTAGAAGTCCAGGCCCAGCCGCTGCAGGTGGGAGAACACCCGCACCCGCAGGTCGTACGTCAGCCGCTCGCCCAGCCGCCCGGTGACCGCCACCCGCACCCCGCCGGCCACCATGGACACCAGCACCGAGGCCACGTACGCCAGGGTCACGGCCACCAGCACCCCGGTGTCGCGCCGGCTGATGCCCCGGTCGATGCCCACCTGGGTCAACCACGGTCCCGCCTGCAGGGCCACGGTCTCGAGCACGACGATGGCCCCCGTGCCCACGAGCGCCAGGCGCAGCGGAGCCACGAAGCGGGCCAGGGTGAAGGGCCGGGCGTCCTCGGCGATGGGGGAGTAGGGGACGTCGGGGGTGGGGTGGTCGGGCTCGGTGGCCAGGATGGCCGTGGCCCGCTCGGCCAGCTCCTCGGGGATGCCGCCGAAGGGCAACCCGCCACCACCCCGGGGGGCGCCGAAGAACCCCGGCCCGCCGAACATCAGCCCGCCACCGGCTGGTCGGCGGGGTCGTTGGTGACGTCGCCGGCGGGGTCCTCCGCGTCATCCACGGTGGCCAACACGGCCGCGTAGCGGGGCTCGCGGGCCAGGAGTTCGGCGTGGGTGCCGTCGGCCACCACCCGGCCCCCCTCCAGCAGCACCACCCGGTCGGCCAGGGTGATGGTGGACAGGCGGTGGGCCACGAGCACGGTGGTGCGCCGGTGGAGTCGGCGCCGGAGGGCGTCGTGGATGAGGGCCTCGACCTCGGCGTCGATGGCGCTGGTGGCATCGTCGAGCACGAGCACGGGCGGGTTGGCCAGCAGTACCCGGGCCAGGGCCACCCGCTGGCGCTGGCCGCCGGACAGGGTGTAGCCCCGCTCGCCCACCGCGGTGTCATATCCCTGGGGCAGGGCATCGATGAAGCCGTCGGCCTGGGCGTCGCGGGCCGCCTCCCGCACCGCAGCCAGGTCGGCGTCGGGCCGGCTGTAGGCGATGTTGTCCCTGATGGGCACGGAGAAGAGGAAGGGATCGTCGAAGGCGAAGGCCACGTGGGCCCGCAGCGACACCTGGGTCAGGTCACGCACGTCGTGGCCGTCGATGCGCACGGCCCCCGCCTCCACGTCGTAGAAGCGTCCCAACAGGCGGCCAACCGTGGACTTGCCCGATCCCGTGCGCCCCACCAGGGCCACGGTCTGGCCCGCCGGCACCTCCAGGGTGAAGTCCTCGAGCACGGCCCCGCGGTCACCGTCGGCCCCGCCGTAGCGGAAGGTGACGCCCTCGAAGCTGAGCCGACCCACGGCGTCGATCAGGTCGACCGCTCCGGGGCGGTCGGCCACCCGGGGCTGCTCGTCGAGCACCTCGTAGATGCGTTGGGCCGAGGCCCGGGCCCGGGTGCCCAGCATCAGGAACAGGCCCAGGGTGCGGAAGGGGACCTGGAGCTGGGTCACGTAGGCGGTGAAGGCGAACAGCGTGCCCTCGGTGACCCGGCCCTGGATGACCAGCCAGCCCCCGTAGCCCACCACCCCGGCCATGGACAGGCGGGGCAGGTTCTCGATGAGGGGGTTGAGGCGGGAGCGGCTGTCGGCCGTGCGGATGTTGGCCCAGCGCAGCCGGGTCGCGGCCCGGGCCATCTCGGTGACCTGCTGCTGCTCGGCGGCGAAGCTGCGCACCACCCGCACCCCGGCGATGTTCTCGTCGACCACGCCGGCCACCTCGGCCTGGCGCGACTGGGAGATCCACGACAGGGGGAACGTCTGGTCCCGGAGGCGCACCCCGAACCAGTAGACGGCGGGCAGGGTGGCCACGGCGACCACGGTCAACCCCACGTCGATGGTCAGCATGTAGGCCACGGCCACCACGAACTGCAGCACGGTCATGAGGACGAGGGGGGCGAAGGCCAGGTAGAGCTGGACCGAGCGGATGTCCGAGTTGGCCCGGGAGATGAGCTGGCCCGACGCCACCCGGTCGAAGTACGTCCAGTCCAGGCTGCTCACCCGGTCGAACAGCAGGACCCGCAGGTCGGTGTCGATGCCCCAGGCCAGCTTGAACAGGCCGTTGCGGTACAGGTAGGTGAGCCCGGCCCGGGCCCCGCCCAGCGCCAGCAGGCCGGCGACGTAGGGCCACAACGGCGAGACCCGGGCCACGAGCGAGCGGTCCACGGCCTGGCGGATCACCGCGGGCATGGCCACCTGGATGAGCATGGCCACGAGGGCCAGGGACAGGGCGCCGGCCAGGCGTCCCCGGTGCCCGGCCAGCACGGGGGCCATGCGCCGCATCCAGCCCTTGGACCGGTCGGGATCGATGCCCCGCCGTGGCGGGAGGTATCGCCGCCGGACGCCCACCGGCTCCCAGGGCGTGGACCCCTCCCCGTTGGGGGACGAGACCGGAGAGGTGTCGCTCGCCACCGGCGAGGACGGCTGTCTCGGCAAGGCCCCGGACACTACCGGCCGGTGTGCGCCTCACCCCCGCCGTCCCCGCCCACCCCGGCCCGCGGGTGGGCGGGGAAGAGGGTCGTGGTACCGTTTCGGTCCGGTGACGACTTGGCAAGGACCCGCATGACGCACTCCCCGGTCCGCCGCCAGCTGGTGCGGATCGTGGCCTGCATGGCGTTCACCGCCGGTCTCGTGGTGGTCGCCGCCGGCGACGCCCGGGCGGCGCAGACCGAGCTCGACTCGGCGCGCTCCCATGCCGCTGACCTGGCTCGCGAGTTCCAGTCCTCCGAGCTCGAGACCGAACGCCTCGAGGCCCAGATCGCAAGCGTGCAGGCCCAGGTCGAGGCCACGAAGGTCGAGTTCGACGCCGCCGCCGCCACCATGAGCGAGGCCGCCGTGGACCGCTACGTGCAGGCCGGCCAGGACCTCGACCTGTTCGCCCGTGAAGAGGTCGACCGCCAGGCCCAGGTGGCGGCGCTGTCCCGTCTGCTCAGCCAGCGTCGCAGCGATGACGCCGACCGCTTCCGGGCCCTGCGTGAGGACCTCGAGGTGCGGCAGGCCCAGTTGGACGGACTGCTCGCCGACCAGCGCAAGGCCTCGGTCGAGCTCGACGCCAACCGCCAGTCGTTGTACGAGCAGATCACCGCCCTCGAGGAGCTCGAGCGCCAGCGGGTCGAGACGGCCCGTCTCCAGCAGGAGGAGCTGGCCCGCCAACAGGCGGCCGCGTCGGCGTCGGCCCTGGCCGCCGCGGCGGTGACCACGACCGCTCCTGCCGCGTCCGGCGGCGGCGGTCGCACCTCGGACGATGCCGAGGCCGAAGAGACGTCGGAGCGCCAGTCCCCCACCGTCATCACCGGCGCCGGGGGCACGTGCCCGGTGGCCGGAGGTGTGGCCTTCTCCGACACCTGGGGGGACAGCCGCTCGGCGGGCCGCAGCCACGCCGGCGTGGACATGTTCGCCAACTACGGCGTGCCCCTGGTGGCTGTGGAGAGTGGCTACGCCGAGGAGAACAGCGGTGGTGCCGGCGGCATCGGCGTGTACCTGAACGGCGCCTCGGGCCAGAGCTACTACTACGCCCACCTCGAGGATCTGGGCACCCTGGGCAACGTCTCCGAGGGCACCGTCATCGGCTACGTGGGCGACACCGGCAACGCGTCCGGCACACCCCACCTGCACTTCGAGACCCACCCCGGTGGGTGGGGCACGGCCGTCAACCCGTACGGCTACGTCGCCAGCCGCTGCTGACGAGCGGCCCCACCGCGGGGTCCCACCGGGGGGTCCAGGAGAGGTGGGCCTCAGTCGAGGTGGAGGACGGCCTTGCCCTTGACCCTGCGCTCGAGCAGGGCGGTGCACGCCGTGCTGGCCTCGGCCCACGGCAGCTCGAGGTCGATGCCCGGGTCGAGGCGCCCCTCGTGCAGCTCGGTCAGCAGGTGGCCCAGGTCACGGTCGCCGGTGCCGTGGTGGGTCAGCTCCTCGAAGAGGATGAGGCCGTAGAGGCGGGCCCCGCCGCGGCGGAAGAAGGGGCGCACGTCGAACGTGGTCGTCTCACCGGACGAGCAGCCGTAGCTGACGACCAGGCCCCGGGTCGAGCACATCTCCAGGGCCGCCGCCAGGGACGCCCCACCGACGGACTCGAGGACGACGTCGTACTCGCCGCTGGTGGGCATGCCCACGACGACCTCGGCCGCGCCCAGCTCGGCCAGTCCCGCACCCCGCCCGGTCGAGCCCACCACGGCGGTCACCGTCGAGCCGGCGTGGTAGGCCAGCTGCACGGCCAGGCGGCCGACACCGCCGGCGGCCCCGGTGACCAGGACCCGGGCGCCGTCGAGGCGAGAGGCCTCGTACAGGGCCCGCAGGGCGGTCAGGCCGGCCACGGGTAGCGTCGACGCCGCGGCGAAGGTCACACCCCCGGGCAGGGCGGCCAGCTGCGAGGTGGGCACGGCGGCGTGCTCGGCCCAGCCGGTGGAGTCGGCCAGGCCCACCACCCGGGTGCCCACCGGTGGCCCGCTGCCGTCGGCCGCGGCCACCAGCACCTCGCCGGCCACGTCCCAGCCCACCCGGCTGCCGGCGGGCGCCGATGCCGTGCGGTTCACCTCACCCCGGTTGAGCGACACCGCCCGCACGGCCACGACGGCCTCACCGGGCCCGGGATCGGGCTCGGTCGCCTCGGAGATCTCGACACCACCACGTCCATCGGCCACCAACGCGCGCATGGCCGCAGTCGATCACGCGCCGGGGGCCGGCACCAGCATCGGGGCGGTCAGGCCCCCACGGCGTGGTAGCCGCCGTCGACGTGGAGGACCTCACCCGTGGTGGCCGGGAACCAGTCCGACAGCAGGGCGACCACGGCCTTGGCCGTGGGCTCGGGGTCGCGCACGTCCCAACCCAACGGCGCCCGCGCGTCCCAGGCGTCCTCGAAGGCGGAGAAGCCGGGGATGGACCGCGCCGCCATGGTCTTCACCGGTCCCGCCGCCACCAGGTTCACCCGCACCTTCTGGGCGCCCAGGTCCCGGGCCAGGTAGCGGGTGGTCGATTCCAGGGCGGCCTTGGCCACCCCCATCCAGTCGTAGGCGGGCCAGGCCACGGTGGCGTCGAAGTCCAGGCCCACGATGGAGCCACCCCCGTCCATGAGGGGGACCACCACCTCGGCCAGGGTCTTGAGCGAGTACGCGCTGACCTGCAGGGCCACGGCCACGTCCTCCCACGGTGCCTCCATGAAGCCGCCGCCCAGGCACGAGGCCGGCGCGAAGCCGATGGAGTGCAGGGCACCGTCGACCCCGCCCCAGCGGGCCCGCAGGTCGTCGCGCACGGCGGCCACGTGGTCGGGCTGGGTGACGTCGAACTCCAGGACGGGCGGCGGCGAGGGCAGCTTGCGGGCCACGCGCTGGGTGAGGGACAGGCCCCGTCCCGCCCCGGTGAGGACGATCTCGGCCCCCTGCTCCTGAGCCAGCTTGGCCACGGCGAAGCCGAGGGAGGCGTCGGTGAGCACACCGGTGACGAGGACGCGCTTGCCGTCGAGAAGACCCATGCCCATCCGATCGATCGAGGGCGCCCGACGTTACGGGGTTTGGCCCGGGGCCGGGCGGGCGAGGCCCTGACCAGGGGAGGGCCCGTGGGCTGTCGCCCGTCGTATAACGTCCCCGCCCGTGAAGATCGGCGTCTTGGGGTCTACGGGCCCAGCAGGTAGCGGCCTATCCGTTCGTCTCGCTTCGTGCGGGTACGAGGTGGTCATGGGCTCGCGCTCAAAGTACCGCGCCATGGAGCAGCGGGACCTCCTGCTGGCCCGCTGGGAGGGGCGCGATCTCCAGATAGAGGCAGGTGACAACGCGGGAGCGGCGGCGGCTGATGTCGTCGTGCTGGCCACGCCGTGGGACGCGGCCTCCTCCACGGCCATGAGCGTGGCCGACAAGCTCAAGGGCAAGGTCGTGCTGTGCATGTGCAACGCCCTGGCCAAGGTGGGCCACGAGTTCCAGCCCCTGGTGCCGCCCCGCGGTTCGGTGGCCGCCTCGGTGCAGGCCGCCGTGCCCCGGGCGCTCGTGGCCGCGGCCATGCACCACGTCCCCGCCAAGGAGCTGGGTGACATCTCCGGGCCCGTCGAGAGCGACGTGCTGGTGTGCTCGGACCACCCCAAGGCCACCGAGGTGGTCAGCGCCATCGTGGCCAGCCTGCCCAACCTGCGGCCCCTCAACGCCGGCGAGCTGTCCAACGCCGCCCCCATCGAGGCCTTCGCCGCCGTGCTGCTGCAGCTGAACGTGCGCTACCGCACCCGGGCGGCGGTGAAGTTCACCGGGATCAACCCGTGACCGCGCCCACCCCCCGATGAGCGCGTCCACCGGCGCCGCCGCCGCCAGCGCGCTGCGGCTCTACGACACCCCCAGCCGGGCCATCGTCCCCTTCGAAGGGGGCCCGATGGTGAACATCTACACCTGCGGCATCACCCCCTACGACTCCACCCACCTGGGCCACGCGGCCACGTTCGTCACCTACGACGTGCTCCAACGGCGCCTGCGGGACCGGGGCCACGACACCCGCTGCGTGCGCAACATCACCGACGTCGACGACCCGTTGCTGGTCAAGGCGAACGAGCTGGGCATCCACTACCTGGACCTGGCTGCGGCCGAGGTGGCCCGCTTCGACGACGACATGGCCGCCCTGGGCCAGCTACCGGTGTTCTCCGAGCCCCGGGCCACCTCCGCCATCGGTGAGATCCGCAAGGTGGTGGCCGAGCTGGTCGACGGTGGCCACGCCTACGCCGTGGACGGCTGGGTCTACTTCGACGTCGCCACCTACCCCGACTACGGCAGCCTGTCGCACTACGACGAGGCCACCATGCTGGCCCTGTCGGCCGAGCGCGGTGGTGACCCCGACGACCCCCGGAAGCGCAACCCCCTCGACTTCGTGCTGTGGCGCCCCTCCGGCGACGGCGAGCCGGCGTGGGAGTCGCTGTGGGGAGCGGGCCGGCCCGGTTGGCACATCGAGTGCACGGCCCTGTGCCGGCGCGAGCTGCAGACCGACACCGTGGACATCCACGGTGGCGGCGTCGACCTGATCTTCCCCCACCACGAATCCTCGGCCGCCCAGTCGACGTGCCTGACGGGCAAGCCCCTGTCCCGCTACTGGATGCACCAGGCCATGGTCCACATGGACGGGGCCAAGATGTCCAAGTCCCTGGGCAACATGGTCTTCGTGTCCGACCTGCGCCAGGCCTGGGACCCCATGGCCATCCGCACCATGCTCGTGGCCGAGCACTACCGCACGCCGTGGGAGTGGCACGACCGGCGCATGGCTGACGCCGCCGCTCGCTACGAGCGTTGGGTCGAGGCCGGTGACGGCGACGGTGGCCTGGACC
Organism: Acidimicrobiales bacterium; assembly: GCA_038255145.1. Lineage (GTDB taxonomy): Bacteria > Actinomycetota > Acidimicrobiia > Acidimicrobiales > CAIXPF01 > WHTX01. The sequence continues at coordinate 57,826 of JBBSLP010000003.1, forward strand.
AGGTGCGCCAGGCCCTCGACGACGATCTGGACACCCCTCGGGCCGTGGCCGCCATCGACGAGGCCGTGGCTTCTGGTCACGGTGTTTCCCGGGCCGCGGCCCTGCTCGGCGTGGTCTGAGACTCAGAGGCCGTAGCGGACAGCGGCCGGGGTGGTGGCCACGTCCAGGCGGTCGACGGAGACGATCTCCTTGCCCAGGGGGAACAGGGCGGCACCGGCCATCTTGAAGGCCTGGATGCCCCAGGGGATGCCGATGAGGGTGACGCAGAGGCCGATGCCCAGGCCGATGTGGGCGATGCACAACCAGATCCCGGCCACGAAGAACCAGACCACGTTGGCGATGGTGGTCGCGGCACCGGCCTCGGGCCGGGTGACCAGGGTGCGTCCGAAGGGCCACAGGGCGTAACCGGCCAGGCGGAACGAGGCCACCCCGAAGGGGATGGTCACGATGAAGATGCAGGCGATGAGGCCGAAGAGCAGGTAGGCCAAGGCCAGGGGCAGCCCGGCGACGAAGAACCAGATGATGTTGCCGATGAGCCGCAGCACGCCGGGCAGCGTACCGCTGGCGGCTCGGGTGCCTGCTGGGGCGGACACTCTCCTGGGCTCGTCGACGGTGTCGTGTTCGGAGGTGTTCAGGCGATTCGCTGTCGATTCGCCTGGACACGTCACCGGTCGAGGGGCAGGTCCCATCAGGTCGGGACGCCGGCGGGCGCGGCCGCCCGACCGCACGCGCCCGAGCCAACGGTTGCGGTCGGCCCCGTGCAGCTCGGAGTGACCTTCCCCCAGATCGAGATCGGTGCCGACCCCGGAGTGGTGCGCGACTACGCGCAGACCGCGGTCGAGCTCGGCTTCGAGTACCTGTTGGCCTACGACCACGTGCTCGGCGCCGGCCGCGGCACCCGACCGGACTGGAGCGGTCCCTACGACGCCAACAGCCTGTTCCACGAGCCCTTCACCCTGTTCTCGTGGCTGGCCGCGGTGGCCCCGTCCCTGGGCCTGGTGACCGGTGTGATCATCCTGCCCCAGCGCCAGACGGCGCTGGTGGCCAAGCAGGCCGCCCAGGTCGACCTGCTCAGCGGGGGCAAGTTCCGCCTCGGCGTGGGCGTGGGCTGGAACGACGTCGAGTACGAGGCCCTGGGCCAGGAGTTCCGTACCCGGGGCAAGCGCATGGACGAGCAGATCGACCTGATGCGCGAGCTGTGGGCCAACGACGTCATCACCTTCGAGGGCCGCTTCGACACCGTCACCGACGCCGGCATCCTGCCCCGTCCGGCCCGTCCGGTCCCAGTGTGGATCGGCGGCATCTCCGACGCCGCCATCGACCGCGTCGGCAAGCGGGGCGACGGCTGGTTCCCCATGGGCAAGCCCAGCGGCCGCAACGCCGAGCGCATCGAGCGCTTCCGCGATGTGGCCCGGGCCGAAGGGCGCGACGCCGACGCCATCGGCATCGACGCCCGGGTCGAGTTCGCTGAGGGCGAGGACAACTGGGGCGCCACCATCGAGGCCTGGAAGGGCCTGGGCGCCACCCACGTGGCCGTCAACACCATGAACGCCGGCTTCAAGGGCGCCGAGCACATCGACGCCCTCCGCCGCTTCAAGGCCGCGATCAGCTAGCAAGCAACACCGAGCATCCGCCAGGTCTGCCGTCGACGACCCGGGGCCGCCGTGCGGGGCAATGTCACGGTCGCCCATCGACGACCGGTGGCCGCCGTGCGGGCAATGTCACTGTGAGGCCGGCTGGGGTCCCCTTGTAGGATCCCGGCCCATGGCCGAGATCACCGTGCACCTCCCTGATGGCTCTGACCGGACCCTCCCGGCCGGTGCCACCGGGACTGATCTGGCCGCCTCCATCGGTAGCCGCCTGGCCAAGGCCGCGGTCATCGTGGAGGTCGACGGGGTGGAGGCCGATCTGGCCCTGCCCCTGCCCGACGGGGCCACGGTCAAGATCGTCACCGTGGACAGCGAGCGGGGGCTCTACACCCTGCGCCACTCCACGGCCCACGTGCTGGCCCAGGCCGTGCTCGACCTCTTCCCGGGCACGGCCTACGCCATCGGGCCCCCCGTCGAGAACGGCTTCTACTACGACTTCCAGCTGGCCGACGGGGGCACCTTCTCCACCGAGGACCTGCCCCGCATCGAGGTCCGCATGCGGGAGATCATCGCCGAGGGCCAGCCCTTCATCCGTCGTGAGGTGTCCGTCGCCGAGGGGCTCGACATCTTCGTCGACCAGCCCTACAAGTCCGAGATCATCAAGGGGACGGTCGAGGACCCCACGTCGGTGACCGAGAAGGGCGTCGTGCGCCTGTACGACAACCCGCCCAACTTCACCGACCTGTGCCGGGGTCCCCACGTGCCCGCCACCAACCGCTTCCTGGGCCACTTCAAGCTCATGCGGGTAGCGGGCGCCTACTGGCGGGGTGACGTCGACGAGCCCATGTTGCAGCGCATCTACGGCACGGCGTGGGCCACCAAGAAGGAGCTCGACGCCCACCTCCACATGCTGGAGGAGGCCGAGAAGCGCGACCACCGCCGCCTGGCCACCGAGCTCGACCTGGTGTCGTGGCCGCCCGAGCTGGGCCCGGGCCTGGCCGTGTGGCACCCCAAGGGGGCCACGGTGCGCCGGGCCATGGAGGACTATTCGCGGGCTCGGCACGCCACGGGGGGCTACGAGTTCGTCTACTCGCCCAACATCGCCCGCTCGACGCTGTGGGAGACGTCGGGCCACCTGGGCTTCTACGCCGATTCCATGTACCCGCCCATGGAGCTCGACGGGGGCAACAAGTACTACCCCAAGCCCATGAACTGCCCGTTCCACATGCTCATCTTCCGTAGCCAGCAGCGCTCCTACCGCGAGCTGCCGCTGCGGTTCTTCGAGCTGGGCACGGTGTACCGCTACGAGCTGTCGGGCGTCATCCACGGCTTGTTGCGGGCCCGGGGCTTCACCCAGGACGACGCCCACATCTTCTGCACCGACGACCAGGTCGTCGACGAGGTCACCTCCCTGCTGGTGTTCGTGCTCGAGATCCTGCGCAGCTTCGGCTTCGAGGACTTCACCGCCAACCTCTCCACCCGGCCCGAGAAGTCCATCGGCACCGACCAGGAGTGGGACCACGCCACGGACGCCCTGCGCAACGCCCTGGCCCGCCAGGACATCGACTACGTGGTCGACGAGGGGGGCGGTGCCTTCTACGGTCCCAAGATCGACGTGAAGGTGCGCGACGCCATCGGGCGCGAGTGGCAGTTGTCGACCATCCAGAACGACTTCAACCTGCCCCGGCGCTTCGGCCTCGAGTACGTGGGTGCCGATGGGCAGCGCCACATGCCCTCGGTCATCCACCGCGCCCTCTTCGGCTCGGTCGAGCGGTTCTTCGGTGTCCTCCTCGAGCACTACGCGGGCGCCTTCCCCACCTGGCTGGCGCCCATCCAGGCCCGCATCCTGCCCGTGCAGGACGTCCAGGACGACTACGCCCACGAGGTGGCGGCCCGCCTGAAGGCCGCCGGCATCAGGGTCGACGTGGTCGAGGCCGACGAGCCCCTGGGGGGGCGCATCCGCAAGGCCAAGATGGAGAAGCTCCCCTACGTGCTGGTGGTGGGGCCTGACGATGTCGGTCCGGGCACCATGGGGGTCAACCCCCGGGGTGGCCAGGTCGAGCGGGGGGTGGGGGTGGACGAGTTCCTCGGCCGCCTCCAGGCCGAGCTCGCTCCCCACAAGGTCTCCGGCGCGTGAGCGAGGGCGGCCTCGAACGCCTGTGGGCGGGCTGGCGCTCGTCCTACATCACCGGGCTGGAGGGCGGCCCCCCGCCGGGGGAGGGGTCCCTGTTCGAGCGCATCCTGGGCTCGGGCATGGACGACCGCCAGACCTACGTGCTGTGGCGGGGGGTGCGTTGTGCGGCCCTGCTCAACGCCTACCCCTACACGTCGGGCCACCTGATGGTCCTTCCCCAGCGGGCCGTGGCCGAGCTCGAGGACCTCGACGAGGACGAGGCGGCCGAGCTGTGGTCCGGGGTGCGGCGGGCCGTGCGGGCGGTGAAGGCCGCCTACCGGCCCGAGGGCGTCAACGTCGGCATCAACCTGGGCCTGGCCGCAGGGGCGGGGGTGCCGGACCACCTCCACGTCCACGTGCTGCCCCGCTGGAGCGGTGACACCAACTTCACCACCACGGTGGCCGAGGCCCGGGTCATGCCCGAGCCCCTGGGTGTGAGCTGGGAGCGCCTCGTCGGGGCCTGGCCCGACTAGCTACCGTTGGCGGTGGTGCCCACCGATCCGAGACTCCCCGACGGCAGCGAGAACGCAGAAGAGCGCGGCAGGAGCACAGCCGACGCCGAGGTGCGGGACACCCTGCCCGAGGACCTCGACGCTGCCGCGGCCGCCTTCCAGGGTGACTACATCTTCCCCGACAACAGCCGCCGCCGGGTCCCCGCCGTCCTCTACCTGCTGATCGCCCTGGCCCTGGTCATCCTGTGGGCGCTGGGCCGGGGTCAGCCCCTGGTCAACGACGGTTACCTGCTGGCCGCCGGCCTGCTCGTCGCCTTCGGCGCCTACTCCTACGCTGCGGGCTGGCCCCTGCAGGTCGACGAGCGTGACGCCCTGGTGGCGTCGACGGCCGAGGTCGGCTTCGCCGTGGGCCATGCCTCGGCCCAGATGGGTTGGCGGGGCATCCGCTCCCGGCCCACCTGGCGCATCCTCCTGTACTCGGCCGAGGAGCCCCCGACCAGGCGGGCGCTGGTGCTGGTCGACGGCATCGATGGCGAGATCATCGACCGCATCGTCGAGGACAACCCCGAGGACTGGTCCCAGTATGCCGACGTCATGAGCCTCACCGAGCTCGACCCCCGCCACGATCCGTTCCACGACGACGGCGGTGTTGGTGACGACGGTGGTGTGGGCGACGACGGTGGCGTGGGCGACGACGGTGCCGTGCCCGATGACGAGGGCGACGGCCGCGGCCGCGGTTCGACGGCCAGGGACTGAGTCGACCCGTCCCGTCCGCCCGTCAGCTGTTGCGGCGCAGCTCGACCAGGGTGGTGCCGAGCTGGTCGAGGTAGGTGCGGGCCGAGGCCACCGCCTCCTTGAGCAGCTCCAGGGCGGTGATCCTCTCGCTGCCCACCGTGGCCGGACGATCCCAGTCCCCCAGGGGGGTGCGGTCGATGTCGTCGGCCAGGCGGTCGGCTGCGGCCTGCAGGGCGGCGATGGCGTCCCCGGGCGTGCCCGTGCCCGCCCCGGGGTGGTCACGGCCGGCCCGGTCGAACACCACGACGTCGAGGTCGGGGTCGTCGTGGACCAGGGTGCGGTCGATGGCCTTGCCCACCATGGTGATGGCTGTGGTCGCCGCGCCGATCAGCCCCGCCGGCGTCGGGGCGCCGCCCCGGGGCACGGCGGCCCCGGCCAGGGCGCCACCGCCGGTGAGCTCGTCGGGTCGGAATTGCTCGCGGGCCCGACGGGGCAGTGAGCGCAGGGCCACGGCGGCGTCGGAGGGGGCAAGGGAAGAGAGGGCTGATCGCTCCATCGGCCACGACCGTACCTGATGCACGGGGCCGCCATCCCCGTACGCGAAGGGGGCGACGGTAGGGTTGACCCGTTGCGCCACGGCGCAGAGGAGTGTGTGCTGATGTTCGACGGACACTGGCGGAAGCCGGTCAACCAGGGCCTTGCGCCCATCGGGGCGGCACTGCGGCGGGCCGGCGTCACCGCCGACGCCATCACCATCACCGGCATCGCCATGTCGGCGGCGTGCGCCATCGCCCTGGCCATGGGCCAGTTCCGGGTCGCTCTCGTCCTGCTCGTCCTCACCGGTGTGCCCGACGCCCTCGACGGTGCCGTGGCCCGGGCCGGTGGCGGGGGCAACAAGCGGGGTGCCTTCTTCGACTCGGTGTCGGACCGCTTCACCGACGCTCTGCTGTTCGGTGGTCTGGCCTGGCACTTCGCCGGCGAAGGCGGCCACATCGTCATGCTGCCCGTGGCCCTGTTCGGTGCCGCGTCGCTCATCTCCTACCAGCGGGCCAAGGCCGAGTCGCTGGGCTTCGACGCCAAGGGCGGGATCATGGAACGCGCCGAGCGCTTCATCGTCCTCGGCGTCGGCCTGCTCTTCTCCGAGCTGCTGGTGGGTGTGCTCTGGGTCATGCTCGTGCTGTCGCTGTTCACCATGGTGCAGCGCTTCGTGAAGGTGTGGCGCCAGGGTGACCGGCCCGCCTCGAGCCGGACCCGGTACCGCCGCACCCGACGGCGCACGTCGCGGCCCGTGGCCGAGCGCTGGCGGACCCAGCTCGCCGCCCGCCGCGACCAGCGGACAGACTGACCGTCCCCGGCCCTCGCCGCCCCGTGCGCGAGGCTTCGCCGGGTACGTCCGTGTCCGCTCACCGGAGGGTCAGACATCCACTTCGGCCTTCCCGCCTATCGGCTCGGTTCGGTGCTGTCCCGCAACCTGCCCCGTCCTGTCCTCTCCCTCATCTGCGAGACGGGCGGGCGGCTGGCGTGTCGGCGCACCCCTGACCAGCGCGAACAGGTCGAGCGCAACCTGCACCGGGTGTGCGGGCCCGGCCTGGAGGGGCGGGCCCTGCGCCGGTCCACCCGCAAGGTGTTCGTCAACTACGCCCGCTACTGGTCCATGTCCCTGCGCCTGCCCGCCCTGTCGCGCCAGCGCATCGCCGCCGGCCACGACGTGTCGGGCTACGAACATGTCCAGGCGGCCCGGGCTGCGGGCAAGGGCGTCATCCTCGCCCTGCCCCACCTCGGTGGTTGGGAGTGGTCGGCCTTCTGGCTCACCCAGGTCGAGGGCGTGCCCGTCACCGCCGTGGTCGAGCCCCTGCAACCCCCGGAGCTGTTCGAGTTCCTGGTCGAGTTCCGCAAGAGCCTGGGCATCAACATCGTGCCCCTGGGGCCCGATGCCGCTCGCGCCGTGCTCGGGGCGCTGAAGCGCAACGAGATCGTGTGCCTGCTGTCGGACCGTGACCTGACGGGTACGGGCATCGAGGTGGAGTTCTTCGGCGAGAAGACCCGCCTACCCGCCGGCCCCGCCGCCCTGGCCCTGCGCTCGGGGGCCCCGGTCCTGCCCACGGCCGTCTACTTCCACGCCGACGGGGTCAAGGGCGTGGTCATGGGCCCCCTCGACACCACCCGCCACGGGCCCCTGCGAGCCGACGTGACCAGGGTGACGGCCGACCTGGCCGCGGCCTTCGAGACCCTCATCGAGGCCGCGCCCGAGCAGTGGCACCTGCTGCAGCCCAACTGGCCCTCGGACCCCGGCTACGGCGCCGCCGTGCTCAAGGCCCGTCGCGACGTGGCCGACCAGACCGCAGCCACGGCCGCCGCGACCGCCGCCGAAGCCGCGACGGTCCCCGTGGCCACCGCGCCCGACCCCCAGCCCGCCGACCGCTCCGGGTAGGTCGCCGCGCCCTGGTCCTAGTTGGGGTCGTTGGTGCCGATGGGCACCTCGGACAACTGCTCGCGCACCATGACCACCAGGGTCACGGCGAGCACGGCGGCCACCTCGGCGCACAACACCGCAGCGGGATCGAGCGGTCCACCGGCCCCGGCCAGGGCTCCGGCGTGCTCCTCGGCCAGGCGCACGGCCAGGTCGGGGTGGTCCCGGGCCAGCTCGTCGGCCAGCCGCGGCGCCACCCGGGCCGCCTCGATGGCGCACTGCAGCTCGAGCTCGCCGGCCACCCGGTGGCCGTCGACGTCGCGGGTCTCGAGCAGGTCGCCCACCGTGGCCGGGCGCAGGCCGTAGTCACCGAGGTGGTCCTGGCCGGTCTCGGGATCGGCCATGGGGGTCAGGGCGGCACCCTCGTCGAGGCGCTCACCCAACGTCTCGGTGTGGTCCGCTCCGGGTGCAGGGGCCAGGATCATCTCCCGGGTGGCGTGCACCACCAGCCCGATCCAGTGGGCACCCGTCGTGGCCACCCGTTCCAGGGCGGCGCGCTGCACGGCCCGGGCCACCACCGCCGAAGCGGGCACCACCGCCGGTGCATCGTCCATGGCCATGCTCCTGGTTCGTCGTCCGGTCGCCCACGTCAGACCCCAACCCCTTTCCCAGCTGTAGCGCCCCCTCAACCCCCGGCGCGTGTCCCCACGATGAACAAGTGGCGGCGGGCACCGGAGGGGTACCGACGTCGGACGGGGGTGGCGTCTAACGTGTCGCGGTGCGCATCGGCCTGGTCTGTGCCTACAGCCTGACCGTCCCGGGCGGCGTCCAGGGCCAGGTGCTAGGCCTGTCCCGGGCGCTACGGGCGGCCGGGCACGACGTGCGCCTGCTCGCCCCCTGCGACGGAGCACCCCCCGATCCCGCGGTGATCCCCCTGGGCAACAGCGTGCCCATCGAGGCCAACGGCTCCATCGCCTCCCTCGCCCCCGACGCCTCGGCCCAGCTGCGCACCATCCGGGCCCTGTGGGACGAGTCCTTCGACGTGGTCAACCTGCACGAGCCCCTGGCGCCCGGACCCACCATGACCACGCTGTTCGTCGAGGACGCCCCGCTGGTGGGCACGTTCCACGCCGCCGGCACCAGCGCCAGCTACCGGTTCGCCGGACCGGCCCTGCGCATGGTGGCGGACCGGCTCGCCGTGCGGTGCGCCGTGTCCCGCGATGCCCGCGACCTGGCCGCATCGGTCCTCGGCGGCCAGTGGGAGCTGCTGTTCAACGGCGTCGAGGTCGAGCGCTACGCCAAGGCCACACCGTGGCCCACCGAGCGACCCACCGTGCTCTTCATCGGCCGCCACGAACCCCGCAAGGGCCTGGCCCAACTGCTGCGGGCCGTGGCCCTGCTCCCCGACGACGTCACCGTGTGGGTGGCCGGCACCGGCCCCCAGACCGACGAGCTGCGGGCCCGCTACGGGGCCGACACCCGCATCGAGTGGCTGGGCCGCATCAGCGACGACGAGAAGTTCTCCCGCATGCGGGGGGCCGACGTGTTCTGCGCCCCCTCCCTGGGCGGGGAGTCCTTCGGCGTGGTGCTGCTCGAGGCCATGGCCGCGGGCACGGCCGTCGTGGCCTCGGACCTCCCCGGCTACCGCAACGCCGCCCGCCTGGGCACCGATGCCCTGCTCACGCCACCGGGGGACATCGAGGGCCTGGCCCGGGCCCTGCGCCGGGTGCTGCACGAACCGGGCCTGGCCGACGACCTCGTCGCCGCGGGGGAGAGCCGGGCCGAGGCCTTCGCCATGGACCGCCTGGCCGAGCGCTACCTGGACATCTTCGAGCGCGTCCAGGGTCAGCGGCGGGTACCGCGTCGACGGGTCACGTCGTGGGTGGCCCGACGTCGGCCGCGTCGGGCACTGCCCGCCGCGTAGACTGCCTCGCCGTGGCCATCGTGCTCGTGATCATCCTCGTCCTGCTCGTGGTGCTCGTCATCTTCGCCGTTGCCACCTACAACGGCCTGGTCAAACTGCGAAACCGCATCGAGGCGGCGTGGGCGCAGATAGACGTGCAGCTCAAGCGCCGCTTCGACCTCATCCCCAACCTGGTGGAGACGGTCAAGGGCTACGCCTCCCACGAGCGTGAGACCCTCGACGCCGTCATCACCGCCCGCAACAGCGCCATGACGGCCACGACGCCCCAGCAGGCGGCCGAGGGCGAGAACCAGGTGACCGGGGCGCTCAGCCGCCTCTTCGCCCTGTCCGAGGCCTACCCGGACCTGAAGGCGAACCAGAACTTCCAGCAGCTGCAGGAAGAGCTGACGTCCACCGAGGACAAGATCGCCTACGCCCGGCAGTTCTACAACGACAGCGTCATGCGCTACAACGCCAAGATCCAGTCGTTCCCCGCGGTGATCTTCGCCAACATGCTGGGCTTCAAGGCCCGGGAGTACTTCGAAGCCGAAGGCGACTCCCGAGGCCCGGTCCAGGTGAAGTTCTGATCGCGCTCGACACCTCCAACCCGGAGATGTACGACCAGGTCGCCCAGAACAAGCAGGTCGCCCAGAACCGACGTCGCTCGTCCGTCCTGATCGCCGCCTTCACCGCCGCCATCGCCGTCGTGCTGGCCGTGCCGGCCTACGCCGTGGGGCTGGGCGTGGTCGGTGTGGTGGTGGCCGTCCTCGTCGCCGTGCTCTGCAGCGTGCTCGCCGCCCGCTGGGCCGATGTCATCGCCCTACGGGTCAGCCGGGCCGCCCCGGCCGACCCCGATGCCTACCCGCGGTACCACAACCTGGTCGAGGGCCTGTGCCTGGCGTCGGGGTTGCCCCGGCCCGATCTCTACGTCATCGACGACCCCGCGTCCAACGCCTTCGCCATCGGCAGGGACCCGGCCCACGCCTCCATCGCGGTGACGACCGGGCTGCTCGACAAGCTCGACCGGGTGGAGCTCGAGGGTGTCTTGGCCCATGAGCTGGCCCACGTCAAGAGCTACGACATCCGTCTGTCCACCCTGGCCGTGACCATGGTCGGCGGTGCCAGCCTGCTGAGCGACCTGTCGCTGCGCCGCAACCGTCGGTCGGGCGCAGGTCGCCCCTTGGCCGGCGCCGGGGCGGGCGCGGCCGTGGCCGTCGTCGGCGTGGCCCCCCGACCACCGGGGCCGGTCACCTCGCGGCTCATGCACCTGACCGTGGGCCAGGATCGCGAGGGTCTGGCCGACATGTCCGCGGTGGAGATGACCCGCTACCCGCCGGGGCTGATCTCGGCGTTGCGCAAGCTGCAGGCCGAGTCGACCGTGGTGCGCTCGGGGTCGCGGGCCATGGCCCACCTGTGGATCGAGGACCCCATGGCCCAGCACGACGACCACGCCGGCCCGGGCCGGTCGAGCCGCGCGTGGGGCACCCACATCCCCATGGTCGACCGCATCGCCGCCCTCGACGAGCTCTGACCTCGCGTCGGGCCTGACCCCGCGTCGGGCTCTCGCCGCGGTCGATGCCGTCGATACCCCCTCGGTGGTGACGGTCGGATCCACCTAGACTCTCGTCCCATGACCGACACAGGCGCCCCCCGCCAGACCGGCACCTTCAGGGTGAAGCGTGGCCTGGCCGAGATGCTGAAGGGCGGGGTGATCATGGACGTGGTCAACCCCGAGCAGGCCCGCATCGCCGAGGACGCCGGCGCCGTGGCCGTCATGGCCCTCGAGCGTGTCCCCGCCGACATCCGCACCCAGGGTGGCGTGGCCCGCATGTCCGATCCCGACATGATCGACGGCATCAAGGCGGTGGTGACCATCCCCGTGATGGCCAAGGCCCGCATCGGCCACTTCGTCGAGGCCCAGATCCTCCAGGCCCTGGGCGTGGACTACGTCGACGAGTCCGAGGTGCTGACCCCGGCGGACGAGGCCCACCACATCGACAAGTGGCAGTTCACCGTGCCCTTCGTGTGCGGGGCCACCAACCTGGGCGAGGCCCTGCGTCGCATCTCCGAGGGTGCGTGCATGATCCGCTCCAAGGGCGAGGCGGGCACGGGCGACGTCATCGAGGCCGTCCGCCACCTGCGCTCCATCATCGGGGACATCCGCAAGATCACCCAGGCCGACCCGGCCGAGCTCTTCGAGTGGGCCAAGCGCCTCCAGGCCCCCCTCCCCCTGGTGCAGGAGGTGGCCGAGACCGGCTGGCTCCCCGTGCCCATGTTCTGCGCTGGTGGCCTGGCCACCCCGGCCGACGCCGCCCTGGTCATGCAGCTCGGTGCCGAGGCCGTCTTCGTCGGCTCGGGCATCTTCAAGAGCGGCAACCCCGCCCTGCGGGCCAAGGCCATCGTCGAGGCCACCACGAACTTCCGCGACCCCGACATCCTGGCCAAGGTGAGCCGGGGCCTGGGCGAGGCCATGGTCGGCATCGGGCTCGACCAGCTCGACGTGCGCCTGGCCGACCGGGGCTGGTGACCACCACGTGACCCATCGCCACGCCGAGGTGCCCCCAGGTGGGCACGCCGGGCAGCCTGCGGGCTGACTTCACCGACGGGGTCACCGACGGTCTCGACGCCGACGCCATCGAGCGGCCCGGACAGGGCCGCCGCGTCGGTGTGCTCGCCGTCCAGGGTGCGTTCCGCGCCCACGCCACGGTGTTGCGCTCCCTGGGCGCCGAGGCCGTCGAGGTGCGCACACCGGCTCAGCTCGACGGCCTCGATGCCGTCGTGCTGCCCGGAGGTGAGTCCACGACCATCTCCAAGATGCTCGACTTCAACGACCTCTTCGAGCCCCTGGCCGCCGCCCTGCGCGGTGGCCTGGCCGCGCTGGGGACGTGCGCGGGCATGATCCTGCTGGCCACGGAGATCCTCGATGGCCGTGCTGACCAGCGCAGCATGGGGGTCATCGACATCGCCGTGCGTCGCAACGCGTTCGGCACCCAGCTCGACTCCTTCGAGACCGACCTCGACATCTGTGGCCTCGACCGGCCCTTCCCCGCCGTGTTCATCCGGGCCCCCGTCGTGGCCGGGCTGGGCGACGGCGTCGAGGTGTTGGCCCGGTTGCCCCACGACCGCGGCGCCGGTGCCGGCGAGCCCGTGCTCTGCCGCCAGGGTCCCATCATCGTGGCCGCCTTCCACCCCGAGCTGTCCGATGACGACCGGCTCCACCGACTGCTGCTGACCGGCCTCTGAGGTCCCGGCGCAGGCGCGCCGAGCCCGGGCTCCAACGAATGACACCCGCCCCTGGGCGGAGGAACAGCACGAACGAAAGGGACACCGATGTCCGGGCACTCCAAGTGGGCGACGATCAAGCACAAGAAGGCGGCCGTCGACAAGGCCAGGGCCAAGACCTTCGCCAAGCTGATCCGCCAACTCGAGGTGGCGGCCCGATCCGGCGGCAGCGACCTGACCGCCAACGCCACCCTGCGCACCATGTACGACAAGGCCCGGGCGTCCTCGGTCCCCACCGACACCATCGACCGGGCCATCAAGCGGGGTGCCGGCGAGCTCGACGGGGTGAACTACGAAGCCGTCACCTACGAGGGCTACGCCCCCGAGGGGGTGGCCGTGCTCGTGGACACGCTGACCGACAACCGCAACCGCACCGGGGCCGAGATCCGCCACGCCTTCTCCAAGTTCGGCGGCGCCCTGGCCGAGCCCGGCGCCGTGGCCTGGCAGTTCGAGCGCAAGGGCACGCTGTTGGTGGCCCGCTCGGTCGACGAGGACGAGCTCACGCTGGCGGCGGCGGACGCCGGAGCCGAGGACATCGTCGACGAGGGCGAGCACTGGCGGGTCATCGCCGAGCCCAGCGACCTCACCGCGGTGCGCGAGGCGCTCGAGGCTGCGGGCATGAGCCCCGAGGACCCCGAGCTGACCATGCAGCCCAAGGCCACCGTGGCCCTCGACACGGTCGAGGCCGCCCGCAAGGTGCTGCGGCTCATCGACGCCCTCGACGAGCACGACGACGTGCAGGACGTCTACGTCAACTTCGACATCCCCGACGAGGTGCTCGAGGCGGTCGAGGCCTAGCCATGGCCGTCGCCCGGGGCGAGATCGCCCCTGACTTCGAGCTCGACGGTGTCGAGGGGGCCGGCGAGCGACGCCGGTACCACCTGGCCGACTACCGGGGCGCCCCCCTGGTCCTGGTGTTCTACCCGGGGGACGACACCCCGGTGTGCACCGTGCAGCTCAACAGCTACAGCGAGGACTTCCCCAGCCTCACCGAGACCGGGGCCCAGCTGTTGGCCCTCAGTCCCCAGTCCGTCGACAGCCACGAGCGCTTCGCCACCCGCCAGGGTGGCTTCGCCTTCCCCCTGCTGGCCGATGCGGACAAGGCCGTGGGCCGCCTCTACGGCATTGTCGGCCCCCTGGGCTTCTACCGGCGATCGGCCTTCGTGCTCGACCGGGCCGGGGTCGTGCGCTGGTCGAGCCGGTCCATCACCGGCCTGTCGTTCCCCTCGGCCAGCGTGCTGGCCGACGCCCTGCAGGCCGCTCTCGAGGACTGAGGCTGCGAGGGTTGCGGCTCAGCTGCCCAGCAGGGTGACGGCGAGGATCGTCCCGTTGTAGGCCGCGTGCAGCAGCATCGAACCGGCCAGGCCCAGTCGCACCCGGGCTGCACCGAGCACCAGGCCCAGGCCGGCCTGGGGCAGCACGAGCAGGGGGAGGAGGGCGACGGTCCACCAGCCCGCGTCGTCGAAGTTCCAGTTGGACCCGTGCAGCAGGCCGAACAGCAGGGCCGAGGTCCAGAACAGCGCGAGGAAGTGGCTCGCCCACTGCACCTCCAACCACCGGCGCGAACCGGGTACGGCCACAGCCACGAGCACGACGGCCAGCACGAGCAGGCCCCACGGGGCCAGCAGGAAGGCGGCCGCGGCGGCGGCGATGATCAGGTAGCGGGCCTGGAACCGGGCCAGGACCAGGCGGAACGTCGTCTCCTCGATGAGGGGGGCGATGACGACGGCCAGCACGATCAGCGTCCCCTGGGGTACGTCGTCGATGCGGTTGGAGACCCCGGACACCGCCGAGCCCAGGTAGGACAGGGGAGCGGTGACCAGGACCGTGCCCAGGCAGGCCAGCCACAGGCGCACGAACGTGCGCACCCGGGACCCGTCGACCGGGTCGAGTCGGGGCTCGGGGTGCCGCACGAAGCGCACCAGGTCGAACCGGGCCGCGGCGGGGGCACCCTGGGACATGGGCGGCCCAGGCTAGGTCCGCTCGCGGGTCCACCCGCGGCCGGCACCCGCCGGCTAGTGTCCGTACGCGTGTTCGTGCTCGGCATCGACCCTGGGGTGGCCAAGTGTGGCTACGGCGTCGTCGAGCAGGCCCGCCGCCAGCTGCGCCCCGTGGACATCGGCTGTCTGCGCACCCCCGCGGGCATGCCCACCGCCCAGCGCCTGCGCCACCTCCAGGACGGCTTCATCGACCTGCTCGACCGCCACCGCCCCGACGTGGTGGCCATCGAACGGGTACTGCTCCACGTCGACGCCCGCACCGCCCTCATCGTCGGACAGGCCTCGGGTCTGGTCATGGCCGAGGCGGCCCGGCGAGACCTCGAGGTGGTCGAGTACTCGCCCAACGAGGTGAAGGGAGCGGTCGTGGGCTACGGCTCGGCCACCAAGGCCCAGGTCCAGCGCATGGTCCAGACCCTGCTCGGCCTCGACGCCCCGCCCCGGCCGGCCGACGCCGCCGACGCCGCCGCCATCGCCCTGTGCCACCTGGCCCGGGTGCCGAGCTCGGGCCGGGCCCTGCCCGCGCCGGGCGGGAACCGGGTCACCGTGCGGGCCGTGGCCGCCCGCCCCAGCACCGTGGCCCCCACCCTGGGTCGTCGCCGGGTGGTGGACCTCGAGTGAGCGGCATCATCGGTTCGCTGCGGGGCACCCTGGCCGACCGCAGCCCCCGCGGCGAGGTCCTCGTCGAGGTGGGGGGCGTGGGCTACCGGCTCACGGTCACCGCCTCCACCGCCGCCCGCCTGGGGGCGGTGGGCCTGCCCGTGCACCTGCTGGTGCACCACCTGATCCGCGAGGACAGCCAGGCCCTGTACGGCTTCGCCGACCGGGCCGAGCGGGACTGCTTCGAGGCCCTCATCGGTGCCCACGGCGTGGGACCGGCCCTGGCTCTGGCCATCTTGTCGGTCCATGGCCCCGTGGCCCTGCTGCGGGTGCTGGCCGAGGAGGACCTGGCGGCGTTGTGCCTGGTCCCCGGGGTGGGCAAGAAGACAGCTCAGCGCCTGCTGGTCGAGCTGAAATCCCGCCTCGACGTCACCGCCCTGGCCGTGCCCGGGGCCAGCGACGGGGTGGCGGCCGCGGCGTCCGCGGTGCTCGACGGCTCGCCCCGCATGGTCGTGCGCCAGGCCCTCGTCGAGCTGGGCTACAGCCCCGACGAGGCCCGCCTCGCCCTCGACGGCCTCGGTGAGGGCGACGACGCCGGTGTCGACGAGGCCACCCTGCTGCGGGCCGCCCTGCAGCGGCTGGCCCGGTGACCGTGGCCCGCAACGACGTGCTCGCCCCCGATCCCGAGCCCGAGGAGGGCGAGGCCGAAGCCGGCCTGCGCCCCCGCGCGCTGGACGACTTCGTGGGCCAGCGCGAGCTGAAGGAGCACCTCCACGTGATGCTGGAGGCGGCCCGCCGTCGCCGCCAGCCCGTCGACCACCTCCTCTTCGCCGGCCCGCCCGGGCTGGGCAAGACCACCCTGGCCGGCATCGTGGCCAACGAGCTGGGGGTGTCCATGCACGTCACCTCGGGCCCCGCCTTCGAGCGGGCCGGCGACGTGGCCGCCGTGCTAACCAAGCTCGAGGCCGGCGACGTGCTCTTCATCGACGAGATCCACCGCCTGGCCCGGCCCGTCGAAGAGGTCCTGTACCCGGCCATGGAGGACTTCCAGCTCGACATCGTGCTGGGCAAGGGCCCCGCGGCCCGCACCCTCCGCCTCGACCTGCCCCGCTTCACCCTCATCGGGGCCACCACCCGCACCGGCCTCATCACCGGGCCCCTGCGGGACCGCTTCGGCTACGTGGCCCGCCTCGACTACTACGAACCCGCCGACCTCGAGGCCATCGTCCTGCGCACCGCCACCATCCTCGACGTGGAGATCGCCGCCGAGGGCGCCGGGGAGATCGGCCGGCGGGCCCGGGGCACCCCCCGCATCGCCAACCGCCTGCTGCGCCGGGTCCGTGACTTCGCCGAGGTGCGGGGCACGGGCGTGGTCGACGTGGCCACGGCCCAGGCCGGCCTGCGCCTGTTCGGGGTGGACGAGGTGGGTCTGGACAAGGTCGACCGGGGCATCCTCGAGGCCCTGTGCCGCCACTTCGGCGGTGGGCCGGTGGGCCTGTCCACCCTGGCCATCAGCGTGGGCGAGCCCACCGAGACGGTGGAGGACGTGAACGAGCCCTTCCTCATCCAGCGGGGCCTGCTCATGCGCACCCCCCGGGGCCGGGTGGCCACTCCGGCGGCCTGGCGCCACATCGGTCTCGAACCGCCGGAGACCCCCACCCCCTGGCGCGACCCCCCTCCCTCCCTGTTCGAGTAGCGCTGCAGCCCGGGCGGCGCCGGCGGGTATCGTCAGCGCGCCCCACGACCCGGCCACCCGCCACGAGGCCCCCGATCGACACCGCCGACTTCGACTACGACCTGCCCCCCGAGCGCATCGCCCAACAGCCCGTCGAACCCCGTGACAGCGCCCGCCTGTTGGTGGACCGGGGACCGGGCCTGGGCCCCGCCGACCACACCGTGGCCGACCTGGCCCAGCTGTGCGAACCCGGTGACCTGGTCGTCGTCAACGACACCCGCGTCCTGCCCGCCCGCCTGCGCCTGCGCCGGGGCGGCACCGGCGGCGCCGTGGAGGCCCTGTTGCTCGAACCGGTCGACGAGCGCACCTGGGAGGCCCTGGTCCGGCCCAGCCGGCGCCTGCGCCCCGGTGACCTGCTCGTGCGTGAGGGCCTGGTGGTCGAGGCGGTCGAACGGGTGGGGGAGGGGCGCTGGCACCTCCGCTTCCTGCCCGGGGTCGACGTCACCGGCGTGCTCGACCGGGTCGGCGAGGTACCCCTGCCCCCCTACCTGACCGGGCCGCTGGCCGACCCCGAGCGCTACCAGACCGTCTTCGCCCGCCGTGCCGCCTCGGCCGCCGCCCCCACGGCGGGGTTGCACCTGACCCCTGCGGTGCTCGACGACCTTGCCCGGCGGGGGGTGGTCGTGGCCCGCCTCGAGCTGGTGGTGGGCCTGGCCACCTTCCGGCCCATCACCTCGGAGCGGGTCGAGGACCACGTCATGCACGAGGAGGCCTACCGCATCCCGCCCGAGACGCTCGAGGCCCTGCACCAGAGGGGCCAGGGGCGCCGGGTGCTGGCCGTGGGGACCACCGTGGTGCGGGCGCTGGAGAGCTGGGGGGCGACGGGCGCCACCGAGGGTCGCACCGACCTGTTCATCCGGGGCGACGGCTACCCGTTCCGGGTCGTCGATCGCGTGCTGACCAACTTCCACGTGCCCCGCTCGTCGCTGATCGTGCTGGTCGACGCGTTCATGGGGCCCCGGTGGCGGGACCTGTACGGCGCTGCCCTCGACCGTGGCTACCGGTTCCTGTCCTTCGGCGACGCCATGCTGATCGACCGCGCCACCGACCGCGCCGCCGACGGGGTGGCCCCGTGACGGTGCGCATGGAGGTCCAGGCCACCGAGGGCCAGGCCCGCACCGGCGTTGCCCACACCAACCGGGGCTCCTACCAGACCCCGGCGTTCATGCCCGTGGGGACCCGGGGAGCGGTGCGAACCCTGGGCGTGGAGGACCTCGAGGCCCTGGGGGCCGAGGTGGTGCTGGGCAACACCTACCACCTGATGCTGCGGCCCGGGGCCGACCTGGTGGCCGACATGGGCGGCCTGCACGGCTTCACCGGGTGGGGTGGCCACGTCCTCACCGATTCGGGCGGCTTCCAGATCTTCTCCCTCAAGCCCCGCCTCGACGAGGACGGGGCCGACTTCGCTTCCACCTACGACGGGTCCCGGCACCGCCTGACCCCCGAATCGGCCGTGGCCGTGCAGGCCCAGCTGGGGGCGGACATCCAGATGGTGCTCGACGTGTGCACGGCCCTACCGGCCGAGCGTCGGGTGATCGAGGGGGCGGCCGAGATGACCCACCGCTGGGCGGCCCGGGCCCGCACCGCCTTCCTGGCTGGCCAGCACCCCGACCACCAGCACCAGTTCGGCATCGTCCAGGGCGGCACGGACTGCGACCTGCGCACCCACAGCGCCCGCACCCTGGCGGCCATGGACTTCGACGGGTACGGCATCGGCGGCCTGTCGGTGGGCGAGCCCCGGGACCTGATGGTGCCGGCCCTGGCCGCGGCCACGGCTGAGCTCCCCGCCGACCGGCCTCGCTACCTGATGGGGGTGGGTGACCCCGCCGGCATCGTCGAGGGGGTGGCCAACGGGGTGGACATGTTCGACTGCGTCCTACCCACCCGCCTGGCCAGACATGGCACCGTGCTCACCACCGCGGGGCGCATGAACCTGCGCAACGCCCAGTTCGCCCGCGACGAACGCCCCCTCGATCCCGACAACCCGTGTCCCCTGGTGGCACGGTATTCGCGGGCCTACCTGCGCCACCTGTTCCAGGTCCACGAGCTCACCGCCATGCGCATCGTGACCCTGCACAACCTGTGGTGGCTGTTCGATCTGGTGGGGCGGATGCGGGCCGCGATCCGCGCCGGCACCTTCGCCGAGCTGAGGGGTGACGTGCTGGCGACCTGGGGTGGGCGCTAGCGTGCCCTCTCGCCCTTTCCGCGTCAACGTTCTCCCGGGGTAGGCCCATGATCACGCTGCTCTTCCCCCTCGTCCTTCTGGGCGTCCTCTACTTCTTCATGATCGTCCCCCAACGAAAGAAGGCCCGCGCTCACGACGAGCTGTTGGCCAACCTGGGTTCGGGGGACGAAGTGATGACGACCGGTGGCATCTATGGTGGTGTGACCGAGGTCGACGGTGAGACCGTGTTCCTCGAGATCGCTCCGGATGTCGAGATCAAGGTGTCGCGTCGGGCCATCGCCGAGCGGATCTTCGCCGCTTCGACACCAGCCACGACATCGGGGTCGAACTTCTCGAAGAAGCCGGCGACCATCGAGCCTGCTCCCGACGACGACGCCGAGAGCTCCAACTAGCACCGGTCCACCGGACGAGGCACCCCCTTCATGCGTAGAGCTGGTCTGACGAGCCTCATCGCGTTCGTCGGCATCACCGTCGCCCTCCTGGTCGGGGTGCTGGCCGCAGGGTGGGCACCGTTGTTGGGCCTCGACCTGCAGGGCGGCATCTCGGTGGTGCTCAAGCCCGCCCCGGGCACCGATCCCGAGGGCCTCGATGCCCGTCTCGACCAGGCCATGGGCATCATCCGCAACCGGGTGGACGCCATCGGTGTGGCCGAGCCCGACATCACCCGGCAGGGCCAGACCATCGTCGTGCAGCTCCCCGGGGTCAAGGACCAGGAGCGTGCCCTCGAGCTGGTGGGGACCACCGCCGAGCTGCGCTTCCGGCCCGTGCTCGCCGCCGTGCCCGCCGCATCGCTCGAGACCACCACGACCGTGGCCGGCGACGGCACCGCCACCACGGTGGCTGGCGAGAGCACGGCCACCACCGCTGTCGGCGACACGACCACCGCGCCTTCGACCACGCCTGCCACCACGGCCCCCTCGACCACTGCTCCCTCGACCACTGCTCCCTCGACCACGGAGGCGGGCATGGACAGCGTGGGAGGCCCGCTCGCCCCCGGTGAGTACGCCGGGGGGGCGTCCGAGTCGGCCCAGGCGGCGACGACGACGGCCGCGCCCACCACCACGGCGGCCGACGGCGCCACGGTGACCACGGCGGCGACCACCGACACCACGGCCCCGGTCGACCCCACCGCCATCACGGCGCGGGCAGATGACCAGGCCGACAAGGAGGTGGTCCTGCCCAGCTTCGAGACCGTCGATGGCAAGCGGACCGAGACGTTCCGCTACCTGCTGGGCCCGACCCTCGTCTCCGGCAACGCCCTGAGCGACGCGTCGGCCCAGCTGACGCAGAACGGGCAGTGGCTGGTGGCCATCACCTTCAAGGACGGCGACGAGAACATCGGTGCCTGGCGCAGTGCGGCCTCCGCGTGTGTGGCCAAGACCACCACCTGCCCCACCGGCCAGCTGGCCGTGGCCCTCGACGGCGAGGTGCTGTCGGCCCCCACCGTCCAGTCGGACTTCGCCGGCGTCAACTCGGCCACCATCACGGGCACGTTCACCGAGCGTGAGGCCAAGGACCTGGCCACGGCCCTGCAGTACGGCTCCCTGCCCATCGAGCTCGAGCGCCAGCAGTCCCAGGAGGTGTCGGCCACCGTGGGCAACGACGCCCTGCGGGCCGGCGTCATCGCCGGCATCATCGGCCTGGTCATCGTGGCCCTCTACCTGCTGCTCTACTACAAGATCCTCGGCGCGGTCGCCATCGCCGCCCTGGTGATGTCCTTCGGCCTGCTGTGGGCGGTGATCTCGTGGCTGGGCGAGACCCAGGGCCTGGCCCTGACCCTGGCCGGCGTGGTGGGCATCATCGTGTCCATCGGCGTGTCCGTGGACTCCAACGTCGTCTACTTCGAGAACATCAAGGACGACATGCGCTCGGGGCGCACCCTGCGCTCCTCGGCCGAGCGCTCGTTCCGCACCTCGCTGTCCACCATCCTCAAGGCCGACTCCGTGTCCCTCATCGGCGCCGGCCTGCTCTACTGGCTCACCGTGGGCCCGGTCCGGGGCTTCGCCTTCTACCTGGGCCTGTCCACCCTGCTCGACCTCGTCGCCACCTGGTTCTTCATGCGGCCCGCGGTGCGCTTCCTGGCCCAGACCAACCTGGCGTCCTCACGGCCCGACCTGTTCGGCATCCCCCGCCACGACCACGAACCCCCCGGCGGCGCCCAGCCCCCCACCCCCTCCTCGTCCACGGCGGTTCCGGTCTGATGGGCACCCTTCGTCGACTGTTCCGCAACGAGACCAACTACAACTTCATCCGGGCCTGGCGCTGGGGAGCCGTCATCTCCCTGGTGGCCGTGGCCATCAGCCTGCTCTCCTTCGGCTTCCGGGGCCTGGAGCGGGGCATCGACTTCGTGGGCGGCACGGCCTGGGAGGTGCCCACCTCGCAGTTGACGGTGTCCGAGACCCGTGACGTGCTGCGCCCCCTGGGCCTCGAAGAGGCGAAGATCCAGACCGTCGGTGGCGATCTGGTGCGGGTGCAGGGCCCCAACCAGACCCCCGAAGAGGTGGCCACCATCCGCACGGCGCTGGCCGACGCCGCCGGCATCTCGGCGGACACCGTGGCCGTCACCCAGGTGGGCCCGTCGTGGGGATCGGAGATCTCCAGCAAGGCCATCCGGGCCCTCATCTTCTTCTTCATCGCCATCGCCATCTACATCACCTGGGCCCTGCGCGACTGGCGCATGGCCGTGGGCGCCCTGGTCGCGGTGGTGCACGACATCATCATCAGCATCGGTGTGTACTCGGTGTTCAGGATCGAGGTGACGCCAGCGACGCTGATCGCCTTCCTCACCATCCTCGGCTTCTCGCTCTACGACACCGTCGTCGTGTTCGACAAGCTGCGCGAGAACGCGGCCCGCACCGCGCTGTCCGGCACCATGACGTACACCGAGCTGGCCAGCCTGTCGATGAACCAGGTGCTGATGCGCTCGCTCAACACCAGCATCACCGCCATCCTCCCCGTGCTCAGCATCCTGGTGGTGGGTTCGGTCATCCTCGGGGCGACCACGCTCGAGGAGTTCGGCATCGCCCTCCTCGTCGGCCTGATCGTCGGCGCCTACTCGTCGATCTTCGTGGCCACGCCGCTGGTGGCCTGGCTCAAGGAGCGCGAGCCCAAGTACCGCGAGGTGCGCAAGCGCCTGGGCCGCAGCAAGGGAGAGGTCATCATGACCAGCCCGGCCGAGGCCGCCGACGCCCGCGAGGTCGAAGCTCACCGCCTGCCCACCACGACCCGCCCCGGGGCCGTGCCCCGTCCTCCCAAGCCGGGGGCGGCGGCGCCCACCGTCATCCCGCCGCGCCCCCGCAAGCAGCGCCGTCGCTGATCCCGCCCGATCGTGGGCTCGGGGTGCGGTTGGTGAAGCGCGCCCGGCTACGGTGAGGTCATGCCGGCGGTGACGGGTCTCGAGGCGTTCATCAGGGACGTGCCCGACTTCCCCGTGCCCGGCGTCTTGTTCAAGGACATCACCCCCCTGTTGGCCGATCCCGCGGCCTGGCGGCGGGCCGTCGACGCCCTGACCGAGCTCGTGGCCGACCTGCACGTCGACAAGGTGGCCGGCATCGAGGCGCGGGGCTTCCTGGTCGGGGTGCCCGTGGCCGAGCGCCTGGGCGTGGGCTTCATCCCCGTGCGCAAGGCGGGCAAGCTGCCCTACCGGACCACCTCGGTGACCTACGACCTCGAGTACGGCACCGACACCCTCGAGGTGCACGTCGACGCCGTGGCCCCGGGGGAGCGGGTGGTGGTGCTCGACGACGTGCTCGCCACCGGGGGCACCGCCACCGCTGCGGCCACCCTGCTGGCCTCGGCCGGGGCCCATGTGGCCGGCCTGGCCTTCCTCATGGAATTGACGTTCCTCTCCGGTCGTTCACGCGTGGCCAGCCACGAGGTTCGTACCGTGATGAGCTTCTAGGCGATCGAGGCGGGGGCGGTCGACAGACGATGGTGAGCGTTGAGCGGGTCCTACCCTGGCGGCGGACGGAGACGACCAGGTCGATCGAGGTCGAACCCCTGGTCTACGGGTTCAAGGGCCGCATGGCGCGGGCCCACGTCAGCCTGGTGACCAAGGCCTTCGAGCTGGCCAACTCGTTTCACAGCGGCCAGGTGCGCCGCTCGGGCGAGGCCTACATGACCCACCCGTTGGCCGTGGCCCGCATCGTGGCCGAGCAGACCAACGACCCCGTCACCATCTCGGCCGCCCTGCTCCACGACGTCGTCGAGGACACCGTCCTCACCCTCGAGGAGCTGGCCAAGGACTTCCCCCAGGACGTCGTCAGCATCGTCGACGGCGTCACCAAGATGGATCGCATCCTGTTCACCTCCAAGGAGGCGCAGCAGGCGGCCACGATGCGCAAGCTGTTCGTGGCCATGGCGGACGACATCCGGGTGCTGATCATCAAGCTGGCCGACCGCCTGCACAACATGCGCACCCTGGCGGCCATGCCCGTCGAGAAGCAGCACGCCATCGCCCGCGAGACCCTCGAGGTCTACGCGCCCCTGGCCCACCGCCTGGGCATGCAGGACGTGCGGGTGCAGCTCGAGGACCTGGCCTTCGCCGCCCTGCACCCCAAGCGCTACGCCGAGATCGACCAGATGGTGTGGAACCGGACCCCCGAGCGGGACGTGTACCTCACCCAGGTCGTGGAGGAGGTGCGCCACCGCCTGTCCGACGTGGGCATCGGTGCCGAGGTCAACGGCCGCCCCAAGCACCTGTGGTCCATCTACGAGAAGATGGTGGTCAAGGGGCGCGAGTTCGAGGACATCTTCGACCTGGTGGGCATCAGGGTCGTGGTGGGCACGGTCAAGGACTGCTACGCGGCCATCGGCTCCATCCACCAGACGTGGAAGCCGGTGCAGGGTCGGTTCAAGGACTACATCGCCATGCCCAAGTACACGACCTACCAGTCGTTGCACACGACGGTGGTCGGGCCCCAGGGCAAGCTGCTCGAGGTGCAGATCCGGACCCGGGAGATGGACCTGCGGGCCGAGTACGGCGTGGCCGCCCACTGGCGCTACAAGGCCGAGCCCCACGAGCTCGAGTGGCTGGACCGCATCGTGGGTTGGCAGGGCGACCTGTCCGACCCCGCCGAGTTCATGCAGAGCCTGAAGATCGACCTCGACCAGGACGAGGTCATGGCCTTCACCCCCAAGGGCGGGGTCATCCACCTGCCCGCCGGCGCCACCCCCATCGACTTCGCCTACGCCATCCACACCGAGATCGGCCACACCTGCATCGGCGCCCGGGTCGATGGGCGTCTCGTCGCCCTCGACGCCCAGTTGCGCTCGGGGGAGACCGTCGAGGTGTTCACGGCCAAGACGTCCGAGGCCGGGCCCTCGGCCGACTGGCTCGATGTCGTCGTCACCCCCAAGGCCGTGTCCAAGATCCGCCAGTGGCTGGCCCGTGAGCGGCGCGACACCGTCCTCGAGAGCGGCCAGGAGGAGCTGGAGAAGGCGCTACGGGTGGCGGGCCTGCCCGTGACCGAGCTGCTGGAGTCGGGCGCCCTGCTGCGGGCCGCCGTCGAGCTCAACTACGCCGACCTCGAAGCCCTCTACCAGGCCGTGGGCGAGCGCCACGTCCAGCCCCAGGCCGTGGCCGGACGCGTGCGTCGGGCCCTGGCCCCCGGTGGGTCCGAGCTCGACGTCCAGGTCAGCACGTCGGCCCTCGAGCCCCGTCGGGCCGGCCGGGAGCGCAACGCGGCGGGCGTGCACGTCGAGGGCTTCGAAGACGTCCTCGTCCGCCTGGCCCGGTGCTGCACCCCGGTGCCCGACGACCAGATCATCGGCTTCCAGACCCGGGGTCGAGGGGTCTCCGTGCACCGGGCCGACTGCGCCAACGCCGTGTCGTTGGCCGCGGCCCAGGCCGGGCGCCTGGTCGAGGTGGAGTGGGACAAGGACGGCCTGGGCACCTTCGTGGTGTCCATCGAGGTCAAGGCGCTCGACCGCACCAAGCTGCTGCGTGATGTGGCCGCGTGCATGGCTGACCACCACATCAACATCCTGTCGTGCCAGACGCTGACCGGAGCCGACCGGGTGGCCAAGATGCGCTTCGACTTCGAGGTCAGCGACCCCACCCACCTGACCGTGGCCACGGCCACCGTGGCCGCCATCGAAGGCGTCTACGACGTACGCCGGGTCATGCCCGGGGGCGAGAACACCAACCTCGAAGAGGCGTAGCGCCAGGGGGCTCCGACCCCCGGCAGCGCATCGTGCGCCTGCGGCACGCTGTCTTGCTGTACATCCCGGCAAGGCTCGCTTCGCTCCCCGCCGGGCCGGCTAGGTCGTCCAGTTCGCCGGGTCGAGCGTCACGTCAGGGTGGGGCCGAGATGTGCACACGAGGGCGAACTGGAAGGCCTAGCGGGCTGCTCCCCGGTGGTGCCACCTCTCGGTAGGGCTCGCCTGGCTGGCGGGTCAGTCCGGCCTGACCTGCCCGGGCTGGGTGCGATGGCGCCCATGGGTGGGCATCGGGCGCGCCGGAACGGGGTCGGCTTGGGCCGCTAGCCGCCATCGTCGTTCCTGGAGCCGCTCTCGCTCGCGAGCAAGCCGTGTCAGCGGGCCCGTAGCTCGGCCAGGCGGGCGGGCAGGTCGGCATCGGCCACCTCGAGACGCTCGCGGTCGGCGCGGCGCAGGTCGGCCACCTGCCACACGCCGCGCTCGAGCTCGTCGGGGCCGCCGACGAGGGCCAGGGGGAAGCCCCGGCGCTCGGCGTAGGCCAGCTGCGCCCCCAGCTTGCGCACATCGGGGTAGACCTCGGCGCCCAGGCCTGCCTGGCGCAGGCGGGAGGCCACGGTGGCGTAGGCGGCCAGGTGGCCGGCCTCGAACTGGGTGACGAGCACGTCCGCCGCCGTGGCCGCCGCCGGCAGCAGGTCGAGCTGCTCCATGGCCGCCAGCAGGCGGTCGAGCCCCAGCGATGCCCCGACCCCGGGCAGCACGGCCCGGGTGTAGAGGCTGGCCAGATCGTCGTAGCGGCCGCCCGAGCACACGCTGCCGATGCCGGGGAGGTCGTCGAGGGTGGTCTCGTACACCGTGCCCGTGTAGTAGTCGAGGCCCCGGGCGATGGACAGGTCGACCCGGATGCGATCCTCGGGCACCCCGGTGGCCGCAGCCACGGCCAGGAGCTCGCGTAGGTCGCGCACCCCCTCGTCGGCCCAGCCCGCGCCGCCGGCCTCGGCCTCGATGCGATCGAGGACCTCGGCGTTGGTGCCTTCGAGCTCGGCCAGGGCCAGCACCTGACGGGCCTGCTCGGGCGAGGCGCCGGCCTGGGCCACCATCTCGGACACCACGGCGTCGGGGCCGATCTTGGCCAGCTTGTCCAGCGCCCGCAGCACGGCCCCGGCCTGCTCGGTCAGGCCCAGGGAGCCCAGCAGGCCGTTCAGCAGCTTGCGGTTGTTGACCCGGATGGTGAAGCGCTCGAAGCCCAGGCTGGGCAACAGGTCGCTGATGATCAGGGCCACCTCCACATCCGCGGCGTTGGAGGTGGTGCCGATGGTGTCGAAGTCGCACTGCATGAACTCGCGGAACCGGCCCCGCTGGGGGTTCTCGCCCCGCCACACCGGGGCCAGGTGGTATCGCTTGAACGGCGTGCCCAGGGTGCCGATGTGCTGGGCCGCGAAGCGGGCGAAGGGCACGGTCAGGTCGAAGCGCAGGGCCACGTCGCGCCCGCCGGCGTCGAGGAAGCGGAACAGCTGCTTGTCGGCCTCGTCACCGCCTTTGCCCAGCAGGATCTCGGTGTACTCGAGGGCGGGGGTGTCGATGGGGGCGTAGCCGTAGGACCGGTACACGGCCCGGGCCCGGTCCATGAGCTGCTCCCTGGCGATGGCCAGGGCCGGGGGGTGGTCCCGGAACCCCTTGAGGGTGCGAGGCTCGATCAGGCGGGGCTTGGAAGTCGACTTGGCCATGGCGGCCCCAAGCCTCCCAGCTCGTACCCCCGGGGCACGAACCCGTTCCGGTGCCACACCAGGCCGGCCCGCCTACCTGAGCGTGCTGGTCTGGCGGCGGGCCAGCTCCTCGACCCGGAGGACGGGTTCGACACCGGCCGCGGCCAGGTCCTCGCCCACGGAGACGGGGACCGTCCACCCGGAATCGAGCTCGCTGCGGGCCACGGCGAAGTCGCCCACGCTGCGGGCGCCGTGGCTCAGGCCCACCTGCCAGGTGGGGCCGAAGTCCAAGACCTCGTCGAACGAGCTGGTCGAGCGGGGTTCCACCCCACCCAGGGTCAGGGCGCCACCGGTGCTGCCCCGCACCGTCACCCACAGCGGGTAGTCGCTCTCGTTGACCACCACCACGCGCGGTACGACGCTGGGGGTGGCCCGGGTCGAGGTGCCCAGGAGCACCGCCGCGGCCACGACCACGAGCGCGGCCGTGCGGGCGGCCAGCGAACGTGCGGGGAAGGGCCCGGGGTTCGATCGGTGGGTACGGGTGACCGCGACCATCCCCTCCATGGTTACCCGGTCTAGCGGCCCAGTCCACCCGCGGCGACCGATCCGCCCTGCTGGGGACGCTTCCCGGCTAGCGTGTCGTCGCCCGCCGGGCCGTCCCCACGGCACTCAGCGACCCCCCTCGGCCGCCCTGCGGAGCGAAGCGGGGAGCTCCGGCGGGAGCCGAGCGACGAGCCCCCTAGAAGTCCCCGAACAAGCCCACGTGCCAGCGGAGTCACCTTGACCATCGAGCCCACCCGCATGCGATCCGACTACTGCGGTGAGCTGACCGTCGCCGATGCCGGCCGCCAGGTGGCCCTGTGCGGTTGGGTGGCCCGCCGCCGTGAGCACGGCGAGCACCTGGCCTTCGTCGACGTGCGCGATCGCACCGGCCTCGTCCAGTGCGTGATCGAAGGGGCCGGCGAGCTGCGCTCCGAGTACGTGGTGCGGGTGGTGGGCACCGTGCACCCCCGGCCCGAGGGCAGCGAGAACCCCAACCTGCCGTCGGGCGGGATCGAGGTGCGCGATTGCCAGGTCGAGGTGCTGTCGGTGGCCGAGCCGCCGCCCCTGCCCATCGACGACCGGGCCGAGGTCGACGAGAACGTCCGCCTGCGCTACCGCTACCTCGACCTGCGCCGCGACCGCCTGCAACGCAACCTGCGCCTGCGGGCCCGGGTCAACTCGGCCATCCGCACCTCGATGGAGGGCCAGGGCTTCACCGAGATCGAGACGCCGCTGCTCATCGCGTCGACGCCCGAGGGCGCCCGCGACTTCGTGGTCCCCTCCCGGCTCAAGCCGGGGACGTTCTACGCCCTGCCCCAGAGCCCCCAGCTCTTCAAGCAGCTGACCATGGTCGGGGGCATGGACCGCTACTACCAGCTGGCCAAGTGCCTGCGCGACGAGGACCTGCGGGCCGACCGCCAGTTCGAGTTCACCCAGCTCGACATGGAGGCCAGCTTCGTCGACGGCCCCGAGATCCGGGCCTTCGTGACCGAGGCCGTGTCCGCGGCCGTCGAGGTCGTCACCGGTGAGCGGCCCGTCTTCGGGCCCGACATGACCTGGCTGGAGGCGGCCGAGCGCTTCGGTTCGGACAAGCCCGACACCCGCTTCGGCATGGAGCTGGTCGAGCTGACCCCGCTGTTCGCCCAGACCGGGTTCAACGCCTTCCAGGCCCCGTGCGTCAAGGGCATCTGCGTGCCCGGGGGAGCGGGGCGCACCCGGCGCGAGCTCGACGCCCTCACCGACCAGGCCAAGCAGTGGGGGGCCAAGGGCCTGGTGTGGATGAAGCTGGACGACGCCGGCACCCTGACCAGCCCGGTTGCCAAGTTCCTCAGCGAGGACGAGCAGGCCGGCATCGTCTCCACCATGGCCGCCTCCGCCGGGGACCTCGTGCTCATCGTGGCCGACGAGCGCACCGCCGCCCGCCACATCCTCGGCCTGCTGCGCCTGCACCTGGGCAAGCCCCCGGTCAACGAGGGGGGCCTGCAGCTCCTGTGGGTCGTCGACTTCCCCATGTTCGAGGGCGTGGACCCCGAGACGGGCGCCCCCATCCCCGCCCATCACCCCTTCACCATGCCCCACGTCGAGGACCAGCCCCTGCTGGGCATCCTCGGTGACCCTGTGCCCGCCGCCGACGTGCTCCTGGGCATGCGCAGCCAGGCCTACGACCTGGTGCTCAACGGTTGGGAGCTGGGCTCGGGCTCGGTGCGCATCCACCGCTCGGACATCCAGCAGCGCATCTTCGAGCTCCTGGCCATCAGCCCCGAGGACCAGCAGCGCAAGTTCGGCTTCCTGCTCGACGCCTTCCGCTACGGCGCCCCGCCCCACGCCGGCTTCGCCTTCGGCATCGACCGCATCGTCGCCCTCCTCGCCGGCGAGGAAAATATCCGCGAGGTCATCGCCTTCCCCAAGACCCAATCCGGTCTCGACCCCCTCACCAGCGCCCCCACCGAGATCGAGCCCCGCTCCCTCCAAGAACTCGGCCTCCGCCTCCTCCCCAAAGCCACCTGAGGCCCCATCGGGGGTTGCGCCCCGGGCGGACGACGCCCCTCCGGGGACCCTGAGCGTCTCAGTCCTACCGCCTGAGGAGTCGCACGGATGTGCGTCAGGGCACTGGGTTGTCCCGATGTGCGGGGCGGTGGCTCGTACGTCTACTGCTGCTGACGAATGGGCAACCGCTCGCCGTTGTGCGCCCCGGTAGCCATCTTCGGTCGATGCGGATCCCGTGGTCACCTACCGAACGCACCCACCTACGCCCGCGGTACGCCCATGCGTCCGGTCCGCCAAAGAGGCGGACCCGCCCGGCAACCGAACGCATCCACCTACTCCCGCAGTACACCCATGCGTCCAGTTCCGCCGCGGCGTGCACCGGTGGCAGCGCGCAGGCCGACGCCCCTTCGAGGTGTCCCGACCCGCCTCGGTTCCCGACGGTACGTCCCCCCCCATCGGGGTGTCCTGACCGGCTCGGTCTCCGCCGGGGACGCATGTTGCTAGGTCGCCCAGTTCGCCGACGTGTGCCCACCTCGCTCGACGTCTGCCTTGACGCCCGGGGGCGCGAAGTGTGTCCTAGCCGGACCGGTCGGCGAGCGCAGCGAGCCCTGCCGGTCCGAACAGCAGAAGGCGCGCCGCAGGCGCACGACGCCCTTCCAGAGTTCCCCCGTGGCCTAGCCCGGGGCGGAGCTCCGGGCTAGGCCACGGAGAACTCCAGCACTATCGATTCCTCGGGGGCGGTGGGGAAGGCGGGACGGCGGTAGCGGATGACCCGTCGGGGCTCGAGGTGGATGGTGACGGCCAGCTCGAGGCCATCGCGCCAGGCCCGGGCCTCGGTGAAGCTCAGCGGCTCGACGTCCATGCCCAGGCGCTCGAGCTCGTCCACGATGGACACGGCCACCACCCGGGCGTCGTAGCCCGTGGTCACGAAGGCCCGGCGGACACGTTCGTCCTCGTCCTCGGGGTGGAGGGGTTCGAGGGCGCAGGGGAGCTGCACCCCGGCCAACAGCCGGTCGAGGGCACCGCTGTCCTCGTGGATGGGGTGGGTCACCGCGGGCTCGGGGTGGGGCTCGGGTCGGAACAGCGCCTTGTCGGGACGCAGGCGACGATCGCCACCCAGGGGCACCACATGGGGATCATCCTCGAACGTCACGTATTCGTGACCGGTCCGACGTCGGCTACCGCCGACGTACACGACCACGCTGAGGCCGATCATCACCAACAGCGACACGGCGATGAACACCGCGCCCAGCTGGATGAAGCCGGTCATCACACCTCCGGGACGGCCGTCTGCAGGAGCGGCCAGGCGAAACGCCGCTCCTCGCCGCCAGACGAGGGTAGCCGCATCCGTCGCAGAAGCGTCACAGGACTAACCTCACCGTCGATGCCCAGGGCCGACGCCCCCGACCTGTTCAGCGCGGCCGCCGACAGCGAGCTGGCCCGCCGCGCCCCTCTCGCCGAGCGCCTGCGCCCGACGACGCTCGATGACGTCGTGGGCCAGGACCACCTCCTGGGACCGGGACGACCCCTACGGGCCCTGGTGGCCACGGACCGGTTGTCCTCGGTCATCCTCTGGGGTCCGCCGGGTACGGGCAAGACCACCCTGGCCCGACTCATCGCCCGGGCGTCCTCCTCCGAGCTGGTGGAGCTGTCGGCGGTCAGCGCCACGGTCAAGGACGTGCGCGAGGTCCTGGCCGGGGCCGAGCAGCGCCTGGGGGAGCACCGCCGGTCGACCATCCTCTTCCTCGACGAGGTGCACCGCTTCAACCGGGCCCAGCAGGACGCCCTGCTCCCCGGGGTCGAGCGGGGCCTCATCGTGCTCATCGGCGCCACCACCGAGAACCCCTACTTCGAGGTCAACCCGCCCCTGCTGTCCCGCTCGGTGCTGTTCCGCCTCGAGCCCCTCGGTCCGTCCGACCTGGCCACCCTGGTGCGCCGGGGACTCGACGCCCTGGGCTCGACGGCGTCCGACGAGGCCGTCGAGCTGCTGGCCGAGCTGGCCGGAGGCGATGCCCGCCATGCCCTGGGCGTGGTCGAGGTGGCCGTGGCCCTGGCCGGCAAGGCCCCCGTCGGGGTGGCCCAGGTCAACGACGCCCTGGGCACCCGGTCCCTGCGCTACGGGGTCGACGGCCACTACGACGCCATCAGCGCGCTCATCAAGTCGGTGCGGGGATCCGACCCCGACGCCGGGCTGTACTGGCTGGCCCAGATGCTCGAAGCCGGTGACGACGCCCGCTTCATCGCCCGCCGCCTGGTCATCCTGGCGTCCGAGGACGTGGGCCTGGCCGACCCCCAGGCCCTGGTGGTGGCCACCGCCGCCGCCCACGCGCTCGAGTTCGTGGGCCTGCCCGAGGCTCGGTTGAACCTGGCCCAGGCCGTCGTCTACCTGGCCACCGCGCCCAAGTCGAACCGGGTCTACGCGGCCCTGGCCGCGGCCACCGAGGATGTGCGCACGGTGGCGACGCGGGGCGTGCCCATGCACCTGCGCGGCGCCGGCTACCGGGGGGCGGGGGATCTGGGCCACGGGGTGGGCTACCGCTACCCCCACGACGACCCTTCGGGCTGGGTCGACCAGGAGTACCGGCCCGACGAGGTGGCCGGGCACGGGTACTACGAGCCCTCGGGGCACGGCTTCGAGGGCCGCCTGGGCGACCGCTGGCGGCCCAACCGCCGCCTGGGTCCCCCGGACGGTGGGCCCGACGGCACCCCGGTGGACGATGAGGCGGGCGATCAGGCGGGACAGGTCGAGGGACACCCAGAGCGAAAGAGTGGAGCTACCCCGTGATGTTGCGTCTGCGTTGGCTGGTGCTCGGAGCGTTGGCCGGCATCGGCGGTCGATGGTGGGCGTTGCGACGGGCCAAGGACCTCGGTCGCCGGGTGACACCGGGCGCCCAGGTGCGGGTGGACCGCTACCGGCGCTGACCGGCCCGGGGAGCGCTTCGGGGCCCAGGGGTGGGGGCCGACTAGGATCCCCACGGATGGACGCCAAGGAACTGCGTCGCGCCTTCACGTCGTTCTTCGTGGCGCGCGGTCACACCCACGTGCCTTCGGCGTCGCTGATCCCCAACGACCCCACGCTGCTGTTCACGGTGGCGGGCATGGTCCCCTTCAAGCCCTACTTCCTGGGCGAGGAGGTGCCGCCGTACCGGCGGGCCACCTCGGTGCAGAAGTGCGTGCGGGCCGGGGGCAAGCACAACGACCTCGAGGAGATCGGGCGCACCAAGCGCCACCTCACCTTCTTCGAGATGCTGGGCAACTTCTCCTTCGGGGACTACTTCAAGGCCGACGCCATCCCCTGGGCGTGGGAGCTGGCCACCGAGGGCCTGGGCTTCGACCCCGAGAAGCTCTGGGTCACGGTCCACATCACCGACGACGAGGCCGCCGAGATCTGGCGCGACGTGGTCGGCGTGCCCCCCGAGCGCATCCAGCGCCTGGACAAGGACAACTTCTGGCAGGCCGGTGACACCGGCCCCTGCGGTCCCTGCTCCGAGCTGTTCTACGACAAGGGTCCGGCGTACGGCGCCGAGGGCGGTCCCGCCTTCGGCGGCGAGGAGCGCTACCTCGAGTTCTGGAACCTCGTGTTCATGCAGTACGACCAGCAGCCCGACGGCTCCCGCCTGGCCCTGCCCCGCCCCTCCATCGACACCGGGGCCGGGCTCGAGCGCATCCTCGTGCTGCTCCAGGACGTCGATTCGGTGTGGGACATCGACGAGTTCGTGGCCCTGGGCGAGGCGGCCCAGTCCGTCACCGGGGTGGTCGGCGGTCGCGACCCGGTCAAGGACGTGTCCCTGCGCATCCTCGTGGACCACGCCCGGGCCACCACCCTGCTGGTGTCCGACGGTGTGTTCCCCTCCAACGAGGGCCGGGGCTACGTGCTGCGACGCATCCTGCGCCGCGCCGTGCGCCACGCCTACCTGCTGGGCGTCGAGCGTCCCGTGATGGCCTCCCTGGTCGACGCCGTGGTCGACGTCATGGGTCCCTCCTACCCCGAGCTGCTGCGTTCGCAGGACTTCGTGCGGGGCGTGATCGGCCGGGAGGAAGAGCGCTTCCGCCACACCCTGCGCAGCGGCTCCGTCCTGCTCGACGAGGCCCTGGCCGGCGTGCCCCAGGGCGGCACCCTGGCCGGTGACGTGGCCTTCCAGCTCCACGACACCTTCGGCTTCCCCCTCGAGGTCACCCAGGAGATCACCGCCGAGCGGGGCATCGAGGTCGACGACGCCGGCTTCGAGACGGCCATGTCCGAGCAGCGCCGTCGGGCCAAGGCCGCTCGCAAGGGCATCGAGGCCGACCGCTGGTTCGACGCCTACCAGGAGCTGGTCGAGCAGTTCGGCCCCACCGAGTACCTGGCCCGCCAGGAGGTGGCGGCGCCGGCCCGCATCCTCGCCGTCATCGGCGGCCCCGGTGAGCAGGCCACCGACGGGTCGAGCGACGCCGAGGGCGGGGCCCCGGGACTGTTCCTCGACCGCACCCCGTTCTACGCCGAGGCCGGTGGCCAGGTCGGCGACACCGGCATCATCGAGACCGAGACGGGTACGGCCCGGGTGCTGCGCACGAGCTACGCCCTGCCCGGCCTCGTGCGCCACGAGATCGAGGTCATCGACGGCCAGGTCGTGGCCGGCCAGGAGGCCCGGGCCCTGGTCGACGTGGTCCGGCGCGACGCCATCCGCCGCAACCACACCGGCACCCACCTGCTGCACTGGGCCCTGCGCAAGGTGCTGGGCGAACACGTCCGCCAGCAGGGCTCCCTGGTCGCGCCCGAGCGGCTGCGCTTCGACTTCAGCCACTACGAGCCCGTCACCGACGAGCAACTGGCCGAGATCGAGGACCTGGTGGCCGGCGAGGTGCTGGCCAACCACCCCGTGCGGGCCTACGAGACGACCAAGGCCCATGCGGACGAGGTCGGCGCCCTGGCCTTCTTCGGTGACAAGTACGGCGACATCGTGCGCGTCGTCGAGGCCGGCCCCTCCGTCGAGCTGTGCGGTGGCACCCACGTGCGGGCCACCGGGGACATCGGCTCGGTCAAGGTGGTGGCCGAGGGCTCGATCGGTTCCAACATCCGCCGCATCGAGGCCGTGACCGGCTTCGACACCGTGCTGCGCCTGCGGGACCTCGAGTCGCGCTGGCGCCAGGCGGCGGCGCGCCTCAACGTGCCCGTCGACGAGGTGCTGGTGGGCATCGACCGACGCCTGGCCGAACTGCGCACCGCCCACGCCGAGGTCAAGGCCCTGCGCCAGCAGCTGGTGTCGGGCCGGGTCGAGGAACTGGTGGCCGAGGCCCGCCACGGTGCGCTTGTGGCCCGCCTCGACGGCATGCCCCGAGATGAGTACCGCCACATGGCCCTGACCCTGCGCAACCGACCCGGCATGCGGGCTGTGGTGCTGGGCGGCGCGGCTGACGGTGGTGGCGTGGCCCTCGTCGCCGCGGTGACGCCGGGCAGTGGGCTCAACGCCGGCGAGCTCATCGCCGATGGGGCCCGGCTCATCAAGGGCGGCGGCGGACGGGGCGACGAACTGGCCGTGGCCGGGGGCAAGGAGGTCGGCGGGCTCGACGACGCCCTCGACACCGTGCGGGCGCAGCTGGGCCTGAGCGGGGCCCCGACCCCGGCCGACGTGGGATCCGACGAGGGGTCGGCGACCTGAGCGGCGCCGCTCCGTCGGATCGGGCCCGGGGCGGGCCCACGGACCGACGGATACCCGAAGATCGTCGCGCGCTGGGCGTCGACCTGGGCAGCAAGCGCATCGGCCTGGCCATCTCCGACTCGGCCGGCACCATGGCCATGCCCTACGAGGTCCTCCAGCGCACCGGTGACGAGGCCCGGGACCACCGCCGCATCGCCGAGGCCGTCGCCGAGGTCGAGGCGGCGACCGTCGTGGTGGGCCTGCCCCTGTCCCTCGACGGGGGTACCGGTCCGGCCGCCCAGGGCGTGCTCGACGAGGTGGCCCGCCTGGCCAAGGTCGTGGCCGTGCCCGTCGAGGTCATCGACGAGCGCTTCACCACCGTCACCGCCGATCGTGATCTCCTGCAGATGCGCATGCGGGCCCAGGCCCGGCGTCGGGTCATCGACAAGGTGGCCGCGGCCGTGCTGCTGCAGACGTGGCTGGACTCCCTGCCGCCCCGCGTCCCGGGGACGCCGTCGTGAGCTGCCCACGTGAGCTCCTGCCCATGAACCCCGCGACGTGTACTTCGACGTGCCCTTCGACGTGTACCGACGGAACGCAACTGGAGCGGCGGCCACATGCCCGATGACCCCATGGGCCGCGGCCCTCGGGACCGCGGTGTCGGCGACGGCCGCTCCCGGTCGGACCAGGACGACCGGGACGACGACGAGCTCGACGTGCCCCGGTGGCTGGCCTCGGAACGGCCCGCAGCGGACGCACCGGCCCGCGCTCCCCGCGCTCCCCGCGCTCCCCGCGCTCCCCGCGCCGACGCATCCCGTGACCTGCGCCGGGGCCAGGGCGGGGATCCCGGGGACGAGGATGATGGCTACGGCGCGTTCCTCGATTTCGACGGTGCCGACCGCCGCGACTACGTGCGCCTGCCCCGCCGCAGCGGCATCGGCCGCCGGTTGGTGCTCGGCGTGGGTGTCGTCGTCGTCATGGCCGTGCTCGCCGTCACCGTGGGTGCGTGGTGGGGTCTGCGCCAGCTCGACCCGCCCGGCCCCCCCGGCGAGGCCGTCGCCGTGATGATCCCCGAGGGGGCCTCGGCCCAGGAGATCGGTGCCGTGCTCGCCGGTTCGGGCGTGGTGGGCAACGCCCGCCTCTTCCGCGAGTACGTCCGCTTCCGGGGGTCGGGCGACAAGGGGTTCCTGGCCGGCCGCTACGCCTTCAACCTGTCCTCCAGCATGGGCGAGGCCCTGGCCGCACTGGAGAAGGGGCCCATCCCCCTGGCCTTCGTGCAGGTCACCTTGCCCGAAGGCCTGCGGGTTCCCGAGATCGCCGCCCGGCTGACGGAGGTGCCGTGGTTCAGCCCCGAGGCCATCAACGCCGCGCTCGACGGCACCACGGTGCGCTCGCCGTTCCAGCCTGCCGACGTGGGCACCCTCGAGGGTCTGGTCTTCCCCGACACGTACCAGGTCGAGGAGGGCAACACCCCCGTCGACGTGGTCACCAAGGCCGTGGGCCAGTTGCGCGCGGTGGCCACCGCCGTCGGCCTCGAGCAGGGAGCGGCCGACCTGGGCTACTCGCCGTACCAGATCCTCACCATCGCCTCCCTCATCGAGCGCGAGGCGGGCACGGCCGAGGACCGACCCAAGATCGCCCGGGTCATCTACAACCGCATCGCCGAGGACATGCGGCTCGACATCGACGCCACGGTGGCCTACGCCGTCGGGGGCAAGACCGACCCCCTGACCGAGTCCGACCTCGAGGTCGACAGCCCGTACAACACCCGGCTGTACAAGGGGCTGCCGCCGACCCCCATCGCCTCGCCCGGTCAGGCGTCCATCGAGGCCGCCCTGCACCCCGCCGAGGGCGACTGGCTGTATTACGTGCTGGCCGACACCGACGGCAACCACTACTTCACCCCCGATTACGACGACTTCCTCAACGCCGTCGACGAGGGCCGGGCCGCGGGGCTTTTCCCGTGAGCCCCCGGCCCCTCAGCTTCCCTCTGGGATCGACCCGGGTCGCCGCGGTCATCGGCCGACCGGTGCGCCACTCGCTGTCGCCCGTGATGCACAACGCCGCCTTCGCGGCGTCGGGGCTGGACTGGGTCTACGTGGCCTTCGAGGTGCCCGATGGGGGTGCCGCCGCCGCCCTCGACGCCGTGCGGGCCCTGGGCATCGAGGGGCTGTCGGTGACCATGCCCCACAAGACGGACGTGGCCCGGGCCGTGGACCGCTGCTCCGTGGTGGCCGAGCAGCTCGACGCCGTCAACTGCGTACGCCGGGTCGGTGGCCAGCTGGTGGGGGAGAACACCGACGGCGAGGGCCTGATGCGCTCGCTGCGCGAGTCGGCGGGCTTCGATGCCGCAGGTCAGCGCTGTGTCGTGCTCGGTGCCGGAGGTGCGGCCCGGGCCGTGGTGCTGGCCCTGGCCGCGGCGGGAGCGGCCGAGGTGGCCGTCGTCAACCGGTCCCGGGAGCGGGCCGAGCAGGCTGCGGCGCTGGCCGGGCCGGTGGGTCGCGTGCGGGGGGTCGACGCCGTCGACGGGGCCGCCCTGGTCGTCAACGCCACCCCCGTGGGCATGGCGGGGACGGCCGGCGGAGCGGCCGACGACAGCCCGGTGGCGGCGGCCCGCCTGGGGCCCGGCCAGGTGATCGCCGATCTCGTCTACCACCCGTTGCGCACCCCGCTGCTGGAACTGGCTGCCCTCCGGGGTGCAGCGCAGGTCAGCGGCCTGGGTATGCTGCTCCACCAGGCGGGTCTCGCGTTCGAGCTGTGGACGGGTGTCCCGGCGCCCATCGAGGCGATGCGGGTTGCTGCGCTGGCGCAACTCGGTTGACCAACTCGATGGCTCAGAGCACGAACGGTGACATCGTCAGGTAAACTGGCATCGAGCCGCGCATCTGTCCCTACGAACATGACCAGCGTTCCGGGTCGGGCCGGAGGACTGGAGGCCCAAGGTGTCGCTGCAAGGAACGATCGAGACGTTCGCCATCGCAGATGTGCTGCGCCTGCTCGCGGCGACGAGCAAGTCCGGCCGTCTCCAGGTGCAGGGCCCATCGCGCTCCGGCACCGTGTGGGTGGACGATGCCCGGGTGCTATCGGCGGAATCGCCGTCGGTGCCCAATGCCAGCCAGCCGGCCGACGTGCTGTTCCAGTTGCTCCGCTTCGAGCGGGGCTCGTTCCGATTCGACCTCGACCGGTACCCGCCCTCGCCCGGTGAGCCCGTCGACATCGAGCAGGCGCTCGGCGACGCCGAGTCCATGCTCGCCGAGTGGCGGGAGCTCGAGAAGTCGATCCCCTCCACCGAGGCGTGGGTCAGCCTCAAGCGGGACCTCAAGGACGCCACGGTCACCATCTCGGCCGACCAGTGGAAGACCGTCGGTGCCGTGGGCAGTGGTCGCACCATCAGCTCGTTGGGTGACACCCTGAGCTTGGGCGAGCTCGAGACCTACCGGGCCGTCGACCAGCTGCTCGGCCTGGGTCTCGTCGACATCGGCACCCGTCCCCTGACCGCCCCGCCCGAGGCCATCGCCCCGCCTGCACCTCCCGTGCTGCCCCCGGTGGCACCGGGGGCCCCCGTGGTCGAGCCCGCCGAGGACAGCGACGCCCGTCGCCGCCTCGATGCCGCCGCCTCGACCAGCGCCCTGTTCACCCCGGCCACCAACGGCACCACCGAGTCGGCGCCCAGCCCCGTCCGGCCCGTGGCCGAGGCGCCGCCTGCGCCCGCCGAGCCGCCGGCGGCGATCAGCTTCGCGCCGCCTCCGGCCGCACCGGCGCCCCCGTCCGAGCCCGGCCTGCGGGCCGACGCCGGCCTCACCCAGTCCTGGGTGGCGCCCACCGACCCTGCGCCCGCCTTCCCTCCTTCGTTCGACCCCCCGTCCTACGAGCCGGCGCCGTTCGATCCTCCGTCGGTCGACCGCGGTGACCTGGACCACGGCAGCACCGAGAACGGCAGCCTGGCCGGCAGCGCGACGACCACAGGGGCGACCGCCGAGGCCAGCCCGGTCGAGCCCGCCCCGGCGGCGTCGACGGCTGCCACCGCGCCGGCCGCCACCGCCGCACCTGCCGCCGCCGACCACGTGCCCCCTGGTTACAGCGGCCTGGGCCAGTCCTCCTACGGCGAGTACCCCTATGGGGCCTCGAGCTACGGCGCCACCGACGAGCGCACCACGTTCGAGTTCACCACGCCCTTCGCCCAGCCCCCGGCTCCGCCGGCCGGGCCCTCGCCCGAGGTGGAGATCTCCTCGGGTCGGTGGATCGCCCCGCCGGCCCCTCCCAGCCCTGAGGGCGGGAGCAGTCCGGCCGGGTCACCGTTGTTCGAGGCTCCGGCTCCTCCGCCCCCCCCGGCACCCCCGGTGCCGCCCGCCGGTGCGTCGGTGCCGGGCTCGGGCTGGTCGCCTTCGGCCTGGTACGACGGCTCCGCTCCCGAGCGCATCGCCCCGCCGCCGCCCCCGCCTCCTCCGCCCGGCGGTCCGGCCTGGGGTGAGCCGCCGACGGCCAGGGACGCCAACGGCGCTGGTGACAGCGCCGTGGCCACCGCCGCCAACGGCTCGGCCGACGAGACGGGTTCGACCGAGGACGCCGCCAACATCGAGCGTCAGCTCTTCAACCTGAGCGAGCGGGCCCGCGAGGCGGTCAAGCGCTCGAGCGGCCTGTTCGACGGGCGCCCCCGCCGCTGACGTCGGCTGCGGGGGACAGCGCGGCCGGTGTCGTCCCTCGTCGTGGTGCTGTGCGCTGTGGTCGGGGCCATGCTCGGCCCGGCTGCAGCGGGCGCCTCGCGGGTCCTACACCAGCGCCCTCCCCGTCTCGATGAGCTGACCGGCGGCTACCGCCGAGGAGACACTCGCACCATCGTGTGCACGGTCGGCACCGCAGCGCTGTTCGCCGCCGCGGCCGCCCTGTACGGCTGGTCGTGGTGGCTGGTGCCGGTGCTGTTCCTGATCGTCGTGCTCCTCGTCGTGGCCGCTGTCGACTTCGAGCACTACCTGATCCCCAACCGGATCGTGTTCCCCTCGTTGGGCGCCGCGGCCGTGCTCGTCGCCGTGGCTGCGGTCGGCGCCCATCGGCCGGGCTCCCTGGGCACGGCGTCGGTTGGAGCGGTGGCCTTCTGGCTGGTGCTCTTCGTGCTCCACCTCGTCAACCCCGCAGGCATGGGCTTCGGCGACGTGAAGTTCTCCCTGCTCCTGGGCCTGTACCTCGGTTGGGCGGCCGGCACCTACCCCGGTGCGCTCTACCTGGTGCTGTTGGCCCTGCTCGTGGCCAGCCTCAGCGGTTCTGTGGTCGGCGTCGTGCTCCTGATCCGCCGGGGCCGGGGGGCCCACTACCCCTTCGGACCCTGGTTGGGCCTGGGCACCCTGGTCGTGCTGGCCGGGGCCGAGTTGCTGCGTTCCTGAGCTGCTGCCGATCCGGGCGGCGTAGGTCCAACGGCACCCAGCCCGGTGCGGGCGCGTCGCTCAGGTACGCTTCCCCGCCGTGACCGGCGAGCACGTGGTCCTGGTGGGGATGATGGGTGCCGGCAAGAGCTCGGTGGGGCCGATCCTGGCCCGCCGACTCGGCTGGCGGTTCGTCGACGCCGATGACGAGATCGAGGCTGCGGCCGGTCTCAGCATCGCCGCGCTGTTCGCCGAGCGGGGTGAACCCGCCTTCCGTGAGGTCGAACGCGACGTCCTGGCCCAGCTCCTGGCCAGGGACGAACCCCTGGTCGTGGGCTCGGGTGGCGGGGTGGTGCTGCACCCCGACAACCGGCGGGCCCTGTCCGAGCGGGCCACCACCGTGTGGCTCGACGCCGAGGTCGAGGTGCTCCTGGCCCGTGTGGGCGCCGACAGCGCGCGCCCCCTGCTGGCCGGGGACCCCGGCGCCGCCCTGGTCGCCCTGCAGGCCGACCGCCGGCTCCTCTACGAGGAGGTGGCCGGTCTGCGCCTCGACACCGCCGACGTGACGCCCGAGCAGGTGGCCGAGCGCATCGCCGTGGCCCTGCGTCCCGCTGGCGAGGTCGGTCCCCTGGCCAGCGTGGTCGTCGACCTGGGCGAGCGCAGCTACCCCGTCGTCGTGGGGCCCGGCGCCGCCGGCGTCCTCGAGGGCCTCCTGCCGCCGGGCACCCGCCGGGTGGCCGTGGTGACCCAGGCCGACATCCCCGTGATCGTCGATCCCGGGGTCGAGCACAAGGTCTTCCTCATCGACGGCGGCGAGGCCACCAAGTCCCTGGCCACCATCGAGGCCCTGTGCCGGGCCTTCGCCGCCTGGGGCATGTCCCGGGCCGACGCAATCGTCGCCGTGGGTGGGGGAGTGGTGACCGACACCGCCGGTTTCGCCGCCGCCGTCTACCACCGGGGCATCCCCGTCGTGCACGTGTCCACCACCCTGCTGGGCCAGATCGACGCCGCCATCGGCGGGAAGACCGGGGTCAACCTGCCCGAGGGCAAGAACCTGGTCGGCGCCTTCTGGCAGCCCGCCGCCGTCCTGTGCGACACCGACCACCTGGCCACACTCCCCTCCCGTGAGTACCGGGCCGGCCTGGGGGAGTTGGCCAAGTACCACTTCCTCGGCGGTGGTGACCTCGATCGTCTGGCCCTGCCCGCCCGGGTGGCCCGGGCCGTGGCCCTCAAGGCTGCCGTCGTCTCCGGCGACGAGCGCGAGGGCGGCCACCGCGCCACCCTGAACTACGGCCACACCCTGGCCCACGCCCTCGAGATCGCCGGCAGCTTCGACCTGCGCCATGGCGAGGCCGTGGCCATCGGGCTCGTCTTCGCCGCCGAGGTGGCCCACGCCATGGGCCGCATCGGCGCCGCCCGGGTGGCCGAGCACCGCCGGGTGGTCGCCGCCTACGGACTGCCGTCCCTGCTCCCCGCGGGCGCCGATCCCGACGAGCTCGTGGCCCTCATGGGCCGCGACAAGAAGGCCCTACACGGGCTGACGTTCGTGCTCGACGGGCCCGCCGGTGTCGAGGTCGTCACCGATGCCCGGCGCAGCCACCTCGACACCGCCTTCACCGCCGTGGGCTGGGCGTCGTGAAGGCCGCACCCCCCGTGGTGCTGCTGTTGTCCGGCCCCAACCTCAACCTGCTGGGCACCCGGGAACCGACGGTGTACGGGACCGCCACCCTCGACGACCACGTGGCCACGGCCACCACCGCGGCCACCAGCCACGGGTTGACCCTGGAGCACGTGCAGACGAACGCCGAGGCCCGGGCCGTCGAAGCCGTGCACGGGGCCCGGGGTCGTTGCGCGGCCATCGTGGTCAACCCCGGTGCCTTCACCCACTACAGCTGGGCCCTCCACGACGCCCTGGCCGCCTTCGACGGGCCTGTGGTCGAGCTCCACCTCTCCAACCCCGACGCCCGCGAGCCCTGGCGTCGCACGTCGGTCGTCTCCCCCGTGGCCACCGGCACCATCAGCGGCTTCGGCGGCCACGGCTACCAACTGGCGCTGGATGCGGTGGCTCGACTCCTGGGGGTGGTGCCATGAAGGGTGGTGCCATGAAGGGTGGCGACATGACCGCAGTCGACCCACTCGACCCGCTCGACCACGTGGCCCGACTGGCCGCGGCCCGGGCCGCGCTCGACGGTGTCGGCATCGACGCCCTGCTGGTCACCGAGCTGACCCATGTGCGCTACCTCACCGGGTTCACCGGTTCC
The DNA here is from genome assembly GCA_038255145.1 of Acidimicrobiales bacterium. Lineage (GTDB taxonomy): Bacteria > Actinomycetota > Acidimicrobiia > Acidimicrobiales > CAIXPF01 > WHTX01. The sequence continues at coordinate 100,514 of JBBSLP010000003.1, forward strand.
GCAGCCACGGTGCTCATCCACCCCGCCGGCGTGCTCTTCGTCACCGACGGGCGCTACCGCACCCAGGCCGGGGCCGAGCTCGGCGCGGCCGGGGTCGACGTCGAGCTGGCCATCGTCCTGACCCGCCAGGAGGAGGTCGACCTGGTGGCCGCCGCGGCGGCGGGCCGGTCGAGGGTGGGCCTGGAAGCGGCCCGGGTGACGTGGGCCCAGCAGCGTGACATGGCCGCCCGTTGGTTCCCCGAAGCCGAGCTCGTGGCCACCGAGGGCCTCATCGAACGGCTACGCGAGGTCAAGGCGCCCGCCGAGGTGGCCCGCATCGAGGCTGCCGCGGCCATCGCCGACGCCGCGTTGGCCGCGGTGGTGGCCGGCCTGGCCCAGGGGCCGACCGAAGCCGAGTTCGCCCTCGAGCTCGACAGCACCATGCGCCGGCTGGGAGCCGAAGCCCTGTCCTTCGACACCATCGTGGCCTCGGGGCCCAACGCCGCCCTGCCCCACGCCCACCCCGGTCCCCGTCGCATCGTCGACGGTGACCTCGTGGTGATCGACTTCGGCGCCGTGGTCGACGGCTACCACTCGGACATGACCCGCACCGTCTGCGTCGGTGAGCCGACACCGGACCAGGTGCGCATGTACGAGGTGGTCGGCGCGGCCCACGACGCCGGCCGCCGGGCCACCCGGGCCGGTGTGGCCGCCAGCGAGGTCGACGCCGCCGCCCGTGCCGTCATCGAGGACGCGGGCTGGGGTGACGCCTTCCCCCACGGCACCGGCCATGGCGTCGGGCTCGAGATCCACGAGGCCCCCCATGTCGGTCGGGTGTCGGCTGCTACCTTGTCGTCGGGCAGCGTCATCACCATCGAGCCGGGCGTGTACCTCCCGGGCCTCGGCGGCGTTCGCACCGAGGACACGGTCCTGGTCGACGACGGGGGATGCCGGGCGCTGACCAGCTATCCCAAGAGCCTCACGATCTGATCCACGCGCGTCTGACGCCCGCGGTGAGGGCCTTGAGCTCGAGGGGCCGACGACCGCTCTCCCACGCCGGCCGGCACGGGCCGAGCGTCTGTTGCCACCGAAGAGGTGCACGCGATGCCCATGATCTCCACCAACGACTTCAAGAACGGCATGACGCTGAACCTCGATGACGGGTTGTACAACGTCGTCGAGTTCCAGCACGTCAAGCCGGGCAAGGGTGGGGCCTTCGTGCGCACCAAGCTGAAGAACGCCCGCACGGGCCAGGTGGTGGACCGCACGTTCAGGGCCGGCGAGAAGGTCGACCGGGTCAACATCAACAAGCGGGAGATGCAGTTCCTCTACCGCGACGGCGAGGACTACGTCTTCATGGACGAGACCTCTTACGACCAGCTCAACGTGGGCCAGGTGTCCCTGGGTGTGGCGGCCGACTACCTGGTCGAGACCATGAACGCCGTGCTGGCCATGTACGAGGACGAGATCGTCGACGTCGAACTGCCTGCGGCGGTCGAGCTGAACATCGCCGACACCGAGCCCGGGGTGCAGGGCGACCGCGTCTCGGGCGCCCGCAAGCCCGCCACCCTGGAGACGGGCAAGGTCGTCCAGGTGCCCCTCTTCGTCGGTCCCGGTGACCGCATCCGCGTCGACACCCGCACGGGTGAGTACCTGAGCAAGGCGTAGGCCGCGGTGGCTGACAGCCGCAAGCCGGCGCCCAGCGGCTCCCCAGGTCCCAGTTCCGGCCGCGCGGCGGGTGGCGGGGGCAGGGGAGGCGGGGGAGGCGGTACCCGCCGCCAGGCCCGGGAGCGGGCCCTGGGCCTGTTGTACGAGGCGGTGACCAAGGGTGTGCCCGCGGTCGAGGTCGTGGCCGCTCAGCCTGCCGCCCCTGACCCCTTCGCCGTGGACCTGGCCACGGGGGTGTGGGACAACCTCGACGAGCTCGACGAGCTCATCGGCCGCTACGCCAAGGGCTGGCGCCCCGAACGCATGCCCGTGCTCGATCTGATGCTGCTGCGCATGGGCTGCTACGAGCTGGCCCACCGCCCCGACGTCCCCGCGCCCGCCGCCATCTCCGAGGCCGTCGAGCTGGCCCAGCGCTTCTCCACCGACGACTCCGGTCGCTTCGTGAACGGGGTGCTGGCCCGCATCGCCGAGGAGCTGCGCCCCGGCGACTCCCGCCCCCGCCCCACCAGCTGAGACCACCCGGCCGCCCCCCGTCGTCGGGAAGGGGGGAGGCCGCACGGCGCCCGCCGCCGAGGTCCGGCTACGCCACGAGGGTCCCGGGAGGCGGCTGCTACGCTCGGTGCGACCGTGAAGCGGGTCCTGAGAGGCCCGAACGGACAGGAGCAGGATGAGCGAGCAGAGCGATCGGGCCGCCGCGCCCCCGCCACACCGCAGACCAGGCCCGACGCCCCCGGCAGGGGGCGTTTTCGCGAGTCCGGCGCCGACCGCCGGAGCCGAGGCGAACGCCGACCGGGTCCGGGTCATGGACGGCGACGACGTCGAGCGGGCCACGCGGCGCATGGCCCACGAGATCATCGAGCGCAACCATGGCCTCGACGACGTGGTGCTGGTGGGCCTGCAGACCGGCGGTGTGCCCCTGGCCCGCTCCCTGGGCGCGGCGTTGACGGCCATCGAGGGCCGCCCGGTACCGGTCGGCGTGCTCGATGTGGCTTTCTACCGCGACGACCTGCGCATCCGCCCCGTCACCCCCCATGCGGTGACGGCGATCCCCATGGACCTGACCGGACAGGTGGTGGTCCTCGTCGACGACGTCATCTTCACCGGGCGCACCATCCGCGCCGCCCTCGACGCCCTGGGTGACCACGGCCGCCCCCGGGCCGTGCAGCTGGCCGTGATGGTCGACCGGGGTCACCGCGAGCTGCCCATCCGAGCCGACTTCGTGGGCAAGAACCTTCCCACCCGCTTCGAGGAGCGCGTCGACGTGGACGACGCCGGGGTCGACATCGTGCGGCCCGACAGCAGGGCGCGGCCGGGTCAGCTGTGAAGCACCTGTTGAGCATCGCCGAGCTCGGTCGTGACGGCGTCGACGAGGTGCTGCGGGTGGCCGACTCGTTCGCCGAGGTCAACGCCCGCGCCATCCCCAAGGTCCCCGCCCTGCGGGGTCGCACCGTGGCCACGGTGTTCTTCGAGGACTCCACCCGCACCCGCCTGTCCTTCGAGACCGCGGCCAAGCGCCTGTCCGCCGACACCCTGAGCTTCTCGGCCTCGTCGTCGTCGGTGAACAAGGGGGAGTCCCTGCGCGACACCGCCCTGACCATCGAGGCCCTGGGCGTCGACTGCCTGGTCGTGCGGCACAAGTCGGCCGGCGTGCCCTGGCAGCTGGCCCGCTGGGTCGACGCCGCCGTGGTCAACGCGGGCGACGGCTGGCACGAGCACCCCACCCAGGCCCTGCTCGACTGCTGGGCCCTGCGGCGCCGGGTCGGCCAGCTCGAGGGCCTGCACATCGCCATCGTCGGCGACATCCGCCATTCGCGGGTGGCCCGCTCCGATGTGGCCGCCTTCTCCCTGCTCGGCGCCGATGTGACCCTGGTGGCCCCGGCCACCCTGCAGCCCGCCAGCACCGTCGGCTGGGCCCCTGGTCCCGGTCGCCTGGCCGTGTCCGCCGACCTCGACGCCGTCCTCGGTGGCTGCGACGTCGTCTACCTGCTGCGCATGCAGCTCGAGCGCCAGGGCGAACCCCTGCTGCCGTCGCTGCGCGAGTACACCGAGCGCTTCGGGCTGACCGCAGCCCGGGCCGACCGGTTGAGCGACAAGGCCCTGGTCATGCACCCCGGACCCATGAACCGGGGGGTGGAGATCGCCGCCGAGGTGGCTGACGGGCCCCGCTCCCTCATCCTCGAACAGGTCGAAGCCGGGGTGTCGGTGCGCATGGCCGTGCTCTTCCTCCTGCTGCAGGGAGGCACGCCGTGACCAGCTCACCGACGGGACGGGGCCAGGCGCTGGTCATCCGCGGCGGCACCGTGCTCGATGCCGGGGGTGAGCGCCGGGCCGATGTGCTGATCGGCGCCGACGGGCGCATCGCTGCCGTGGGGACCGACCTCGATGCCCCCGTGCGCATCGACGCCGGGGACTGCGTGGTCACCCCGGGCCTGGTCGACCTGTTCGCCCAACTGGGCCAGCCCGGCCACGAGGACACCGAGACCATCGCCAGCGCGGCTCGGGCCGCGGCCCTGGGTGGGTTCACCGCCGTGGTGGCCCGGCCCGACACCGACCCCCCCGCGGACTGCGCCGCCGTGGTGCGCGAGATCCTGGCCATCGGCGCCGACGCCGTGTGCGACGTGCGAGTTTCTGGGGCGCTGACCGTGGGGTTGGGTGGCGAGCGCCTGGCCCCCATGGCCGAGCTGGCCGCCCTCGGGGTGCGCCTCTTCGCCGACGAGGGGGGATCCACGGCCGACACCCGCCTGCTGCGCCGGGCCCTGGAGTACGCCGCCGACCTGGGCGTGACCGTGGCCGACCAGCCCGAGGACCCGACCCTGGCCCGGGGCGGCTGTGCGCACGAGGGGGAGTGGGCGTCACGCCTGGGCCTGCCCGGCATCCCCGCCGAGGCCGAGGAGCTGGGTGTCATGCGTGACCTGGCCCTGGCCCACCTCACCGGGGGCTCGTTGCACCTGCGCCGACTGTCGACCGCGGCCTCGCTGTCCATGGCCGCCGCCGCCCGGGCCGGTGGGGTGGCCGTCACCACCGCGGTGACCCCCCAGCACGCCGTGCTCACCGAGGCCGCCTTGGCCGGCTACGACCCCGTCTTCCTGTTCCGACCCCCGCTGCGGCCCGAGGCCGACCGCCTGGCCGTGCTCGCCGCCCTGGCCGATGGCCGGGCCGACGTGCTGGTCAGCGACCACTGGCCCCAGCCCCTCGAGGCCAAGGAGCTGCCCGTCGACGCCGCCGCCCCCGGTGCCGTGGGCCTGGAGACGGTGTTGGGCCTGGCTCTCGGCCCCATGGGCCTGACCCTGGCCCAGGCCCTGGCCGCCCTGTCGTGGAACCCGGCCGCGGTGGCCGGCCTGGCCGACGCCCACGGTGGGCGCCTGGTGGCCGGGCGGCCGGCCAACCTGTGCGTCATCGATCCCTCGGCCGTCTGGTCCCACGACCCGGCCACGGGGGCCAGTCGCAGCCGCAACACCCCCTTCGGTGGGGTCGAGCTGCGGGGCCGGGTACGGCACACGATCCTGTGGGGGGAGCCCGTCGTCAGCGACGGGCGGGTGCAGCGATGACCAGCGCTGCGGTCTACCGAAGAGAAGCGAACGGGTGCGACGTCCCTGTCGTGTCCCCCCGACGGAAGGAGCCGATGTGGTGCGGGTGATCCCGGCCCATCTGGTGCTGGCAGACGGAACGACCTTCGAGGGTGAGGCGGCCGGTTGGTCGCCCCCTGGGGGTGTCACCGCCGGCGAGATCGTGTTCAACACGGTGATGACCGGCTACCAGGAGGTGATCACCGATCCCTCCTATGCCGGCCAGATCATCACCTTCACCTACCCCCACATCGGCAACTACGGCGTCACCGGCGCTGACAACGAGTCGCGCCGGCCCTTCTGCCGGGGCATCGTCGTGCGTCGCCTGGCCCGCCGGCCCTCCAACTGGCGGGCCACGGGCTCGCTCGACGACTTCCTCGTCGAGCACCAGATCCCCGCCATCACCGGCATCGACACCCGCCGGTTGACCCGCCACCTGCGGGAGCGGGGGGCCATGCCCGCCGTGTTCGGCACCGCCCCCCTCGACGAGCTGCAAGCCGCCGCGGCCGCGGCCACGGGCACCGACGGCATGGACTTCGTGCGCGAGGTGACCACCGAGGCTGCGTTCACCGTCCCCGCCGCCGACGGTGCCGGCGGAGCCGATGGGACCCGGCGGCGCCGGGTCGTCGCCTACGACTACGGCATCAAGTCGTCGATCCTGACCGAGCTGTCCCGCATCGCCGAGGTCGAGGTCGTCCCCGCCGACACCCCCGCAGCCGAGGTCCTGGCCCGCCAGCCCGACGGGGTGTTCCTGTCCAACGGCCCCGGAGACCCCGCGGCGCTGGACTGGGCCGTGCAGGACGTGCGAGACCTGGTCGACAAGGTGCCCATCTTCGGCATCTGCCTGGGCCACCAGCTGTTGGGCACCGCCCTGGGCGGTACCACCTTCAAGCTGCGCTTCGGCCACCACGGCGGCAACCAGCCCATCCTGCGCCGCGACACCGGGGCCGTCGAGATCGCCAGCCACAACCACAACTACGCGCTCGACCCGGCCTCGCTGCCGGGTGTGGAGATCACCCACGTGAACCTGAACGACCAGACGGTGGGCGGGGTGCGCGACCGGGACCGCTGGTGCTTCGGGGTCCAGTACCACCCCGAGGCCGGGCCCGGCCCCCACGACCCCCGCTACCTGTTCGGCCTGTTCGCCGACCTCATGGACGATTTCAGCGCCCGTGACGAGGCCCCACCTATCGAGAGCGCCGAGCACGGGAGCGATGGCTGATGGGCCGCCGTGAAGATCTCGACACCATCCTCGTCATCGGCTCGGGGCCCATCGTCATCGGCCAGGCCTGCGAGTTCGACTACTCGGGCACCCAGGCCTGCCGGGTGCTGCGGGAAGAGGGCTACCGGGTGGTGCTGGCCAACTCGAACCCGGCCACCATCATGACCGACCCCGAGTTCGCCGATGCCACCTACATCGAGCCCCTCGACGCCGAGGTCATCGAGCGCATCATCGCCCGCGAGCGCCCCGACGCCCTGCTGCCCACCCTGGGGGGCCAGACGGCGCTGAACCTGGCCATGGAGCTGGTCGCCGCAGGCGTCCTCGACCGCTACGGGGTCGAGCTGATCGGGGCCAACGCCGAGGCCATCGCCACGGCCGAGGACCGCCAGCGCTTCAAGGAGGCCATGATCGAGATCGGCCTCTCCGTCCCCGTCTCGGCCACGGCCCACACGCTGGAGGAGGCCATGGGCCTGCTCGACGACGTGGGCCTGCCCGTCATCATCCGCCCCGCCTACATCCTGGGCGGGCGGGGGACGGGCATCGCCGCCACCGTGGACCAGTTCCGTGAGCTGGCCGGCCTCGGCCTCGACGCCAGCCCCATCAGCGAGATCCTCATCGAACGCTCCATAGCGGGGTGGAAGGAGTTCGAGCTCGAGGTCATGCGGGACAAGGCCGACAACTGCGTCGTCGTCTGCTCCATCGAGAACGTCGACCCCATGGGCGTGCACACCGGTGACTCCATCACCGTCGCTCCGGCCCAGACCCTGTCCGACGTCGAGTACCAGGCCATGCGGGACGCCTCGTTCGCCTGCATGCGCCGGGTCGGGGTGGAGACCGGCGGCTCGAACGTGCAGTTCGCCCTCAACCCGGCCAACGGTGACATGGTCGTCATCGAGATGAACCCCCGTGTCAGCCGGTCCTCGGCCCTGGCGTCGAAGGCCACGGGCTTCCCCATCGCCAAGATCGCCGCCCGCCTGGCCGTGGGCTACACGCTCGACGAGATCACCAACGACATCACCCGGGCGACCCCGGCCAGCTTCGAGCCCGTCATCGACTACGTGGTCACCAAGGTGCCCCGCTGGGCCTTCGAGAAGTTCCCCGGCACCACCGGCGTCCTCGGCACCCAGATGCAATCCGTCGGCGAGGTCATGGCCATCGGCCGCACCTTCGCCGAGTCGGTGCAGAAGGCCATGCGCTCCCTCGAGCAGGGCCGCTTCGGACTCAACACCGACCCCGGCGAAGCCGTGTGGGACGCCCTCGACGACGACGCGCTGCTGGCCCGCATCGCCGTGCCCACCGACACCCGCCTCTTCGGCGTCGAGGCCGCCCTGCGCCGGGGCCTGTCGGTCGAACAGGTCCACGAGTGGACCCGCATCGACCCCTGGTTCCTCGACGAGATCCAGCTCCTGGGCCTGGAGCGGGCCGACCTGGCCCAAATCGGCCTCGACGCCATGGAGCGGGCCGACTGGCGCCGCACCAAGCAGCTCGGCTTCTCCGACGCCCAGCTGGCCTGGCTGTGGTCGGTGGACGAGGAGCAGGTCCGCGTGGCCCGAGAGGCCGCCGGCGTGTTCCCCACGTACAAGACGGTGGACACGTGCGCGGCCGAGTTCGCCGCGGAGACGCCGTACTACTACTCCACCTGGGAGGACGAGGACGAGGTCCCCGCCGCCACCCGTCCCCGCATCATCATCTTGGGCTCGGGCCCCAACCGCATCGGCCAGGGCATCGAGTTCGACTACTGCTGCGTGCACGCCTGCTTCGCCCTCGACGCCGCCGGCTTCGACACGGTGATGGTCAACTGCAACCCCGAGACGGTGTCCACCGACTACGACACGTCGAGCCGGCTGTACTTCGAGCCCCTCACCCCCGAGGACGTGCGCAACGTCATCGTGGCCGAGCAGCGCTCGGGCGACCTGGTGGGGGTGATCGTGGCCCTGGGCGGCCAGACCCCCCTCAAGCTGTCGGGCATCCTGCCGCCCGAGCTGGTGCTGGGAACCAGCGCCGCCGCCATCGACTCGGCCGAGGATCGTGAGCTGTGGAACGCCCTGTGCGCCCGCCTCGAGATCCCCCAGCCCGCCGGTGGTGTGGCCGCCACCATCGACGAGGCCCTGGCCGTGACCCGCCGGGTGGGCTACCCGGTGCTGGTGCGACCCAGCTACGTGCTCGGTGGGCGGGCCATGCAGATCGTCTACGAAGAGGCCGGCCTGCGGTCGGCCATGCAGGAGTTGACCCTGGCCGGGAGCCTGGGTCGTGAGGGCGGCCTGTCGGCCGAGCGCCCCGTGCTCATCGACCGCTTCCTCGAGGACGCCACCGAGGTCGACGTGGACGCCATCCGCGACGCCGGCGGTGAGGTGCTCATCGGCGGGATCATGGAGCACGTCGAGGAGGCCGGCGTGCACTCGGGCGACTCGGCCTGCGTGCTGCCCCCGGTGCACCTGTCGGCCGAGACCCTGGCCGTGCTCGAGCGCTACACGGCCGAGCTGGCCACGGCCCTGGACGTGAAGGGCCTGATCAACGTGCAGTACGCGGTGAAGGCGGGCCAGGTCTTCGTGCTCGAGGCCAACCCCCGGGCGTCGCGCACCGTGCCCTTCGTGGCCAAGGCCACGGGGGTGCCCCTGGCCAAGGTGGCGGCCCGGGTCATGGCCGGGGCCAGCCTGGCCACCCTGCGGGCCGAGGGCGTGCTCAAGCCCCCGGTTCGGGGCGGTCACGTGGCCGTCAAGGAGGCGGTGCTGCCCTTCAGCCGCTTCCCCGGGGCCGACGCCGTGCTCGGACCCGAGATGCGTTCCACCGGTGAGGTCATGGGCATCGACGCCACCTTCGGCCTGGCCTTCGCCAAGAGCCAGTTGGCCGCCGGCACCCGCCTGCCCTCCAAGGGCACGGTGTTCATGTCCCTGGCCGACCGGGACAAGCAGATGGGGGTGGAGGCGGCCCGTCGCTTCGTGGCCCTGGGCCTCGAGGTGGTGGCCACCGACGGCACCGCCCACGCCCTGCGCGACGCCGGGGTGCCCGTGCGCCAGGTCATCGCCAAGCTCGGTGAACCGGGTACCAACGCCGTGCAGCTCATCGCCACCGGGCAGATCGACCTGGTGTTCAACTCGCCCCGGGGCCACGGGGCCCGGGCCGACGGCGGCCACATCCGTGAGGCCGCCACCCTGCACCGCGTGCCCCTGCTCACCACCGGAGCGGCCGGGGTGGCTGCCGCCGCGGGCATGGCCGACTGGGCCGAGCACCGCCTGTCGGTGCGGTCCCTGCAGGAGCTGCACGCCGCCCCCGCCCCTGACGACCAGTTGGCCCTGCCGCTGTGACGGGGCCGATGTGGTGGTGGCCGTCATGATGGTGGCCGTCGTGACGGTGGCCGTCGTGATGGTGCCGTCGTGAGGGCAGGGAGGCGCGTCGACCTGCGCACCCGTGTGGGCACCGTCGAGCTGGCCTCGCCCGTGCTCACGGCTGCGGGCACAGCGGGCTACGGGGCCGAGCTGGGGGCGTTCTTCGATCTGGCCCAGCTCGGCGCCGTGGTGGTGAAGTCCCTGGCTGCGGGCCCATGGGCCGGCAACCCCGCCCCCCGGGTCACCGGTGTGGCCGCGGGCATGCTCAACAGCGTCGGCCTCCAGGGGCCGGGGGTGGCCAGCTGGCTCGAACACGAGCTGCCCGCCCTGGAGGCGGCCGGGGCCACCGTGGTGGCATCGATCTGGGGGCGCACCGTCGAGGAGTACGCAGCCGCCGCCGAGCTCATGGCCGCCGCTGGTCCCGCGGTGGTGGCCGTCGAGGTCAACGTGTCGTGCCCCAACACCGAGGCCCGGGGCCAGCTCTTCGCCCACTCGCCCGTGGCCACAGCCGAGGTGGTGGGGGCCACCGCGGCCTGCGGTCGGCCCCGGTGGGCCAAGCTCAGCCCCAACACCGACCGCCTCGTCGAGGTGGCCCTGGCTGCCCGAGACGCCGGGGCCGAGGCCGTCACCCTGGTCAACACCCTGCTGGGCCTGGCCATCGACGTCGAGGACCGCAGGCCCGTCCTCGGCGCCGGGGGTGGCGGCCTGTCGGGCCCCGCCCTGCACCCCGTGGCCGTCCGGGCCGTGCACGATGTGCACGCCGCGGTGGGGGACCTGCCCATCGTCGGCGTGGGAGGGGTGTGCGACGCTGTCACCGCCGTGGAGCTCCTCCTGGCCGGGGCATCAGCCGTCCAGGTGGGCACGGCCACGTTCGCCGATCCCCGGGCTCCCGCCCGGGTGGCCCGGGACCTGCGACGCTGGTGCCGACGTCACGGCGTCGACCGCGTCACCGACCTGATCGGGGCCGTCCAGCCGGCCGGGCCCCGCCCCACCCACTGAGCGCAGCCCCACCTACTGGCTCTCGCCCCGTCCAGCCCACCTCCGCCCCGATCACCAACCCCACCTCCCACCGCGAAGAGGCCTGGTCCACGGCCGCAGAGGAGTGCGTTTATGTCGAGCCCGGACGCCCACCCGTTGCGCCACCGGATCGCCCTGGCCCTCGACGTCGACGACCTCGTCGAGGCCGTCGACCTGGTCAGCGAGCTGTCGCCGTGGTTCGGCGTGGCCAAGATCGGCCTGGAGCTGTTCTCGGCCAGCGGGCCCGAGGCCATCGCCGCCCTGCGTGAGCGTGACGTCGACGTCTTCGTCGACCTCAAGCTGCACGACATCCCCACCACGGTGCACAAGGCGGCCCGGGTGCTGGGCGCGGTGGGGGCCCGCTACGTGACCCTGCACGCCCAGGGCGGCTCGGCCATGCTCCGGGCCGGCGTGGAGGGCCTGTTCGCGGGGGCGATGGGCTCTGACCTGCCTGAACCTGTCGCTCTTGCTGTGACCGTGCTCACGTCGGACACCGAGGCCCCACCCCACATCGTGCCCAAGCGGGCCCGCATGGCAGCCGAAGCCGGCTGTGGCGGACTGGTCTGTGCTGCGGCCGACCTGGCCGTGGCCGCCGAGAACGGCCCCGGCCTGATGCGGGTGGTACCCGGCATCCGCGCCGCGGGGGGCGAACGTCACGACCAACCCCGGGCGGTGACGCCGGCCGAGGCCTTCGCGGCGGGGGCCGACATGATCGTCGTCGGGCGGGCCGTGACGGGGGCCCGGGACGTGCGGGCCGCAGCCCGACTGCTGCTGGCCGAGCTGGCCGAGCCGGGGGGGCGCTTCGCTCGCACGTGACAGACGACGGTCACCACAGCTTGCCCACGGCCCCGGACGTGGCGTAGGAAATGGGGTCCGACCTGCAGCAACCGCTTCGGCGATCACGCTGCGGGTCCGTCGGAACCCACCCCCACCTCCACTAGGATCGTCCGCATGCCCAAGCCCCCTGCTCTGACCGCCGACCAGCGCCAGGCTGCGCTCGAGAAGGCTGCTGAGGCTCGTCGGGTCCGCGCCGAGCTGAAGGAGCGCCTGAAGATGGGCTCCATCTCTCTGGGCGAGCTCTTCGACCAGGCCGAGTCGGACGACATCGTCGGCAAGCTCAAGGTGCTGGCCCTGCTCGAGTCCCTCCCCGGCATCGGCAAGGTGAAAGCCCGTCGGGTCATGGAGGAGATCGGCATCAGCGAGAGCCGACGCGTCCGTGGCCTGGGCGAGCAGCAACGCAAGGCCCTCCTCGAGCAGTTCCCCTCGGCATCCTGAGGGGCGGCGTGCGCCGTCCGGACTGCCTGGCTCCGCCCCGCCGTCGTCGGAGGCCGTCGTGATCGTCGTGATCTCGGGGCCGGGAGGTGCGGGCAAGGGCACCATCGTCGAGCGCCTGCTGGACGCTGATCCCCGACTGTGGCTGAGCCGTTCGTGGACGACGCGGGCGCGACGGGTGGGGGAGTCCGAGGACGCCTACCACTTCGTGACCAGGGCCGAGTTCGAGGCCAGCATCGCTCGCGGTGGCTTCCTGGAGTGGGCCGAGTTCCTGGGTAACCTCTACGGGACCCCGGTGCTCGAGGCCGAGCCCGGCCGTGACGTGGTGCTGGAGATCGACGTGCAGGGAGCTGAGGCCGTGCACCGGCGCAGCCCCGATGCCCTGTTGATCCTGGTCACCGCCCCGTCGCCCGACGCCCAGGAGGCCCGGTTGCGCCAACGGGGCGACCCCGAGGACGTCATCCGCAAGCGCCTGGCCAAAGCCCAGCTCGAGGCGGATGCCAGTCGGCGCCTCGGCGCCCACGAGGTGGTCAACGACTCGCTGGATCGGGCCGTGGACGAGGTCCTGGCCCTCCTCGAGCACCACCGGGTGCTCAACCCCGCCCAGCCCTGACCCGCGCCACCCCCGCTTCGGGCACCCCGTCCGGACGGGGTGCCGCGAATGTGGCCAGGAGCACTGCTAGGATCGAGCGCCGCCAGGACGGGGTTCCGCACGGCTGTGTAGGCGGAGCCCGCGTGGTCGCAGTACAGGAGGCGCCTTCGTGGCCGACCGTGAAGACTCGATGATGAACCCCCGGATCGAGGAGCTCCTCGTCGAGACGGATTCGAAGTTCCGCCTGGTGACGCTGGCTGCCCAGCGGGCCCGCCAGATCAACTCGTACTTCGGGCACCTGGGGGATGGCGTCGGTCAGATGGTCCCCCCGCAGGTGACGTCCATCGCCCGCAAGCCGCTGTCGATCGCCTTCGAGGAGATCGCCGCGGAGAAGATCCTGCCCCGGGCCATCGGCAGCGCCGCCGCGCTGGCCGAGGCCAAGTCGGCCGGGGAGTAGACCACCGCCATGGCCGACGGGGCGGCGCCGCTGCGCGGTCGTCGCATCGTCCTCGGCGTCACCGGCGGGATCGCCGCCTACAAGGCGGTCGAGGTGTGTCGCCGGCTGGTCGATGCCGGCGCCCACGTCTCCCCGGTGATGACCGCGGGGGCCCGCCGCTTCGTGGGCGAGGCCACCTTCTCCACCCTGGCATCCGAGCCCGTGCGCAGCTCGCTGTGGGACATCGGTCTCGACGAGGGCGACATCGTCCCCGGTCGCTACGCCAGCCCCATCCCCCACACCCGCCTGGGCCAGCAGGCCGACCTGGTGCTGGTGTGCCCGGCCACGGCCCGGCTCATCGGCACCTACGCGGCGGGCATCTCCAGTGACCTGCTGACCGCAGTCCTCATCGCCACCCGGGCCCCGGTGCTGCTGTGCCCGGCCATGCACACCGAGATGTGGGAGCACGCCGCCATCCAGGAGAACCTGGCCACCCTGGTGCGCCGGGGCGTGCACCTGGTGGCCCCGGCTTCGGGCCGCCTGGCCGGCGGCGACGTCGGCCACGGCCGACTGGCCGAGCCCGCCGACATCTTCGACGCCGCCGTGCGCCTCCTGACCCCGGCATCGCTGGCCGGCACCCACGTGGTCGTCTCCGCGGGCGGGACCCGCGAACCCATCGACCCCGTGCGCTACATCTCCAACCGCTCCTCGGGCAAGCAGGGTTACGCCCTGGCCGAGGCCGCCGCCGATCGAGGGGCCAGGGTCACCCTGATCAGCACCGTCGACCGCCCGGTGCGCAGCGGGGTGGACGTGGTGCGCGTCGAGACCGCGGCGCAGATGCTCGACGCCATGCGCCACGCCGCGACCGGGGCCGACGTGGTGGTCATGGCCGCAGCGGTGGCCGATTTCCGCCCCGCCCACGTGGCTGCAGGCAAGATCAAGAAGGCCGGCGGCGTGCCCACCATCGAGCTGGAGACGACCGTCGACATCCTGGCCGAGCTGGGGGCGACGAAGCAGCCGGGCCAGGTGCTGGTGGGCTTCGCCGCGGAGACCTCGGACCTGCGGGCCAACGCCGGGGACAAGCTGACCCGCAAGGGCGCCGACCTCATCGTGGCCAACGACGTGTCCGCCCCCGAGGTCGGCTTCGAGCACGACACCAACGCCGTGGTCATCCTGGGACGTGACGGTCGCGAGGTCGAGGTGCCCCTGACCGACAAGCGGGCCGTGGCCGATGCCGTGCTCGACGCGGTGGAGTCCCTGCGCCCGCCCGGCGTGGGTAACTCGTCACGGGGGGTCGACGTCCATGGTGGTGGCGGCGGGGGGAATCGGTAGCGTGGATCAGCAAGCGCGCCCGCATGCGGCAGGCAACGACAGGAGCACTGGTGGCTAGTTGGACCTTCACCTCGGAATCTGTGACCGAGGGCCATCCCGACAAGATGGCCGACCAGATCTCCGATGCCATCCTCGACGCCATGCTGGCGCAGGATCCGATGAGCCGGGTGGCCTGTGAGACCTTCCTCACCACCGGGCTGGCCGTTGTCGGTGGTGAGATCACCACCTCCGCCTACGTCGACATCCCCGGCATCGTCCGTCAGACGATCTGCGAGATCGGCTACGACCGGGGCAGCTTCCTGTTCGACGGCAAGACCTGTGGCGTCATGGTGGCCATCGGCGAGCAGTCGCCCGACATCGCCCAGGGCGTCGACGCCTCCGAAGAGGTGCGGGGCGGCAGCTCGGGCGAGGACATGCTCAACCAGCAGGGCGCTGGTGACCAGGGCATGATGTTCGGCTACGCCTGCGACGAGACCGACGTGCTCATGCCGTTGCCCATCCACGTCGCCCACCGCCTGGCCGAGCGCCTGGCCGAGGTGCGCAAGACGGGTGAGGTGCCCTACCTGCGCCCCGACGGCAAGACCCAGGTGACCTTCGAGTACAAGGACGGCGAGCCGGTCCGGCTCAAGACCGTCCTCATCTCGACCCAGCACAACGATGGCGTCGACCGCGACACCATGATCCGGCCCGACCTGATCGACAACGTGATCCGCCCCGTCATCCCCGAGCGCTTCCAGGGTGATGACTACGAGGTGTACGTCAACCCGACCGGTCGTTTCGTCATCGGTGGGCCGGTGGGCGACGCCGGCCTGACCGGGCGCAAGATCATCGTCGACACCTATGGCGGCATGGCCCGCCACGGCGGCGGCGCCTTTTCGGGCAAGGACCCGTCCAAGGTCGACCGCTCGGCCGCCTACGCCGCCCGCTGGGTGGCCAAGAACGTGGTGGCCTCGGGCGCGGCCCGGCGCTGCGAGGTCCAGGTGGCCTACGCCATCGGCGTGGCCCACCCCATCTCCCTGCTGGTGGAGACGTTCGGGACCCACACCGTGGACCCCGACGCCATCTCCGATGCCGTGACGTCGGTGTTCGACCTGCGCCCGGCGGCCATCATCCGTGACCTGGGCCTGCGTCGACCCATCTATCGCCAGACGGCGTCCTACGGCCACTTCGGCCGCACCGGCGACTTCCCCTGGGAGCAGACGGACCGCGTCGACGCCCTCAAGCAGACGCTGGGTCTCTGACCGCAGCCGACCGTCCTGGCGCCGACGGGCGCAGTGACCACGGAGGGCGGGTCGTCGGGGTGCTCCCCGACGTGCCCGCCCTCGATCGCGTCCTCGACTACGTGCTCCCCGACGCGCTCGTCGTCGATGCCGCCGCTCCCGTGGTGGGCACCATCGTCCGGGTGCCCCTGCAGAGCCGCCGGGAGCGGGGTTGGGTGGTGGCCACGGATCGTGGGTCTCCTCCCGGGGTGCGCCTGCGGGCCGTGACCCGGGTGTCGAGCCGGGGTCCGGGACCCGAGCTCGTCGAGCTGGCCGGGTGGGCGGCCTGGCGTTGGGCCGGCCGCCGCACCACGTTCCTGCGGGCCGCGTCCCCGTTGCGCTCGGTCGGCCGCCTGCCCGCCTCGGCCCTGCGCCCCCCGCCGCCCGTCGTCGAGCCCGACGTGGCCTGGGCCGAATCGATCGCCGACGCCCTGGTCGGTGGTCCCCGGGTGTTGCGCCTGCCCCCCGATGCCGACCCCCTACCCCTGTTGCTGGCGGCCACGGCCCGGGGTCAGGCCCTGATCCTCACCCCGGCCCAGCACGACGCCCGTCAGCTGGTCACCCGGCTACGTCGGGCCGGTGTGGCCGCCGTGCACCACCCCGAGCGCTGGGCCGACGCCGCCGCGGGGGTGACCGTGGTGGGCTCACGGGCCGCGGCGTGGGCTCCGGCCCCCGACCTGGCCGTCGTCGTCGTCCTCGACGAGCACGACGAGCGCTACCAGGACGAACGCGCTCCGACCTGGCACGCCCGCGACGTCGTCGTCGAGCGGGCCCGGCGGGCCGGCGTGCCCTGCGTGCTGGTGTCGCCCATCCCCACCCTCGAGGCCCTGGCCGCGGGCCCCCTGGTGGCCCCGTCACGGGCCGTGGAACGCCAGGGCTGGCCTGTCGTCGAGGTCATCGACCGCCGTCGTGACCCCGACCCCCTGCGCAGCGGCCTGTACAGCGAGCGCCTGGGGGCTGCGCTGCGCTCGGGTGGGGTCGCCGCGGTGATCCTCAACCGCAAGGGCCGGGCCAAGCTGCTGGCCTGCAACGCGTGCCGGGCCCTGGCCACCTGTGACCGGTGCGGGGCGGCGTTGGCCGCCCCCGATGCCGAGCACCTGAGCTGTCCCCGCTGTGGGGCCACCCGGCCCCCGGTGTGCGCGGCGTGCGGGGCCACCCGCCTCAAGCTGCTGCGCCTGGGGGTGTCCCGCATGCGCGACGAGCTCGAGGCCCTGTTGCGCGAGCCGGTGGTCGAGGTCACCGCGGAGACCGAAGGCCTGGGTGGGCCCGGTGGCGCGGGCGGGCCGGGACGTCGAGGCGGGACGGGGGAGACGGCGGCGGCCAGGGTGTTCGTGGGCACCGAGGCCCTGCTGCACCGGTTGGGCTCGGCTGACGTCATCGCCTTCCCCGACCTCGACGGCGACCTGCTCGCCCCCCGCTACCGGTCGGCGGAACGGGTGCTGGCCCAGTTGACCCTGGCCGCCCGCCGTCTCGGCGGTCGGGGTGGGTCGCGTCTGGTGTTGCAGACCCGCCAGCCCGACCCCGACGCGGTCAGGGCCGTGTTGCTGGCCGACCCCGGTCGCTTCAGCGCGGCCGAGGACGAGCGTCGCCGGGCCCTGCGCCTGCCTCCCCACACCTCGATGGCCGTGCTGTCGGGTCCGGGCGCCGTCGAGCTGGCCGACCGCCTGCGGGCCGTCGGCGCCGAGGTGCGGGGACCGGCGGATGACCGCTTCCAGGTGCGGGCCGCCAACGCCGCTGCCCTGGCCGACCACCTGGCCGCCGCCGGTCGCCCCCCGGACCGGGTCCGCATCGCCGTCGATCCCCTCGACGTCTGACCGACCTCCCTACGGGTGCCCGTGCTTCAGCGGGGCGGAGACCTGGTCGACAACAGGGCCATGGTGACCGGCTACGTGCTCGACGAGGTGCTGGGCGTCGGCGCCCACGCCACCGTGTGGCGGGCCCATCGCCTCGGTCCCGTGCCCTTCGACGTGGCGGTGAAGCGGGTGGCTCGCGACGTCGGCGGTTCGAGCCGGCTGCGGGGAGAGGCTGCCGTGCTCGCCGCCTGCGACCATCCCAACCTCGTCCGGCTCATCGATGTCGTACCCGACGGTGGCGACGGCGGGGAGCACGTGGCCCTGGTCCTGGCGCTGGTGCGGGGTGGTTCGCTGGCCGCCGCGACTCGTGGCCCGGAGATGGCGGCCGCGGCCCTGGTGGGTTACCTGGTCGACGTGGCCGCGGGCCTGGGTGCGCTGCACCGCCACGGTGTGGTCCACGGTGACGTGAAGCCCTCCAACATCCTGCTCGCCGCCGACGGCGGCGCCGTGCTGGCCGACCTGGGCTCGGCCGGGCCCCGCGG
The DNA here is from genome assembly GCA_038255145.1 of Acidimicrobiales bacterium. Classification (GTDB taxonomy): domain Bacteria; phylum Actinomycetota; class Acidimicrobiia; order Acidimicrobiales; family CAIXPF01; genus WHTX01. The sequence continues at coordinate 118,518 of JBBSLP010000003.1, forward strand.
TGGGGTCACGGTGGGTGAGGGCAGCGACGGCTACGCCGCCCCCGAGCTCGCCCGCCACGGGTTCCTCGACCCCCGCCTCGATGTCTACGGCCTCGGTGCGTGCGCCGTGGCCGTGCTCACCGGGGCCCGGCCCGGAGGGGGAGTCGGGGCCGGACGGGTGGCCGACCTCGGCGTGTCCCGCCAGCTGGCTGCCACCGTGGCTGCGGCCATGCACGCCGATCCCGACGAGCGGTTCCCCACCGCGGACGTCATGCGTGCCGCCCTGTTGGCCTGCCCGGAGGGTGACCCCCGCCGCTCGGCGGGCTGAGCGGGGGCTGCGCACGGGCGTCACCGTGGGCCAGGCCTGGGGTCGTCGTCCGCGCTGACTGGATGCATTGGCCTATGCGCAGAGTGTGGTCGAGGCCTCACCCTGGCGGGCCATGCTGATCCTGCACCACCACCGGTCGGGCCCCCGTCGCGTCGAGCTGCGGATCCACGGGGACGAGGCCACGGTGGCCGACCTGGCCCATGCGCTGGGGGAGACCACACCGCTGGTCGTCGACGGACAGCTGCGGTCCGCCGCCAGTGGCCTGGCCCGTCTCGGCCTGGGTGAGGGCAGCGAGGTCGGTGGTCCGCTGGCCTGTCCTCCGCTCCCGAGGTCGGGGCGGGCGCCCGCCGCTGTGCACGTCGTGGCCGGGGTGGACGCCGCGGGTCGACGACCGCTGATGGCGGGGGAGTGGGTGCTGGGCCGCGACCGGGACACGGCCGACGTGGTCCTCGACAGCACCACGGTCTCGGCCCGTCACGTCGTGGTGAGGGTGGGGCCCGAGGGTGGCGTCGAGCTGCGTGACCTGGGCTCGCGCAACGGCACCGCCATAGACGGGCAGCCCTGTCCGGCCTGGCGTCGTCTCCCTCCCGGTGGGCGGGCCCGCATCGGCGGGCTGAGCGTCCACCTGGCTCCCACCATCGACGACGACCGCCACCCCGGCATCGACGCCGGGCCCGCCGGCGGCCGTCCCGTGGTGGTGCACCACCGCCCACCCCGGGCCACGCCCCCGCCCGCGCCCGACCCGGTGATGGTGCCCCGGCCTCCTGCGGCCAGCCAGACCCGGCCCACGCTGGCCGTGGCCAGTGCCCTGCTGCCCGCAGTGGCCGGCTTGGCCATCGTGCTCATCACGGGCAACTGGCTGTTCGCCCTCCTCCCCTTGTTGGGTCCGTTGCTGGCCATCACCGCGTGGTGGCACAGCCGGCGCCAGGCCACGAAGGTGGGCCGGCGCGACCGGCTACGCCACGCCGCCGAGGTGGCCGTGCTGCGCACCGAGCTGACCGCGGCGGTGGCCACCGAGCGTCGGCGCCGCCGCGAGGTGCTGACCGATGTGGCCGAGGTGGTGCGCCGGTCCCGGCTGCCCAGCGTGCGCTTGTGGGAGCGCCGCCCCCACGATGCCGACTTCCTGCGCCTGGTGGCGGGGGAGGCCGACGTCGCCTGGGTGCCGCCCACCACCGGTGGGGCCACCTTCACGGCGGAATCCGCGTCTCCCCTGGTGGCCGCGGCCATGGCCGCAGCGTCGGTGCTGCGGGACGTGCCCGTCGAGCTCGACCTCTCCGCCGGCGGTGTCGTCGGCGTGGTCGGCCCGCCCGACGTGGCCCGGGCCGTGGCCGCCAGCCTGGTGCTCCAGGCCGCGGTGCTGCACGGCCCCGCCGACCTCGAGATCGTCGTCGCCGCCGGTGCCGAGGCTGGTGACGCCTGGTCGTGGACGTCGTGGCTGCCCCACGTGCGTGATCGCCACGGGGATCGTCGGCTGGTCTTCGAGGGGGGAACGGGGGCCAGCGGTCTGGTCGGGCTGTTGGACGGTCCTCGGCCCGAGGTGGCCGTGCGCCTGGTGGTGATCGACGACGAGGCCGTGCTCGGGGCTCGCCGCTCGCCGGCCCGGGCCCTGCTCGGCGGGGCGGCGGGTGCCGTCGCCGGTGTCGTCGTCGCCACCCGTCGAGACCGCCTGCCGGCGTCGTGCACCACGGTGGTGACCCTGGAAGGCCGTGACGGCGCGGCCACGGTCGACGACCTGCGGGCTGGCCGTCGCCAACGGGGCGTCGTCGTGGCCGGCCTGTCCGTGGCCCGGGCCGACGGCGCCGCCCGGTCCCTGGCCCGCTTCGACGATCCCGACGTTGCCGTGGCCGCGGTGGCCCGCCAGGTGGGTCTCACCGACCTGCTGGGCGCGGGTGCCACCGATCCTGTGGCCATCGCCGCGGCCTGGGCGGCGAGCTGGGACGACGTCGGCCTCTCGGTGCCCCTGGGCATGGATGCCGACGGTCCCGTCCCCGTGGACCTGGTGGTCGACGGTCCCCATGCCCTGGTGGCGGGGACGACGGGGGCGGGCAAGAGCGAGCTGTTGCGCTCGTGGGTGGTGGCCCTGGCCGCCCGGGTCGATCCCCGCCTGCTGTCCATCGTGCTGGTGGACTACAAGGGCGGAGCTGCCTTCGACGCCTGCGCCCGCCTGCCCCACACCGCGGCCGTGGTCACCGACCTCGACGCCACCCTGGGCGAACGGGCCCTGCGGGGGCTCGACGCCGAGCTGCGGCGCCGTGAGCGGCTGTTGCGCCAGGCCGGGGCGGCCGACCTGGTCACGTTGCGCCGCTCCGGGGGCGACGCCCCCACCCTGCCCCGCCTGCTGGTGGTGGTGGACGAGTTCGCCACCCTGGCCGCCGAGCTGCCCGGCTTCCTCGATGCCCTGGTCGGGGTGGCCCAGCGGGGCCGCAGCCTGGGCGTGCACCTGGTGCTGGCCACGCAGCGCCCTGCGGGCGTGGTCAACGACGCCATCCGGGCCAACACCAACCTGCGCATCGCCCTGCGGGTGCAGGACGCCCATGACGCCCACGACGTCATCGGTTCGGACCTGGCCGCCCGCCTGCCCCGGCACCGTCCCGGTGCCGCCGTGCTGCGCCTGGGGCCCAACGAGCTCGTCACCGTGCAGGCGGCCCACTCCTCGGCGCCGGTCGACCGCGCCGACCGGTCCGTGGTCGAGATCGTGACCGCGGCCTCGCCCGCCGCGGCGCTGGCCGGGGGCATCGGGCCGCACGTGGGTGCCACGGGACCCACCCAGCTCGAACAGGTGGTGGCGGCGTGTCGAGCCGCCGCCGCCACCTTGGGACTGTCACCGGTGGCGGCGCCGTGGACCGAGCCGCTGCCGGCGTCCCTCACGCTCGACGGTCTGGCCCGGCTGCCCGAGGCGGCCACGGCCGAGCCCGGCACGACCAGCCTGTGGCTGGCCGATGACCCCGACCACCAGCGCCGCCAGGTGGGGGGCTGGGACCTGGCCGAGGGCAACCTGGCCGTGTACGGGACCCGGGGGAGCGGCACGACCACCACCCTGGTCGCGGCGGCGGTGGCCCTGGCCTGCCGGTACGGGCCCGACGAGCTCCACGTGTACGCCATCGACGCCTCCGGCGGTGGCGGCCTCGACGTCCTCGCCGCCCTGCCCCACACCGCCGCTGTGGTCCGTCCCGGCGAGGGCGAGCGCCTCCAGCGCCTGCTGGGCCGGCTCACCGACGAGTTCGAGCGCCGTCGGGCCGGCGGCGGAGCGGGGCCCCGGCCCCGGATCGTCCTCCTGGTCGACGGCCTGGCCACCCTGGTGACCGAGCTGGACCAGCCCGGCGGCCTGGCCGTCGTCGAGCGCCTGCAACGCTTCCTCGGTGACGGCCCCGGCCTGGGCCTGCACACCGCGTTCACGGCGGAGCGGCCCGGCGGCGTCCGTCCCGCCATGGTGGCCGGGGTGGCCCAGCGCCTGGTGTTGGCCCTGGCCGACCCCGTCGACGCCCGCACCCTGGGCGCCCCCGTCGTCGGTGGTCCTCCGGGACGAGGTGTCGACCTGGTCAGCGGGTTGGTGGTCCAGGTGGCCAGGGCCGAGGAGGCCACGGTGAGGGGCCTCGTGGCCGGCGCCGGGGTGGCCGGCCCCGGGTGGCCTCGGCCGGTGGGCAGCCTGGCCGACCACGTGGCCTGGGAAGAGGTCTGCTCCGGCGCCTGGGGCCACGGGCGACCGTGGCTGCTGCCCCTGGGCATGGGCGCCCACGCCCTCGAACCCGCAGCGGTGTCCCTGCACCCGGCCGAGCACCTGTTGGTGGCGGGGCCGGCCCGCTCGGGTCGGACCACGACCCTGCTCACCCTGGCCACCGCGCTGCGCGCCGCCCGACCCGATGTCACCGTCGTGGCCGTGCTGCCCCGCCCCTCCCCCCTGGCCGAGGGCCCCGTGGACCGGGTGCTCGGCGTTGCCGATCTGTACGAGCTGACCGACCTGGCCCTCGGGGCCCGCACCGGCGGCCCCCTCGTGGTCCTCGTCGACGACGCCGAACTGGTCGACGACGGCGCCGGGGTGCTGGAACGGCTGCTCCTGGCCCGCGCCCCCGATGTCCACGTGGTGGCAGCCGGCCGGGCCGATGCCCTGCGCACCTCGTACGGGGCGTGGCTGCGCCTGGTGCGCCAGTCCCGGGCCGGCCTCCTCCTCGCCCCCGACATCGACCTCGACGGGGATCTGCTGTCCGTCCGCCTGCCCCGCAGGTCCCCGGCCCTGCCGGCCCCGGGCCGTGGCTACCTGGTGGGCGGCGCCGGCCCCGTGCTCATCCAGGTGGCCCGTCCGCCGGCCTCCCCGAACATCCTTGAAGATCTTTCATAGCATTTCAGTTGTTTTCGTATACCGCCAGCGATAGTGTGGAGGCACACCAACCAGCGCCTCGGAGGCTTCTGTGTCCGTCATCGTCAAGTCCACCCCGGAAGCCATCGAAGCCATCACCCGCATGCGCGCCGTGCTCGACACCGGCCTGGCCCAGCAGCTGCAGGCGCTCGACGGCGCCGGCGTCGTGCTCGTCGAGCCGAACAACTGGGCCGGGCCCAAGGCCGACCAGTTCCGCACCATGTGGCCCGAGACCAGCGGCCAGCTCAAGACGGCCCGCGAGGCCCTCGTGGCCCTGAACGACCAGCTCCGGGCGGTCCAGCAGAACATCCAGACCGCGGGCGCCTGACCCGGTCCTGCGGGCTCGGCCGGCAGCCGCGGCGCCGTCGCCTGACCACCGCGTCGTGCCCGGTGGTCAGGTCCTGGGGCTGGGACCAGGCGCGGGGGTGGCCCACTCCTGGCGGCGGACCTCGTAGATGGCGGCCGCGGTGGCCATGGCCACGTTGAGCGAGCCCACCCGGCCCACCAGGGGCACGTAGCCCACGGCGTCGCAGGCTCGCAGTGCGGCGGCCGACAGGCCCCGTTCCTCGTGGCCCAGCACCAGGGCCACGTCACCGCCGAGGTCCACCTCGAACAGGGGTCGGGCCGCGTCGGTGAGCTCGACCCCCACGGTGCGGTAACCGGCCTTCTTGGCCGCATCCAGGGCCTGGGTGATCGTGTCCGTGGGGTGCCAGGTCAGCAGGCGGTCCGTACCCATGGCCGTCTTCTGCACCTTGGCGTTGCCCAGCTCCAACGTGCCGCTGATCCACACCTGCTCCACCCCGAAGGCCGCGGCCAACCGGGAGATGGAGCCCAGGTTGAAGGGGTTCTGCACGCCGTCGAGCACGAGGGCCAGACGGCCGTTGGTCGCTCGTCGCCACCGTCGGTGGAGCCGCTTGAGATCGGTGGAGCCCAGGTGCTTGCCCGGGGTGGTCACGATGCCCCCTCGATGTCGGTTTCGGTGCCGGCATCGGTTGCACCGGCCTCGGGCCGGCCGATGCGCAGCAGGCGGTAGCCGGCCCGCGACGTGAGCCGGGCCACGGCCCAACCCTGGTCCTCGAGCCAGCGGTGCAGCGAGTCGGCCCCCAGGTGGCGGTGCACGACGAGCACCATGTGCCCGGTGGGGGACAAGCGGGCCAGCCACGTGCCCAACAGCTCGTGCAGGGCGTCCTTGCCGATGCGGATGGGGGGGTTGCTGTAGACCACGTCGACCACCAGGTCGGCGGGGACCTCGGCTGCGGTGACCACCACGACGTTGGTGGTGCCTGCGGCCTCGGCGTTGCGCCGGCACAGGTCGAGGGCGCGCGAGTTCACGTCGACGGCCCACACCCTGGCCCCGGGGTTGCGGCGGGCCACGGTGACGGCGATGGGGCCGTAGCCGCAGCCCACGTCGGCCACGGTCGATGCGGCGGGCGTCGGTGAGGCGCCGTCGAGGAGCAGCAGCTTGGTGCCGGCGTCGACCCCCCCGGCCGAGAACGTGCCCCGATCGGTCACGAGCTCGAGGCGCAGGTCGGGCAGCACCAGGGGCACCGTGCGCTCGGCCGAGGCCACCTTTGGGGAACCGCTGAAGTAGTGCTGGTCGTCGTCGGGCGTGCTCACCAGGGGCAACGGTAGTCTGACGCCGTCGTGACGCTCCCTCCGCGCCATCCGCGCCGCCTCGTGTACCTCGGCTCGCCCGCCCTGGGCGTCCCCCCGCTCGAGGCCCTGATCGGTGCCGGCTACGACATCGTCGGGGTCGTCTCCCGGCCCGACAAGCGCCGGGGTCGCGGCGGCGAGCTGTCCCCGAGCCCGGTCAAGGCTGCGGCCCTCCACCACGGCATCCATGTCACCGAGCGCATCGAGGACGTGCCCGACCTGGGCGCCGAGCTCGGTGTCGTCGTGGCCTACGGACGCATCATCAAGCCCGCCATCTTCGAGCAGGTGCCCATGGTCAACCTGCACTTCTCCCTGCTGCCCCGGTGGCGGGGGGCGGCCCCCGTCGAACGGGCCATCCTCGCCGGCGACGAGCGCACCGGGGTGTGCCTGATGGCCATCGAGGAGCAGCTCGACACCGGCGGTGTGTACCGCCGGGCCGAGACGGCCATCGACGACGACGAGACCCTCGACGAGCTGCGGGGGCGGCTGGTCGGCCTGGGTACGGGGCTGTTGCTCGACGCCCTGGCCAGCGGCCTGGGGCCGCCCCGGCCCCAGGAGGGCGAGATCACCTTCGCGGCCAAGGTGGAGCCGTCCGAGCTCGAGCTCGACTGGACCCGTCCCGCCGTCGAGCTGGCCCGGGTGGTGCGCCTGGGACGGGCCTGGACGACGGCGGGGGGACGGCGCCTGATCGTGTGGCGGGCCCGTGTGTCCGACGACGGGGTGGACGGGCCTGCCGGCACCCTCGACGGCACCCGGGTGGCCACCGGAGCCGGATCCCTGGAGCTGATCGAGGTCCAACCCGAGGGCCGGGCCCGCCAGGCCGCGGACGCCTGGCGTCGCGGTGCCCGCCTCGGTGTCGACGACCGGCTGGGTGCATGAGCACCCCCCGCGGTCCCCGCGGTCCCCGTCCCCCCCGTCGCTCGGGCCGACGTCCCCCGGCGGCACCGGCCAGGCCCCAGGACCGGCCCGACGGCAGCCCCCCGGCATCGGCGGGAGCGGCGTCGCGTCGGTTGGCCATCGAGGCCCTGGTGCGCACCGAGGAGGGCGGGGCCTACGCCAACCTGCTGCTGCCCAAGCTCCTCGACCACTCCAAGCTGCAGTCGGCCGACCGCCGGCTGGTCACCGAGCTCGTCTACGGCACCCTGCGCATGCGTCGGGCGTGCGACGCCGCCATCGACCCCTACCTGCTGCGCTCCGTCGACGTGCCCACCCGGGCCGCCCTGCGGGTCGGGGCCTACCAACTGCTGTTCCTGCGCACCCCGGCCCACGCGGCGGTGGCCGCCACCGTGGAAGCGGTGCAGGGCCCGGCCCGCAAGGTGGTCAACGCCGTGCTGCGCCGGGTGGCCGAGGCCGGTGAGCCCCAGTGGCCCGACCTGGCCACCCGCCTCAGCTACCCCGACTGGGTCGTCGAGCGCCTCATCACCGACCTGGGCCACCAGAGCGCGGTCGACGCCCTCGTCACCATGAACCTGGCCGCCAAGGTCACCGAGCGTGACGACGGTTACATCCAGGACCTGGGTTCCCAATGGGTGGCCGCCCTGGTCGAGGCCGGCCCCGGCCAGCTGGTGGCCGACCTGGCCGCGGCCCCGGGGGGCAAGGCCACGGCCATGGCCGGTGACGGCGCCCGCGTCGTGGCCGTGGACCTCAACGTGGCCCGCACCCGCCTGGTGGCGGCCAACGCCAGGCGCCTCGACCTGACCACCCTGCACCCGGTGACGGCGGACGGATCCCGGCCCCCGCTGCGCCCCGGTCGCTTCGACCGGGTGCTGGTCGACGCTCCGTGCAGCGGGTTGGGCAGCCTGCGGCGGCGCCCCGATGCCCGCTGGCGCATCGACGCCGCCGCCCTCGACCGCCTCGTCCCCCTGCAGAAGCGCCTGGTCACCGCAGCCCTCGAGTTGCTGGCCCCGGGCGGGGTGCTCGTCTACAGCGTGTGCACGCTGACCCGGGCCGAGACCCTCGACATCGACGCCTGGCTGTCCGACGTGCGCCCCGACCTCGAGGTCCTCGACCCGCCCGCGGCGCCGTGGCAGGGCCACGGCCGGGGCGCCCTGCTCCTGCCCCAGGCCGCGGACACCGACGGCATGTACGTCCTACGGCTGAGGAGGCCCAGCCATGGCTGAAACGCATCCCACCGACGCGCGTCCCACCGACGCGCATCCCACCGACGCGCATCCCAGCGACACAGCCCCGGCCGGGCTGGCGGCCAAGGTGCTCACCGTGTCCGACGGCGTGGTGGCCGGCACCCGGGAGGACCGCTCCGGTGCCGTGCTCGAGGAGCGCCTGGTGGCCGGGGGCTACACGATCGCCGAGCGCCGGGTGGTGGCCGACGGGATCGACAGCGTGCGCGATGCCCTCGTCGAGCTGACCGCGGGGTTCGCCGGCCTGGTCATCACCACCGGGGGCACGGGCTTCGGGCCCCGGGACCTGACGCCCGAGGGCACCCGCCTCGTGCTCGAGCGCGAGGCCCCGGGCCTGGCCGAGGCCATGCGCCTGACCTCCCCCCTGGGGCGGCTGTCGCGGGCGGTGGCCGGCACCGTGGGCACGGCCCTGGTGCTGAACACCCCGGGCTCGCCCAAGGGCGCCGTCGAGTACCTCGACGCCGTGGCCGACGTGCTGCCCCACGCCCTGCGCCTGCTGGCCGACACCCCCACCAGCCATTGAGCGCGGTGCCGCCAGCTGGGAGCACCCCGGAGCCCACCGTCGGGGACGGCCCGGGCGCGTCGGCGGACGAGGCGGGCATGGCCCGGGCCATGGCCATCGCCGCCACGGCCCGGCTGGCCACCTCCCCCCGTCCCTGGGTGGGCGCCGTGGTCGAACCCGCAGGGTGGGACGGAGACGTCTCCCTGCTCCACGCCGGGGCCACCGACGGCGTCAGCGGGCCCCATGCCGAGGTCGTGGCCCTGGGCCTGGCCGGAGAGGCGGCCCGGGGTGCCACCCTGTACGTGACCCTCGAGCCGTGCTCGCACTGGGGCCGCACCCCGCCCTGCGTCGACGCCGTGCTCGCCGCCGGCGTGCGCCGGGTGGTGGTCGGCACCGTGGACCCCGACACCAAGGTGGCGGGCACGGGCATCGCCCAGCTCCGGGCCGCGGGCGTGGAGGTCGACGTCGGCATCGGCCGGGACCTGGTCGAGGAGCAGCTGGCCCCCTACCTCCACCACCGGCGCACCGGGCGCCCCTACGTGGTGCTGAAGCTGGCCGCCTCCCTCGACGGCCGCACGGCGGCCCCCGACGGGTCGAGCCGGTGGATCACCGGGCCCGAGGCCCGAGCCGACGCCCACCTGCTGCGGGCGGCCAGCGACGCCGTGCTCGTGGGAGCGGGCACGGTGCGGGCCGACGATCCCGCCCTGACCGTGCGCGACCTGCCGGCCGCGGCCCAGGGCCTGGCCCGCCGGGGCGACCCCCTGCGGGTCGTGCTCGGCCAGGCTCCGCCGGGAGCCAAGGTCCACCCGTGCCTGGAGCTAGCGGGTGACCTGGGCGAGGTCCTCGACGAGCTCGGTCGCCGTGACGTGGTCCAGGTGCTGGTGGAGGGGGGGGCCACCGTGGCCGCCGCCCTGCACGCACGCCGCCTCGTGGACCGCTACGTCGTGTACCTGGCCCCGGTGCTCTTCGGTGGCGACGACGGTGCCCCCGTGCTCGCCGGTCCGGGGGCGCCGACCATGGCCGAGGTCTGGCGGGGGCGCATGGTGTCCGTGGCCCAACTCGGCGCCGACGTGCGCATCGACGTGGTGGCGACGTGATCTCCCCGGGATGTGACGTCGGCCACAACTTGACACCACCGTCGAGTCAGGCTGGCGCAAGGTCGGCAGGACCGGCAACATGGGAGGGTGGTGGTCCAGCCCACCCCTGCCCCAGGAGGCGCCATGCCCGCTCGTGAGACGGTGTCGTTCGCTCCCATCGAGGACGCGGTGGCGGCCATGGCCCGCGGCGAGATGGTGGTGGTCGTCGACGACGAGGACCGCGAGAACGAGGGCGACCTCATCATGTCGGCCGCCCACGCCACGGCCGAGCAGATGGCCTTCTTCGTGCGCCACACGTCGGGCCTGATCTGCGCCCCCCTCAGCTGCGAGGTGGCCGACGCCCTCAACCTGCCCCTCATGGTCAGCCGCAACACCGAGTCCATGGGCACTGCGTTCACCGTCAGCGTCGACCTGGCCCTGGGCACGACCACGGGCATCTCCGCCGCCGACCGGGCCGCCACCCTGCGGGCCCTGGCCGAGCCCACCACCCGGCCCGGTCAGCTGGCCCGCCCCGGGCACATCTTCCCCCTGCGGGCCAGGGAGGGTGGGGTGCTCAAGCGGGCCGGGCACACCGAGGCCGGCGTCGACCTGTGCCGCCTGGCCGGTCTGGCCCCCGTGGCCGCCATCTGCGAGATCGTCAACGACGACGGCACCATGTCCCGCCTCGACGACCTCATCGGGTTCAGCGCCCACCACGGCCTGCTGCTCATCTCCATCGCCGACCTCATCCGCTACCGCCACCGCACCGAGCAGCTCGTCGAGCGGGCCGGCGAGGCCCGCATCCCCACCCAGTGGGGCGACTTCACCTGCATCGCCTACCGCTCGACCGTCGACGGCTCCGAGCACGTGGCCATGGTCCACGGCGACATCGCCGGCCGCGAGGACGTGCTCGTGCGGGTGCACTCCGAGTGCCTGACCGGGGACCTGTTCGGCTCCCTGCGCTGTGACTGCGGGGTGCAGCTCGACGCGGCCATGGCCCGCATCGCCCAGGAGGACGGCGTGCTCGTCTACCTGCGGGGCCACGAGGGCCGGGGCATCGGCCTGGGCCACAAGCTGCGGGCCTACCAGCTCCAGGAGCAGGGCGTGGACACGGTCGACGCCAACACCGAGCTGGGGTTCCCCGTCGACTCGCGGGAGTACGGCATCGGGGCCCAGATCCTCAACGACCTGGGCATCACCACCATGCGCCTGCTCACCAACAACCCCCAGAAGTACGGCGGGCTCGAGGGCTTCGGCCTGCAGATCGTCGAGCGGGTGCCCCACGAGTCCGCCCCCAACCCCGAGAACATCCGCTACCTGCGCACCAAGCGCGAGCGCATGGGCCACCTGCTCACCGGGCTCGACGACGGCCCCGAGGCCGTGCCCCTGCGCATCGCCGAGGTCGCCGACCCCGCCCTCTGACCAGCTGGTCCGGCGGTCGGTCGGCGTGAGCGCCGCCGAACTGGTGGCGGCTCGGTCGGCGCTCGCGGCTACGTTGCCCGCCGTGCGCACCATTGAAGGCAGGATGACCGCGGAAGGGGCGAGGTTCGCCCTGGTCTGTGGTCGTTTCAACGACCTCATCACCACCCGGCTGCTCGACGGCGCCCTCGATGCCCTGCGCCGCCACGGCGCCGGCGACGACGACATCACCCTCGTCTGGGTGCCCGGTGCCTTCGAGATCCCCCTCGCCGCCCACAAGGTGGCGGCCAGTGGCGCCTTCGATGCCGTCATCTGCCTCGGTGCCGTCATCCGCGGCGCCACCGGCCACTACGAACACGTGGCCGGCCAGGCCGCAGCGGGCATCGCCCGGGCCCAGTACGACACCGGTGTGCCCGTCATCTTCGGCGTGCTCACCGTGGAGAGCATCGAGCAGGCCATCGAACGGGCCGGCACCAAGGCCGGCAACAAGGGTTACGAGGCGGCTGTCACCGCCATCGAGATGGTCGACGTGCTGCGCCAGCTGCCGACGGCCGAGGGATAAGGTCTCCACACGTGCTGAAGCTCGTCCTCCCCAAGGGTTCCCTCGAGCGTGCCACGCTCGAGCTGTTCGAATCGGCCGACCTCACCGTCAACCGGAACTCGTCGGTCGACTACAAGGCCACCATCGACGATGCCCGCATCGCCGAGGTCCACATCCTGCGACCCCAGGAGATCCCCGTCTACGTGGCCGAAGGCCTCTTCGACCTGGGCATCACCGGGCGGGACTGGGTGGCCGAGACGGGCGCCGAGGTCACCAGCCTGGGTGAGCTGCGCTACTCGAAGAACACGGCCAAGCCCGTGCGCATCGTGGTGGCCGTGGCCCAGGACGACCCCTACACCTCGGTCGCCGACCTGCCCCACGGCGTGCGCGTCTCCACCGAGTACCCCGAGCTCACCCGGCGCTTCTTCGCCGAGCGGGGCATCGAGGCCGACATCCGGCTGTCCTACGGGGCGACCGAGGCCAAGATCCCCCACATCGTGGACTGCGTGGTCGACATCACCGAGACCGGCCGCGCCCTGCGGGCCGCCGGTCTCAAGATCATCGACACCATCCTCACCAGTTACACCGAGCTCATCGCCAACCCGGCGTCGGTGGCCGACCCGGTCAGGGCCAAGGCCATGGACCAGGTGCGCACCCTGCTCGATGGGGCCATGGCCGCCCGGGGACGGGTGCTGGTCAAGGTGAACGTCGTCGCCGAGCACCTCGACGAGGTCATCGCCCTGCTGCCGGCGATGAAGTCGCCCACGGTCAACAAGTTGTTCAGCAACGAGGGCTACGCCGTCGAGGCCGTGGTGCCCAAGAACCAGATCAACGCGCTCATCCCCGAGCTGAAGGAGCTGGGCGCGACGGACATCATCGAGCTGCCCATCCTCAAGATCGTCCCGTGACCCCCGGCCGTCCCGTCCACCCCGGGGCCGCGGTCACCCCCCGGGCGTCGACAGGCGAGGTCACGGCGTTCGACGAGCAGGCCGGGTTGGGCACGGTGCGGGCCGACGACGGGCGTGAGCACGCCTTCCACTGCGTGGCCGTGGCCGACGGTTCCCGCACCATCCCCACCGGCGTGCGGGTGACCTTCACCGTCGCCCCCGGTCTGCCGGGGGCCTGGGAGGCGTGGTCGGTGGCGCCGCTCCCTCCGGGGGTTCAGCCCTCCTGAGCAGGGGGTCCGGCTTCGGCCGCCCGTTGGGCCACGACGACGAAGGCCAGCTGGATCTGCTCCCGGGCCGCCACCAGGGTGGCCTCGGGCTCGCCCAGCCGTCCGACGCAGGCGTCGAGCACGGCGCCGAGGGCGTCGATGGCCAGGCGGGCGTCCTCGAGCTGGGGGTCGGGCCGGTCGAGGTGGATGGCGGCCAGCTCGTAGAGGCCCATCACGTGGTTGGTCACCACCAGCTCGGCGGGGGCGGCGGCCAGCCGGGCCCGCACCGCGGCCACCTCCTCGGCCGCCTGTTCGAGGCGGATCTGCTCCTGCTCCGTCAGCTCGGCTTCGGGCTCCGTGAGGGCCCCTTCCGGAGCCCCGTCGGGGCCGTCGGACCCGGGCCGGGAGGGGGGCGTCGAGGCATCAGATGTCCCGGTGCTGCTCATGCTGGTAATCTACGCCAGACAACTGAACCGGGAAGTGGGGCCAGCTACCGCCGACACAGCGGTAGCGCCGTCCCCACCTGGCCACGGAGGGGCGTCACCGCACGGTGGCGTTGCTCGGGTGCGCCAGGTCGATCGAACGAGAACACCCCCTCCGGGGTGTCCGCGGGCGTCGACTTCCGACGCCCGCCTCGTGCTTTTCGGGCACGGGGCGCGGCGGACGCAGTGCAACAGGAGGACTACAGACGTAGATGTCTTGCACAGGGAGTGATCGGTCATAAGTACCTGGGCGAACGAGCCTCGCATCAACGAGCGGATCCGCGCGCGAGAGGTTCGTGTGGTTGGTCCCGACGGATCGCAGGTCGGGATCAAGGCACTGCCTGAAGCTCTCGCGCTCGCGCGGGAGCTCGAGCTCGACCTGGTCGAGGTGGCCGACAAGGCCACACCGCCCGTCGTCCGCATCATGGACTACGGGAAGTACAAGTACGAAGCGGCCCAGAAGGTCAAGGAATCCCGGAAGCACGCCTCGGCGACGGCGCTGAAGGAGATGAAGTACCGACCGAAGATCGGTCGGGCGGACTTCGACACCAAGACCCGGGCCGTCGAGAAGTTCCTGGGAGAAGGCCACAAGGTCAAGCTGACCATCATGTTCCGGGGTCGCGAGGTCTACCACCCCGAGATCGGCCGCAAGATCCTCGACGACGTCGCTGTCGCCGTGGCTCACGTCGGTCGGGTCGAGACAGCCTCGAAGCTCGATGGCCGGAACATGACCATGGTCCTGGCGCCCGACAAGAAGGCCCAGGCCGCGTGGCTGGCCGCCCAGCGCAAGAAGGACGATCCCTCGTCCGAGGGTTCCGAGCTCGCCGAGAGCGTCGAGAACAGCTTGGCCCGGGAAGGCTCGGACCTCCAGGTCCCCGCCGCTTCGCCCGAAGAGACCGCCAGCAGCACCAACTGAGACGTGGCCGGCCCGACACCTGCGGTCCGCTCCGGCGGACCGCAGGCGGCGCGTCCGGGTCTCGGCCACCACCACAGAGGAAACCACCGATGCCGAAGATGAAGACCCACCGGGGCGCGGCCAAGCGCTTCAAGATCACGGGGACGGGCAAGCTGAAGCGCCGTCGCGCCTTCCGCAAGCACCTGCTCGAGGGCAAGGCCTCGACCCGCACCCGTCGCCTCAAGCCCATGGTGGTCGTCGCCGACCGCGACGAGTCCAGGATCAAGCGCCAGCTCGGCATCTGATTCACCTGGTGCCGACCCCACGTGGCGTCGGTGCCACCCCCCCCGTAGGTACAGAACGAGCGCGCGCGCCGAGATCCGAAAGGCAAGGGAAGACCGTCATGGCCCGAGTGAAGCGAGCCGTACACAGCAAGAAGCACCGTCGCGCCGTACTGGAGCGCGCGTCGGGCTACTACGGCAACCGCAGCCGCAGCTACAAGTCCGCCAACGAGTCGGTCATGCATGCGCTGCAGTACGCCTTCCGTGACCGGCGTGCCCGCAAGGGCGAGTTCCGTCGGCTGTGGATCCAGCGCATCAACGCCGCCTGCCGACAGAACGGGATGAGCTACAGCCAGTTCGTCGCCGGGCTCAAGGCCGGAGGCATCGAGGTCGACCGCAAGATGCTGGCCGATCTCGCCGTGGTCGACGACGCCGCGTTCACCGGTGTCGTCGAGGCGGCCCGCCGGGCCCTCGAGGCCCAGGCGGCCGAGGCGAAGGCGTCCTGAACCCACCGCTCTCGGCCCGCGGCGCCCGCCTCCAGCGGGTGCGCCGCCTGGCGCACGATCGTCGTCAGCGCCGGGCCGAGCACCGGTACGTGATCGAAGGGCCTCGGCTGTTGGCCGAGGCCCTCGACGCGTCCATCGAGCTCGAAGCGGTCTACCTCGAGGCGGCCTACCTCGACAGAGGGGCCCCTGTACCTCTGGCCGAGCGCCTCACGGCGGCCGGCGTCGAGTGGTTCACCGTGGCTGATGACGCCCTGGACCGAATCGGCGACGTCGGCACCAGCCAGGGCGTGCTCGCGGTGGCCGTGTCCCCTGACCTCGACGCCCCGCCGCCCGTCGGCACCGATCTGGTGCTGGTGCTGGTCGACGTGGCCGACCCCGGCAACGTGGGCACCCTGCTGCGGGCGGCGGACGCGACGGGGGCCGCCGTGGTCCTGGCCGGACGCACCGCCGACGTGCTCGCCCCCAAGGTGGTGCGGGCTGCGGCCGGGGCCCTGGCCCGGGTCACCGTGCACGAGGTGGCCGACGGCGGTGCCGCCCTCGACGTGGTGGCCGCCCTGGGCGCGACCAGCGTGGGCGCGGTGCTGCGGGCCGGTACCTCCCTCGACGACCTCGACCGGCTCGTCGACCTGTCGGGCCCCGTCGCCCTGGTGCTGGGCAGCGAGTCCCATGGCCTGGCCGCCGACGTGATCCGCCGGGTGGACCAGATCGTCGAGATCCCCATGCCCGGCCGGGCCGAGTCCCTCAACGTGGCCATGGCCGGCACCGTGCTCGCCTTCGAGGTGCTGCGCCAGCGCCGGGCCATCAACCGATTGGACGCCGAGCGCCCCGCTCGGCAGGGTGGACGACCATGAACGAGCTGGTGGCCCGCGTGCAGCGCGCCCGGGAGCGGGCGCTCGAGCGCACGAGTGCGGCGAGCGGCCTCGATGACCTGCGTGAGGTGGAGACCGAGGCCCTGGGCAAGCGCTCCGACCTCATCGAACTGCGCAAGCAGGTCGGCTCCCTCGACGCCGAGGCCCGACGGGTGGTGGGCCAGGCCCTCAACGCGGCCCGGGCCGACGTCGAGGCCGCCCTCGAAGCCCGTCGGACCGAGCTGGCCACGGCCAGCCGCCGCCGCCAGCTCGAGGCCGAGCGCCTGGATCTGACCGAGGTCGAGCCCGACCGCCGACTGGGTCACGTCCACCTTGTCAGCCAGGCCTGGGAGCGCCTCGAGGACGTCTTCGTGGGCATGGGCTTCACCGTGTCCGAAGGGCCCGAGGTGGAGACGGAGTGGTTCAACTTCGGCGCCCTCAACTTCCCCGAGGGCCACCCGGCCCGGGACAGCTTCGACACGCTGTGGGTCGACTGGGGCACGCCGGGGTCGACCCTGCTGCGCACCCACACCTCACCGGTGCAGATCCGGGCGCTGTTGGCCGGCGAACCGCCGCTCTACACGGTGTGCCCGGGCCGCGTCTTCCGCCAGGACACCCCCGACGCCACCCACATGCCCGTGTTCCACCAGATCGAGGGCCTGGTCGTGGACCGGGGCATCACCTTCGGTGACCTGGCCGGCACCCTCGAGGCCTTCACCCAGGCCTACTTCGGGCGCGAGTTCACCTCCCGCCTGCGGCCGTCGTACTTCCCCTTCACCGAGCCCTCGGCCGAGTTCGACGTGCTGCGCCCCGACGGCAGCTGGCTCGAGCTCGGCGGATGCGGCATGGTCCACCCCAACGTGCTGCGGGCCGGCGGTGTCGACCCCGAGGAGTTCTCGGGGTTCGCCTTCGGCTTCGGTCTCGACCGCTTCGCCCTCATGCGCCACCAGGTGGACGATCTGCGCGAGTTCTTCGCCGGTGACCTGCGGTTCCTCACCCAGTTCTGATGGCTGCGGAGATGACTGTCGAGATGAAGGTGTTGTCCCCGATGAAGGTGCTGGCGCGATGAAGGTGCTGTTGTCGTGGTTGCGCGAGTTCGCCCCCGGCATCGAGGGTGATCCCGAGGTCCTGTCCCGGCGGCTGTCGATGCTGGGCATGGCCGTCGAGGGCCTCGACGTGCTCGGCGAGGGGCTGGACGGCATCGTCGTGGCCCGGGTCCTCGAGACCCGGCCCCACCCCAGGGCCGACCGCATCCAGCTCGTCGATGTCGACGCCGGCGACGGCCAGGCCCTGCAGATCTGCTGCGGTGCCTTCAACATGGCCGCCGGCGACCTGGTGCCCCTGGCCACCCTGGGCACGACCATGCCTGGGGGCATGCACATCGAGCGCCGCAAGCTGCGGGGCGAGTGGTCCAACGGCATGTTGTGCTCGGCCTCCGAGCTCGGCTTCGGCTCGGACCACGGCGGCATCCTCGTGCTGCCCACTGGCGACGGGCTGACCCCGGGCCAGGACCTGCGCCAGGCCCTGGGCATCGAACACGACGTCGTCTTCGACCTCGACGTGACCGGCAACCGTCCCGACGCCCTCTCGGTGGCCGGCGTGGCCCGTGACCTGGCCGCCAACCTGGGCGTGCCCTTCTCCCTGCCCGAGCCCGTGGTGGCCGAGGGGCCCGGCCCCCCCGCTGGCGACGTCATCTCCGTGGACATCGTGGACCCCGACCTGTGCGGTCGCTTCGTGGCCCGGGTGCTGCGCGACGTGCGCGTCGGGCCGTCGCCCCGCTGGTTGGCCAACCGGCTGGTGGCCCTGGGCATGCGCCCCATCAACAACGTCGTCGACGTGTCCAACTACGTCATGCTCGAACTGGGCCAGCCCAGCCACACCTTCGACCTGCACACCGTGGCCGGCGCCCGCTTGGGCGTGCGCTGGGCGCACGACGGCGAGCAGCTGGTCACCCTGGACGGCCAGACCCGCACCCTCACGTCCCGCGACGGTGTGGTGGTGGACGGCGACGACCACGCCGTGAGCATCGCCGGGGTCATGGGCGGTCGGTCGACGGAGATCTCCGCCACCACCACCGACGTGGCCCTGGAGATGGCGTGGTGGGACCCGCTGTCCATAGCCCGTACGTCGCGACGGCTCAACCTGCGTTCCGAGGCCTCGACCCGCTTCGAGCGGGGTGCTGATCCCCAGGTCATCGAGCGGGCCCTGGTCCGCTACGCCGAGCTCCTCGGTGACGCCGCCACCCTGGCCCCCGGCGTCGTCGACGAGCCCGGCCGCCTGCCCGTACCCGCCCGCATCACCGTGCGCCCGCCCCGGGTGGCCGCCCTGCTCGGTGTGCCCATCGACGCCGGTGACCTCAGCGCCCTCCTCACCCCCATCGGCTTCACCGTCGAGCCCGCTCCCGACGGGGCCGGCACCGACGCCGGGAGCCTGGTGGTCGGGGTGCCCTCCTTCCGGCCCGACACCACCCTCGAGATCGACGTGGTCGAAGAGGTGGGCCGCCACTACGGCTACGAGCGCATCCCCCGCCGTGTCCCCCGTTCCCCCCACTCGGGTGGCCTGACGCCGCTCCAGGTCGAGCGTCGCCGCCTGCGCCACGTGCTGGCCGACGTGGGCCTGGTCGAGGCCATGCCCATGCCCTTCCTCGCCCCCGGTGACCTGCACCGGGCCGGCCTGGACGACGACGCCGTGTCCGTCACCAACCCCCTGGTCACCGAGGAGTCGGTGCTGCGGACCTCGCTGCGGCCCGGCCTGCTCAAGGTGTTGGCCTACAACGCCTCGCACCGCCTGGCCGGGGGTTCCCTCTTCGAGATCGGCCACGTCTACCTCCCCCGGGACCGCACCGCCGAGCTGCCCGATGAGCCCGAGCACGTGGGCGTGGCCCTGGGCGGGCGCGAGGCCCCCGCCGCGGTCACGGTGTGGCGCTTGGTGGCCGACGCCCTGGCCCTGCCGTCGTGGCGGCTGGTGGCGGCGGAACCTGCGGGCCTGCACCCCACCCGGTCGGCCCTCGTCGAGGTGGACGGACAGGTCGTCGGGGCGGTGGGGGAGATCGATCCCGACGTGCTCGAGGCCTACGACGTGCCCGAACGGGTGGCCTGGCTCGAGCTCGACCTCACCGCGCTGTTCGCCCTGCCGGCCAACGAACGGCCCTTCCGGCCCTTCAGCCGCTTCCCCTCGGCCGACATCGACCTGGCCTTCGCCGTCGACGACGCCGTCCCCGCCGGCGAGGTGGCGGCCACCCTGCGGCGTTCGGTGGGGGGGCTCCTGGTCGACCTCCACCTCTTCGACGTGTTCCGGGGCGACCAGGTGGGCGCCGGCCAGCGCAGCCTGGGCTTCCGCCTCCGCCTCCAGGCCGCGGACCGCACCCTGGGCGAGGACGAGGTCACCGCGGTGCGGGCCAAGGCCATCGACGACGTGGCCACGGCCCACGGCGCCACCCTGCGCTGACCGCGGTCAGCGTCGGCGCCGGATGCGCCACTCGAAGTAGGGGTCGCCCAGGTCGAGGCGCTCCACGGCGTCGACACGCAGGCCCAGGTGGGGTCCGTGCACTGCGGCCAGTCCCTCCCACAGGCCGTTCCACGCCTCGAAGCCCTCGGGGGGCAGGGGCTGACCGCCCAGCAGGCGCCACGTGTGCTGACGGACCCGGGCCTCGCCCCCGTCCGCGCTGACCTCGACCTCGACGGTGTCGCCTTGGGCTGCGGCCAACCGGGCCAACAGGGCCGCGAACGACGCCGGTCCCTCGGCGGGCCCGTCGTCGAGCAGGCCGAGGATCAGCTCGTGGTGCTGCATGCCGATCTGGCGGCCGGCGATGCGGCCCACGAAGCCACCATCGGCGGAGCCGAGCACGGCTACCAGCTCGGGGATGAGCGAGCGCACGTACTCCATGGCGTAGTTGCGCTCCACCTTGGCCAGGCGCTCCTCGGACCAGTCCACCCTGGGCAGCTCGCCCACCGTGGCCGGCGGGGTCTCGCCGGGGGAGAAGCGCAGCCGATCCTCGGGCTCGAGGACGTGGTCCTCCTCGACGTAGTAGCCGACCAGGCCGGCGCCCCCGTCCGTCGTCATCGACGTGCACACGAAGCCCAACCGGGGGTTGCCCAGGCTGACCCCGTTGTGGGCGTGCCAGCCCCACAGCATGGCCCGGCTCACCTCGGTGGGGATGCCGGCCACCGCGGTGCCGTCGAAGATCCAGCGGGGCGGCTTGTAGCGCACCCACGAGCGGGTGTCCGACTCGGGGATCCACTCCACCGACACCCCGCCCAGGGCGTTGGACAGGTAGTGGTACTGGGCACAGGCCACGGCGTCGGGCAGGCCCACCAGCCCCAACTTCTCCAGCCCGGGCAGGAACTTCTCCAGGTGCTGGCGGCGGAACGTGCGCCGGGCCACCTCGGCCGCCCGGGCCGTGCCCGAGCGCTGCACCAGGGCCAACAGCACCCCGGTCAGGTAGCGGTGGTAGAGCTCGGCCACAGCTGTCGCCCCGCAACGGTCGAACTCCCCCATGGATGGGGAGCGTACGCTGGCCTGGGTGGGCCGCGAGATCGAACGCAGTTCCGAGGGCGACGTCGAGCGAGGTGGCGACCGGGTGACGGAGCTCACCATCCGTCAGGCCCGAGCTGACGAGGTGGACGACCTGCGACGCCTCGACGTGGATGCCGGGCGCCGGTTCCTGGCCGTGGACATGGCCTACGTGGCCGGCGACGAGGCCGCCCCCCCGCCCTGGTACCGGGAACGGCTGGCCATGGGTCGCCTGTGGGTGGCGCAGGGGCCCGGCTCCAGGATCCTCGGCTACGCCGGGACCAGCGTGGTGGACGGCGAGGGCCACCTCGACCAGATCAGCGTGCTCGACGGCTGGTCCGGCCACGGCATCGGCGTCGGCCTCGTCGACGCCGTGCTCGCCTGGGCCGAGGACCGGGGCGACCCCGCCGTCACCTTGACCACCTTCCGCGACGTGCGCTTCAACGGGCCCTGGTACCGGAAGCTGGGCTTCGAGGAGGTGGCCGAGGCCGACCTCGCACCCGAGCTGGCCGCCATCCGCGCCGAGGAGCGCACCCGCGGCCTGGACCGCCACCCTCGCATCGCCATGCGTCGACCCCTGGGCCGGAGCCGGTGATCACCGGCGATCCCACCCGGGATCCCACCGACCCCGATCTGCACTGGCGCCCAACGGTCCGCCCCTCGTCACCCGCTCCCAGGGCCGCGACCGCTCCCACGGCCGCGATCGTCGCCGCGTCCACGGCGCAGCCGCGCTGGCGGGGCCTGGCCGCCCTCGGTGCCGTGCTGACCGTGACCGGTTGCCTGGTGCTGGTGCAGCTGGGTGCCCTCACCCTGGCCAAGAGCTACCTCAGCCATCTGGGCGCCCGGGGCGAGCCCACCGCGGCCCGGTTCCAGGTCGGCCTCATGATCTGCGCCGTCGGTGTCGTCGCGGTGGCCGTGGCCCTGTGGCGGCTGGGCCAGCCCCGCCTGCGCGTGCTCGGCCTGTCGGTGGGTTCGGCCGCCGTGCTGCTGGTCAGCGGGGTGTGCCTGGGCCTGACCGCGGCGGTGCCGTGCTCGCCCGGATGTCCCCTGCCCCCCTACGGCGTGCCCACCACCAGTGACTGGGTCCACGCCACCGTGGCCGTGGGCGCCTTCGTGGCCGCCAGCGCCGTCATGATCATCTTCGCCGTCGCCAGCCGGGACCGCTGGCTGCGCTGGTCGTCACTGGCCACCGGGGTGGTGGTGGCGGGGGCGGCTGGCCTCGGCGCCCTGTTCGCCCTGGTCGACGTGCCCTCGGACATCGGGGGCAGTCTGGAGCGGGTGGCGTCGGGCGCCGGTCTGCTGTGGCTGGTGCTCGTGGCCGTGCGCCTGGCCACGACCCGGTCGGCGAGCAGGCCGCTGCCGTAAGGCTTGCATACCTATGCGCCAGTGCGCATACACTCTCGGCCATGAGCGCCGTCGGGATCATCGGAGCATCGGGCTTCACAGGCGCCGAGCTCCTACGCCTCTGTGCCCAGCACCCCGAGTTCGAGGTCGTCTACGCCACCGGTGACTCCCAGGCCGGCAACGCCGTCGCCGACCTGTACCCCAGCCTGGCCGGGGTCTACCCGGACATGCGCTACGCCGCCTACGACCCCGCTGACATCCACGGCATCGACCTCGTGTTCCTGGGCCTGCCCCACGGCGCCTCCCAGGCCATCGTGCCCGAGCTGCGGGGCAGGGTGAAGCACATCGTCGACCTGGCCGCCGACTTCCGCCTCAAGGACGCCTCCCTGTACCCGACCTGGTACGGGGAGGAGCACCACGCTCCCGAGCTGCTGGCCGAGTCGGCCTACGGCCTCCCCGAGCTGTTCCGTGACGAGCTGGGGTCGGCCAGCCTGGTGGCGGCACCGGGCTGCTACGTCACCGCCTCGGCCCTGGGCCTGGCCCCCCTGGTGCGCAGTGGGGCCATCGAGCGCACGGGCATCATCGTCGACGCCGCCTCCGGCGTGTCGGGAGCCGGCCGGGTGCCCAAGCCCAACACCCACTTCAACACCGTGGACGAGGACTTCACCGCCTACGGGCTGCTCAACCACCGCCACACCCCCGAGATCGAGCAGGCCCTGGGCGGGGTGCAGGTGCTGTTCACCCCCCACCTGGTGCCCATGAACCGGGGCATCCTCGCCACCTGCTACGCCCGGCCCACGGGCGCCACGTCCACTGCCGAGCTCCTCGACCTGTACCGCGACTTCTACGCCGGGGAGCCGTTCATGGTGGTGAACGAGCGGTCGCCGTCGACCAAGGCCACCCTGGGCTCCAACAGCTGCCACGTGACGGTGCGCTACGACGAGCGGACGGGGTGGATCATGGCCCTGAGCGCCATCGACAACATCGGCAAGGGTGCATCGGGCCAGGCCGTCCAGGCGGCCAACATCCTGGCCGGGCTGCCCGAGACCACGGGCCTGCCCATCGCCGGGCTGTTCCCGTGAGCGCCCCCCTCCTGCCGGCGCCGGCCGAGCCCATCAGCCCCGATCAGACGGCGATGGTCCTGGCCCAGGCCCTGCCCTACATCCAGCGCTTCCACGACCGCGTCGTGGTGGTGAAGTACGGCGGCAACGCCATGACCCCCGGGGGCGACGACGCCTTCGCCGCGGACATCGTGCTCATGCACTCCGTCGGCATCCGTCCCGTGGTCGTCCACGGCGGCGGGCCCCAGATCACCGAGCTCATGACCAGGCTGGGCAAGGAGTCCGTGTTCAAGGACGGGCTGCGGGTCACCGACGCCGAGTCCCTCGACATCACCCGCATGGTGCTGGTGGGCAAGGTCAACCGCCAGCTGGTGGGGGCCATCAACCGCCACGGGCCCCTGGCCGTGGGGGTGTCGGGCGAGGACGCCGGGCTCATCCAGGCCTCGCCCCGCGATCCCGAGCTGGGCTTCGTGGGCGACGTGGCCGCCATCAACCCCGCCATCCTCCACCGGCTCCTGGCCGAGGGGCTGATCCCCATCGTGGCCACCATCGGGGTGGACGAGGACGGTCAGGCCTACAACATCAACGCCGACACCGTGGCCGGGGCCATCGCCCGGGCGCTCGAGGCCGAGAAGGTCATCTTCCTCACCGACATCGAGGGCCTGCGCCGCGACGTCGACGACCCCGGTTCCCTGGTCAGCGGGTGCTCGGCCGCCGAGCTGCGCCTGCTGGTGCAGCAGGGGGCGGTGTCGAGCGGCATGATCCCCAAGCTCGAGGCCTGCCTCGAGGCCGTCGAGGGCACGGTGGCCTCGGCCCACCTCGTCGACGGGCGCCGTCCCCACGTGCTCCTGCTCGAGCTGTTCACCGACGCCGGCATCGGCACCATGATCACCCGTTACACGACCCCGGCCCGGCCGGGCACCACGAAGAGCACCACGAAGAGCACCACCGCGGTGGAGGGACAGCCATGATCGACCAGGACCGCTGGTGGGGCTCCCCGCCAGGACTCGACCGCTCTCCGGTCATGGGCAACTTCGCCCCACCCCATATCCAGTTCCTGCGGGGCCTGGGCACCGAGCTTTGGGACAGCGACGACAAGCGCTACCTGGACTTCCTCGGCGGCTTGGCCGTGGTGTCCCTGGGCCATGCCAACCCCGAGGTGGCCGAGGCCCTGTGCCGCCAGGCCAACACGCTCGTCCACGTGTCCTCGCTGTTCGCCACCGAGCACGCCTGGTACGTGGCCATGGGCATCGACCGCCACATCGGCGCCACCCGGGGGCCGGGTGGGAGCCCCACCGGGCAGACCTTCTTCTGCAACTCGGGGGCCGAGGCCATCGAGGCCGCCCTCAAGCTGGCCCGCAAGTGGGGGGGCCACGGCCGCTACGGGGTGATCTCCACGTACGGCTCGTTCCACGGCCGCACCCTGGCGTCGCTGGCCGCCACCGGCCAGCCCTCCAAGCACGAGCCCTTCGCCCCCATGCCCGACGGCTTCCGCCACGTGGCCCTCAACGACGTGGATGCCCTGGCCGGTGCCATCGACGGCACCACCGCGGCCATCCTCCTCGAGCCCATCCAGGGCGAGGGCGGCGTGAACCCCTCCACCGCCGAGTTCCTGCAGGCGGCGCGCCAGTTGGCCGACGAGCGCGACCTGCTGCTCATCCTCGACGAGGTGCAGACGGGCCTGTGCCGCACCGGGAAGTGGTTCGGCTACCAGCACTACGGCATCGAGCCCGACGTGGTGGCCCTGGCCAAGGGCCTGGGCAACGGCGTGCCCATCGGCGCCATCTGGGCCCGGGCCGACGTGGCCGAGGCCTTCAAGCCCGGTGACCACGGCTCGACCTACTCGGGCCAGCCCCTGGCCACCGCCGCGGCCCGCACCGTGCTCGACATCATGGAGCGCGACCACCTCGACGAGCGGGCCGCCCGCATCGGCGCCCTGTTGACCACCAAGCTGCTGGCCCTCGACGAGGTCACCGCCGTGCGGGGCGAGGGCCTGCTGCTGGCCGCCGAGCTGGCCGCCCACAGCGGCCCGGCCCTGGCGGCGGCGTGCCTGGCCGCGGGGCTGGTCGTCAACGGCGTGACCCCCACGTCCATCCGGCTGGCCCCGCCCCTGACCGTGGCCGAGTCCGAGATCGACGAGGCCGTGGGCATCCTCACCGAGGTGCTGCGCGACCTGCCGCCGCTCCCGTGAGGCACGTCCTCGACATCGACGGGCTGTCGGGCCACGAGCTGGGCCGGGTCCTCGACCTGGCCGAGGTGGCCGAGCCCACCCAGCTGCTGGCCGGCCGGGGGGCGGCGCTGTACTTCGAGAAGCCCTCGGCCCGGACCCGCCACTCCACCGAGCTGGCCGTGGTGCAACTGGGGGGCCACCCCGTCTACTTCGGCGACAACGAGGTCGGCCTCGACGCGCGCGAGTCGGTAGAGGACGTCACCCGCACCCTGTCCCAGTACCACGCCGTCCTCGGGGCCCGGGTCTTCGACCACGACGTGGTGGCCCGCATGGCCGCGGCCGACGTGCTCCCCGTGGTCAACCTGCTGTCCGACCGGGCCCACCCCTGTCAGGCCCTGGCCGACCTGCTCACCGTGCGCCAGTCCCTGGGCTCCCTCGACGGCCGCTCCATCGCCTACGTGGGTGACGCCAACAACGTGTGCCGCTCCCTGGCCCTGGGGGCCCGGTTGGCCGGCATGGAGCTACGGGTGGCCCACCCCCAGGGCTACGGCTTCGACGACGTCGACCTGGCCGTGCTCGAAGCGTCCGATGCCGTGCCCGCCATGACCACCGATCCCCAGGAGGCCGTGCGGGGGGCCGACGTCGTCTACACCGACGTGTGGGTGTCCATGGGGGACGAGGCCGAGAGCGACATCCGTCGGGCCGCCTTCGCCCCCTACCAGGTCGACGGCGCCCTCTTCGCCCATGCCAGCCCGGACGCCTTCTTCCTGCACTGCCTGCCGGCGCACCGGGGGGAGGAGGTGGCCGACGAGGTCATCGACGGCCCCCGCAGCCTGGTGTGGCCCCAGGCCGCCAACCGCATGCACGCCATGCGGGGCCTGCTGCTCTTCCTCATCGGCGACCTCGGCCAGCGGGGCGGCCCGTGAGCACCCTGGGCAAAGCCCAGCGCCAGCACCGCATCGCCAAGCTGTTGGCCGAGCACCCCGTGTCCAGCCAGGCCCAGCTCGTCGAGCTGCTGGCTGCGGACGACGTGGTGGCCACCCAGGCCACGGTGTCGCGGGACCTCGAGGACCTGGGAGCCATCAAGGTCCGCGTCCCCGGAGGGGAGTCCGTGTACGCCATCCCCGACCTGCCCAGCGACCAGGTGGCCCCCCACGAGCACCTGCAACGGGTGCTGGGGGACTGGGTGGTCGAGGTGCGGCGCTCACACAACCTGGTGCTCTTGCGCACCCCTCCCGGATCGGCCCACGTCGTCGCCTCGGCGTTGGACCGCTCGGGTCTGGCGGGGGTGCTGGGGACCGTGGCCGGTGACGACACCCTGGTCGTCATCGTGGCCGAAGACACCGAACCGGGCGTGGTGGCGGACCGCCTGTCAGAGTTGGCGGGGTTGTAGCTTGTGCGACCCGACCAGGAAGGACGAACCGGATGACGCGTCGCGTGGTACTGGCCTACAGCGGGGGACTCGACACCTCGGTGTGCGTTCGTTGGCTCATCGAGAACAAGGACGCCGAGGTCATCACCGTCTCCGCTGACGTGGGTCAGACGACCGACTGGGCCCCCATCAAGGACCGGGCCCTGGCCGCCGGCGCGGTGGCGGCCGAGGTTGTCGACATCCGCGAGGAGTTCGCCCGGGACTACTGCTTCCCCCTGCTGCGGGCCGGCGCCCTCTACGAGGGTCGCTACCCCCTGGTGTCGGCGCTGTCGCGGCCCATCATCTCCAAGTACCTGGTGGCCGCGGCCCGTCAGCACGGAGCCGACGCCGTGGCCCACGGCTGCACGGGCAAGGGCAACGACCAGGTCCGCTTCGAGGTCTCGACCCGGGCCCTGGCCCCCGACCTCGAGGTCCTGGCCCCGGTGCGGGAGTGGGGCATGTCCCGCGAGGACTCCATCGACTACGCCGACAAGTGGGAGATCCCCATCACGGCGTCCAAGGACAAGCTGTACTCGGTCGACGACAACCTGTGGGGCCGGGCCATCGAGGCCGGCATCATCGAGCACCCGTGGAACGCCCCGCCCGACGACATCTGGGAGATGACCCAGCTGTCGGCCACGGAGCCCCGCGAGGTGGTTGTGGGCTTCGAGCAGGGCACCCCGGTCTCCGTCGACGGCGAGGCCCTGGCCGCCCACGACCTGGTCGTGCGCATGAACGAGCTGGTGGGCAGCTACGGCTGGGGTCGGCTCGACATGGTCGAGAACCGCCGCGTCGGCATCAAGAGCCGCGAGACCTACGAGGCCCCCGGCGCCCTGGCCCTGATGCTGGCCCAGAAGGACCTCGAGGGCATCACGCTCGAGCGCGACCTGCAGCGCGAGAAGCTGCGCCTCGAGCACCGCTACGCCGAGCTCGTCTACGACGGGTTGTGGTTCAGCCCCCTCAAGGAGGCCCTCGACGCCTTCGTCACCTCGTCCCAGCGCCACGTCACCGGCGAGGTGCGGCTGCGGCTCGAGCCCGGGCGTTGCTACGTGGTGGGCCGACGCAGCGAGAGCTCGCTGTACGACTACGGCCTGGCCACCTACGACTCGGCCGACCAGTTCCGCCACGAGGACTCCGAGGGCTTCGTGCGCATCTGGGGCCTGGGCATCCAGACGTGGGCGGCGCGCCAGGGCGGCGCCATCGGTGGCACCCCGTGAGGGACTCCCCCCGGCGATCGCACCACGACCCTATGGTGGCCCGACTGTGAGCACCTTGTGGCACGGACGGTTCGAGGGCGACCCAGCCGAGGAGCTGCTGGCCTTCACGGTCAGCCTGCCCTTCGACAAGCGCCTGTGGCCCGACGACCTGCGGGGCTCACGGGCCCACGCCCGCATGCTGGGCAAGGTGGGCCTGCTGTCCACCAGCGAGGTGGCCTCCATCCTCGATGCCCTCGACGCCGTGGAGACCGAGCTGGCCGAGGAACGGTTCGTGTTCCGCCCCTCCGACGAGGACATCCACACCGCCGTCGAGCGCCGGGTCACCGAGCTGGCCGGCCCCGCCGGCGGCAAGCTGCACACCGGCCGCAGCCGCAACGACCAGATCGCCACCGACCTGCGCCTGTACTGCCGGCGAGAGTACGGCGACGTGGCCCGCCGGGTCGTGGCCCTGCAGCGGGTGCTGTTGGAGCGGGCCCAGGAGGCCGGCGACACCTACCTGCCCGGCTACACCCACCTGCAGCGGGCCCAGCCCGTCATGCTCGCCCACCACCTCATGGCCCACGGCTGGGCCCTTGGGCGCGACGTCGAGCGCCTGTTGGACTGCCGCCGCCGCCTCGACGTGAGCCCCCTGGGCGCCGGGGCCCTGGCCGGGTCCTCCCTGCCCCTCGATCCCCGGGCCACGGCCACCGAGCTGGGCTTCTCACGGGTGTTCGAGAACTCCCTCGACGCGGTGTCCGACCGCGACTTCGTGGCCGAGGGCCTGTTCGACCTGGCTCTCCTGGGGGTGCACCTGTCCCGGGTGGCCGAGGAGATCATCCTGTGGTCCTCCGAGGAGGTGGCCTTCGTGCGCCTCGACGACCGCTACTCCACGGGCAGCTCGATGATGCCCCAGAAGAAGAACCCCGACGTGGCCGAGCTGACCCGGGCCAAGGCGGCCCGGCTGATCGGTCACCTGACCGGGGTGCTGGCCATGCTCAAGGGCCTGCCCCTGGCCTACAACCGCGACCTGCAGGACGACAAGGAACCGCTGTTCGACGCCGTCGACCAGACCAAGTTGGCCCTGTCGGCCATGGGTGGCCTGCTCCACACCATCCGCTTCGAGCGCCGCACCATGCAGGCGGCCGCCGACTCCCCCTACCTGGCCGCCACCGACCTGGCCGAGTGGTTGGTGGGCCGGGGCCTGCCCTTCCGCGAGGCCCACGCCCTGGTCGGGGGCCTGGTGCGCGATTCGCTGACCCGCAACGTGGCCCTGGCCGAGTTGGTGGCCGCCCACCCCGCCCTGGGATCCGAAGCCGCCGCGCTGTTGGGCCCGGGGGTGGCCGTGTCCCGACGCACCAGCCCCGGCGGTGCCGGGCGCGAGCCGGTGAAGATCCAGCTGCAGCGCTTCGCCCAGTTCCTCGAGGCCACCGAGCACCGCCTGCCCCGATGACGGGCCGGTGACCGCCCCATGACGACTGGAGCGTTGGGCCGGGCCTTCTACGAGCGGCCCAGCCTCGAGGTCGCCCCCGTCCTGCTCAACAAGGTGGTGGTGGCCCGGGACGACGCTGGTCAGGTCGTCTCGGGCCGCATCGTCGAGGTCGAGGCCTACCTGGGCGAGGACGATCCCGCCAGCCACACCTTCCGGGGCCCCACCGCCCGCAACCTGACCATGTTCGGCCCGGGTGGGCACCTCTACGTGTACTTCTCCTACGGGGTGCACTGGTGCGCCAACGTGGTGTGCGAGGGCGAGGGGGTGGGCACCGCCGTCCTCCTGCGGGCCCTGGCCCCCCGGCGCGGCCTCGACACCATGTACACCCGCCGTCGGGCTGCCCGCCGGCCCCGGGACCTGTGCTCGGGCCCGGGCAAGCTCACCCAGGCCCTGGGGCTGGGCAAGGCCCACGATGGGGCCGACCTGGTGACGGGGGAGGGGGGTGTGGTGGTGATCGACGACGGCGTGGCGCCGCCCACCACCCCCGTGCAGACGACGAGGGTGGGCATCTCCGTCGCCGTCGAGCGTCCGTGGCGCTGGTACGTGCCCGGGGACGAGAACGTCAGCCGCCGCTGAGCGACCCGGCGGCCGTGCCTGGCCCTACCATCGGGCCCCCATGGACCTGCTGCCCCCCGGTGACCCCCGCCTCGAGCCCAGCGACGAGCTGGCCGTGGCCCGGGCGACCATCGCCACCACCCCGGTGACCGATCCCGTCGTGGAGGCCGCCCGCACGTTCATGCTCACGTGGACCGCGGAGCACCCCGACGCCCTGCTGCGCACCTGCCCCGAGGCCCACGTGACCACCTCGGCCCTGGTGGTGGCGGCCGATGGCGAGCGGGTGCTGCTGCTCGAGCACGCCAAGCTGCGGCGCTGGTTCCAGCCCGGCGGCCACGCCGACGGCCAGGCCAACCTGGCCGCGTCCGCCCTGCGCGAGGCCAGCGAGGAGAGCGGCATCGTGGGCCTGCGGGTGGCCGTGCCCGCTGTCGATCTCGACATCCACCGGGTCGACCCCCCTGGTGAGCCGTCCCACCTCCACCTCGACGTGCGCTTCGTGGTCCTCGCCCCCGAGGGCGCCGAGGTGCGGGCCAACCACGAGTCCACAGGATCGGCCTGGGTCACCCCCGCCGAGCTCGACGGCTACGGGGTCGATGCCGGGCTGCGCCGTCTGGTCGCCGCCGGTCTGGCCGCGGCCCGCTCCCTGCCCCGCGCCTGAGCTGACGTCGGCCGAGGTCGGGTCAGCCGACGTCGCCCGGGGTCTGGCACGAGAGCATGCCGTTCACGACGGCCAGGTTGTCCATGGGCTTGGTGATGGTCTGGTTGTCCCTGGGGGTGACCTGGAACTGTGCCGTCTCGCCCTGGGCCAGCAGGGTGGTGTACTCGGCCCTGTCGCCCAGGTAGGTGTCCCAGTCGGCCAGCCAGGCGTTGATGGTGGGGGAGTCGGGCGCCCCCATCGGGGCGATGGTGCGCAGCTCGGCCACCATCTGGGTCAGCCTCGTGTTGGCCAGCTCGAGGGTGGCGGCCCGCTCCTCGGGGGTCTTGGCCGTCGAGGCGTGGGGGAGGGCC
Source organism: Acidimicrobiales bacterium (assembly GCA_038255145.1). Classification (GTDB taxonomy): domain Bacteria; phylum Actinomycetota; class Acidimicrobiia; order Acidimicrobiales; family CAIXPF01; genus WHTX01. Next base: position 149,419 of record JBBSLP010000003.1, read on the forward strand.
TCGAGGTCCACCACCGCCGCCGCGCACACCGGCTCCGCCGCGGCGGCGAAGGCGGGATCGGTCAGGGTGTCGGGCGGGGCCTTGACGCCGACGCGCAACAGGGCCACGGCCCACAGGGCGAACGAAGCCGCCACCACCAGGCCCAACAACACCCGGGGCACGGTGATCTTGGGCCGGTGCCGTCGCCGGGGTGGGGGGGTGGCGTCGGGGCCGGCGGGCGGGGTCATGGTGGCGTTCATGTCGTCAGTTCCCCGGCGCCGGAGGACCGGCGGCGGTGGTGGTCGGGGCGGGGTCAGCCGCGGTCGTGGTGGTGACGTCGGCCGGGGCGGTGGTCACCGGCCCGGCGGGGGAGCCCGGCGCCGTGGTGGTGGATGAGCCGTCGGCCGGTGTGTCGCCGATGGTGGTGGTCGTGGCGCCCCCACCGCCACCTGAGCCCCCGCCCCCCGAACTGCCGCCCCCCGAGGACGAGCTCCCCGACGACGATCCCGACGACGATCCCGACGACGATCCCGACGACGATCCCGACGACGATGTCGAGCGGGCGCCCCGTAGCACCGAGGCCGGCGGCTCCACGAACTCCTGCACCGGGGCGCCCTCCATGGCCTTGACCATGAAGTCGTGCCAGATCTCCGCCGGCCACGTCCCCCCGCTGACCTGGATGTCGGTGGTGGGCGGCTCCATGGGGACCTGGCCCTTGGGGAAGCCGATCCACGTCGCCGCGGCCAGCTGCGGGGTGTAGCCCACGAACCAGGCGTCCCTGTAGCCCTCGGCCGTGCCCGTCTTGCCGGCCACCGGGCGGTCGTCGAGGCCGGCGGCCGTCCCCGTCCCCCGGTCCACGACCTGGCCCAGGGCGTAGGTGACCTGGTCGGCCACCCCGGTGTCGAGCACCTGCTCGGGAGCGGGGACGTGGTCGTAGATGACGGCGCCCGCGGCGTTGGTGATGCGGGTGACGAAGGACGGTGACACCCGGGCCCCCCGGTTGGCCAGGGTGGCGTAGGCCGAGGCCATGTCGAGCACGGTCACGTTCTCGGTGCCCAGCACGGCGGCGGGCACGGGTTCGAGGGGAGAGGTGATGCCCAGCTGGGCGGCCAGCTCGGTGGCGTTGGCCGGTCCCACGTCCATCATGAGCTGGGCGTAGGCGGTGTTGTAGGACCACACGGTGGCGTCGAGCAGGGACACGGTGCCCCCGCCGCTGCCGCCGTAGTTGGACACCTCCCACGGGTCCTGCCCGTCGGGCATGGGGATGGAGATCCGCGACGGTGCCCGGTACGTCTTGGACAGGGGCACCCCCGATCTGATGGCTGCGGCCAGTACGAAGGGCTTGAACGTCGAGCCCGCCTGGCGTCCTTCCCCCATGGCCAGGTTGAGCTTGGCGATGTCGCTGTCCCCGAAGTAGTCCCGCCCCCCGGCCATGGCCCGCACCGCACCGGTGGCCGGCTCGATGGCCACCAGGGCTCCGCTGGGGTAGGTGTCGTCGGGCAGCACGCCGTTGACGGCCTCCTCGGCCGCGGCCTGCAGTCGCAGGTCCACCGTGGTGGTGATGCGCAGGCCCCCCTGGAACAGCAGCTTGGAGCGATCGTCCTCGGTGGCGCCGAACTCGGGGTCGGTGAGGATCCACTGCTTGACCGCCTCCACGAAGTGGGCGGCGGGGTAGGTGCTCGACTGCTCGGGGATGAGCTGGAGGGGCTCGGCCACGGCGGTGTCGTGGTCGGCCTGGCTGATGTGGCCCAGCTCGAGCATGCGCCCCAGCACCACGTCGCGGCGGGCCACGGCGGCGTCGGGGGCCAGGAAGGGGTCCGTGGCCGAGGGGGCCTGGATGAGTCCGGCGACGAGGGCGGCCTGGGCCAGGGTCAGGTTGGCCGCAGGCAGCCCGAAGTAGACGGCGGACGCCGCCGCCACCCCGTAGGCGCCGTGGCCGAAGTAGATGGTGTTGAGGTAGCGCTCGAGGATGGTCTCCTTGGACAGGGTGTCCTCGAGCTTCCAGGCCAGCACGGCCTCACGCAGCTTGCGGTTGGCCGTCTGGGACGGATCGTTGAGCAGGGCCTGCTTGACGTACTGCTGGGTGATGGTGGAGCCGCCCTGGGTGATCTCCCCGGCGGCGGCGTTGCTGCCCGCGGCCCGCAGGATGCCCCGCAGGTCGATGCCGTGGTGCTCCCAGTAGCGATCGTCCTCGATGGACACGACGGCGTCGACGAGGATGGGGGGCAGCTGGGCGTAGGTGAGCAGGTCGCGGTTCTGCTCGGCCTGGAGCTCGGTGATCAGGGTCCCGTCCACCGCGTACAGCCGCGACGTCTGGGCCACCTCGGGCAGGTCGGCGCTGACGTCGGCCGTCTCGTAGCTGCACCCGGCGACCAGCGTGGCCAGGGCGACGAGGAGGGCGACGATGCCGGGTGCGCGGGACCGGGTGGGGGAGCGGCGCATGGGGACAGTCTCGCTCAGTCGGGTGGTCATCCGTGAGGCACCCCGGGTCGAAGTGGCGGTGGGGTGCGGCCCACACGGCCCCCCGCGCTGGCGGGCAACGGGTTGGCCGCACCCCACCACGGCGGGCCCACGGTCGCCGGGCGCCACGTGGGCCCCAGGGGAGCCCACCCCGGCCGC